>JADMKK010000036.1:0-83055 GCA_015478895.1 Comamonas sp. | reverse complement strand
TCGAACATGTGACCCCTGCCGTGTGAAGGCAGTGCTCTACCGCTGAGCTAATCACGCAAAAAAACATCACTGTTTTCTCAAAAATTGGTGGGTGATACATGGATCGAACATGTGACCCCTGCCGTGTGAAGGCAGTGCTCTACCGCTGAGCTAATCACCCTTACTGCACTGCAGCAAGACTTAGATTATTGCATGACTTGAAGGGGTCAATTTCAAATTCGCCAAATTGTTTTGCCCGCTGAAGACTTGTCTAGCTCGTTTAGCACCTGTTCGTGCGCAGCAGCTTCAAACTCATTAGCGCGTAGCACTGGCAACACAAGGGAGCTGAGATCGACTTGAGGGATAACTAAGCTCATTTCTTGCTCTGGCGTCTTTTCCCCCTCGTCTGGCATCACCAGCGCATTTTGCCCACGCGTCATATTGATGTAGACATCTGCAAGCAACTCTGCATCCAGCAAAGCGCCGTGCAAAGTGCGGCTGCTGTTGTCTACATCTAAACGAGAACACAAAGCATCCAGGGAATTACGCTTGCCTGGGAATAGCTCCTTGGCCATTACCAGGGTATCAGTGACACCTTCGACGTAGCTTTTCAGTGGCTGCATGCCAAGGCGAGCCAACTCTTTGTTTAAAAACCCTACGTCAAACGGCGCGTTATGGATGATGAGTTCAGCCCCTTGCAGATACGACAAGATGTCTTGCGCTTTTTCTGCAAACTTTGGCTTGTCACTTAAAAACTGTGTCGTCAGCCCGTGCACTCGCAAAGCATCAGGATGGCTATCACGCCCTGGATTGAAGTACAGGTGCAAGTTATTGCCCGTGAGCTTGCGCCCGACAAGCTCAACGCATCCCAACTCAATGACACGGTCACCACCCTCTGCGGACAAGCCTGTGGTTTCCGTATCCAGAACAACAAGACGTGACATGGCTTAGTGGTTTTCTTTAGCGTGATTGATCGAGTATTTAGGAATTTCAACTACCAAGTCCGTTTGCGCAACGATTGCTTGACAGCTCAGGCGGGACTGAGGCTCCAAGCCCCATGCACGATCCAGCAAATCATCTTCCTCTTCTTCAGAAGCATTCAAGCTATTAAAGCCTTCACGCACAATGACATGACACGTCGTACAAGCACAACTGAGGTCGCAAGCATGCTCAATATTGATCTTGTTATCGAGCAGTGCTTCACAAATCGAAGTACCTGCCGGCACGTTCAGTTGTGCGCCTTGAGGGCAGTATTCAGGATGGGGAAGAATTTTGATAATAGCCATGTAATTTGATTAGTCAGGAAATAGATTGCACGTTCTTGCCTGCCAATGCTTCGCGAATACCGCGATTCATTCTTAAGGCAGCAAAAGCCTCTGTAACCTTTGCTAGAGCTTGGGTTAGTGCTTCAATTTCTGAAGCATCTTCACTTCCCAGTCTGGCTCGCAATTGATCCATATGAGCCTCAATTTCAAGCAACGCAGAGGGGGCTAGTAAATCGGCATCGGCTGTTAAGGCACTTTGGGTAGCCAGGAGCATGCGATCGCCATCCACACGTGCCTCAACAACTGCCCGCGCCTTCATATCTTCTTGGGCAGTAGCAAAACCATCTTGCAGCATTTGAGCGACTTGCTCGTCAGATAAGCCATAAGAAGGTTTGACATCAATTTGCGTCTCTACTCCACTGATTTGCTCTTTGGCGTTCACTGAAAGCAAGCCATCCGCATCCACAGTAAAACTCACACGGATGCGAGCAGCACCAGCAGCCATCGGTGGAATGCCTCGCAGCTCGAACCTTGCCAAGCTGCGACAGTCTTGCACCAAGTCTCGCTCACCTTGCACGACATGAACCGCCAATGCAGTTTGACCATCTTTATAGGTCGTAAAGTCTTGGGCACGTGCAGTAGGAATGGTCTCATTGCGCGAAATAATGCGCTCTACTAAGCCGCCCATGGTTTCAATGCCCAGCGATAAAGGAATGACATCCAGCAGCAGCAACTCTCCCGCCGCGTTGTTTCCCGCCAATTGATTGGCTTGAATAGCGGCACCCAAAGCGACCACTTCGTCAGGATTGAGATTGTTCAAAGGGCGGCTACCAAATAAGTGCGCAACAGCATCCTGAATCTGTGGCATGCGGGTAGAGCCTCCCACCATGACCACACCTTTGACATCCTCTGCCGTCAGCTCAGCATCACGCAAAGCACGACGCACCACTTGCAACGAACGTTTGGTCAAAGCCGCAGTGACCTCGGCAAATTCATCATGAGTCACAGCTTGTTCAATGACGGCACCACTAGGCAGCGTCACTACAAATTGCGTTACTTGACTTTCGGTAAGACGTTCTTTGCTTAATTTGGCTTGCAAACGCAAAGCCATCCAGTCTTCAGCGGACTGCGGTTGAATGCCTGCTTGCTCCACCACCCAATTGGCTAATGCTGCGTCGTAATCATCTCCACCCAAGGCAGAATCGCCGCCCGTAGAGATAACTTCAAACACTCCGTGGGTGAGCCGAAGGATAGAGATGTCAAAAGTACCACCACCTAGGTCGTAAACGGCATAGATGCCTTCACTTGCATTATCCAAACCGTAAGCAATGGCAGCAGCCGTAGGCTCGTTGATCAAACGCAGTAAATTCAAACCCGCAAGCTGGGCTGCATCTTTCGTAGCTTGGCGCTGCGCGTCGTCAAAATACGCAGGCACAGTGATGACGACCCCATACAAGTCATCATTGAACGTATCTTCAGCGCGGTAACGCAGCGTGGCAAGAACTTCCGCGCTGATTTCTACCGGACTTTTTCGGCCTCCACGGGTTTGCAACTCCAGCATGGCATGGTCAGTCGACTGCTCAAATGCATAAGGCAATTGCTCCACCTGCGCACCCAAATCCGCCAAGCTTCGCCCCATAAAACGCTTGAAAGAGGCAATAGTGTTACTTGCATCATCGACTTGGTGCGCCATGGCGTCATAGCCAATCTGGCGTTTTCCTTCTGGTGCATAGCGGACTACCGAAGGCAACAGCACACGGCCTTGGTCATCTGACAAACACTCTGCAACACCACTGCGTACAGCAGCCACCAGTGAATGTGTTGTTCCCAAATCAATACCTACCGCAATACGGCGCTCATGGGGGTTAGGTGATTGACCGGGTTCGGAAATCTGCAATAAAGCCATGTGAATCTATCTCTCTATGAACGGCTCCACCCCTTTTATGTTGTGGGCAACAGCCACAGGGCATATAACAAGCCGAACTATTGTTCCATTTGCTCGCGACGGCGATCAATGTCTTGTGCAAAGCGCTCAACAAACATGAGGGATCTCACCGTTTGAACCGCCTCTTGCGCACCTTCGGAAGATGTCAAAAGCTGCTCACACTTCTGAAGCATCGAACGCTTGGCTGATAAGACCTCAGACTGTAAATCATCCAGATGATTGTCCGTAGTGGCCTCATCCAAAGCTTCCCGCCACTCCATTTGCTGCATGAGGAAGGCTCTGGGCATCGCAGTGTTATCTTCGGCCCGTATGGGTGCATTCCATAATTCACAAAGATAAGCAGCTCGCTTGAGGGGATTCTTGAGCCGTTGGTAAGCCTCATTAATCCGCACCGACCACTGCATAGCGACACGTTGAGCAACCCCACCCTCGCCCGCAAAGCGGTCAGGATGGGTTTGTTTTTGCAGCGCTTTCCAACGTTCATCCAATAGTGCACGATCCAGCGCGAACTGTCGTGGCAAGCCCATTATTTCGAAATCGTCAGAATGCAAATTCATGTCAATAAAAAACCGCCAGCACTGCTGCAATGGCGGTTTTGTTCTTCTGGGCACACGCCCGTTAGCAAGTTAGATCCGAAAGCTCTCGCCACAACCGCAACGATCACGTTCATTTGGGTTGTGAAACTTGAAACCTTCGTTCAGACCTTCGCGCACGAAGTCAAGTTCAGTGCCGTCGATATAAGCAAGGCTCTTTGGGTCAATCATGACCTTAACTCCATTGCTTTCAAAAACCACATCACCTGGATCCTGCTCATCCACATATTCGAGCTTGTAAGCCAAACCAGAGCAGCCGGTGGTTTTAACCCCCAAACGCACTCCAAGCCCTTTACCGCGCTTCGCGAGGTAACGATTCACGTGGCGTGCTGCAGCGTCAGAAAGCGAGACTGCCATTTTTATTGAGCGGTCACCGCTTCAGCACGCTTTGCACGGTAATCATCTACCGCTGCCTTGATAGCGTCTTCAGCCAAGATGGAACAATGAACTTTTACAGGTGGCAATGCCAGTTCTTCGGCAATGACACTGTTCTTTAAAGCTGCTGCTTCGTCCAGCGTCTTACCCTTTACCCATTCAGTCACCAGCGAAGAAGAGGCAATCGCAGAGCCGCAACCATAAGTTTTGAAGCGAGCATCTTCGATCACACCGGTCTCAGGGTTGACTTTGATTTGCAACTTCATCACATCGCCGCAAGCAGGTGCTCCCACCATACCTGTACCAACGGTGTCGTCACCTTTTTCAAAGGAGCCAACGTTGCGGGGATTTTCGTAATGGTCAATGACCTTGTCGGAGTAAGCCATGGTGTCTACCTCTTCCAATGCAAAAAATTTGTTTCCAATTAGTGGGCAGCCCACTGAATGGTGCTCAGGTCAATGCCATCTTTGAACATTTCCCACAGCGGACTCAGCTCACGCAGCTTTTCCACGTTCGCGCGGATGGTAGCGATGGCGTAATCGATTTCTTCTTCTGTAGTGAAGCGTCCAATCGTCATACGCAAAGAACTGTGCGCCAACTCATCACTACGGCCTAAAGCGCGCAGCACGTAGCTGGGTTCCAAGCTGGCAGAAGTACAAGCAGAACCCGAAGATACAGCCAAGCCCTTGATGCCCATGATCAAAGACTCGCCTTCGACATAGTTGAAGCTGATGTTCAGGTTATGGGGCACACGGTGCTCCAAATCACCGTTGACAAACACTTGCTCCATGTCTTTGAAACCATCCAAAAGACGCTGCTGCAAACGCTTGGCGTGTTCGTAGTCGCTTTGCATTTCCTCTTTGGCAATACGGAAGGCTTCGCCCATACCCACGATCTGGTGCGTAGGCAAGGTACCCGAACGCATACCACGTTCATGACCACCACCGTGCATTTGCGCTTCCAGACGAACACGCGGCTTACGACGCACATACAAAGCACCCACACCCTTGGGGCCATAGCTCTTATGGGAAGCCAGGCTCATCAAATCGATGGGCATAGATGCCATGTCCAGAGGCATCTTTCCGGTAGCTTGCGCTGCATCCGCGTGAAAGATGATGCCCTTTTCGCGGCAAATACCGCCGATGGTATTCAGGTCTTGAATCACACCGGTTTCGTTATTGACAGCCATTACGCTAACCAGGATCGTGTCAGGGCGAATTGCTGCCTTGAATACATCCAGATCCAGCAAACCGTTTTCTTTGACGTCCAAATAAGTGACTTCGAAGCCTTGACGCTCCAGCTCACGCATCGTATCTAACACGGCCTTGTGCTCGGTCTTGACTGTGATCAGGTGCTTGCCTTTACCTTGGTAAAAGTGCGCAGCGCCCTTGATCGCAAGGTTGTCAGACTCTGTAGCGCCGCTGGTCCAGACGATTTCGCGCGGATCAGCGCCAATCAAATCAGCCACTTGCTGGCGTGCTTTTTCAATCGCTTCTTCTGCAGCCCAACCCCAAGCGTGACTACGTGATGCTGCATTACCGAACTGCTCACGCAGCCAGGGAATCATGGCATCTACCACGCGAGGGTCGCAGGGTGTTGTTGCACCGTAGTCAAGATAGATCGGAAAATGTGGGGTCATGTCCATGGCTGGCTCTACTGAAATCTGTCTGGTAGCGTGAGCTACTTATTGAAAACTCATACATGCCTGCCGAGCGCGCCCGGCCGGACTAATTACATGATCAAGACTTGGCAAATACGTTACCCAGTGCAAACACTGAGTTAGGCGCATTCACACGAATAGGTTTGACCACAGGGGCCGTGGAGATAGCGCGGCGTACTACAGGCTTATCCTCAATCTGGATACCCTTGGCCAATTGCTCATCCACCAGCTTTTGCAAAGTGACGGAATCCAAAAACTCCACCATGCGCTGATTGAGTGCAGACCACAACTCGTGCGTCATGCAACGACCGGCCTCACCCATGCAGTTTTCTTTGCCACCGCACTGGGTTGCATCGATGGGTTCATCGACCGAAACAATGATGTCAGCGACAGTAATGTCCCCAGCTTTACGTGCCAAGGTGTAGCCACCGCCAGGGCCGCGGGTAGACTCTACCAACTCATGGCGACGCAATTTACCGAACAATTGTTCGAGGTAAGACAGTGAAATTTGTTGACGCTGACTGATTGCTGCCAGCGTGACAGGACCATTGTTTTGACGTAAAGCCAAATCAATCATGGCAGTGACCGCAAAGCGGCCTTTGGTTGTGAGTCGCATCGTGAGCTCCTTCAGTCAGGCTGTTCGTTACAGAAACATCAATCACGAATTCGCAATTGATAACAGTCTCCGCCCTACTCCGTCCTGCAAAAAAGGCACATAGCCCTTCTTCACGAAGTTTTTGTTGTTGTTGTTGAGTAATAAAATGGAGTATAGCATAAACCCCATCATTTTGGTCGGATACATTCAATCAGCGCTATTGGCTCCAGCTATTACCCAGGTAAAACTGCTTAGAAATCAAGCTCCAAACAGCTTTTGTTTTAGCAGTGCGAGCTGATCTCTCAGTCTGGCGGCGGCTTCAAAATCCAGGTTCTTAGCCCGCTCCAACATCTCTTTCTCCATCTTCTTGATCTCTTTGCCCAACTGAACCTCAGTCATGCCATCCAACGCAGAAAGGCTGGCCGCCGCCTTACTCTGTGCTTGTGAGACGCGGGTGCTTTTTTCACTATAAACACCATCAATCAGGTCTTTCACCCTCTTGACAATAGCTTGAGGCTCTATGCCGCTTTCCAAGTTGTATGCGACTTGCTTGATTCTGCGGCGTTGCGTCTCATCCATCGCTTTGCGCATGGAGTCTGTAACACGATCACCATACAAAATAGCTTTGCCATTCAAATTACGTGCAGCACGGCCAATGGTTTGAATCAAGCTACGCTCAGCACGCAAAAATCCCTCTTTATCAGCATCCAAAATGGCGACCAGGGACACCTCGGGAATATCCAAACCTTCCCGCAGCAAGTTAATCCCCACCAATACGTCGAATACACCCAGACGCAGATCACGAATGATTTCCACGCGCTCAACGGTGTCAATATCCGAATGCAAATAGCGCACTTTCACGCCGTTGTCACTGAGATAGTCGGTCAACTGCTCGGCCATACGCTTGGTCAGCACCGTAATAAGTACCCGCTCGCCAGCTTCCTCACGCAGGCGAATTTCCTGTAACACATCGTCGACCTGGTGCGTTGCCGGGCGCACTTCAATTTCAGGATCTACCAAGCCCGTTGGTCGCACCAGCTGGTCCACGATTTGACCGGAGTGCTCTTTTTCATAGTTGGCAGGCGTAGCAGAAACAAAAATCACCTGGCGCATGCGTTGCTCAAACTCTTCGAATTTGAGCGGCCGGTTGTCCAACGCCGAAGGCAGACGAAACCCATATTCCACCAAAGTCGTCTTGCGGGAACGGTCACCGCTGTACATGGCATTGAGCTGACCAATCATCTGGTGGCTCTCGTCCAAGAACATGATCGAATCCTTGGGCATGTAATCGGTCAAGGTACTGGGTGGCGCCCCGGGCACAGAGCCTGACAAATGGCGGGTGTAGTTTTCGATGCCTTTGCAGTGCCCTATTTCGCTGAGCATCTCCAGATCAAAGCGAGTACGTTGCTCAATGCGCTGCGCCTCTACCAGTTTGCCCATCTCCACCAATTGCTTGCTGCGTTCGGCCAACTCCAGCTTGATCGTCTCGACTGCCGAGAGCACCTTGTCGCGGGGGGTGACGTAATGGCTGCGTGGGTAGACGGTAAAGCGCGGAATGCTTTGGCGCACGCGCCCAGTCAGCGGATCAAACAATTGCAAGCTGTCGATTTCATCGTCAAACAGCTCAATGCGCAGCGCCAGCTCCGAGTTTTCAGCCGGAAACACATCAATCGTATCACCACGCACGCGGAAGGTGCCACGTGAGAAATCTTGGTCATTGCGCTGGTACTGCATGCGAATGAGCTGGGCAATCACATCGCGCTGGTTCATACGGTCACCCGTGCGCACGGTCATCACCATCTGGTGATAGCTCTCGGGCGCGCCAATGCCGTAGATGGCCGAGACGGTGGCCACAATCACTACATCGCGGCGTTCCAGCAAGCTTTTGGTGCACGACAGCCGCATTTGCTCAATGTGCTCGTTGATGGCGCTGTCTTTTTCGATAAACAGATCGCGCTGGGGCACATAAGCCTCAGGCTGGTAGTAGTCGTAATAGCTGACGAAATATTCCACCGCATTTTTCGGGAAAAAATCCCGAAACTCGCTGTACAGCTGCGCGGCCAGCGTTTTGTTAGGTGCAAACACAATCGCCGGGCGCCCCAGCCTGGCGATGACATTGGCCATGGTGAAGGTCTTGCCGGAGCCAGTTACGCCCAGCAGCGTTTGAAACGCTTCGCCATCCAGCACCCCTTCGACCAATTTTTCGATAGCAGCAGGCTGGTCACCAGCAGGGGGATAGGGCTGAAACAGCTCGAAAGGCGAGCCTTCATAGGTGACAAAAGTGCCTTCAGGGGCATCAGAAACAATTTGGTCTTGCATAGCGTTATGTGCGGAGCGCATGACGCTGCCCCGGAGTAAAATGCCGAGTTAACCCTCAAGCCTAAACCATCAGGTGGGGGCCTTTAGCGTTATATCTACCCCTCAAGGACGATTCATGTCTCTGTTTTCCGCCGTCGAAATGGCCCCCCGCGACCCTATCCTGGGCCTGAACGATCAATTCGCTGCCGACACCAATCCCAGCAAGGTGAATCTGGGCGTGGGCGTCTATTTTGACGACAACGGCAAGCTGCCTTTGCTCCAATGCGTGCAAGCGGCTGAAAAGGCCATGATGGACAAACCCGCTGCGCGCGGTTACTTGCCTATCGACGGTATCGCGGCTTACGACAACGGCGTGAAAGCGCTGGTTTTTGGTGCTGACTCTGATGTGGTGACCTCCGGTCGTGTATCGACTGTGCAAGCCATTGGCGGCACAGGCGGTCTGAAGATTGGTGCGGACTTCTTGAAGAAGATCAACCCCAATGCCAAGGTACTGATCTCCAACCCTAGCTGGGAAAACCACCGCGCCATCTTCCAAAACGCTGGTTTGGAAGTCGGCACCTACGCCTACTACGATGCAGCCACCCGCTCGATCGACTTTAAGGGCATGCTGGCTGACTTGAACGCCGCTGAAGCGGGCACCATCGTGGTGCTGCACGCTTGCTGCCACAACCCAACCGGTTATGACATCACTGCCGAGCAGTGGGATGAAGTGGTGGCTGTGGTCAAGGCCAAGGATCTGGTGGCATTCCTGGACATGGCTTACCAAGGCTTTGGTCACGGCATTGCCGAAGACGGCGCAGTGATTGGCAAGTTTGTGGCTGCGGGCCTGAACATTTTTGTCTCTACCTCATTTTCCAAGAGCTTTAGCCTGTACGGCGAGCGCGTAGGCGCCCTGTCCGTGGTAGCCAACGACAAGGAAGAAGCTGCACGCGTACTGTCGCAGTTGAAGATTGTGATCCGCACCAACTACTCCAACCCACCTACCCACGGTGGCGCGGTGGTGGCTGCCGTGCTGAACAATCCAGAGCTGCGCGCACAGTGGGAAGCAGAGCTGGGCGAGATGCGCGTGCGCATCAAGGCCATGCGCCAAAAGCTGGTGGACGGTTTGAAGGCTGCCGGCGTGCAGCAAGACATGTCCTTCATCACCACGCAAATCGGCATGTTCTCGTACTCGGGCCTCAGCAAGGAGCAAATGATCCGTCTGCGCTCCGAGTTTGGCGTGTATGGCACGGATACTGGCCGCATGTGTGTGGCTGCGCTGAACAGCAAGAACATTGAACACGTGTGCAAGTCGATTGCCGCTGTGATCTAAGCGCCCTCGCTGCGCAATAGCCTAGCCGCCTTCGGGCGGCTTTTTTTTGCTCTTGCTATTAAAAAAAGGAGCTACTTGCCATTGATAAATAACAACTTCAGGCATTTAAATATCTGAAATCGTTTAGGCACCACGGCAAGCAGCTATCAAACTTGATAGTGGCACACAGGTGTCATGCGCTGGTGTCCTGTCCGGTTTACAAAACTGGCATGCCCCAACCTCACACACCTACAGAGTTTCAGCCCTTGCACGGTATTCGCGTTGCCAGCCTGGCTTTGAACTTGCCCGGACCTGCCGCTTTGCTGCGCTGCCGCACCATGGGCGCCCACTGCACCAAACTGGAGCCGCTGGCTCCGGCAAACGCAAGCAGTGCTGACCCCATGCAGGCTTACAGCCCGGCCGCCTACGCGCAGCTGCATGACGGTATTACCGTGCTGCAAGCCAATCTAAAAACCGAAAGCGGCCAGCAATTACTGCATGCCACGCTGGCACAGACTGATGTGTTGATGACGTCATTTCGCCCCACCGCACTGTGCAAACTGGGGCTGGAATGGGAGCATTTGCACCAGCGCCACCCGCAGCTGAACTTGGTACGTATCTACGGCAGTAGCGCGCCTGAAGCATCCGATCATGCCGGCCATGACCTTACCTACCAGGCCCAGGCCGGTTTGACAGACGACGGCCACATGCCTGCCAGTTTGTTTGCTGATATGGCGGGCTCCCTCATGGCCAGCGAAGCTGTTCTTCAGACATTGATGCTGCGCATGCAGTCCGGTCACGGGCATTGTCTGGACGTGGGGCTGGCACAAGCGGCGCAGTGGCTGGCCTTACCGCGCCAATGGAAGATGACGACCCCTGATGGCGATGTTGGGGGCGCACACGCGGGCTACAACATGTACGCATGCGCCGATGGCACCGTCGCCCTGGCCGCGCTGGAGCCCCATTTTGCCCAGCGCATTTGTCAGGCCGCAGGTATTGATAGCGGGGATTACAGCGTGGCCGCAATGCGTAGCCCCGCGGTGCATGCCGCCCTCCAGCATTTTTTCGCGAATAAAAGCTGCGTGCAATTGGCATCGATGGCAGACCAAAACGACATCCCCCTACATCTAATTGCCAACAAATACAAACAACTACACCCATAGGCGCTGGCGACACACTTTGCAACTTCCTTAAAGCATGGGCTTTGGGGCCCTTCAACACCCTCTACGGGACTTTTACTTCTTGTCGTCTTTTCCTTTCCTTTAAAGGTCACCGAAAGATGAGTCTTACAGCCCCAAGTACCCCATCCAGCACCCTCCATGCATTGGCTTTAAAAGCTGACAGCATGGTCATTGCAGTACTGCTTCTTGGCGGCGCAGCCGCTATTGCGCTGGGCGCCCGTCAACGGCCCCATCATGTCGGGCAGCACCATGGCCTGTGGCCTGTGTGTGGCTGCAATACTGGCTTGGCGGATAGCTCCGGGCACACTGTTTAGCCGCTTGGTGCTGTCGGTATGCGGCATGTTGATGGTGGCCTTACACATCCAGTTGGCAGCAGGTCTAACGGAACTGCACTTTGGCGTGTTCGTGTTTCTAGCGTTCTTGCTGGTCTACCGTGACTGGCGACCCATCGTTGCAGCAGCCGCAACGATTGCTGTGCACCACATTTTGTTTGACCGCCTGCAAGCTTTTGGCTGGCCTGTTTACTGCATGACCGAGCCCAACTTTGCCCGTGTGCTCACGCATGCAGCCTTTGTGGTGGTGCAAACCTCGGTAGAAATTGTGATGGCGCTGAAAATGCGCGCTGATGCCATTGAAGCCGCTGAATTGCACGCACTGTGCAAACCCATGCCAGACGGACAACTGAATCTGGATGTCAGCGCGATTGAAGTGCACAGCCCTTCTGGGCGGGCAGTACATGCTGCATTTCTAACGCTCAATCATTTGGCGACCGAAGCGCGCATGACCGCCAACATGGTCTTGCAAGGCGCTACCGAAATCGCAGGTGGTAATCAAGACTTGCAGCAGCGCACCGAAGCGACCGCCACACAGTTGCAAGCTGCAGCAGCCAGCATGCTCAGTATTCGGGAAGGTGGCCAGGCGAGCGCCCAAGAGGCCAGCAGTGCTGGGGTCATTGCCAGCAAAGCTTCAGAAAGCGCACAAGCCTGCGGCGAAATCGTCAGCCAAGTGGTGGTGACGATGGAATCCATCCACAGCAGCGCCCGCAAGATCGGCGACATCGTAGGTCTGATTGATTCGATTGCCTTTCAAACCAATATTCTGGCTTTGAATGCGGCCGTGGAAGCAGCCCGTGCAGGCGAACAAGGCAAAGGCTTTGCCGTGGTTGCCAGCGAAGTGCGCACACTGGCGCAACGCAGTGCCAGCGCTGCGCGTGATGTGCGCAGCCTCATCCAGAGCTCACTGCAGCAGACTGTGCAAGGCACCGCATTGGTGAACACCGCTGGCACCAGCATGGTGACGGTGGTGCAACATACCGAGCAGGTCGCCCAGCTGATTCAAAGTCTTAGTCATCTGGCGCAAGCGCAAGCCAAAGACCTACAGCAAACCACCTCTTCTATTGAAAAGCTAGATGAGATGACAAGCATGAATGCCCAGCTGGTCGAGCAATCGTCTTTGTGCGCTGCACAACTGCTGGAACAAGCGATCAAACTACAAACCGAAGTTTCAGGGGTTCAATCCACGCCCCCCGCAGCTCCCACCCCCATCACAGCTGTTCACTCCCCAGCGGATGTGCCCGGCGTTTTACATCACTCACCACCTCGCTCTGTAGCCCTGCAACCTGCGTAACCCTTCGGATATATATTCATGACAAGCAACCCTGCCAAAAGCAACGGCAGAGAATGGCGCCGCTGGGTATTTATTACGGCAGTGGTCGTGCAATTGCTGGTGGCTTGCGCCAGCCTCATGCTGATGTCAGCCGTACGGGTGTTTGTCACAGGGGAGAGCCTGTGGAGCAAAGGAATGCACAGCGCCGTGGTGCAACTGAACCGCTATGCCAAAACGGGCGCTGAACATGACTTTCAGGCTTTTGAACAAGCGATTGCCGTGCCGCAAGGCGCAAGCCAAGCGCGGCAGCTGATGGATCAGCACTCCAACGACTACGCCAGTATCAAAAACGGTTTGCTGCAAGCCGAAAATCATCCAGACGATATCGACAGTCTGCTGCGCGTATTGCCCTGGGTATGGGATAGCGACACCATGGCAAGCACTATCGCTTTGTGGCGGCGCGGCGATAGCCATGTACAGCAGATAGCCCAACTGGGTGCCGACATTCGCGAGCGCCGCCTCTCGGGCAAGGCCATCAACGAGAGGCAAATTGCGCAGTGGTATTCGCAGATTTCAGCCATTAACGAGCATGTGACACCGTTGGCCAAAGAATTCAGCGCCACCTTGGGTGCAAGAGCACGCCATTTGGGCCGCCTTCTTGTCACTATTAATTTTTTGACCGCAGTAGTGCTGAGCCTGTTGTACTGGCTCAGTATTCGACGGGCCATGCTCGCCAGCGCGCGCGCTAACAGCGAGCTGGAGGTGGAGCGTTTGCGCAGTGGGGTGACCTTGGCAGCCTTGGGCGATGGCGTCATTACCGTGGACGCGCAGCGGCAAATTCGCTATGTGAACCCGGCAGCCACCCGGCTGCTGGACACCACCTCTAAAGATTTAATGGGGCGGGATATTGCACAGGTTCTGCCTTTTGCCCATGAAGCCCTGGCTGCCCAGCCAACCCAAACACATAGCCACGAAGTACACCGCCCCAGCGACGATCAAGTGCACTGGTTGCCACGCCGCCTGAGCGGGCAATCCGAAGTGGCGGTGCGGGTTTCTGTCACGCAGCTGGTGCAAGACGATGTGCCTTCTGGCACGGTGCTGGTGCTGCACGATGTCTCTCAAGAACAGAACTACATGCGCATGCTGGTCTGGCAACAAAGCCACGACTTGCTGACCGGCCTCGACAATCGCCCTGCCTTCGAAAAATGCCTGCACCAAGTGCTGGGCAAGCAGCAAGTCAGCCTGCTGCATTTGAACCTTGACCATTTCAAGATGATCAACGCCAGCTACGGCCATGCTGCAGGCGATGAAATTTTGCGCCAGGTTTGCCAACAGCTGCGCCTGGCCTTGCGTGAGCACGACGTGCTGGCCCGGATCGGGGGTGATGAATTTGCTGTGCTGCTGATTAATTGCCTGCCGCATTCCGCCATGCAGACTGCCGAGCGTTTGCGCAAAACCGTGCATGACCTGAACGTTCGGTGGCACAACCATAATCTGCACACCGGCGTCAGCATTGGCGTCGTGCATATTGCGCCGATGCAGAGTGCAGATCCACAAAGCCTTCTGGGCATGGCGGACAGCGCCTGCAAGCATGCCAAGAACAGCGGACGCAATCGCATTACGGTGTATGACCCGCTCAACCAAGTCTTCCAGCGGCATCAGGGTGACATGGAGTGGGTACAACGCTTGCGCACGAGCTTGGAGCAGAACAATTTTTCGCTCTATGCCCAGACTGTCTACCCTTTACAGCCACAAGGCAGAGGCATGGGCGGGGTGCATTTTGAGGTGCTGCTGCGCTTGTTTGATGTACCGGGCAAGCAAGTATCACCCGCTGAATTCATCCCGATTGCCGAGCGCTATGACTTGATGACACAAATCGACCGCTGGGTGGTGCGCAATGCACTCAAGTTACTGAAGTCCCACCTTGCACAGGGTGCCAACATCAGCACTTGCGCCATTAATCTTTCTGGCACCAGCCTGGGTGATAGCGACTTGCTGGAATTCATACGCCACAGCATCCTGGAAGCGGGCGTAGCGGCAGAAAAACTGTGCTTTGAGATTACGGAAACCAGCGCCATTGCTAGCATGGACCATGCGATCTCCATGATCGAAGAGTTGCGCGAGCTGGGCTGCCGTTTCTCGCTGGATGACTTTGGCTCGGGCATGGCCAGCTTCAAGTATCTGCAGCAGTTGCCCGTGGATTTCCTGAAGATCGATGGCAGCTTTGTGCTGGACATGCTCAAAAACCCCAGCAACTTTGCCATGGTCGAGGCCATTAACCATATTGGTCATGTCATGGGCAAACGAACGGTGGCAGAGTTTGTGGGCGATCAGGCCACTTTTGATGCGCTGAAAAAAATGGGAGTGGACTACGCCCAGGGCTACTACATTGCGCCGCCGGTGCCGCTCGATTCCAGTTTCTTTTTGCGTGCATCGCTTCCACCGCCGCAACTGGCGCCCAGCAGCATTCAGGTGCCCAGACATTAAGGCGTTGCCCTCCGGGCATACATGAAAAAAGCAGTGCCGCGGGTTGCAACACTGCTTTCTATGCTTTCGATTTCAAGCGAAATGTTTACTTATTACTTGCCAGAGCGCAAAGGCTTAGGTTTTCCAGCAGCTTGGGGGCGAGATTTCACCCCCGCACGCGGTGGCAGACCGGTGTGCTGGGTAAAGATCTTGCCCGGCTGTGGCTTGTTGTCGCCACTGCGAAAGCGCACATCACCCTGGGGTTCGCGCGCTGCCATCTCATCGACAGGACGCGGACGCATGGCCACAGCTTTGCCTTCTTTGTTCACGGTATAGCCCAAGCCCGTCTTTGCAGGTGCGGAAGAGGTGCTGTTTTTCTTGCGCGCACTTTGGTAGCTGCCGTCCACCAGAGGCTGGAAGGTCGGAATCAAGTGCTGCTTGCCATTACCGATCAGATCAGCACGCCCCATGCTCTTGAGCGCCTCCCGCAGCAAGGGCCAGTTGTTGGAATCGTGATAGCGCAAGAAGGCTTTGTGCAGGCGGCGACGCTTTTCACCACGCACGATGTCGACACGCTCTTCATCTTCGTCGCGCATCTCGCGACGCACCTTGGTCAAGGTATTGCGACCGGAGTGGTACATGGCCGTCGCCGTCGCCATGGGGCTGGGGTAGAAGGTCTGTACCTGGTCGGCACGGAACCCATTTTTCTTGAGCCAGATGGCCAAGTTCATCATGTCTTCATCGCTGGTGCCTGGGTGGGCGGCAATGAAGTACGGAACCAGGAACTGCTTCTTGCCCGCTTCTTCGCTGTATTTTTCAAATAGCTGCTTGAACTTGTCATAGCTGCCAATGCCCGGCTTCATCATCTTGTTGAGCGGGCCAGCTTCGGTGTGCTCCGGGGCAATCTTCAGATAGCCACCCACGTGGTGCTGCACCAGCTCTTTGACGTACTCGGGTGATTTCACCGCCAAGTCATAGCGCAGACCTGAACCAATCAAAATCTTCTTGACCCCCGGCAAATTGCGCGCACGGCGATAGATGTTGATCAGCGGGCCGTGGTCGGTGTGCAAATTCGGGCAAATGCCGGGGAATACGCAACTGGGCTTGCGGCAATGCTTTTCAATCTCTGGGCTGGAACAACCCAGACGGTACATATTGGCCGTAGGGCCACCCAAGTCCGAAATCGTGCCGGTAAAGCCGGTGACCTTGTCGCGAATGTCTTCGATCTCTTGAATGATCGATTCTTCCGAGCGGCTCTGAATGATGCGGCCCTCATGCTCAGTGATTGAGCAGAAAGTACAACCACCAAAACAGCCACGCATGATGTTCACTGAGGTACGGATCATCTCCCACGCAGGGATTTTGGTGGTGCCTTCGTGGCTGCCCGCTTCGTCGGCATAACTGGGGTGTGGGCTACGTGCGTAAGGCAGGCCAAACACCCAGTCCATCTCTGCCGTGGTCAATGGAATGGGAGGCGGTGTCAACCACACATCGCGCGCGACAGCGCCTTCGCCATGGGACTGCACCAAAGCGCGGGCATTGCCCGGGTTGGTTTCCAAATGCAGCACGCGGTTGGCGTGGGCGTACAAGATCGGATCGCTCTTAACCTGCTCATAGCTGGGCAGGCGCAGCACCGTCTTGTCGCGCGGCGGCATTTTGCTTTTGCTGCGCAGCGACAAATTGGGGTTGGGCACAAACTGGATGGCTTGCACCGCTGGCATCGCAGGGGTGTTTGGGGCTGTACCGCAAGCTGTACCTGGGCTAGCTGCTCCTGGATTGGAAGCATCTTCTTTCGAGCAAGACTGGCCCTGGGCCGCCGCTTGCTCGCTGGTGGTCAGATAGGGGTTGATGTGTGCTTCAACCAGGCCGGGTTCATCCACCTCGGTGGAGTCGACTTCGAACCAGCCTTCTTCCGAGGCGCGGCGCACAAAAGCGGTGCCGCGCACATCGGTGATGGTCTCGACCGGCTCGCGGCGTGCAATGCGGTGCGCCACTTCCACCAGCGCGCGCTCAGCGTTGCCGTACAGCAGGATGTCGCACTTGCTGTCCACCACGATGGAGCGGCGCACCTTGTCGCTCCAATAGTCGTAATGCGCGATGCGGCGCAGCGAACCTTCAATGCCGCCCAGCACAATCGGCACATCTTTATAAGCTTCGCGACAGCGTTGCGAGTAGACGATGGCTGCGCGATCCGGGCGCTTGCCGCCCACATCACCGGGCGTATAAGCGTCATCTGAACGAATTTTGCGATCCGCCGTATAACGGTTGATCATCGAATCCATGTTGCCGGCCGTCACACCCCAAAACAAGTTGGGCTTGCCCAATGCTTTGAACGGTTCGGCGCTGTGCCAGTCGGGCTGGGCAATGATGCCCACGCGAAAGCCTTGCGACTCCAGCACACGGCCAATCACCGCCATGCCAAAGCTGGGGTGATCCACATACGCATCGCCCGTGACCAGAATCACATCGCAACTGTCCCAGCCCAGCTGATCCATTTCTGCGCGGCTCATCGGCAAAAATGGGGCCGTGCCGAAACGCTTCGCCCAATAGGGGCGGTAGCTGGTCAGCGGCTTGGCATCGCGCTGAAAAAAGGAAACATCAATGGGTGCGTTCATCGGGTGCGTCGTGCAGGAAAATCTAACCTGTCAGTTTACTTTTGAGCCCTCAACATTGGAGGGTGTAGGTTTATAGCGCCACGGCCAGGCGGCACTTGCGTTACAAAGCGATGGAATAAACCCTATGAATCATTCGCCATGAGTATTGTTGTTTTCCATCTACACAACGCCCAGCCTGAAGGCCAGCCTCCCGAGTGGCTACCCCAATCCCACGCCTACAGCGATCAGGAAATGAGCCAAGCCTTGGCCGATTGCCAGACTTTGCGCACTGACCCGCGCAATGCCCATGTGTGCATTTCTTCAGAACTGCGCGACATGGTGGGCATCATGGGCGTGACCGCTGTAGAAGATGGCCACACGCCCGATGGCGCAGTCTACGACTGGAGCAAAGCAGGCCGCGCAGGCGCAACGCGCCGCAGATAAGCCAGTCCTGAAAATTTAAGTCAAATAGTGCTTCAGCCCTTGATACATAAGGGCATACAGCTATTGTTTTGGCGAAACCATGGCTTTCCAGCCAAAGTGCTGCAAGGCGGGCAAAGCAGCTTGCGCGGCGGTGTAGCCCTCCTGCATGGCTTCTTTGGCACGGTGAAAGTCCAGCAACCCCAGGTGCGCCAGGCGCGGCGCAATCACCAGCTCGGGCGGATCACCCGCCATACGGCTGCGCGTAATGCGCATTTGCATGATATTGACGCTGGTCATCACCACATCCAGCAGTGAAGGCACGCGAAGCATCTCTGCAGCCTCAGGCTCGCTCGGCTGCTCTGCACCGCCGGGCATCCAGCTGCGCAAGCCTTGCTGAATGCGACTGATCCACGCCGCGTTTTGCGCCTCCACCAGCTCGGCAGCGCCACCCGGCATCGGGGCCACCTGCTCCACCGCCAAGGGGCGCATATGGCGCTGGATCAAGTCGGCATTCAAATCCACGGCAATCACAATGTCAGCCCCCATGGCCCGTGCCAGCGTGGAAGGTACGGGATTCACCAAACCCCCATCGACCAGCAAGCGCCCTTGGTGCACCACCGGCGTAAAGAGGCCCGGCAAAGCAATGGAAGCACGCACAGCATCGGCTATGGAGCCTTGGCGCAGCCAGACCTCTGCGCCAGAGTGCAAGTCCGTGGCCACCGCCCCAAAAGGAATGGGGGCATTTTCAATGTCAAAGTCTGCGAAATTGCGCCGCCAGAAATCGATGAGTTTTTCACCTTTGAGCATGCCGCCGGACAGGTTGAAATCCATAAATCCAAAAACTTTGCGCATATTGAGCGTTTGCACCCAATCGGCAAAGCGATCCAGCTCGCCAGCGGCATAAGCCGCCGCGACCAAGGCCCCGATGGAGGAACCGCAGACCACATGCGGCTTGATGCCCGCCTCATCCAGTGCCTTGAGCACTCCCATGTGCGCCCAGCCACGGGCAGAGCCACTGCCCAGCGCCACACCAATTTTCGGTACACGCCGGGCCAGTGCCATTTAAACGTCCTTGCCTTGAAGTAATGCAAGCAAACTGTCTTCATCCAGCACCGGCACACCCAGCTCTTGCGCCTTGGTCAACTTGCTGCCGGCTTCGGCTCCGGCCACCACATAGCTGGTCTTTTTGCTCACAGAACCGCTGACCTTGGCCCCTGCCGCTTCCAGCAACTCCTTGGCTTGATCGCGCCCCATGGTGGGCAAGGTGCCGGTCAGCACCACGGTTTTGCCGGCCAGAATCTGCGGCGCTTTCTCAGCCGGTGCACCCTCTTCCCAATGCACGCCGCAAGCGCGCAACTGCTCCACCACCTCGCGGTTATGGGGCTGGGCAAAGAAGGTATGGATGCTGGCCGCCACGATGGGGCCAACGTCACGCACCTGCATCAATTGCTCTACGCTGGCCTCCATGATGGCGTCGAGCAGACCAAAGTGGCGCGCCAAGTCTTTGGCGGTAGCCTCACCCACATTGCGAATACCCAGGCCGAACAAGAATCGGTTGAGCGTGGTGGATTTGGATTTTTCCAGCGCATCCAGCACGTTTTGCGCAGATTTTTCGGCCATGCGATCCAGCGATGCCAGCCCGGACAGGCCCAAGCGGTACAGATCCGGCAAGGTGCGCACCACACCGCCATCAATCAGTTGATCGACCAGCTTGCTGCCCAAGCCTTCAATGTCCATGGCGCGGCGCGCGGCAAAGTGCAGCAAAGCTTCTTTGCGCTGCGCGGGGCAAAACAGGCCGCCCGAGCAGCGGTGGTTGGCTTCACCTTTTTCGCGCACCACTTCAGAGCCGCAAATCGGGCACTGCGAGGGCATCTTGAAATTGGCCACATAGGCAGGCCGCTCGCCCGGCACGCGGCCCACCACTTCAGGAATTACGTCACCGGCGCGGCGCACCACCACCATGTCGCCCACGCGCACGCGCTTTTTGCGGGTTTCAAACAGGTTGTGCAGCGTCGCGTTAGTCACCGTCACGCCACCCACACTGACGGGTGCCAGGCGCGCCACGGGGGTCAGCTTGCCGGTACGGCCCACCTGCACATCAATACCCTCCATGACCGTAGCCATTTCTTGGGCAGGATATTTGTGCGCCACGGCCCAGCGCGGCTCCCGCGTGACAAAGCCCAGCTGGCGCTGCAAAGCCAAGCTATTGACTTTGTAGACCACGCCATCGATTTCATAGGGCAAAGTGGCACGCTGCACGCCCAACTCGCTATGAAACGCTATGAGTTCAGAAGCACCGTAGGCAATACGCACCTGGGCTGCAACAGGAAAACCCCATTTTTTTAGCTGCTGCAGCATGTCGTAATGCGTCACCCATGCCGGCCCGCCCTGCTCTGACGGTGTCATTTCACCCACGCCATAAGCAAAAAACGACAAAGGCCGCTGCATGGCAATGCTGGAATCGAGCTGCCGCACAGAGCCAGCTGCTGCGTTGCGCGGGTTGGCAAACTGTTTGCCACCAGCAGCGGCTTGGCGTTCATTGAGCTTGAGAAAATCAGCGCGGCGCATATAGACCTCACCGCGCACTTCCAGCACCTGGGGCACATCGACAGCCTCCAGCACCCAGGGGATCTGGCGAATGGTGCGAATGTTGTGTGTCACATCCTCGCCAACTTCGCCATCACCGCGCGTAACGGCGTGCACCAGCTTGCCGCTTTCGTAGCGCAAGCTCATGGCCAGGCCGTCAAACTTGGGCTCCGCCACATATTCCACAGGCTGCGCCATCGCGCCCAGCTCCAGCTCGCGGCGGATGCGCGCATCAAAAGCTTGCGCGCCGCTGGCTTCGTTGTCCGTTTCTGTTCGGATCGACAGCATCGGCACCACATGGCGCACGGGCTTAAGGCCCGCCAGCACCGCACCAATGACGCGTTGCGTGGGGGAATCCGGCGTTACCAATGCGGGGTAAGCACCTTCCAAAGCTTGCAACTGCTGGAATACCTGGTCGTATTCGCCGTCGGGTACCGTGGGCGTATCCAGCACATAGTATTCGTGCGCCCATTGCTGCAATTGACGGCGCAACGCCTGCACCTTGTTAACTACCGATTGAGGAGCGGCAGGCGCAGGCTGATCGGGCGTTGCATCGCCAAAAAGATCCAGAGTCACAGAGCAAAAACCTCAATTAAACAGGCGGCGCGCCAGCATGGAGCCCGCCGACAAATCACGGCTGTCCAGCCGGTCATAGAGCTTTTGCAAATCGGCTTCAATCGGGTCAAAAACCTTCGGCAGCAACTGATAGCCGTTTTGATCGCACAGCATGCCGTCCATACCCTCACACAAGGCTTGCACCACCTGGCGCAATCGTGCAAAAGGCTCCTCACTGCGCGGCACCTGGGGCACATCCAGACTCAACCACACGTCATGCACGGCGGTTTGATCCAGGTTGTCCGCCTGCGCGGCCTGCGCGTCATAGCTCAACGTCAACAACGGCGCATGACCGAGCACTGCCGACGGCAGCTGCATGCGGCCCGGCATGGCCGCGCCAGTAAAGCCCACAGTGGCGGCATGTTGCTCAATGTAGCCAGGGCTCCACGCGGCCCGGCGTGGGCGCAACACAAAGCTCAACTGGGCATCGTGCTCACTGGCGAACTGGTCCAGCTCACGGCCTCGGGCTACTTCGTGCAGCATGTCGGGCAACTCTGCGCTGGCGCTCAGGCTGTCGGCAAACGTCTGCACTTTGGAGACAAACTCAGAAAACTCGATTTCGTTGAGCGCGCCCAGCCGATTGGCCAGTTGCACCCCGCCCTGGAACGCGGTGTAACGCTGACCAGCGCGCACCGACTCCCATTGCCCATTGGCTTCATTGAGACCTTCAATACGAAACTGCTTGCTACCAGCCCGGCGCGTGGTGGGCTGCACCATCAGGGCGGCATCACCCGTCACCACATGGTCTAAACGGATGGGGGCAATGGCATCTATCAGAGCATCCAGCGCCAGCTTGCGCTCCGCGGCGGCCTGCAGTGCATGGGCAGAGCGAGGCACCTGGGCAGCGGCACTGCCGTCTGCCGGGGAGATGTCCAGGGCATCCAAGGCCGCGTCATCCAAATCGTTAGGCGCCTGCACATGATCTTGCGCAGGAGCAACGTCCAGGGACGGATCTACCATCGGCGCGCTGGGCGGCAAATTGGTGACATCGACCCCGTCCATCGCCGGATCAAAGCGCGAGGACGCATCATCGAGGCGACTGTCGCCCTCGGCGGGCTGGGCACGCTTGGGGGTGTTGCGACGGTTGGTCCAGGCGTTGTAGGCCACGATCAAGCCCAGCAGAACCACACCCACAACGGCCAGACTAATTTGCAAAGTACTCATGGAATTGCTTTGTCCAGTTGTCCATCTATCAAGCATGCGCCATGGACAAGGCAGATTCCATGTCCACAGCCACAATGCGCGAAACACCTTGTTCCTGCATCGTCACGCCGATCAGTTGTTGTGCCATTTCCATGGCAATCTTGTTGTGACTGATGAACAGGAATTGGGTTCCCTTGCTCATGCTCGCCACAAGTTTGGCATAGCGCTCGGTGTTGGCATCGTCCAGAGGTGCATCTACCTCGTCGAGCAAACAAAACGGCGCCGGATTCAATTGGAAAATCGCAAACACCAGCGCAATCGCGGTCAATGCCTTTTCCCCACCCGAGAGTAAATGAATCGTCTGGTTCTTTTTACCCGGAGGTTGGGCGATCACTTGTACGCCAGAGTCCAGAATTTCATCGCCCGTAATCACCAATTTGGCCTGTCCCCCACCAAACAGCTCCGGGAACATGCGACCAAAATGCTCATTGACGATATTAAAAGTGCCGGAGAGCAGCTCACGCGTTTCATTGTCGATCTTCTTGATGGCGTTTTCGAGCGTGCTCATGGCCTCGGTCAAGTCCGCCATTTGCGCATCCAGAAACTTTTTGCGCTCCGTGGCCAGTTGCAGCTCTTCAAGCGCCGCCAAGTTGACTGCACCCAGCGCGGCAATCTCGCGATGCAGGCGGTCAATCTCGGTTTGCAGGCCGTGCAGCTTGACATTGCCTTCCAGAATCGACTGCGCCACGGCGGCCAGATCGGCCCCGGCTTCCGTCAGTTGCTGCTCGTATTGCGCACTGCCCAGTGAGGCGGCCTGCTCCTTGAGCTGAAACTCCGTGATGCGCGCGCGCATCGGCTCCAGTGCCCGCTCAATCTGCACACGGCGGTCATCGCTGGCCCGCAGTTTGTTGGTCAGGTCTTCGTACTCGCCGCGCGCAGCCGATACGGCCTGCTCGCGCTCCATTTTCAAATTCAGTGCGTCTTGCAAACCGCCTTGCGCGGCGGCATCGTTCAAGCGCGCTTGCTCGGCCTGGGCGCGCTCGCGCTCTTCCAGCAGCGATTTGGTTTGCTGCTCGGCCGTTTCCAGCATGCGCTGCAACTCGCCCTGGCGCGCCTGCATGCTGCGCTGGCTGAAGGTGGCTTCTTGCGCACGGCGCTCCAGCGTGCGCAACTGCTCGCGGCTTTCGGCCATTTTGCGCTCAGCGTCAATGACCCTGTCATCGAGCTGCGCATGCAGCTCCTGGCTGTCGGCCAGTTGCATGTCCAGCTCTTCAAAGCGCGCTTCTGCGGCGGCTGCGCGCTCTTGCAAATCTTCCAAGGCAGCCTGCACCTCGGCCACATCAGACTCAATCTGCGTAGTGCGGGCACGCGCTTGCTCGGCTTGCTGCGTCAGGCGCAGCATGTCTACCTGCAACTCATGCGCCGATTGCTTGGCTTCGGTCGCTTCACGGCGTGCGGACACCAAACGCTGCGAGGCCTCCGCGTACGCAGCTTCGGCCTTCGCCAAAGCAGTGCGCGATTCCTCGCTGATGAGTGCCTGGGCGCGCAGCTCTTTTTCCAGGTGCTCAATTTCTTGCGCACGCGCCAGCAGGCCCGACTGCTCCGAGTCCTGCGCGTAAAAGCTCACGCTGTGCGCAGTGACGGCATGGCCCGTGGGCACATAAATGGTCTCGCCCGACTGCAACTGGCTGCGCTGGTTCAGCGCTTCATCCAGCGTTTGCGCGGTGTAGCACCCGGCCAGCCATTCGCCCAGCAGCGCCTGGAGGCCGTTGTCGTGGACACGCAATAAGTTAAAAATCAGCGGCAATCCCTTGCTGGACAAGGGCTGAACGCTATCAGGTTTGGAGTAAAACGCCAGACGCGCAGGCGGGGCGTCTTTGGCACTGGAACCCAAGAAGCCCCGCACCATGTCCAGGCGGCTGACTTCCAGCGCGCCCATGCGCTCGCGCAAGGCGGCTTCCAGCGCGTTTTCCCAGCCGCTTTCTACCGCAATGCGCGTCCACAGGCCTTGCAGGCCGTCCAGACCATGCTTGGCCAGCCAGGGTTGCAGCTTGCCATCGGTCTTGACCTTTTCCTGCAGCGCCTTGAGCGCCTCCATGCGCGCCGACAAATCCGCTTTTTTCGCGGTTTCCTGGTTCAGCGTTTGCTGGCGCTGGCGGCGCTCGTCGTCGAGCTGCGGCACGCTGTCTTGCAGATCGACCAAGACGGCCTCGGCCATCTCGGCCACCTCAGCCGCGTCCTCGTACTGCGCGTTGATAAGCTGCAGCCGTGCTTCATCGGGCGTAGCCAGCGCGTTACGATCATTGCGCAGGCGCTCCAGACGGCTTTCGTGCTGGCGATTTTGTTCGTTGATGCTGCGCTGCTCAGCGGCCAGCACCTGAATTTGTTGCTGTACCTGCACCACTTGCTGGCGCTGGGTGTTGGCTTTGCCCTGCGTAGCACGCAGTGCATCTTCCAAATCAGGCAGGCGCAGGCTTTGCTCTTCGAGTTGCGCGGCCAGCATTTCGGCCTGTTCTTCGGCGTCCATGCCGTTGGCGGCCAGGTGCTCCAGCTCGACCTCAGCATCGTCCTTGCGCTGCGCCCACTGCGTGATCTGTTCGGCCAGTTGCTGCATGCGCTGCTCCACACGCTGGCGGCCTTCGACCACATAGCGGATTTCAGCTTCCAGCTTACCGACTTCGGCCGTCGCTTCGTACAAGCGGCCTTGGGCCTGGTTGACCTTGTCGCCCGCTTCGTAATGCGCTTGGCGCACGGCTTCCAGATCGGCCTCAATGTGGCGAATCTCGGCCACACGCGCTTCCAGATCGTTGACGGCTTGCAAGCCTTCTTGGCGCACCTTGGCCAAATCGCCTTCGGCATCCTGCTTTTTCAGAAACCACAACTGGTGCTGCTTGAGCGTCACGCTGCCTTGCAGCGCGTTGTACTGCGCGGCCACCACGGCCTGCTTTTCCAGCTTGTCGAGGTTGGCATTCAGCTCGCGCAAAATGTCTTCAACACGCGTCAAGTTCTCGCGGGTATCTGAGAGGCGGTTTTCGGTTTCGCGGCGGCGCTCTTTGTATTTGGAAACGCCTGCGGCTTCTTCCAGAAACAGACGCAGCTCTTCGGGGCGCGACTCAATAATGCGGCTGATTGTGCCCTGGCCAATGATGGCGTAGGCACGCGGGCCCAGACCGGTGCCCAGAAACACATCCTGCACGTCACGGCGGCGCACGGGCTGGTTGTTAATAAAGTACGAGCTGTTGCCATCGCGCGTGAGCACGCGCTTGACGGCGATTTCAGTGAACTGGCCCCACTGGCCACCGGCGCGGTGGTCGCTGTTGTCAAACACCAGCTCCACGCTGGAGCGGCTGGCCGGTTTGCGGTGCGTGGTGCCGTTAAAGATCACATCCTGCATGCTCTCGCCGCGCAGCTCGCTGGCCTTGCTTTCGCCCAGCACCCAGCGCACGGCATCCATGATGTTGGACTTGCCGCAGCCATTAGGCCCGACCACGCCGACCAGTTGACCAGGTAGCAAAAAGTTGGTGGGCTCAGCGAAAGATTTAAAGCCCGAAAGCTTGATCGAGTTAAGGCGCACGGAGGTTGGGAGAGAAAAGCCCAAAGGCTAGGAAAGCAGAAGGCTGGAATGATAACGCGCCACCTCTGACCGGCGGACTGAGAGCGCGCTAGACTTTTTAATAAAAAAGGGCTTTACCCCTTACTCACCAAGGGTAATAAGCTCTTAATTCAGGAGTTGTCTGCCCGGCCTAGAGGGCCGCAGCCCAGCGCGGACTGCATGATTTTTCTGACCTGTATCACAGCTTCGGATCGAAAAATGCATAACCACAACGCAGTATTTGAGAATCATTCTCATATAATGACCGTTCATCACAAAATTTGCCGTACTAGATACGGACAAGGACATTGAACATGAACGGTCTGTGGAATCGTCGCCAAACCGTTGGCGGCCTCGTGCTGGCGCTGACCTTGCCTTTTGCGGCTGCCCATGCGGTAGAAACCATCCAGGTGCAGGACAACACGGGTGCAGTCCAAATGCCGGTCAAGCCCAAAACCGTACTGGTGTATGACTTTGGCGCGCTGGACATCATTCAGACTCTGGGTGGCAATGTGGCTGGGAACCCCACACAGGCTTTGCCCCCTTCGCTCCAGCAATTTGCGGACACCACCAAATACGCCAATATTGGCACGTTGTTTGAGCCTGACTATGAAAAAGTCAAAGCGCTCAAGCCGGATCTGATCATTGCCGGCAACCGCTCGCTGCCCAAGGTGGAAGAGCTCAAGAAGTTTGCCCCGGTGCTGGACATCACCATCGACAACCAGAACCAGATGGCGCACGTGTACCGCAACATTCGCGCGATTGCGGCGGTCTATGGCGTGCCCGAAAAGGGTGAGCAAGAGATCAAGACCATTGAAGCGGCGATTGCCGATGTCAAGGCCAAGGCGGCCAACAAGGGCGGCGCGCTGTTGGTAATGACCAATGGCGGCAAGCTCAGCGCTTATGGCCCGGGCTCGCGTTTTGACATGCTGTATTCGGTGTTTGGTGTGAATCCGATCAAGGACAAGATCGAAGTGTCCAAGCACGGTCAGGCCGTATCGTTTGAGTACCTGCTCAAAACCAACCCCGATTATTTGCTGGTGCTCGACCGTGATGCGGCCATTGGCAACGACGGCCAAGCGGCTAAAAAACTGCTGGACAACAAGCTGGTGCATGCCACCAAGGCATGGCGCAACCAGCATGTGGTGTATTTGAATTCGGCCAACTGGTACACCATGTCCAACTCCAGCCCCACGGCGCTGAAAGAGAATTTAAAGCAATTGGCCGATGCTTTTTCCAAGTAATAACACACCCGCGGGGCGTACAGCCTTGGCGTGGATAGGGGCCCTGGTGGCCCTTTTTGCATTGGCGCTGTGGAGTCTGTCGGTGGGCGTGAGCGATGTGTCCTGGGGCACCTTGTGGAGCGACAGCGATGACGACATGGTGGCCCAGGTGCTGATGTATTCGCGCGTGCCGCGCACGCTGGCCTTGATATTGGCGGGCAGCGCCATGGCAGTGGCCGGCTTGCTCATGCAAATGCTGGCGCGCAACCATTTTGTGGAGCCCTCCACCATGGGTACGGTGGAGTCCGCTACCTTCGGCATGCTGATGTGCATGCTGTTTGCGCCAGATCTGCCGGTGTTTGCCAAGATGGGTGTCTCGGCCACCACGGCTTTGGCAGGCACGGCCTTGTTCATGGCCATCCTTTCACGCATCAAGCTGCGCTCGGCGTGGATCGTGCCCTTGGTGGGATTGATTTTGGCGGGCGTGATTGAAGCGGCCACCACGTTCTGGGCCTACCAGCACGACATGATCCAGTCGCTGCGCGCGTTCTCCAATGGCGATTTTTCGGTCATCGTTGAAGGCCGCTATGAAATGCTGTGGCTGTCGCTGGGCGTGACTGCATTGGCCGTGCTGGCAGCGGACCGCTTTACGGTGGCGGGCCTGGGCGAGTCTTTTGCCACCAATCTAGGCTTGAACTACAAGGCGCTGGTGCTGCAAGGCTTGATCGTGGTTTCCATCGTTACCGCCTGCATTGTGGTGACGGTGGGCGCTCTCCCGTTTGTGGGCCTGATTATTCCAAATGTGGTGCGCCTGATGCAGGGCGACAACGTGCGCCGCAGTGTGTGGTGGGTCGCCATAGCCGGTGCTGCATTGACGCTGGTGTGTGATCTGTTGGGTCGCCTGATCATTGCGCCTTATGAAATCCCTGTCGGCACGGTCATGGGTGTGGTGGGCAGCGCCTTGTTTCTGATGATTTTGTTGCGCCGTCGCGCCAAGCAAGGGTGATGCGATGAAGCAAGCTTTGTACGAACCGTCGCAACAGCAGGGCTGGTGGACGTTGAGCCGTAACCGATTGGTCACGCTGGTCGTGCTGACGGTGCTGGCCATCGTGGCGTTTATGACCGTCGGTGTAGAGGCCGACTGGGCCTTTGTGCTGGAGCACCGCGGCACCAAAGTGCTGACCATGCTGGTCGTGGCCTGCGCGCTGGGCATGTCCACCGTAGTGTTCCAGACCGTCACGCACAACACCATCCTCACGCCTGCGGTGATGGGGCTGGACGCGCTGTACCTGTTCCTGCAATCCGTACTGGTGCTGGTGCTGGGCTCAGTCGGCGTGGTGGGCCTGGGTGTGGTGCCCAAGTTTGGCCTGGAGATTGTGCTGATGGTGGCGCTGAGCGTGGCGCTGATGCGCTGGCTGTTCACCGGCCACGCCAGCAGCCTGCACCTGATGCTGCTGGTGGGCATGGTGTTTGGCATTTTGTTTCGCAGCATGACCAGCTTTGTCATGCGCATGATCGACCCCAACGAGTTCGCCACACTGCAAGACCGCATGTTTGCCAACTTCAACACCATCCACACCGAGTTGCTGTGGCCTTCGCTGGTGCTGCTGGCGCTGGGCGCTGCGTATTTCTGGCGGCAACGCCATATGCTGGATGTGCTGGCCCTGGGGCGTGATGCGGCCGTCAATCTCGGCATCAACTACCAGCCGCAGGTGTTGCGCTTGCTGGTGGTGATGTGCGCCATGGTGGCGATTTCTACCGCGCTGGTGGGCCCTGTCACTTTTTTTGGACTGCTGGTGGCCAACATGGCGTACCAGTGGATGGGCACACGCCGCCACCAGTGGGTGCTGCCCGCCGCAGTGCTGTGGGGCTGCATCTTGCTGCTCGGCGGTCAGGTGATTCTGGAGCGCGTGCTGGGCTTTAACTCGGCGCTGTCGGTGGTGGTGGAATTTTTTGGCGGGCTGGCATTTATCTACCTGCTGATGCGCAAGGGCAAACAATGATCGAGACACGCAACGTCGTCAAAACCCACGGCAGCACCACAGTGCTGCATGGGGTGAATGTGCAAATTCCGGAAAACAAGTTCACCGCCATCATCGGCCCCAATGGCGCGGGCAAAAGCACGCTGCTGAGCATGGTCAGCCGCTTGGATGCAATGACCTCGGGCTCGTCGCATGTGGCGGGACTGGATGTGGCCAAAACCGCCAGCGACGCGCTGGCCAAGGTCATGGCCATCTTGCGCCAGGACAACCAGTCCGCCCTGCGCCTGACGGTGCGCGACTTGGTGGGTTTTGGCCGCTTTCCGCACAGCAAGGGCCGCATGACCTCTGAAGATGTGCAGCATGTGAACGAAGCGCTGGATTTTTTGCAGCTGACCGCGCTGGCCGAGCGGTATCTCGATGAACTCTCCGGCGGCCAGCGCCAGCGCGCCTACATCGCCATGGTGCTGTGCCAGGACACGCCCTACATCCTGCTCGATGAGCCGCTCAACAACCTCGATATGGCGCACGCCGCGAGCATGATGAAGCTGCTGCGCCGCCTGGTGAATGAGCGCCAAAAAACCGTGGTGGTGGTGCTGCACGACATCAACTTTGCCAGCTGCTATGCCGACCACATCATCGCCATGCAAGACGGCCATGTGGCCCATGAAGGGCCCCCCTTGGCGGTGGTGACCGACGAGGTGCTCAGCACCTTGTATGGCATGGAAGTGAGTGTGCACGAGGTCAAAGGCCAGCGCCTGTGCCACTACTTTGCCTGATAAAAGCTCATAAAAACATAGCTGCCTGCCGTTGTTAATAGATGATTTCAGGCACTTAGCACCTTCAAACCATTGTTCTACGAGGGCAAGCAGCTATGTTTTTTGTTAGATTTGTTAGAAAAGATCGGCAACCAGGGCTGCAAGTACGCCTTCACTGATTGTCCAGCACCAAACCCTGGATGTCGTAGTTTTTGACCCAAGCTTCAAAGGCTTTGGCCGGAGTGGCCCGGCTGAATAAATAGCCTTGCCAGTAACTGCAGCCATTGGCAGCCAGAAAGTCGCGCTGTTCGACTGTCTCCACGCCTTCGGCAATCACCTGCAGACCCAGACTGTGGCCCAGCGCCACGATGGTGCGGGCAATGCTGGCATCGTTGGCGCTGAGCAAAGCTTCGCGCACAAAGCTCTGGTCGATTTTGAGTTTGTCCAGCGGCAGGCGTTTGAGATAGCTCAGCGAGGAATAGCCCGTGCCAAAGTCATCCAGCGAAAAAATCACGCCCATCTTTTTCAACTGCACCATTTTGTCGATGGTGTCGTCAATATCGGTCAGCAGCATGCCCTCGGTCAGCTCCAGCTCCAGCGACGAAGGGCGCGCGCCCGCCACCGCCAGCGCTTGCTGCACTTGCTGCACAAACCCTTCCTGGTAGAACTGGCGCGGGCTGACGTTGACGGACATGGTCAGGTGCGCCAGCTGCGGGTCTTGGGCCCAGTGCGCCAGCTGGCGGCAGGCGGCATACAGCACCCATTCGCCCAGCGGGAAGATGAGCCCCGATTCTTCTGCCGCCGGCACGAAAACACCCGGTGGAATAAAGCCTTTGACCGGATGATCCCAGCGCAGCAGCGCCTCAGCCCCGACGACCTTGTCGCCACGCACTTGGGGCTGGAAGTACAGGTCAAACTCGTGGCGCTCCAGTGCAAGGCGCAGGTCTTTTTCCATCTCCACGCGGGCGCTGACGGCCTTTTGCATGCTGGGGTCAAAAAACTGCAAGGTATCGCGGCCCGCGCTTTTGGCTTGGTAAAGCGCCAGGTCGGCGCGCTTGAGCAGTTCCTCCACGGTATCGCCCTGCCCGCTCACCACCACCGCGCCCATGCTGACGGTGACGTGCAAATCCTGCCCATTCAAGAAAAACGGCGTACGCAAAGCCTCCAGCAGCGTGCGCCCGACATGCTCTGTGGCGCGCCCGGCCTCCAGCGCTTCAAGCGGCAGGTCTTCCAGCACCACGGCAAACTCATCGCCGCCCTGGCGCGATAAGGTGTGCTTGCCCGCAATGCAGTTGGCCAAACGCGTGGCCACCATGCGCAGCAAAGCATCGCCCAGCTCATGGCCCAGGGTTTCATTGAGCGACTTGAAATTGTCAATGTCCAGCAGCAGCAAAGCCGTTTTGCCGCTACCAGGGCGCTGCCCTTTGCTCAACACATCGCCCAGGCGATCGAGCAGCATGCGGCGATTGGGCAATTGGGTCACGGGGTCGTAAAAGCCGAGCCAGCGAATCTCTGCTTCCGCCGCTTTGCGCTGGCTTAAATCCACAAAAGTGAGCAAGATGCGCCCGTCCAGAAAGCGCCCCGACACTTCCATGGGCAAGGGCTGCCCGCTTTTACTGCGCAGCAGATATTCCGCTGCTGGCATGTTCATGCCGGATGACACGACCTCACAGCGCCCGGCATTCAAGCGCTGCAACAACGTGGCGTGCTGCTGCGGATCCGCACACAAATGGCGCCACAGCGCCGACTCATCGCCCAGCTCGCCATGCGCCCAGCCTGTTTTGTGATCGAAGTGGTGGTTGGAAAACTCAATATTGCCTTGTGGCCCCACCACCACCAACCCCACCGGCATGAAGCGCAGCATTTCACCTGAATACGCCTCGCGCTCCTGCAGCTGGTCTTGCAGCAAGCGCCGCTCCGTCACATCCTGAATGAGTGCGATGTGGCGCTCACTGGGCTGACCTTCATCGCTGAGCAGCGGATACACCCATGCCTCGACCCATACTTCTTGGCCGTCACTGCGCAGCATGCGATGAATCAGGGTGAAGTGCGGCAGCTTCCCCGACGTGACTTGGCGTGACAAGTTGTGCCACTGCGACTGGTCGTCGGCATGCACCATGCTGTCCAGACACATGCGCTCCAGCACCTGCTGGCTGTAGCCCACGATGCTGCAGAACCGCGTATTGGCGCTGACCAAACGGCCCGTGCGCAGCTCGACTTCGAGCACGCCCACGGCGGATTGGTGAAACAGCGCCTTGAATCTGTCCGTTCGGTGGCGCAGCAGTTTGTGCTTGGCCTGTGTCTGTATCTGTGCGCGCAAACGCTGGTGCGATGACAAGGTCACGATGGCGGCCAGCAAGGCAGTGGTGGCCAGCACGCCCCCGACAATGATCCAGTCCGCCCGTTCTTGCACCCAGGGCAGCAGGCCGCCCGAGCCTCGCATGACCTGCAGGCTCGCCACGCTGATCACGCTTCCAATAGCCAAGACGGTGGCTGTCGGCCACCAAGCTTGGGAAATGCGGTGCAGCTTAGAGCGGTATCTCATGGGTAAACGCAGGGGGAGAGCGAAGGTCTGCCATCGTGCTAGCAAAACAAACAAGGCAATTGCTAACAAATATTAATTGAAGTGATGAGCATAACCGTGTTACGACGTATTTTTGACGTAGATAGAGGTTCGTCACGCTGGCTGTCCTATCTGGGTCAACTAGCTTGACATCAGCAACGCTTGACGTTCCCGAGCGACCTCTTTCAAAAACTTCCATACCACCTGGATGCGCGCCACCGCTTTGGCTTCTTCAGGCATCGACATCCAGAAGGTGCGCAGAAATTGCGCCTCCTGCGGCAATACGCGCGTCAATGTGGGGTCGCGGTCGGCCATGAAAGCGGGCAGCACCGCCAGCCCGGCCCCGGCGCGCACGGCTTCGTACTGCGCGGCAATGCTGGTGCTGCGAAAGGCAAAGCGCGCGGGCTTGTAGATTTGCGAGAGCAGCTGCAGCTCTTGGGAGAACAGCAAGTCGTCCACGTAATGGATGAAGTGGTGATGGCGCAAATCCTCACTGCTGGCCACCAGCGGCTTGCGCGCCAGGTACTGGCGCTCGCCATACAGATACAGCTTGTAATCCGCCAACTTGCTGACCACCACCGTGCCGCGCTTGGGGCGCTCCAGCGAGATCACGATGTCAGCCTCGCGCCGTGATAGGTGCAGCAGGCGAGGCAGCGCCAGTAAATCGATGGACAGCTGCGGGTGCTTGACGCTCAGGCTGGCCAGTGCCCCGGCCAGCAATTGCGTGCCCAACCCTTCCGTCACCCCAATGCGTACCAGCCCGGAGGGCTCGGCCTCCGCACCGCCGGTAGCAGGTTGCAAGGCGTGTTCCACGCTCAAGGCAGCCTTTTCCATCGCCTGCACAGCGGGCAGCAATTGCTGTCCGGCAGCGCTGAGCTTGTGCCCTGCTGCATCGCGCACAAACAAAGTCTGGCCCAGCATTTTTTCCAGCGTCTGAATGCGCCGCGCGACCGTGGTGTGCTCCACGCCCAAAGTGCGTGCTGCGCCCGCCAAAGTGCCGCTGTGTACGACTGCCGCAAAAAAACGCAAGTGATCCCAATCCATGGCGGCATTCTGCCTGTGCATTTTTGCAAATACAACGTGCAAAAATTGCTATTGCATAAGCACTTTTGCACACCTACGATGCCTTCAGAGCGCGCGATCACTGCCAGTTGCGTGCCCCACTTCATTCCAAGGCAATGCCGGAGACAAATCCCATGAACGCTTCCACCCCGCAGGCCGTGCTGGCCCCCACCGTCAAGCTGTTGATCAACGGTGAATTCGTTGAATCCAAGACCACCCAGTGGCGCAATGTCGTCAACCCCGCCACACAAGAAGTGCTGGCCCGCGTGCCCTTTGCCACGCCCGAAGAAATCAATCTGGCGGTGAGCAATGCCAAGCAAGCGTTCAAGACCTGGAAGAAAACCCCCATCGGCGCACGCGCCCGCATCTTCTTGAAGCTGCAGCAGCTGATCCGCGAGAACATGAAAGAGCTGGCCGCCCTGCTGACCGCCGAGCAAGGCAAGACCCTGCCCGACGCCGAAGGCGATGTGTTCCGTGGTCTGGAAGTGGTGGAGCACGCAGCCAACATCGGCAGCCTGCAACTGGGTGAGCTGGCCAACAACGTGGCCAACGGCGTTGATACCTACACGCTGAACCAGCCACTGGGCGTGTGCGCCGGCATTACGCCGTTCAACTTCCCCGCGATGATTCCCCTGTGGATGTTCCCGATGGCAATTGCCACGGGCAACACCTTTGTCTTGAAGCCCTCCGAGCAAGACCCGATGGTCACCATGCGCCTGTGTGAGCTGGCACTGGAGGCCGGCGTGCCGGCGGGCGTGCTCAACGTCATCCACGGCGGTGAAGACGCGGTGAACGCGATTTGCGACCACCCCGATATCAAGGCAATCAGCTTTGTCGGCTCCACCAAGGTCGGCACGCACGTTTACAACCGCGCCAGCCTGAACGGCAAGCGCGTGCAATGCATGATGGGTGCCAAGAACCACGCCATCATCCTGCCCGATGCCAACAAAGATCAAACTTTGAACGCCTTGGCCGGTGCGGCCTTTGGCGCTGCCGGTCAGCGCTGCATGGCCCTGTCGGTGGTAGTGCTGGTGGGTGAATCGCAAAAGTGGATTCCCGAACTGGTGGCCAAGGCCAAGACGCTCAAAGTCTCCGGCGGCACCGAGCCCGGCACCGATGTGGGCCCCGTCGTCTCGTGCGCGGCGCTGTCGCGCGTAGAAAGCCTGATCGAGCGCGGCATTGCCGATGGTGCCGTGCTGGAACTCGACGGCCGCAAGCCGCAAGTGGCCGGTTACGACCAAGGCAACTTTGTCGGCCCGACCATCTTCAGTGGCGTCAAACCCGGCATGAGCGTGTACGACCAGGAAATCTTTGGCCCCGTGCTGTGCATCGTGGCAGCCGACGATATTGACCAGGCCATTGAGTTCATCAACGCCAACCCCAACGGCAACGGCACCGCCATCTTCACCCAGTCGGGCGCTGCAGCGCGCAAGTTCCAGGAAGAGATCGACGTGGGCCAGATCGGCATCAACGTGCCAATTCCAGTACCTGTGCCTTTGTTCTCGTTCACCGGCAGCCGCGCTTCCAAGCTGGGCGATTTGGGCCCTTACGGCAAGCAAGTGGTGATGTTCTATACGCAGACCAAGACGGTGACCTCCCGCTGGTTTGATGACAGCACTGTCTCGCAAGGCGTCAACACCACCATCAGTCTGAAGTAAAGCATAGCTGGATGCCCTAGTGCAGCCTAGGCTGGAGCCCTAAAAAGCTCCAAACTCTGGGATGATGCAGCGATGACATCCACGCGCTTTTCTTTGGTGACTGCAATGGCTCTGGGGCTTGCTGCGTTACTGCCCTGCACCGCTGTACGGGCCCAGGCCGGTGCAGCGTGCGAGCCGCAATCGCGCCACATTGACCACTTGAATGCCTGCGCTGTTCAGCGCTTTCAGCAAGCGGACACGGCCCAGAACATTCTGTATGCCGATGTGATGCGCGCGCTGTCCGCCCATGAGCGGCCCGCGCTGCGCAAAGACCAGACCGCATGGAGCCGCCAGCGCACCGCTGGGTGCAAGCAGCGCCACGCACCGGATGAAAGCCGCGCCGAATGGCCCCGGCTGTACCACGATTGCCTCACGCAAGTGACCGAGCAGCGCCGCCCAGCGCTCATGCACTGGTTGCACGAAGGGCGAGCGCCGGAAGATTAATCCGCCGCTCACCGGCCATCGTGGCGTGTTTCGAAGTATGAGAACAACGAAGAGACAGGAGACACCGCCATGGACTTTGAACTCAGCGAAGACCAACGCGCCTTTGCCGACACGGCCCGCCAGTTTGCGCACACTGAGTTGGCACCTTTCGCGGCCCAGTGGGATGCCGAAGGCATCTTCCCGCGCCAAGCGATTGCCAAAGCGGGCGAACTCGGGTTCTGCGGCCTGTACGCACCCGAGAATGCGGGCGGTCTGGCCCTGCCCCGGCTGGACGCCACGCTGGTGTTTGAAGAAATGGCCGCCGTGGACCCCAGCACCACCGCCTTCATCACCATCCACAACATGGCCACCTGGATGCTGGGCACCTGGGCCACCGATGCCGTGCGCGACCAATGGGGCGAAGCACTGACCAGCGGCCAGAAACTGGCCAGCTATGCGCTGACCGAGCCCGGTGCGGGCTCGGACGCTGCCTCGCTCAAGACACACGCCGAATTGGTGGGTAACGAGTATGTGATTAACGGTGCCAAAGCCTTTATCAGCGGCGCAGGCAGCACCGACGTCTTGGTGCTGATGGCGCGCACAGGCGATGCGCAATCGGGCGCACGTGGTATCAGCGCTTTTGCGGTGCCCGCCAATACGCCGGGCATCAGCTACGGCAAAAAAGAAGCAAAGATGGGCTGGAACAGCCAGCCCACGCGCGTCATCAACTTTGACAATGCGCGCATTCCGGCCGATCACTTGCTGGGCCAAGAGGGTGAAGGTTTCAAGATCGCCATGAAAGGCCTGGACGGCGGGCGCATCAACATTGCCACCTGCTCCGTCGGCGCCGCGCAAGGTGCGTTGACGCAGGCGCAAAGCTATCTGCACGAGCGCAAGCAGTTCGGCAAATCCCTCGCCAGCTTTCAGGCGCTGCAGTTCAAACTGGCCGACATGGCGACCGAGCTGGTCGCTGCGCGCCAGATGGTGCGGCTGGCTGCCAGCAAGCTGGACGCGGGTGCGCGCGACGCCTCCACCTACTGCGCCATGGCCAAGCGTTTTGCCACCGACGCCGGCTTTATGGTCTGCAACGAGGCCCTGCAATTGCACGGCGGCTATGGCTATCTGCGCGACTTTCCGCTGGAACGCCTGCTGCGCGATGCCCGCGTGCACCAGATTCTGGAAGGTACCAACGAAATCATGCGCGTGATCATTGCCCGGCGCATGCTGGAAGACGATGCGCCGGATGCCATTCGCTAAGTCATTCGAAAAAATGAGCAACATGCCCTAGTTAAACCTTGATTTCAAAGTGTTTTGTACCGCAAAGCAAGGTTGAACCACGGCATCTAGCTATCACTATTTATAAGCAGGAGACAACACCATGACCACCATTGCATTCATCGGCCTCGGCAACATGGGCGCGCCCATGGCCATCAATCTGCAAAAAGCGGGGCACGATGTGCGCGCTTTTGACCTGTCCAAAGACGCGGTAGCCAAAGTCGTGGCCGAAGGCTGCGCCGCCGCTTTCAGCGCGCAGGACGCGGTGCAAGGCGCCAAGGTCATCGTCACCATGCTGCCTGCCAGCCAGCATGTGGAAGGCTTGTTTCTGGGCAAAGACGGCGCACCCGGCCTGCTCAGCGCGATGGAGCCCGGCACGCTGGTGATTGACAGCTCCACCATCGCCGCCGCCACCAGCCAGAAAGTGGCCAAGGCCGCCGATGCCGCAGGCATTGACTTTATCGACGCGCCGGTTTCTGGCGGCACGGGCGGCGCGATTGCCGGCACGCTGACATTCATGGTGGGCGGCACGGCCTCGCAACTGGAGCGGGCCAAGCCTTATCTGGAAAAAATGGGCGCCAACATCTTTCACGCCGGTGCCGTCGGCGCAGGCCAGACGGCCAAAATCTGCAACAACATGCTGCTGGGCATTTTGATGGCCGGCACCAGCGAAGCGATTGCGCTGGGCGTGGCCAATGGCCTGGACCCTAAAGTGCTGAGCGAAATCATGCGCCGCAGCTCAGGCGGCAACTGGGCGCTGGAAAAGTACAACCCCTTCCCCGGCGTGCACGAAAACGCCCCGGCCAGCAAAGGCTACGCCGGCGGCTTTGGCACGGATTTGATGCTCAAGGATTTGGGCCTGGCGCAAGAGAATGCAATTGCCGTAAAGGCCAGCACCCCGCTGGGCGGCATGGCCCGCGCCATTTATGCGCAGCACAGCATTGCTGGTAATGGTTTGCTGGACTTCTCCAGCGTCATCCAGGCGCTGAGCGCTAAAAATTAAGCGCTTCGCCAAGCCCCACCCCAGCACGTGACCGCTTGTGGGGCTGTGGGACCCAGACTGGCGCGGATGTTGCAACGTGTTCTTCAGAAAACCACTGCCACGAGCGGTGGCGCGCATGGAGGATACGTTGTGAAGTTTGCTGCAAATTTGTCGATCAAAAGCCGCCTGTACTGTGGTACCTTGTTTTGTCTAAGCATGCTGCTGCTGGTGGGAGGGACTGGTTTTTATGCCTTGGAGCAGACCCGCAGCACCGTCGAAGATGTGTTTGCAACGCGTGTGCAGACACTGACCGACATCAGTGAGCTACGCACCAACTTGGGGAGTCTGCAACTCGCAGAGAAAAACACCATCATCAACGCCGAGAACTCGGACATCGCCATTGAAATGCTGGATCGCTGGGACACCACCCTGGCTAGCATCAAAGAGCGTGCGCAAATGCTGCTCCTGCTGCAGCCAGAGTCTTCGGATTACGCACAGAAGCTCAATGCGGTACATGTTTCCCTGCAACGCTACGGGGAAGACGTGATGCCCGTGCTTGATCTGGTGCGCCGCGGCATGGTCAGCCCTGCTGAGGGCGCGGAGCAGTCCGAATACGTCCGCACCGCCATCCACGATGCCGATGCCTTGCTGGGTGCTGCCGTCATGCAAGCGCAGTCAGAGCTGGAGCTAGGCCGCAGCCAGATGGCCGTCCAAGCCACGCAGATGCGCTGGCTGATTGCGCTGGTGGTGCTGTGCTCGATACTGGTCATGCTGCCGGTAACAGTGCTGAGCGTGCGCACCATCATGCGTTCGCTACAGATGGCGCGCGACATGGCCTGCCGCGTGGCTGCGGGCGACTTGTCGCAAGACATTGCCCCGTTGAACCGGGATGAGGTTGGCCAACTAGTGCTGGCCATGGGTGCCATGCAAGACGCTCTGCGCGCGCTGGTGGCGCAAGTGCAAGACGCTGCGGGCCAAGTTTCTACCGCCAGTGCTGAAATTGCCTCCGGCAATCATCACCTGAGCGAACGCACTGAAGACACCGCCTCCTATTTGCAAACCACAGCCGGTGCCATGCAAGCACTGGGACAGGGAGTGCAGTACAACGCGCAGTCCAGCGCCACCGCGCACCAGCAGGCGCAAGCCACCACCCAGGTGGCCCAGCACGGCCAACAGGTGGCCACAGAAGTGGTGCAGACCATGGAGCAGATTGCCCACAGCTCCGAAAGAATTGCGCAGATCACCGGTGTGATCGATGGAATTGCGTTTCAAACCAATATCTTGGCACTCAACGCAGCAGTGGAAGCGGCCCGCGCAGGTGAGCAAGGCCGTGGCTTTGCGGTGGTGGCCAATGAGGTGCGCTCGTTGGCCGGGCGCAGTGCGGATGCGGCCCGAGAGATCAAGCAATTGATTTTGACCTCCAGCCAGTGCATCAAAAGCGGCAAAGCCTTGGTCGGCCAGGCGGGCAGCAACATGCAAGATATTGTGAGCAGCGTTCACAAGGTCGCCCAAGTGATCGCCGAGCTGACCGAATCAGCCACCCAGCAACAGCACCAGATTGCCGACGTGTTGAACTCCGTCAACGAACTGGAGCAGATGACCCAGCAAAACGCTGCGCTGGTGGAAGAATCCAGCGCGGCGTCTGCCTCACTGCATGAACAGGCCAGTGTGCTGGATACGGCCATCCAGCAATTTGCGATGCCCGGCGGCCATACGGTAGCGGTAAAGCTTGCAGAGCCTGAGCGCAGCGCGGGTTAAGACCCATATGGATAGAGATGTACGCCGTGGCGCGTTCAACCCTTGATCTCATTGAATCGCTGGCGGAACGCTGAAGACGTGGCATAAGCCATGCGCCGTACGCGCATGATGGAGCCAATCGGCCGGTGGGCTGCCAGCCCGCGCCAGGGGCTGAAACTGAGCTTTTCGTCCGCGCTCGGGGCTTGCGTTGCATCCCACGCTGTCTGCGCAGGCATCGTCAGGCGCGCTATCGGCACATAGGGCGACAACTCTTCAGACCAAAGCACTGAAGCATCTTCAATCGGCATGCGCTGAATATCCACGCACAACTGTGCACGCAATTCCCAGACGCCTTCTTGGTACGCACAAAAGCTGGTGACCGCCTCGCGCAGGGCATCAGGCTGGTCGGCAAGCTCTAACCGCACCTCCTTCAATCCAATGAGCTGCGGCGCGACAGGTACCAAGCTGTACTTGGCCATATACAGGCCATGCAGTTGCGGCACTTGGCTGAAATAGGTTTCGCTGAGCGGATGGGTCGCGGGATGGCCGCCCATGGTTTTCAGCAAACGGCTCTCGCTACCGGCCTTTTCAATCACGGCCTCGACTCCACGCAGTGCCATGGACAGCAGCTTTTTGGCACGAGGTGCCCGGTCGGTGGTCGCCGCCACCACTTTTAAGCCGGAAAGAAACTTTTTGGCATTCGGCACGCCGAACACGGGCGCATTGACCATCAAAAAGTCCTGCTCTTGCAAACCGTCTTCAGGGTCGAGACGCTCGCCCTGCACTTGCAAGACTTTGATCGCCACGCCACGCGGGGTGGAAATGGCGTCCTCCAGCATATCGCCAGGGGTGGTCGAAAAACGCAGCACCACAGGGTAAGTCGCAGCCTGGGCAAACAGCCCCTGCGCCAGCGTCGGAGGCAAAGGCAGCACTTGCAGCGTACCGCGCAAGATGCCATGGGCCTTGGCATGCACACTGCGCAGTGCCCTCCCCTCATCCTGGGCAACGGTCTGGCTGATGTGCAGCATGGTTTCTGCCAATTCCTGGGCCGTTTGCGCCTCGTCGTCTTCCAGTTTTTCATAGCTTGGCAGATAGGGCAGCGGCGCTGGGGGCATATCGGGAGGGGAATTTTTCATGGCTTAGAAGGTGTAGCGCTGTGAGCGTGTCATGGCGGAGAACCCGCTCCTGCATTCTTCAAACAAGCCTGCGCCGCCCTCCGTCAGCCATACCTGCGCCTTGCTGTAGGCAAGCGGGGCGCTCAAAGAAATGCGTACACCCTCACTCAGCCTGCCCCATGTTTCACCTGCATACGGAATCTGCTCCTACGCCAGCGGGCCGCCAAGCCTCCCACAGTGGGCAGATGGGAAATGGCACTCGCGAAAGCAGCCATCCTTTTTTTCTTTAACTTTTTGTAGCAAGGAACACCATGCGAGCTCTTACTTACCAGGGTGCCAAGGATGTGCGGATGGAAACCGTGCCCGATCCCATCTTGACGGCCAAAGACGATCTGGTGCTGCGCGTCACTGCCACCGCCATTTGCGGCTCTGATCTGCACATCTACCGCGGCAAAATTCCGAATATGAAAGACGGCGACATCTTGGGCCACGAGTTCATGGGCATCGTCGAAGAAGTGGGGCCGAATGTCTCGCATCTGCGGCCCGGCGACCGGGTGGTGATTCCGTTTGTGATCGCCTGTGGTTCCTGCTTTTACTGCGACAAAACCCTGTTTGCTGCCTGCGAAAACACCAACGATGGGCGCGGCGCCATCATGAACAAGAAAAGCGCCACGCCGGGTGCTGGATTGTTTGGCTACAGCCATCTGTATGGTGGCTATGCAGGTGGGCAAGCGGAGTATGTGCGTGTGCCCCATGCGAATATAGGGCCGCTGAAAATTCCGGAAGTGCTGGCCGATGAGCAAGTTCTGTTTCTCTCGGACATTTTGCCGACGGGCTACCAGGCTGCCTTGAACGCGGAGATCAAAGTCGGCGCTTCGGTGGCCATTTTTGGCGCAGGCCCTGTCGGTTTGATGAGCGCACTGTGCGCACGCTTTCTGGGCGCAGAGCAGATTTTCATGGTGGACGACAATGCCTCACGCCTGGCCTTCGCGCAGCAGGTGTACGGCATCATTCCCATCAACTTTGCCGAAGAAGACGACCCTGCAGACATCATCCTCAACGCCACCAGGGGCCACGGTGTGGACGCCACGATTGAGGCCGTAGGGTTTGAAGCCAAGGGCAGCGCGCTGGAAACCGCCTTGACCACCTTGCGTCTGGAAGGCTCCAGCGGCAAAGCGCTGCGCCAGTGCATTGCGGCCACGCGCCGCGGCGGCGTAGTCAGCGTGCCCGGTGTTTATGCCGGTTTCATCCACGGCTTCTTGTTTGGTGATGCGTTTGACAAAGGGCTGACTTTCAAGATGGGCCAGACCCATGCGCAAAAGTACATGCCCGAGCTGCTGGAACATATTGCCAACGGCAAGATGCGGCCCGAAGTCATCATCTCCCACCGCATGCGTCTGGAAGATGCCGTCAAAGGCTACGAAATGTTTGAGAAGCAAGAAGACGATTGCCGCAAAGTGGTACTCACGCCCTGAACCCTGCGTGGGCTGCTGCAGCTACTTGATTTCTGTACGCGAAATGCCTGCATAAGCAAACCATATAAAAAATCAATAAAAACAGCTGCTATCCCTTATATACCAAGGGCTAGCAGCTATCAATATTCAATTTAAAGTGGGCGCAACTCCAGCACGTTGTCTCGAATGCGCACATCAAACTGCCGCAAGAAGTTCTGCCCCAGCAAAGCGTCTTGTTCATTGCTGCCGGTGTATCCCGTGCCCACGGTCAAATTGCGCGCTTGCAGCGGACCCACGGTGATGCTTTGCGCCCGCACCAGCCGCCCCATGCGGGTGCCGTTGGCAGTGCGAAACTGCACCACTTCGCCGCCTTCCAGGCCGGCGCGTTGTGCCAGGGCATCGCTCACGGCAATGGAGCTGGCCCCGGTATCCACCATAAAGCGCACGGGCTGGCCGTTGATGCTGCCGTCCGCATAAAAATGCCCGTCGCGGTGGCGCTGCAGTTGCAAGTTGCCCTCCGCCGTCACCACAGAAGATGAAGGCTGCAAGTAACGCTCCATGGCCACATACATCACACCCAGCGCCGCTATCCAAAATAAGGCCATGCCCACGTTCAGACGCCATACGGAGCGCCCGAATTGCCGGCGGTGTGATTGAGCGGGGGATTGCAGCATGACCTAAGCCTTAAGAAGGTGTTTACGATCTTTTGGTCCTTGATAATTCAGGGCGTAAAAAGGCAGAAATACGCCAGCGACTTTTGCCCGCCTACGCGGCCGCTTTGAGCAAGTGCTTTTGAATCTTGCCGCTGCTGGTTTTGGGCAGTGCGTCTATAAAGTGGTACCGACGTGGGCGTTTATAGGCAGCGAGTTTGTCACCGCTGACCAAGAACGCATTGAGTTGCTCATCCGTTACTTGCGTGCCAGCTTTGCGCACCACATGGGCCGTCACAATCTGGCCCCATTTTTCGTCGGACTCGCCCACTACGGCAGTTTCCAGCACGTCGGCGTGTTCGATCAGTGCATCCTCCACTTCGCGCGGGTACACGTTTTCGGCACCGGAGTTGATCATGTAATCCATGCGGTCACGAATCCACAGGTAGCCGTCTTCATCCAGCTCACCCATGTCGCCCGTGTGGTACCAGCCATGCGCCAAGGCGCGCTGATTGGCGTCGGGGCGGTTGAGGTAGCCGGACATCATGCAAGGCCCTTTGACCAGAATCTCTCCCACTTCGCCCACGACGCAGGCGTTAGCTGGATCGGTCGGCAAGCCATCGTCGGTCACGCGCGCCACCATCAAATGGTGATTGAGCGAAGGCAAGCCCGCAGAGCCTGCGTGGCTGAGCTGCTCGTGCGGGTACAGCACCGACATGCACGGCCCCATTTCGGTGGTGCCAAAGATTTGAATCAACCCGCTACCCACCTTGGCCGTCCACTCTCGGATCAAGTGCGGGGCCATGCTCGCACCGCCGTACTCCACCAGGCGCAGTGATTGCAGGTTGCGCTGCTGCAAGCTGGGGGCGTTGAGCATCATGGCGATCATGGTGGGTGCAGCAAAGAAAAAGGTCACGCGCTCTTCTTCGATCAGACGCAGGGCGTCATCCGCATCAAACTTGCGCTGCAGCACTTGCGTGGCACCTACTTGCAACTTGGGCATGAAACTGGTGTGCAGCTCGGCGGTGTGATTCAGCGGGGCAATGCTCAGGCCAACATCCTCACGGCTGTAATGCATGACCTGGTGCATCATGGCGTTGTGCGCCAGTTTGTTGGCGTGGGTGTGCACCACGCCCTTGGGGCGGCCAGTGGTGCCACTGGTGTACATCAAGATGCAGGCATCCTCAGGATGCACCTGAACGTCGGGCGCGGTGCTGGGTTGATCGCGCAGCAGCAACTCCAGGTGCGCCGTCGCGCAGTTGGCGCTGGGCGCGGGGTCAACGTAAACCCAGTGCGCAGTGTTGGAAGTCAAGGCGCGCGCGCGCTGCACCACGTCGGCACCTTCTGCCTCAAACACCAAAGCCTTGGCTTTGCCGTCTTCCAAAATGAAGGCCAGCTCCTGCGCAGCCAGCCGGTAGTTAATCGGGTTGAACACCGCACCAATACGGGCCGCAGCCATCATGGTGAATACATAGGTGGGCGTGTTGTAGAGAAAAGCTGCCACCACATCGCCATGGCCGATGCCCAAACCCAGCAGCGCATGCGCATGGCGATTGACCTGCGCATCCAGTTGCGCATACGTCCACGTTTGGCGAGGCTGGCCTTGCTCATTGACCACAATGGCCGCTTTGTTAGGCAGGTAGCGCGCGGCCCACGACAAAGTCTCTCCCAGCGTCAAACCCATGAATGCTCCCTCAAAGTGCGTCGAATCCATTCAGTGTAGATGGCCCTACATGGCTTATTTGTCTGTGCATATTACCGGCGCGCAACACCGCACTCGCCCTGACCCACGGACGCCAGTAGCGGCCTAGAATGGTCTGCATCACCGAATCAAGGACGCGGCCATGACGAGTGCTTCACCCTCCAATGCAGACCTGCTTCGCACGCCTTTGCATGCGCTACATCAAGAGCTTGGAGCGCGCATGGTGGAGTTTGCAGGCTACGCCATGCCTGTACAGTACGCGCAAGGTTTGCTGACCGAGCATCGCCAAACACGTGAGCATGCATCCTTGTTTGATGTGTCCCACATGGGGCAAATCAGCATCAGCGGCCCTCATGCGGCTGCCGCTCTTGAAAGTATTTTGCCGGTCGACATCGTGGATCTCGCGCCGCACAAGCAACGCTACGCCTTGCTGCTGAATGCGTCAGGCGGCATCCTGGATGACCTGATGGTGATCAACCGGGGCGTGGATTACCTGCTGATCGTCAACGCATCCCGCAAAGTGCAAGATCTGGCATGGATAGAGCAACACATTGGCAGCATCTGCACCGTACAGGCCTTGCCAGACATGGCATTGCTCGCTTTGCAAGGCCCCCAAGCAAGCGCGGCATTTCACACCCTGCTGCCGGCCTCCAACACACTTCTGTTCATGCATGGCATGCCTTTTGACTTTGAAGACGCTCCCGCGTATGCCACGCGCAGCGGCTACTCGGGCGAAGATGGGTTTGAAATTGCTATCCCCTGCGGCCAAGCGGCGTCTTTGGCACGCAAGCTATTGGCTTTGCAAGAGGTGCAGCCCGCAGGTCTGGGTGCACGCAACTCTCTGCGTCTGGAAGCAGGTTTGTGCCTGTTTGGCAGCGACATGAGCGCCAGCACCACCCCTACACAAGCAGCACTGCAATGGAGCATTCCCAAGGTGCGTCGTCTTGGCGGCGCACGCGAGGGCGGTTTTATCGGCGCCGAAGTGGTGCTCGCGCAGATCGCCGGACAAGTACCAGTGCCCCCCACACTGCGTGTGGGTTTACAGGGCCTGGAACGTGTACCCGTACGCGATGGCACGCCTCTGCATCTGCCGGATGGCCCGCAAGTGGGCACCGTCACCAGCGGCCTGCTATCGCCCAGCCTCAACGCACCCATCGCGATGGGCTACGTCGCCACGCCACACAGCGCCATCAGCACCCAGTTGCACGCCATGGTGCGCGGCAAACCAGTACGGATGGAAGTCGTGCCCATGCCGTTTATTGGCACTCGCTACCGCAAAAGCTAAGTTGAAATTAAGGCGCACTTGCATGGCAGCAACGCAACCCCGCTACAGTGAGCACCCATCGCGGCAGCACGCTGCCTGCGAAGAACATGACATCGACCTGACGGCCCTATTTGATTGACGGAGTTATTTCCTATGAGCATTAAATTTTCCAAAGAACACGAGTGGATCAACACCGCTGACTTGCAAGCTGCAGTCGTCGGTATCACCGCACATGCCCAAGATGCACTAGGTGACGTGGTGTTTGTAGACCTTCCCGCAGTCGGTACACACTTTCAGCAAGGTGATGTGACTGGTGTGGTGGAGTCGGTCAAGGCCGCTGCCGATGTATATATGCCCGTCAGCGGTGAAATCGTAGAAGTCAACGAAGCCCTGCGCGACGATCCTTCACTAGCCAACACCGATCCACTCAACACGGGCTGGTTCTTTAAAGTCAAACTTAGCGATCCCAGTCAACTTAATGTTTTGATGGATGAGACCAGCTATAGCCAGTTTGCGGCCAATGCTTAAACCCCGTTAAGCGCCCTTTCACAACCGCTGCGCTTGTATGAAGCCAGCGCAGCGGTTGCCTAGCTGCTGGAAGGCCAGCAGCGCTTGCGCATTGCACATGAGGAAGGTTGGATGATGAATCAGCGCCTGCAAGTACCCATGTCCGAAGAAACGCAAAACCCTTGCGTTTTTGAGCACCGCCACATTGGCACGAATGCGCAAGATCAGGCCCAGATGCTGCACCGCATCGGCCAGCCTTCATTGCAAGCTTTGGTTCAGGCTGTCGTCCCGGCAGACATCGCCAGCACCATGGAAATGCAACTGCCTGCACCTGTGAGCGAACAACAAGCGCTGCAAGAGCTTCGCGCCGTCGCCACCCGTAACAGGGTGCTCAAAAGCTTTATTGGCCAAGGCTACTACAGCTGCCACACGCCCACGGTGATTCAGCGCAATATCTTGGAAAACCCTGCTTGGTACACCGCTTACACGCCTTACCAAGCTGAAATCTCCCAAGGCCGACTGCAAGCGCTGCTGAACTTTCAGACCATGGTCTGCGACTTAACTGCCATGCCTGTGGCCAATGCGTCCATGCTCGACGAAGCCACTGCCGCAGCCGAAGCCATGGCGCTGGCGCGGCGCAACTCCCCATCAAAAAGCTCTACGTTTGTGGTGCACACCGATGTCCACCCTCAAACCCTCGAAGTGCTGCGCACGCGTGCAGATCCTATGGGTTGGGAAATCGTGTATTGCGAGAGCGATGCCGCTTTTGAGCAAGCCTTGCAGCAAGCACACTTTGGAGCCCTGGTGCAGTACCCCGGCAGCACAGGCGGGGTGCAAGGCTGGCAACAAGCAGCACAGTCCTGTCATGCCCAAAAGGCCCTGCTTGTTGTCGCTACAGATTTGCTGGCGCTGACGTTGCTTGCCCCTCCCGGAGAATGGGGTGCAGACATCGCCATTGGCAGCACGCAGCGACTAGGGATGCCCATGGGTGCCGGTGGACCGCATGCCGCCTTCATGGCCTGCCAAGAGCCCTTAAAACGATCCCTACCTGGGCGCCTTGTGGGCCTTAGCATTGACAACCAAGGCGCACCCGCATTGCGCCTGGCGCTGCAAACTCGTGAGCAACACATTCGTCGGGAAAAAGCCACCTCGAACATTTGTACCGCACAAGTCTTGCCTGCAGTGATGGCCAGTATGTATGCGGTCTACCACGGCCCCGACGGCTTGCACCACATCGCACAGCGCATTGCCTCGCTGACCAGCGAACTGGCACAAGCGCTGGAACAACTGGGCTTTACGCTGCGCCACCGCCACGCTTTTGACACGATCACCGTGCAGACGGGTAAAGCTACCTTAAACATAGCTACTCGCGCTTTACTGGCGGGGGCTAACCTGCGAAAAGTCTCAAATACTGAACTAGGTGTTTCGTTGGATGAAACAACCACCCCTGCCGACCTTACGCTGCTGTTACGACTGTTTGGAGCGTCCCAATCACCAGCGTTCCAGAGCGATAAGACTGCTATCCCACGCTTGCCTCTGGCATTACAGCGCACGACGCCCTATCTAACTCACCCGGTTTTTCACCAGCACCACAGTGAAACCGCAATGCTGCGCTATATCCGAGGCTTGTCTGATCAGGATCTGGCGCTGGATCGCTGCATGATCCCATTGGGTTCTTGCACCATGAAGCTCAATGCCACGAGCGAAATGCTGCCGGTTACGTGGCCAGAGTTTGCGCACATTCACCCTTTTGCCCCAGCCGACCAACAGCAGGGCTATATACAGCTTAGCGAGCAACTGAGTCAGTGGCTCAGCACCATCACCGGCTACGCAGGAGTCAGCTTGCAGCCGAACGCAGGCTCACAAGGGGAATATGCCGGGCTGCTAGCGATCCGGGCATGGCATGCATCGCGGGGTCAGCAGCAGCGCACTGTCTGCCTCATTCCTTCAAGTGCCCACGGAACCAATCCAGCCAGTGCGCACATGTGCGGCATGCAGGTGGTTGTGGTCGCCTGCGATGCGCACGGCAATGTGGATATGGGTGACCTGCAAGCCAAGTGCGAGGCGCACAGCGAAAAACTCGCCTGCATGATGATTACGTACCCGAGTACACACGGCGTGTTTGAAAGCACGGTGCGTGCGCTATGCGATTTGGTGCACCAGCATGGCGGGTTGGTCTATGTAGACGGTGCCAACATGAATGCCATGGTGGGATTGGCGGCTCCGGGCGCATTTGGTGGCGATGTCAGCCACTTGAATCTGCATAAGACGTTCTGCATTCCACATGGCGGCGGGGGCCCGGGTGTGGGCCCTTTGTGCGTGTCGCAAGACTTGCTGCCTTTCTTGCCTGCTCACCACGCTTCAGGGCATGAAGGAGGCGTTGGCGCCGTTTCGGCTGCACCACTGGGTAACGCCTCGGTACTGGCTATCAGTTGGATGTACATCCGCATGATGGGCCCACCAGGTCTGCGCCGCGCCACGGAAGTTGCCATCTTGCATGCCAATTACATCAGCCAGAGCTTGAAAGCACATTACCCCACACTCTACGCTGGGCCAGGTGGGTGGGTGGCGCACGAATGTATTCTGGACATCCGGCCATTGAAGGAAAGCTCCGGTATTACGGCAGAAGACGTCGCCAAGCGCCTCATGGACTATGGTTTTCATGCTCCGACCCTGTCTTTTCCTGTCCCCGGCACCTTGATGGTGGAACCTACCGAGAGCGAGCCGTTGGCAGAACTTGATCGATTTATTGAAACCATGATTGCCATTCGCCAAGAGATTCGGCAGATCGAAGTGGGGAGCTGGCCACGCGATGACAATCCGCTCAAAAATGCGCCGCACACTGCAGCCCAGTTGCTGGTCAACCAATGGGATCACCCCTACTCGCGCCAACAGGCAGCGGGCACTTCGCAATTGGCTAGCAAGTACTGGCCACCCGTGGCACGTATTGACAATGTGCATGGCGACCGCAACTTAGTGTGTACCTGCCCTCCGCTGGAGTCTTACCTGAGTTGAACTTCCAAGCTCTTTCCAGCGTACTTGTGGGTGATCGTCTCCCCCCTTACACTGCGACCCCAGCCGATCTATACCGGCATCGCAGGTGCCGTTATCTATGAGTCGACCCGATCTATCATTCTTGTTGACGCGCGAAGATACCCCTTCTTCGTCCGTTTTGCCTCCTGAGCTTGAGGCCGCTGGACTGGAGCCACTGCCCACTTGGGAGGTGCCCGATGCCCTGCCTTCTGATGACCCATTGGCGGCGTTGATCGCAGAACTGCGCAACTACCAAGCTGAGCTGGAAATCCAGAATAAGGTACTGGATTACAGCCAGGCTGTTGCGGAGAGCGCATCCGAACGCTTTGAGGCGCTGTTTGCCAGCGTGCCGCTGCCGCTGCTGGTTTTAGATGAGCATGACATGGTCATCCAGGCCAATGCGATGGCGCACAGCGCATTTCAGCCCCAGGAGCATGACCGTCTACTGGTTTCGTTCATGCCGTTTGTGTGCCCTACGGACACCCAACGCGTCAGCCGTGCATTTGTTGCTGCACGTCAATCGGGCCACAGTGAAGCCCAGGAGGTGGTCTTCACTCTGGGCAGCGGTGAGCAGATGCAAGGGGACTTGCACATCGCCTGCATTCAGATCCCTCAGCAGGATGGCCCCGCGATTGCCCAGTTCATGTGCGCCGTGGTGGATCAAGGCCCCTTACTGGCAGAGCGGGTCACGTTGCAAGAGCGCAATGCACAGCTGCACGCCAGCGAGCGTCGGCTTGAATCGGTCATTAATTCATCACTGGATGCCATCATCTGTGTGGACAAGGACCAGTGCATTACGGTTTTCAACCCAACGGCCGCAGCACTTTTCCTGTGTCCTGCGGCCGATGCTTTAGGTAGCAAGTTAGAACGTTTTCTGCCCGATGCAGTGCACGCGCTGGGATTTGCCCCCCTCACTACGCAAGCCATGCTGGGCGAAATGACAGCGCGTACCGCAACAGGTAAGACCCTGCCTGTTGAAGTCGGCATGTCTTTTGAAAGACTGTCTGATGTTGAAATCACGACCGTTTTTGCCCGTGACCTAACCAGCCGCCAACGTGCCGATGCACAGCGCAGCGAACTTGAAGCCCAATTGCGGGAATCGCACAAAATGCAGGCGCTGGGCACGATGGCCGGGGGGATTGCCCATGACTTTAACAACATCGTGGGCGCTATCTTGGGTAATGTGGAATTGGCCAAGGCGGATTGCGGCGACCACCCCCAAGCTTTAGAAAGCCTTCTGGAGATTGAAAAAGCTGGCCGCCGGGCACGTGACCTGGTGCGCCAGATTCTGACTTTCAGCCGTAACGAACCTCCCCAACGTTACGCTGTGCGTGCCTATGAAGTCATGCGTGACACCGAACGCTTGTTGCGCGTTACCTTGCCTCCAGCTATTGATCTGTTAGTTGATATTCCGACTGAGCTTCCCTGCATGCTCGCTGACCCAACACAGGTCGAACAAGCCTTGTTCAACCTGACTACCAATGCGGTACATGCCCTGGGTGATGCCCGTGGCTACATCCGGATGGAAGCCACGCTCAGCATGTCGGAGCAGCGTGTTTGCGAACGCCTGGGTCTTGCGCTTGGCGACTACGTGGTCGTTACCGTGAAAGACAACGGCCCAGGCATTCCCGCCGAGACACTGCAGCGTATCTTCGAGCCCTTCTTTACCACCAAGCCTGTTGGCCAAGGCACAGGCTTAGGGCTTGCCGTGGTGCACGGCGTAATGCGTACCCATGGTGGAGCGGTAGACGTAGCCAGTCAGATAGGTATTGGTAGTACTTTCGCTTTATATTTCCCGGTTTCTTCTTTGCTCGATGGCAAGGAGAACTCACCGCCACCCGCTCCGCACACGCGTCCTGCTTGCGCTGTGCCAGCTGCAAGTGCCACACCGCAACCTGCTGAACGTCGCCATGTGATGTATGTCGATGACGACCAGGCACTAGTTTCTTTAGTACGGCGCCTGTTACGCCGACGAGGTTATGAGGTCACTGGGTTTTTGGACCCTCATGAAGCGACGCAAGCACTGAAGGCCAACCCGCAAGCTTTTGACCTGCTGGTGACCGACTACAACATGCCGGGCTATTGCGGCGTCGATCTGGTACTTGCTTCCAAACAAATTCGCCCTGATTTACCCGTGGCGCTGGCCTCAGGTTATGTCACCGCAGAAATTGAAGCGCAGGCTTTGGCTGCCGGGGCATTGGCATTGATTCACAAGCCCAATGATGTCGATGAACTGTGTGCGACGGTGGATCGCTTGATTCAAACAAATCAACCGTCTCATTGAAATTTCAAGACTTTGCAAACTGCTACTTCCCCCATCTGCTTGTTTGAAGATGAACACCTACTGGTGTTCAACAAACCGGCTGGACTGCTCTGTGTACCTGGGCGAGGTCCCGAGAAACAAGATTGCCTGAGCACTCGTGTGCAAAGCTTTTGGCCAGAAGCGCTGGTCGTGCACCGTTTGGATATGGCCACCTCTGGCTTGGTCATCATGGCGCGCTCTAAAGAAGTCCAGCGTTCGCTAAGTGATTCCTTTGCATCTCGAACCGTCGAGAAACTCTATGCGGCGATCGTCGCCAAAGATGTACAGGTATTGGCTGAGAGGCAATGGCACAAGGTAGACGCTCCCATCATGAGCGACTGGGAACGTCGGCCCCTGCAAAAAGTAGACTTTGCGTCTGGCAAACCCAGTCTGAGTCTTTATCGGCGTCATGAAGACCAAACGGGAGTGCCTTCTGGATGCACCAAAATCTGGCTACGGCCGGTAACAGGCCGCACGCACCAATTGCGCCTGCATATGAGTCATATTGGTCACCCCATACTCGGCGACGAACTCTATGCCCCACCTTCCTTGGCTTCAGGATCGCACCGCTTGATGCTGCATGCCACAGAGCTACGATTTGTGCACCCCATATTGATGCATGAAATTTTGGTAAATACTCCGCCCCAATTTGATGCGGCGTAAAGCATGCGCATTCATGCGCAGCCCTGGTATCCAATAACCTGCGCTATAGAGAAAAACCCCGTTGCGCCTCTAGTCAGCAAATTTCTAAGCTTATGCAGATGCAACAGGCATGCAATTTGCGAACACATCTCTGCCTGATGCTAGATGTGACATTAACTAAGAGGACATGAGAATGCGTGCTTCGTTTCGACTGAAAACAATAGTGGCTATGGTGGGTCTTTTGGGTGCAGCGGTAGTAGGCCAAGCACATGCTCAGAATATTAAGTTAGCCATGGTGATCCCTACGACGGGCCCTCTGACTCAGTACGGTGACATGGTGAAAGAAGGCGTCACTACAGCGGTTGAACAGATTAATGCTGCAGGCGGCATCAACGGAAAAAAAATTGAAGTCACGGCAGTAGACGATGCCTGCGAACCCAAACAAGGTCCGGTCGCCGCCAACCGTGTGGTCAACAGCAAAATTGGCTACGTAGTGGGCCCGGTGTGCTCGGGCGCATCAATTGCTGCAGCACCCATTTACAACAACGAAGGCGTGGTCGTGGTCACACCATCCGCGACCTCCCCAGCGTTGACGGAAGGCAAGAACTTCGACTTTATCTTCCGCACCATTGGCCGCGATGACCAACAAGGCCCCGCTGCTGCCAAATTCATTATCGAAAAAGCCAAACCGAGCAAAGTAGCAGTCTTGCATGACAAGCAGTCCTATGGTCAAGGTATTGCTTCTTCTGTGCGAGATGAACTGCAAAAAGCCAAAGTTGCTGTTGCCATGTTTGAAGGCATCAACGCCGGGGACAGCGACTACTCGGCCATCATCACCAAGCTCAAAGGCGCTGGTGTAGATTTTGTTTACTACGGTGGCTACCACCCTGAAATGGGTCTGCTACTGCGCCAAGCTGCCGAGCAAGGCCTCAAAGTGCGGATGATGGGCCCTGAAGGCGTGGGTAACCCTGAAGTCAATGCTATCGGTGGTGACGCGGTCGAAGGAATGTTGGTGACTTTGCCTGCTGACTTCGCAACCAACCCCAAGAATGCGGCCATTGTCAAAGCGTTCCAAGACAAAAAACGCAACCCTTCTGGCGCATTCCAGCTCACGGCTTATGCAGCCACCCAAGCTATTGCCGAGAGCATCAAGGCAGTGGGCGACAACCCGGAAAAAGTCGCAGAGCATCTGCACAAGAGCACGATTGACACTGTGATCGGGCCAGTTTCTTGGAACAAGCAAGGCGATCTGAAATCTTTTGATTTCCAGATTTTCCAATGGCACAAAGACGGCAGCAAAACTCCTGCCAGCAAGTAACTCATAGCTGTTAATCAAAATGCCCACAGCGCTGCACTTTGCGCCTGTGGGCATTTTGATTCAGATGCTTGTTTTACTGTGCCTTCATTTCTTGCTAGGTCTGCGCACATGAACGAATTTTTCCCTCAGCTGATACAGCAGCTTTTTAACGGGCTCTCACTCGGAGCCATTTACGCGTTGATCGCCATTGGCTACACCATGGTCTACGGCATCATTGGCATGATCAATTTCGCGCACGGTGACATCTACATGATTGGTGCCTACGTAGGTCTGGTCACCCTGTCTGCAGTTGGAACCCAAGGTGCATTCCCCATCTGGTTTGTCATCGTGCTGATGCTTTTGGTGGCCGTCATCATTACTGGCATTTACGGTTATGCGGTAGAACAAGTAGCCTACAAACCTGTGCGCAATAGCCCGCGCTTGGTCGCTTTGATTTCAGCGATTGGTATGTCCATCTTTTTGCAAAACTGGGTTGCCCTGGGCCAAGGGGCGCGTGATATGGCTGTGCCTTCGCTTGTTCCCGGAGCGCTGCAGTTTGAAAGTAGCAGCGGCTTTGAGATTTTTGTGCCTTACACCCGCATTTTGATTATTGCGGTGGCTGTCATCTTGATGGTTTTGCTCACCATCTACATCAAACACTCACGCATGGGCCGTGCCTCACGGGCCTGCTCCCAAGACATGCACATGGCCAGCTTGTTGGGCATCAATACCAACCGCGTCATCTCCTTCACCTTTATTTTGGGTGCCATGCTGGCCGCTGTCGGTGGTGTACTTATCGCCTTGGCTGTCGGCAAGCTCAACCCCTTTATTGGTTTTATTGCCGGTATCAAAGCGTTTACAGCAGCGGTGCTCGGCGGTATTGGCAGCATCCCCGGTGCCATGCTCGGCGGTGTGATTTTGGGGGTGGCCGAGACGTTGGCAGCAGCCTATATCTCTTCGGAATACAAAGACATCGTCGCCTTTAGCTTGCTGGTGCTGATTTTGTTGTTTCGCCCCACCGGTTTGCTGGGCAAACCAGAAGTGGAGAAAGTCTGATGCAGCGCCTTCTTCATAACTTGGGCCCCGCCCTGCTGGCTACCGTCATTACAGCTTTGGTGGTTACGCCCATCTTTGGCTTGCAGTTGCAACGCGCCGGTGGACGCTTGATGCTGGAGTCTCACTGGAACTATGTACTGTGGGCGTGCTTGGCAGTTTTCACCGTACAAATGCTCAAACCTGTACTGCGCGGCAGCTTCAAAGGCCTGAGCTTGCCACGCTTGCCGCGCCTGGCTCCAGCCATGCGCAATGCTTTGGTGTTTGCAGCGTTGCTATTTGCTGTGTCTTGGCCTTTCCTCGCAGGGCGCAATGCCGTAGATATTGCCACGCTTGCTTTAATTTACGTGATGTTAGGCCTCGGCCTGAATATCGTCGTGGGTTTTGCAGGCTTGCTTGACTTAGGCTTTGTGGGCTTTTACGCGGTGGGAGCCTACACCTACGCCTTGTTGTTTCATTGGGCGGGATGGGGCTTTTGGGAAGCGTTGCCGGTTGCCGGTGCAGCCGCTGCCTTATTCGGTTTCTTGCTCGGTTTTCCTGTCTTGCGCTTGCGTGGCGACTACCTGGCGATCGTGACACTGGGCTTTGGTGAAATTATCCGTTTGCTGTTGGTCAATCTGACACAGTGGACAGGTGGCCCCGACGGCATCTCTGGCATCCCTAAACCCACAGTGTTTGGCATGGAGATGTCACGCAACCCCAGCGTGGAAGGTGGCACAACTTTTCACCAATTCATGGGGTGGGAATTTAGCTCCATGCACATGGTGATCTTCTTGTATCTCATGGCGCTGCTCTTAGCCATCGTCACCTTGTGGGCCTCCAATCGATTGATTCGCATGCCCATTGGCCGCGCATGGGAAGCATTGCGTGAAGACGAAATTGCCTGCCGATCACTGGGACTGAATCCCATGCACATCAAACTCTCCGCCTTCACTTTGGGTGCCACGTTTGCAGGCTTTGGTGGCGCATTCTTTGCTGCCCGCCAAGGCATCGTCAACCCTGAGTCCTTTACCTTTATCGAGTCGGCACTGATCTTGGCCATCGTCGTGCTGGGCGGCATGGGGTCTCAATTGGGTGTCATCGTGGCAGCTATTTTGATTACGGTGCTGCCGGAGCTGGCACGCGAATTCTCCGAATACCGCATGCTGATATTTGGCCTGGTCATGATTTTGATGATGGTTTGGCGGCCACAGGGTCTGTTCCCGGTCACGCGCAACCATGTTCAAGCACCACAAAAAACAGTGGCTTGACCATTGCCCCTCCATGCACTCTTTGAAGAAAAAATTCCAACATGCATAGCAGTCATTTGTTGGACGTAAAAGATCTGAGCATGCGCTTTGGCGGCTTGCTTGCAGTCGATAACGTCAGTCTCCAGCTGAGCGAGAAACAAATCCTCGCCATCATTGGCCCCAATGGGGCCGGTAAAACCACGGTGTTCAATTGCATCAGTGGTTTCTACACCCCCTCCAGCGGCCAAGTGCAACTGCAAGGTGAAAGCATTGCAAGCCTTGGCAGCCACACCGTGGCACGCAAAGGGATCGTGCGTACATTCCAGAATGTACGTTTGTTCAAAAAAATGACGGCGATAGAGAACTTGCTCGTCGCCCAGCATCAGAAGAATCGTGTCTCGGTGCTGGCCGGTTTGTTCAACACCGCTAGCTTTCGCAAACAAGAGCAAGAAGCCATTGAACGCAGCCTGCACTGGCTCGATTACATGGGCCTGCGTGAGTTTGCCAACCGCGAGGCTGGTACCTTGGCCTATGGCCATCAGCGGCGTCTAGAAATTGCCCGCTGCATGATTACTGAGCCTAAGGTACTCATGCTGGATGAACCTGCAGCTGGCCTGAACCCACAAGAAAAGAAAGACCTGCAAGCGCTGATTCGCCAGTTGCGCGACCAGTATGACGTAGCCATTTTGTTGATTGAACACGATATGGGGCTGGTCATGGGCGTGTCGGAAAACATCACTGTAATGGAGTATGGCAAGCCGATTGCCCATGGCACACCCGAAGAAGTGCGCAACAACGAGCGGGTCATCAAGGCCTATTTGGGAGAGGCATGATGAGTACGCAAACACCTATGCTGGAGCTGCAAAACATCAGCACGCACTACGGCTCGATTTGCGCAGTCAATAACGTCTCTTTGTGCGTCAACCAGGGCGAGATCGTCAGCCTGATTGGTTCCAACGGCGCGGGCAAAACCTCGCTGCTGATGACGGTGTGCGGCAATCCACGCGCCTCCAGCGGAACGATTCACTTTGAAGGTGAGGACATCACCAGCCTGCAGACGCACCACATCATGCAGCGCGGTATTGCGGTATCGCCCGAGGGGCGGCGCATTTTCCCGGATCTCACTGTCATTGAGAACCTGCAAATGGGCGGCTTCTTTCTGGGAAAGCAGGAGATTGAAGCCGGCATGGAGCATGTTTTTCACCTGTTTCCACGCCTCAAAGAGCGTGCTGCGCAGCGTGCTGGCACCATGTCCGGCGGCGAGCAGCAAATGCTGGCTATTGGCCGGGCCTTGATGTCCAAACCGCGCTTGCTGTTGATGGATGAGCCCACACTGGGCTTGGCTCCCCTCATCATTGCGCAGATCTTTGAGATCATTCAGACCATCCGCAACGAAGGCGTGACCGTGTTCCTGGTGGAGCAAAACGCCAACCGCGCCTTGCAAATTGCGGATCGTGGCTATGTACTGGAAACCGGCAACCTGGTGCTGGAAGATACGGGCGCCAATTTGCTGCGCAACGATGCGGTGCGCAAAGCCTATCTTGGCGGATAACCTTTAGACCCTTGACCTGCTGGATGTCTGCCCACTTGGGCAGCACCAGTAGGATATGGCACATGCAACCTCAACTCTACATTCTCACTGGCGGCTCACGCGGCATGGGCTTGGCCATGGCGCGCCAGTTGCTGGCCCAAGGCCACAGTCTTATCACCATTGCTCGTACACGCAATGCAGAACTGGATGCACTGGCGTCACAGCACTCTGCAACGCTGGAGCAGTGGCAGCATGATTTGGCCGATCCTGCTCCGGCTGCGCTGCAACTCAAGCAATGGTTCGCTGCATGCCAGAGCGATCGCTTTAGCCAGCTTGTTTTAATCAACAACGCAGGCGTTATCCCGCCTATCGCGCCACTGTCTGAAAGTGATTGGACAGCCGTCAGCCAAGCATTGCGTGTGGGGCTGGAAGCGCCCATGCTGCTGACCGCTGCCTTCTTGAAGGCAACACAAGGCTGGGCAGTGCCGCGCAAGGTGCTCAACGTCTCCTCGGGTCTTGGACGACGAGCTTTAGCTTCCCAGGCCACTTACTGCGCGGCCAAAGCAGGCATGGACAATTTCTCGCTGTCCGTCGCTTTGGATGAGGCACAAAAACCCAATGGGGCCAAAATTTGTGCACTGGCTCCAGGCGTGATCGACACCGACATGCAAGTGCAGCTGCGCAGCGCATCGGCTCAAGCCTTTCCTGATGTTGAACGTTTTGCCCAGCTCAAGGCATCCGGCTCCCTGACTTCTGCCGAAGAAGCAGGAGCACGCGTTTTGGGATGGCTGGAACGCCCCGATTTTGGACAAACCGTCATTGCCGATGTGCGACATGCCTGAAGCGACTGAGGAAATGCACTATTGAAGTGCATTTTTTGTAGCAAATATGTAAAGCAGCTGCATTAGCGCGCTAACATTCTGCTCATCAAAGAACTTGTTTGTGCCAAGTGGGCCACACAGTGCTGTACTTTCTGATCGGGAGCTGCAGACCGTGATCAACCTGCTGGCAACCCCGGCAGGCTGTGCACAAGCGACGGTTCTCTCCAGGTACTCTATGCCTGATGGTGCAGCACCCCTGCCCCATCAAAGGGCCCACTGATTCGCTTTGATGCGGCAATGATGGGTGCATGCACTGCACACCCGTGATATGCCGTGGTTTTGGACGTTCGTGCTTTTGGAGACCTTTTCATGTTCCGCAAACTGATCACCTGCACCGCGCTGGCTGTAGCGACTGGCGCCACTGCCACAGCTGCTTTCGCAGACACTGCCGCGCAATACCCCAACAAGCCCATTCGCTTGGTGATCCCGTTTCCACCTGGTGGCGGCACTGACATTCTGTCGCGTGTAATTGCCAACAAGCTCACGGAAGCCACGCAGTGGACTGTCGTTCCCGAAAATAAGGCAGGTGCAGGCGGCACCATTGGCATTTCTGAAGCGGTCAAAGCACCGGCCAATGGTTACGACATGGTGATGGGCCAAAAGGACAACCTTATCCTTGGCCCTTATCTGTACAAAAATTTGTCGTGGAGCCCCACCAAAGACCTCACACCAGTTGCCCATATCGCGTACACCCCGGTCATCATCGCGACCAGCGTGAATTCGCCCTATCACAGCATTGCTGACGTAATCAAAGCGGCCAAGGCCAATCCCTCCAAGGTGACTTACGGCTCGCCTGGCAACGGCACCAGCATCCATATTGCGGGCCATACGTTTGAAAAGGCTGCAGGCATTGAGCTAACCCATGTGCCCTACAAAGGCTCCAATCCAGCTTTGATGGATGCAATTGCGGGTAACGTCGATCTGCTGGTGTCCTCGATCCCTTCGGCAATCAGCCAGATCAAGGCTGGCAAGCTGCGCCCCTTGGCAGTGACCTCGGCCAAGCGTTCCACCTCGCTGCCCGATGTGCCCACCATGCAAGAGGCAGGTATGGCAGGCTTTGATGTGAGCACCTGGTATGGTTTGTTCATGCCTGCCGGCACCTCGCCGGCTATCGTTACCAAGATGAACGAGCAAGTGAACAAGCTCTTGGCAGCCCCCGAAACCCAGGCGGCCATTCTTGCCCAAGGCGCTGAGCCCCAGGCCATGAGCGTGCAAGCCTTTGACGCCATGTACAAAGCCGACTTCACCAACTCCAAAGCAGTGGTTGAAGCGTCAGGTGCCAGTATTCAGTGATGATTACTGAAGTTTCATAGCTACAAGCCCTTTACCTGTATGGGCTAAAGACCTATTTGGCTTATAAAAAGCCCCCGCTCCGATAGCAACCGAAGCGGGGGCTTTTCTGTTCCCACTCAGCTGCTTAAGCCAAAGTACCGGGCGTTTCATCCTGCACTGTTACGCCCAGCTTGGCCAACTTGGCAGCAAATGCGTCTCTGCGCTTGACAGCCCGGGCCGCCGTATCCACCGCCGCGTCAATCGCCCTGGGCCCTTTTTTCGCCACTGTCTTGATGAGCGCCGTTTTATGCAGTGCGTCAGCGGCAGCTCTGCGATAGGTCGCAAGCAGCTCGGTGTGGTCAGCGGGGTGGCTCACATTTCTCTCCATACAAAAAAATAATAGGACTGCATTTTCGCGCTGCCCTGCCCATGCAGCGCACACATTAACCCGCGGCCTTACCAGCACAGAGTGAATGCATGTCATGAAGGTTTCACAGACAGGGTCAACCATATGCGTACACAAGACGTTAGATAACAACGCACCACCCTCGACTTGCAAGGAAACACAATGACCTTCTTCCAGACCGTAATTGAACTCAAGTCTTCGCTGCAAGCCCCTACGCCGCTTCCTGAACCCCGCGCGCCAGAAGAAGTGATTCGCTTGCTTGCCACCGAAGCGCCGCAAGGCGAATACAGCGTGGACGTGCTGTAAGCCGACACTGTGCCCCAACCACGACGACCGCCCTCAAGGCGGTTTTTTCTTGCCTGCGCTGTGGATGTAAGCAAAAAGCACAAATGATTTTGCAGGTAACTGCCTCTATCCACCACATGTCTGGGGGCACTCGACTGACAAGGCAACCTACCGTTCATCAGCGATCCTTAAGGCACTCGTTCACATCAAGCAAGGAGCTCGAATGCAAACCGTTAATACCGCATCGTCCATCATTTCATCGTCGCGTGTTAATGGCACCAATGTCTACAACCCTGCCGGCGAAAAGCTGGGTTCTATTGACTCATTGATGCTCGACAAAATTACCGGCCAAGTGCGCTATGCAGTCATGGAGTTTGGAGGTTTTCTAGGCCTGGGCACCGACTTGTACCCTCTGCCTTGGAACAGCCTCAAATATGACCCGAACCAAGGTGGTTACGTCGTCTCCGTCAGCCGTGAGCAGTTGGACAACGCCCCGCGTTATGAATCAAACACTTGGCCTGACTACAACGACGAGTATGGCCGCCGTGTGAATGATTACTACGGTGTTCCTTACGTCTAAACCGAGCACGCAGTCCTGCCTCACAGCGGTCTATGCCCGCAGCCCACCTTTATGGTGGGCTTTTTACGTGGGGATTAAGACAGCTCAGATGCTTAGTGCATTGCCCTGCGCAGCAAGGCGCTGGCTTGGTCTACGGCAATGGACAACCCCAGCATGGCGATGATGACAGTGCTGGCCTCGGCATAGTGAAACAGCGAGAGCTTGAAATACAGCAACTGCCCTAAACCGCCCGCACCCACAAAACCCAAGATGGCGGCCATGCGAATGTTCATCTCCCAGCGGTACAAGGTATAAGCCACCAGTTGCGGCGCAGCGCCGGGCAAGGTGCCGTAGAGAAACGCCATCACCCTGCTGCTGCCTGCCCTGCGCAAAGCGTAGGCGGGTTGTACCGGTGCGTTGTCCAGCGCCTCTGCATACAGGCGGCCCAATACGCCACTGGTGTGCAAAGCCAAAGCCAGTGCACCGGCAAATGGCCCCAGGCCCACAGCCAAAGCGGTGATGGTGGCCCACACCAGCTCCGGCACAGAGCGCAGTACGTTGAGCACCACATTGCACGGCGTGCGCCACTTGGGCAGGGCGAACAGCAGACCGGCCACCGCGGCCAGCAAGGTACCTACCACGGAGATCGCCAACGTCTCCCAGATACCCACAGTCACCGCCCACAGCCACTCCCGACTGGTATCGGGCGGAAAAAAGGCAGAGATAAATTCGCCCATCGACGAGACGGCCTCGCGCTTGAACAAGGCCAGCACCTGCAAGTCCAGCAATTGCCAGCTGGCGACCACCCCTGCAATCAACGCCAGCACCACCGTGGTGCTGCGCCAGCCAAAAGCAGACGCGCGGGCGGCAGGCACTACATCAAGGCTGCGGCGCAACCCGTTCGACAGCGCATCGGCCCCGAGCACCAGCAGCACAAACACCATCAAGATGGAGCTGGCCTCCCCGCCGTTGAGCATTTTCATGGCCTGGTCCATCAACTGGCCCAAGCCGCCTGCCCCTACAAACCCCATGACCACGGAGGCGCGAATCGCGCATTCCCAGCGGTAGATGGTGTAAGACACCAATTCTTTGGACGCCAGCGGTAACAAGCCATACAGCAGCGCCACCGCGCGCGGGCTGCCAGTGCGCAGCAAGGCGCGGGCGGGCGCGCCGTCTTCGCTTTCCAAGATTTCGGCGTAGACCTTGCCCAGCATGCCGCCATAGGTCAGCCCCAGCGCCAGTACCCCCGCGGTCGGGCCAAGTCCAAACACGCGCACGAACACCAGCGCCCACACGAGTTCCGGAATGCCGCGAAAGACCGTCAAAATCACGCGGGCCACCGGATTTTGCGTGGCTTTTTCGCGCACGGCACTGGTGGCCAGGTACGACAACGGCACCGCCAGCACAAACGCCAACAGCAGGCCAATGGTGGCAATGGCCAGCGTCTCCAGCGCGGCCTGCCACAGGTAGCCGGCAAATTCGGCGCTGGTTTCCGGTGGCAAAAAACCAGAAAGGAAGCCACCGATCACGTTCAGATTGTTGGGGTCTAACAAGGCCCCCGGCTGCACCCCCGCGCCTTGCCACAGCGGCCACAACACCAGCAGCGCGATCACCACGCCCCACAAGCGGGAGCGCGCTGCGGGGTCGCGCAGGCGAGTTTCAGCGCCAGACATCAGCGGCACCCGTGGGCAGGCAAGTTGCCGTCGCTGGTTGTGCCTTGCGCTGGCCGACTGGGCGGCGGTGCGCTGCTTTCTGCCGCGTACAGGGCACGCAATTGCACATCGGTGACTTTGTTTGCGGGTAAGTCGAAAGCGATGCGACCATCGCGAATCCCCACCAGACGCTCAAAACAGCTCAGCGCCAAGTCCACCGCGTGCAAGCTGGCCACCAGCGTGGCGTTGCGTGCCTTGGCCTCTTGCACCAACAGTTGCACGGTGGACAGTGCCAAAGTGGGGTCGAGCGCGGACACCGGCTCGTCGGCCAGAATCAGTTGGGCTTGCTGGTACAGCACACGGGCAATCCCTACGCGCTGCAGCTGCCCGCCCGAGAGCTGATCGCACCGCGCAAACAGCTTGTCCGCCAAATGCACACGCTCCAAAGCCTGGCGTGCGCCGGGCATATCTTGGGGGTACAGCAAGGACAGGGCTGATTTCCACGCTGGCCACTGCCCCAGCTTGCCCGCCAGCACCGCAGTCACGACCCGCTGGCGCGGTGGTATGGGCGCCGCCTGGTGCACGGTGCCAATGCGGGCACGCAAGGCGCGCAACGAGGCCTTGTCCTGCCAAGCAGCTTGATTCAATACCGTCAGCGTACCGGCGCTGAGGGGCAAAGCCGTGCCAATGGTGTTGAGCAAACTGGTCTTGCCCGCGCCGGAGGGGCCAATCAGGGCCACGCTTTCGCCCTGCTGGGCAGCTAGCGTAATGGCCGTCAGCGCCTCGTGGCCATTGCCATGGGTCACACCCACTTGGTGCAAGGAAAAACTCATACATCCACTCTGCTAACCATAGCTACCTGCCCTTTCTACACAAGGGCTAGAGGCCAATTTGGCTTAAAAATTCAGTCCTACCAGCGCCCCAGCCAACGCCCAGGCTGACAGGGGCTACGGGTGCGCCATCGAATTACTTCAGCAAGCCCGCAGACTTGGCAGCAGCTTCAATACCGTCGTAGTTTTTCGGTGCAGTGGGAATGAACTTGGAAGCGCGCTGCAAATCCATGATGGCCTTGTCTTCAGGCTTGGAGGCGTCCAGCTTCAAGAAAGCCTCGGTCAGCTTTTTGGTGATGGCGGGGTCCAGGTCCCCGCGCACTGTCCAGTTGTAGTCAAAGTATTCGGGCGTGCTGGCGAACACGCGCACCTTGGCGGGGTCGACCTTCTTGGTCTCAACCAGCTTGTCCCACACCGACGTGTTCAGCACGCCAGCATCGGCCTTGCCAGCGGCCACAAAGGCCACGGTGGCATCGTGCGCGCCCGAGTAGGCCACGTTCTTGAAGTCTTTTTCGGGGTTGATGCCGGCTTCCTGGATAAAGAAGCGAGGCATCAGCGAGCCCGAGGTGGAAGACGGTGCACCAAACGCAAAGGTCTTGTCCTTCAAGTCTTGCAGCGACTTGATCTCAGGGCTGGCGGTGATGAAGCGCGAGGTGAACACCGCATCTTCCGCACGCTGCACGATGGGGTTGGCCGTGCCCTTGGTGCGAATCTTGGCCTGCACATAGGTAAAGCCACCCAGCCATGCCATATCCAGCTTGCCGGTGGCCAGCGATTCGACCACGGCGGCGTAATCGCTCACGGGCGTAAAGACCACTTTCATGCCGGTTTCTTTGGACAGGTATTCGCCCAGGGGCTTGAATTTGCGTTGCAACTCGGTGGGCGCTTCGTCTGGAATGGCCGACACGCGCAGTACCTGTTCAGCCGCCGAAGCAGAAAAAGCCGTCATTGCAGAAGTGGCGGCAACGGCAAGCAGCGCCTGCTTGATCACCAAGCGGCGGGCAAAAGAAGTAGTCATGGAAGTTCCGTTTCAAGAATCCACCGCTGGACGGACAACTCAGCGGCTTAATAAGCAGCCCACACGGGGCATGAAATAAGGGCGGTACAACTAACCGCTGCGCAGAATTCTCCCACCGTCGACCACCGCGTGCAGAAGCTACGGCCCTAGAGACCGCACGCCCTCCATGCCAGCGGGCAAGCCCAGGCCACACTCACTATCTTTTTAAAAGCTACTTGCCCATGCCAATCAAAGACTTAGCCATCAAACAAGCCTGAAAACAATATTTAGCCACGGCATATCGCTATTTTTTCATGAGCACACAGGTGCCCTATCGTTCAGAGGGTTTTGCTGCAGTGCAGCTTGCGCAAGGGGTTTGCAATGTCACCATTTACCCGTGACATAAGGAGCGCGCTGCAAGGCTGAGAAAGGAGGGTTGTGACCATGGACTTCGACACCCTGAAACAAGTAGGCATGGCCATCATTTACTACGCCAGCCCCCTCGTGATGCTGGCAGGCATCGCAGGCTTTGCCACCAGCATTAGCTTGCTCATGATGCGCAAGTAGGCGGGGGGACTTACACACCTTCCACCACCGCCTTCGGGCGGTTTTTGCTTGTTTGGCGGGCACCCACTTCGCATTGCACTACGCAAACACGCTCTCTAGAACCCGTCGCAGCGCCTTGGACATCGCTACACTGCCCACTGGCTTGTGCCCACCGGGCAGCAAGCCTTTTTACCTTTGCCGCCTGCACCACCCATGTCCACTGTTTTCAATTTCACCTTTGTTCCCTGGTTTCGCTCTGTGGCGCCGTATATCCACAAGTTTCGACACCAAACCTTTGTGGTGGGCATCACGGGCGAGGCGATTGCGGCCGGCAAGCTGCAAGGCATCGTGCAAGACCTGGCGCTGATTCAAGCCATGGGCGTGAAAATCGTGCTGGTGCACGGCTTTCGACCCCAGGTCAACGAGCAATTGCGCCTGAAAGGCCATGAACCCGCTTACTACAACGGCGTGCGCATCACCGACAGCGTGGCGCTGGATTGCGCCCAAGAGGCTGCCGGCCAGCTGCGCTACGAAATTGAAGCTGCCTTTAGCCAAGGCTTGCCCAACACCCCCATGGCCGGTGCGCGCGTGCGCGTGATGTCCGGCAACTTTTTGACGGCGCGGCCCGTAGGCATCGTCAACGGCGTGGATTTCATGCATTCCGGCTTGGTACGCAAGGTGGATGTGGATGGCATCGAGCGCGCACTGAACTCCGAGGCCATGGTGCTGCTGTCGCCATTTGGTTTCTCCCCTACTGGCGAAGCCTTCAACCTGAGCATGGAAGAAGTCGCCACCCGCGTGGCCAGCGAACTCAAGGCCGACAAGCTGCTGTTTTTGACCGAGGTGGCCGGTGTGCGCACCCACCCCGGCGAGCCCGAGGGCGACGACAACCCCATCGATACCGAACTGCCCCTGGCGCAGGCGCGCAAGCTGCTGTCCAAGCTGCCCGCGCCCCAAGTGCCTACTGATACCGGCTTTTACCTGCAGCACTGCGTGCGCGCCTGCGAGCATGGCGTCGAGCGCAGCCATATCCTGCCGTTTGCGGTCGATGGCGCGCTGCTGCTGGAAATTTATGTGCACGACGGCATCGGCACCATGGTGATCGATGAAAAACTTGAAGAGCTGCGCGAAGCCACGATTGATGACGTGGGCGGCATCATCCAGCTGATCGAGCCGTTCGAGAACGACGGTACGCTGGTCAAACGTGACCGTACGGAAATTGAGCGCGATATCTCCAGCTACACGGTCATCGAGCACGATGGCGTGGTCTTTGGCTGCGCGGCCTACCACCCCTTTCCGGAAGCGCGCACGGCAGAGATGGCTGCTGTGACCGTCTCGCCCAAGGCCCAAGGCACGGGCGACGGCGAAAAGCTGCTCAAACGCATCGAGCAGCGCGCGCGCAACGACGGCATGGACAGTCTGTTTGTACTCACAACCCGTACGATGCATTGGTTCATTAAGCGCGGCTTTCAGCCCGTCAGCCCCGAATGGCTGCCCGAGGCGCGCAAGGACAAGTACAACTGGAATCGCAAAAGCCAGGTGCTGGTCAAACACTTGTAACAGTCAAAAAAAGATTTGCGCGCTTTTACGCTCAAATAGCTTCCAACCCTTTTTAGATCAAGGGCCTGTAGCTACTACTTTGCTTTACTGACTCGGATTTTGTTGTTTTCTAAATCGTTAGAATCTTCCCGGACAAGGCAGTGCTGCCCAATGCCAGAAGCTTGCAGCAATGCCAATTTATGACCTTGTGGCGCGGGCCATTTCTTGCGTCCAGCGCACCTGCAAAGCGGGTTTTCGGTACAACTACGGCCTTGTCTAAAGTCAAGCTTTGGCATAGCTTTAGGACACCAGCAAGCATCAAGGCCGGACGTTTGAACGTCCGGCTCTGTTTTTTATACCCACAGTCCTGTGTAGCGCCTGGGGCGGCACAGTGCTTTTAGTAATCCAACGAAGACGCAATGACTTCTTTGAACACCCAACCCATCAGCCAAGACGTTTTGGCCGAGAAATACCTGGCCGCTGGCGAACACACCGCCGAGGACCTGTTCCGCCGTGTCTCCAAAGCCATGGCCGCCCAGGAAAAGCCTGAGTTGCGGGCCGAGTGGGAAGAGAAGTTTTTCCAGAACATGCAAGCTGGTGCCATTGGCGCAGGCCGCATCATGGCCGCAGCCGGTCTGGACACCAAAGCCACGCTGATCAACTGCTTTGTCCAGCCCGTGGCCGACGCCACCAATGGCTTTGATGAAAACGGCAACCCCGGCATCTACACCGCCCTGTCACAAGCCGCAGAAACCATGCGCCGCGGCGGCGGTGTGGGTTATGACTTCTCCAACCTGCGCCCCAAAGGTGCCCGCGTCAAGGGCACCAACTCGTATGCGTCGGGCCCTTGCTCGTTCATCGATGTGTTTGATGCATCGTGCACCACCGTGGAATCTGCCGGTGCCCGCCGTGGCGCGCAGATGGGCGTAATGCGCATCGATCACCCCGATGTCATGGAGTTCATCACCGCCAAGCGCCAGAAGGGCCGCTGGAACAACTTCAACGTCTCCGTGGGCGTCTCCAACGCCTTCATGGAAGCCGTGCGCGACGGCGGCCAGTGGGAATTGATCCACCAGGCTGTGCCCTCGCAAGTGCAAATCGAAGGCGGCGCCTACCAGCGTGAGGACGGCCTGTGGGTCTACCGCACCACCACAGCGGGCGAGCTGTGGGATGCCATCATGAAGTCTGCCTACGACTTCGCAGAACCCGGCATTTTGTTTTTGGACAACATCAACTCCGACAATAACCTCTATTACGCAGAGACCATTGCAGCCACCAACCCTTGCGGCGAGCAGCCTCTGCCGCCCTACGGCTGCTGCGATCTGGGCCCCATCATCCTGACCAAGTTTGTGCGCGATGCGTTCACACCCCAGGCCAGCTTTGATGCGGAAGCTTTCCGCGCTGCCGTGACCATTCAGGTGCGCATGCTGGACAACGTGCTGGACGCTACGGTGTGGCCCCTGCCTGAGCAGCACAAGGAATCACAGCAAAAGCGCCGCATTGGCGTTGGTTTTACGGGTCTGGGCGATGCGCTCATCATGTTGTGCCTGAAATACAACAGCCCTGAAGGCGTGGCCCAAGGCGAAGCGATTGCCCGCGATATGCGCGATGCGGCGTACCTGGCCTCGGTGGAGCTGGCGAAGGAAAAGGGTGCATTCCCGCTGTTTGATGCGGACAAGTACCTGCAAAGCGGCTTTACCCAGCGCCTGCCGGAGTCCATTCGCGCAGAAATTCGCCAGCATGGCATTCGCAACAGCCATTTGCTGTCGATTGCGCCCACAGGCACGGTGTCACTGGCCTTTGCGGACAATGCATCCAACGGCATCGAGCCACCGTTTTCGTGGGCTTACAACCGCAAAAAACGCACCGCTGACGGCGGCAACGCGTTCTACACCGTCGAAGACCATGCTTACCGCCTGTACAAGGCCCAGTTTGGCCAAGATGCAGCCCTGCCCGAATACTTTGTCAGCGCGCTGGAAATGTCGGCGGCCGAGCACGTGGCCATGATGCGCACGGTGCAGCCCTACATCGACACTGCGATTTCCAAGACGGTCAACATTCCGGTCGACTACCCCTTTGAGGACTTCAAGAACCTCTACATGGAAAGCTGGACGGCGGGCCTGAAGGGCTGCGCCACCTACCGCCCCAACGACACCCTCGGTGCCGTGCTGTCGGTGGATGCGCCTGCCCCTGCGCCTGCTAACGAAGCGCCCAAGCCGTCCGTCACCACCAGCAGTATTGCGGCGGTGGTCGAGCGCCGCCCTGAAGGCCCGCTCAATGCAGTGGTCGACAAGATCGAGTACTTCACGCACGACGGTGCCCGCCGCCTGTACTTGGTGGTCAGCTTTATGAATGTCGATGGTTTGGAGCGCCCCATCGAGTTCTTCATGCCCGTGGGCCAGACCGGTGAGAGCCAGCAATGGATCACCGCCACCATGCGTTCGCTGTCATTGGCCGCACGCGGTGGTTTCCTGGACAAGGCGCTGGACGATCTACGAAAAGTCGCTTGGGACCGGGGCCCCATCCGCTACGGCTGGATGGACAAGGCGGACGGCACCCGCATGCCTCTGTGGCACGAGAGTGAAGTGGCTTTGCTGGCTTACGCCATCCAGGCCATCATTGCCAATCGTGGGGAAGCCCAGCCCGCGCCTTCGACCTCGGCTGCCCCTGCTCCAGCACCCCTGGTTGCAGTAGCGGACAGCCAAACCATGAGCGGCAAAAAATGCCCCGATTGCGGCGCCCATGCCGTGATCAAGAAAGACGGCTGCAGCTTCTGCACCGCTTGTGGCTATATTGGCGCTTGCGGCTGATCCAGCTTTGGCAAGCAGCTATTAAAAAGGAGACTTCGGTCTCCTTTTTTGTGGCCGCTGACGCTATTCAGACCGGCGTGCTTGCCCTTTGACCAGTACGTTCCGGCTTGCACCCAGTGCGGGTACAGTTGCCGCTTCGATTCACTTGCCCTGCATTACGCACTGATTGATCCATGAGCCAAGCTTTTGCCCTGCCCGTTTTGTATTCCTTTCGCCGTTGCCCTTACGCGATGCGTGCGCGTCTGGCACTGGCCCATGCGGGGCTGGCGTGCGAGCTGCGAGAAATCAACCTGCGCAACAAACCACAGGCGCTGCTGGATGCTTCGCCCAAAGGCACTGTGCCTGTACTGGCGCTGCAGGATGGCAAGGTGCTGGAGCAAAGCTTGGAGATCATGCTGCACGCGCTGCGCGCCAATGACCCGGATGGCTGGCTCACTCCCACGCAGGGCACGCTCGACGAGATGATGGCCCTGATTGCGCGCAATGACAGCTTCTTCAAACAGGCCTTGGACCGCTGCAAATACCCCGAGCGCTACAGCGCAGAAGAGGTAACTCAGGCCCAGACAGATGCAATCACCTGGCTGGCAGCGCTGGACGAGCAACTGGCCGAAACCGGCTACTTGTTTGGGCAGCACCCCAGCCTGGCCGACATGGCCCTGCGCCCTTTTGTGCGCCAGTTTGCGCGCGTTGATGAAGCGCAATGGGCCGAGCATCCCTGGCCCCACTTGCAAGACTGGCTGCAGCGCTGGATTGATTCCGCCTTGTTTGCCGAAATCATGGAAACCTACCCCGGCTGGGTGCCCGGTACGGCAGGCCCCACTTTCAGCACGGACAGCATTGAATCCGCGTAAGAAAGGCCCACAGGCTTTTTGAGTCTTTTAGGCCTCTAGCCCTTATGCAGCAAGGGCGAGTAGCTATCTTTTCAATACGCTCACCAGCTGGACTGGGTGCGGCGCGATGCGCGGTGTGCCGATTGCAATAGGCGCACCATAAATTCGCGCTCAGAGCGCTGGGCAAAGTCCACTGCGGTCAGGCCCTGCTCGTTACGCAACTGCGGATCCGCACCTTCATCCAGCAGCAGCTGAACCATGCGCTCAGAGCCATATTGCGCCGCCAGCATCAAGGGTGTGCTTTTGTTCGGAGACTCCGCATCAATGTAGGCATGCTGCTCCAGCAGCAAGGCAGCGATGGCCACGCTGTCCGGCAAGTCGGCACTGGCCGCGTAATGCAGCGGCGCCCAGCCGGGCTGGTTGACCTTGGCGTCCATCGCCAGCAATTGGCGCACCCAGTTCAGATGCCCTTTGATGCAGGCATGCATCAAAGCGGTCTCGCCCTGCGGGGTGGCGAGGTTAATACGAATACCCGGCGCACGCACCAGAATTTGTGCCACCCGCAGCGACTCCATCTGCATGGCATGCACCAGACCTGGCCGGCCGCGTTCATCGACCGTATTGGGGTCCATGCCACGCTGGAGCAACTGCTGCATCAGCACATAGTTGTCACGCACGATGGCGACCTGAAAGTCTTCAAACGCACTGGCCTGCACCTTGCCTGCAAGGGCCAAGAGTGCGGCAGCGCCCGCCCATTGCAAACAGGCGCGGCGCTTCATGCAGACACCACGCCCTGGAACAAACGGTTGAAGTTATCACTGGTCAATTGCGCCACCTCTTCAATGTGCATTCCGCGCACCTGTGCCACTTGCTGGGCCACAAACGGCACATAGGCGGGACTGTTGGTTTTGCCCCGGTAAGGTACGGGGGCCAGATAAGGGCTGTCGGTCTCGATCAAGATACGGTCGGCGGGCACAAAGGCGGCCACGTCGCGCAAGTATTGCGCCGTCTTGAACGTCACAATGCCGGAAAACGAGATGTAAAAGCCCAGGTCCAGCGCCTGCTTGGCCACTTCCAGATTTTCGGTAAAACAATGAAATACGCCACCCGCGCTGGTGCTGGAAGCATCTTCGCCCTCTTCTTTCAGAATGCGCAGGGTGTCTTCTGAAGCCGCACGGGTGTGAATCACCAAAGGCTTGCGGCATTGCTGTGCGGCACGAATGTGGACACGAAAGCGTTCGCGCTGCCACTCCATATCGGCAATCGTGCGACCACCCTTGCGGTCTTCCATGCCGTAGTAGTCCAACCCAGTCTCACCAATGCCCACCACGCGCGGCAACGCAGCGCGCGCGACCAAGTCTTGCACACTGGGCTCGGTCATGTGTTCGGTATCGGGATGCACACCCACGGTGCACCACAGGTTGTCGTGCGCAGTGGCCAGCGCATGCACGTCAGGAAACTCTTCCATGGTGCAAGAGATGCACAAAGCGCGCGTAACTTGCGCCTGCGCCATGGCCGCTTGAATGGCAGGCAAGTTGCGGGACAGCTCAGGGAAGTTCAGGTGACAGTGGGAATCGGTAAACATCTGCAATTGATCGTACAAAAAACAATGCCGACTTAGGCAACACCTAAGCCGGCATGACAGAAAAAAGCCAATGGCCTACAGCGTTTGCGTGGGGCGATCAGAGCCCAGCGAGGTGCCCAGCATCTGCTCAATCTTGATTTTGAGCTGCACGGACTTCTCATCCTTGGGAAAACGCACGCCAATGCCCTGCGTGCGCTGGCCGCTCGCGCCCGGGGGCGTCACCCAGCCGACTTTGCCCGCTACAGGGTAGCGCTGCGGGTCTTCAGGCAGGGTCAGCAGCACATATACATCGTCACCCAAGCGAAATTCACGCGGGGTGGAGATGAAAATACCGCCCTCTGCGAACAAGGAAATGTAGGCCGCATACAAAGCCCCCTTTTCTTTCAGGGCCAGTTGCAAAACACTGGGACGCGGAGGTGTGGGCTGCGTGCTCATAGGGTGAAATCCGAAAAGCTGTAACGTTCTTTAAGCCTTGGAGTGTAGAACTGTGCGGGCTTGCGCCACAAGCGCCTCGGTCATTAAACCTGCATTAAAGGGATGATCCGCCGTGCGCGCCTCTTGGCCCAAGGATTTGGCCCAGCGGGCCAGGATCATGGCCGATGGCGCTTTGGGCAGGTCTGCGGGCTCAAAGTAGCGCGGCTGCGCATTCTGCGCCACACACATCAGGTCATGACACAGCTTTTGCAGCCATTGCACCACTTCGGGCGGCGCCATGTCCGAAAAGATGGCGACATCGCCTGCGGCCACGGCCTTGGGCAGGCGCTGAAAAACGTCCAGACCCTTGCCCGCCTGCGCCATGCTCCAAGCATCCATCGGACGGCCACCAGCTGCGCGCAGCCACGCCTGCGCAGCTTCAGCGCTCACGCCCTGCTGCTGCAGCCATTGCTGCATTTCAACTTCTTGCGGCCACGCCATCGTATGGGCCAGGCAGCGGCTGCGAATAGTAGGCAACAGTTGGTGGGCCGCTTCAGTGGCCAGCACAAAGCGCACATCGCCTGGCGGCTCTTCCAGGGTTTTGAGCAACGCGTTGGCGGTAATGGCGTTCATTTGTTCTGCCGGGTAGACCAATACCGCCTTGCCCTTGCCTCGGGCGCTGGTGCGCTGCGTAAATTCCACCGCATCGCGCATGGCATCCACGCGGATTTCTTTGCTGGGCTTGCGCTTTTTGTCGTCAATTTCGCCCTGCGCCTTTTCACTCAGAGGCCAGCCGCGCTGCAGCATGTCCACTTCTGGCATCAACACGCACAGGTCTGCATGGGCATGCACGTCAATGCTGTGACAGCTGGTGCAATGACCACAAGCGCCATGCGCAGTGGACTGCTCACACAGCCACGCGCGCACCATGGCCATGCCAAGTTCAAACTGCCCCATGCCCGAGGGGCCTTGCAGCAGCCATGCATGGCCGCGCTGCGCGAGCAAAGCAGTGCGCTGCTGCTGCAGCCAAGGGGCCAATGAATGGGTACTGGCACTCACGCAGCAACACCCCGCACCGCATGCAAATGGCCGCGTGCTTGCAGTGCCTCGACAACTTGTTGCCACACAGCCTGACGCGGCTGGTGCGCATCAATGCGGGCAAAGCGCTGGGGCGCTGCCTCACAGCGGCGTGCATAGCCACTGGCCACGGCAGCAAAAAATTCTTGGGGCTGTGCTTCAAAGCGATCTGGCACACGGGCAGTGGCCAGGCGCTCCGCAGCCACAGCGGCGGGCAGGTCAAACCAGATGGTCAAATCCGGACTTCGCATCAAATTGGCCTCTAGCCCGCACCCAGTCTGGGCCATACGCTCTAGTATTAATAGTTTGCCCCAATCAAATCCGCGCCCTGCGCCTTGGTAGGCAAAGGTGGCGTCGGTAAAACGGTCGCTGATCACCACTTCGTCGCGTGCCAGCGCGGGCTCAATGACCTGCACCAGATGATCGCGCCGTGCAGCAAAAGCCACCAGCGCCTCGGTCAGCGGATCCATCGCATCGTGCAGCAGCAAATTGCGCAGCTTTTCCGCCAGCGGCGTGCCACCCGGCTCTCTGGTGAGAGTGACGGTGCGTCCGGCCTCCTGAAATGCTTGCGCCAAGGCTTCAATGTGCGAGGACTTGCCTGCGCCATCAATGCCTTCAAAAGTAATAAAAAGTCCAGTCGTGCGTGTGTCTGTCAAAACGAGTCTCTATGTTGGCAATGCCCAGCAGCCCTATTGAAGCCGCTGCAGCCTGTGTCTTTACTTGCCGCCACGCTGGTAGCGATTCACGGCACGATTGTGCTCATCCAAGGTGGCGCTGAAATAGCTGGTGCCGTCGCCACGGGCCACAAAGTAATAGGCCTTGGTGGGGTCGGGACGTACAGCCGCCATCATCGACGCTTTACCCGGCAGCGCAATCGGCGTGGGCGGCAAACCTGCGCGGGTGTAGGTATTCCAGGGCGTATCAGCCTGCAGATCGCTGCGGCGCAAATTGCCATCAAAGGCCTCGCCCAGGCCGTAGATCACCGTAGGGTCGGTCTGCAAACGCATGCCAATGCGCAACCGGTTCACGAAAACGCCTGCAATTTGCCCCCGGTCGTTGGCACGGCCCGTTTCCTTTTCTACGATGCTGGCCAAAATCAAAGCTTCGTCGACATTTTTCAGCGGCGTGTCAGGCGTCCGTTGCGCCCATACTTCTTCCAGATGGCGTTCCATCGACCGCAGCGCACGGCGCAGCACTGCCAGCTCGCTACTACCCTTGGCAAAAGTGTAGGTGTCCGGAAAGAAGCGCCCCTCGGCGGCAACACCGGGCTTGCCCAGTGCCGCCATGATTTCTGCCTCGCTCATTGCCGCAGTGTCGTGCTTCAAAAACTCGTTGTTCCCCATCTGGGCGCGCATTTGGCGAAATGTCCAGCCCTCCACAATCGTGAGAGCTCGCAGACTTTCTTCGCCTCTCACCAGCTTTTGCAGCAGGCTGCGGGGCGTAGTGCCTGCGGTGATTTCATAATTGCCCGCGCGAATCTGGCGGTCTTGCTGCGACAGACGAAACCAGTAGTACAGCCAGCGTGCATCGGTATCGACTCCGGCATCCACTACGGCCTGCGCTACGCCACGCGGGGAAGTGCCGGGTTCAATCTCCAATTCAAGGCTGGAGCCGCTGGTGCGCAAGGGCTGCCCCAGCCACCAAGCTCCAGCACCCACGGCAGTTGCAGCGATAGCTATCAAAAAAAGCAGCACTAATAGTAGGCGTCGCACGGGCTTTGTCATCCTGAGAAAAAGAGCGGCATCATAATTCACCTATGACCCAGACACTCCAAGGCATTGCCCCCATCTCGCATCTGGGCGTCATCCGCGTACAGGGCGATGACGCAGCCAGTTTTTTGCAAGGTCAATTAACCAATGACTTTGCATTGCTCAATCACCAGCAGGCACGCCTGGCAGCTTTTTGCTCTGCCAAGGGACGCATGCAGGCCAGCTTCATTGGCTTTAAACGCGCCAATGATGACATTTTGCTGATTTGCAGCCGCGATCTGCTGGCACAAACACTCAAGCGCCTGTCCATGTTTGTCCTGCGCGCCAAGGCCAAGCTCAGTGATGCCAGCAATGATTTTCAGCTCTACGGTTTGATTGGCAGTGCAGTGCCTGATGCTGATCAAGCCCCTTGGACGCTGCAGACGCAGGGTGACGCCCACATGGTTCACCTCTATCCTGCAGACGGCCAAGCCCGTGCGCTGTGGGTCGCGCCTGTGGGCACTGCAACGCCACAAGCCGCTACGTTGACCGAGGCCCAATGGCTGTGGAGTGAAGTAGCCAGCGGCATTGCTACCGTGTCTGCGCCGGTATACGAACTCTTTGTGCCGCAGATGCTCAACTATGAATCGGTGGGCGGTGTTAATTTCAAAAAGGGCTGCTATCCCGGCCAGGAAATCGTGGCGCGCAGCCAGTTTCGGGGCACGCTCAAGCGCCGCGCCTATATCGTGCAGGCCGAGCAGCAACTGACGGCAGGCACTGAAGTCTTTGCCGCCAGTGATGCCGAGCAAGCTGCAGGCACTGTCGTGCAAGCGGCTCCTGCTTTGGCAGGCGGTTGGGCAGCCATTGTGAGCATGCAAACCAGTGCAGCGCAGGAAGCCTTGACGGCGGACAGTGCCGAAGGCCCACGGTTGACGCTATTGCCCTTGCCTTACGCACTGCTGGAAGACATCTGAGCGGCTTAGAGCCCTGCGTACAACGCTGTACGCAGGGCTGCTGCAATCTCGCTGCCCGACATAGCTTTTGAAGATGGCGCTGATGGCCGCTTATCAGCAACATTTTCACAAATAACGTTAAAATTTTCTGCTTGCTAGCGACATTCGCAGTGCTGTACCAACTACTGTGAAGGCCTGGCACCACTGGCCCAAAGCCGAAAAATGTTCAAGCCTCTGAGGAGGTTTTTTTCGGCATATAATCTAGGTCTTGTCGGCGTGTAGCGCAGCCTGGTAGCGCACTTGCATGGGGTGCAAGGGGTCGCGAGTTCGAATCCCGCCACGCCGACCATTGATATAGAAAAGGGCTAACAGCGCGCTGTTAGCCCTTTTTGTTTTTCATTTTTATTTTTAGCCTCGCAATGGGGCCGACCAGAGAGCGATATAAAAACATGATTGAAGGTTTGATCACCGGACGATTGACCACAGACCCCAGCGAACGCACCGACCGTTTTGGCAAGACTTTCATGGTGGCCCGCATGCGCGCCACCGTCGGAGATGGCGGTTTGCGCGCCAATACTGGCGACGGTCCCAGCAGCCTGTTTGTGAATGTGGTGGCTTTTGACCCCGTACCCTGCAGCCAGTTGCGTGAATTGCAAGAAGGCGATGTGGTGTCTTTGGTCGGCCCTCTGACGCCCAAGGTCTGGACAGACCGCCAGGACATCAGCTACCCGGCCCTGGATGTGGTGGCTTACCGCGTGATGGCTTTGCCCAGGCAAGACTCCCCGGATTTCATGGCCTGACAGCACCACGAAAATAATAAAAAAGCATATAGAAATAGTTATTTATTCCAATTAAACATAAGGATGCCGTATTAAAGTACGCATCACTTTTTGTGGAGCCCGATTGTGAACAAACGCTTATTTATCCAAGCCGCGCTGGCTGTTGCCACAGCTGGTGCTTTGAGTGCCCCAGCCCAAGATGCCATCAAAGTGGGCGTCACAGCCGGCCCGCACGCACAAATCATGGAGCACGTCAAGCAGGTTGCCGAAAAAGATGGTCTGAAGATTCAGATTGTTGAATTCAGCGACTATGTGCAGCCCAATGCAGCGCTGTCGTCTGGCGACTTGCACGCCAACAGCTACCAGCATCAGCCCTATCTGGATGCGCAGATCAAAGACCGTGGCTACAAGATTGTGAAGGTGGCCAATACGGTAAATTTCCCGATTGGTTTGTATTCCAAGAAAGTCTCCAAACTGCAGGATCTCCAGCAAGGTGCGAAGTTCGGCATTCCGAACGACCCCACCAATGGCGGCCGCGTGTTGCTGCTGCTGCAAGAGCAAGGGCTGATCAAACTCAAGCCCAATGCAGACCTGAAGGCCACGCCGCTGGATGTGGTGGAGAACCCCAAGAAGTTGCGTTTTGTAGAGCTGGACGCTGCACAGCTGGCGCGCTCACTGGATGATCTGGACGCATCGGCCATCAACACCAATTTTGCAATCGCTGCAGGCATCAATCCTAAAAAGGATTCGATTGCGCTGGAGCGTGCAGACGGCCCGTATGTGAACATCCTGGTCACACGCACCGCCGACAAGGATCAGCCTTGGGTGCCCAAGCTGATCAAGGCTTACCAAAGCGAGTCCACACGCGCTTTTATTGACAAGCAATTTGCAGGTTCTGTACTGATCGGCTTCTAAACCCGTACTACTGCTGCACATCTCCAAGCCCTTCGCACTGCGCGAAGGGCTTTTTTATTGGGCGTTACAGCATCCAATTAAGTAGCAGCTTGCCGTTGAAGATGCTCAATCTCAGCATGAAAACATACTGAAATCGAGCCAATACAAGGGCAAGTCGCTATCAAATTAATGTATTTGCCCCTGATACCACCTCGACAGCGGCCACTGCCTTGCGAAGGCAAATGCCGGTGCTAGAATCCGACCCCAATCGCGCGCGCCAGTGCAAGGGGTTCTACGGAGCTTGGCTGGCGGACGATCTCGACTTCCAAGGCCCCGCTATGTCACCACGTAGCGGGGTTTTTACGTCGTGTAGGCGCACTATTTGCTTGATGTTTGCTGGCAGATGGTTCGCAAAAATTTTAAGGAAAAAAGGCCCGCCGAGGCCCATACACATGCCCGATGACAGTACCCACACGTTCTCGAACCATGCGCTGCTGATGACGCAGCTCCCCCAACGCCCCAAGGCGAAGCCACCCGAGTTCACCGCTCCTTGATTTGTAAAGAGGTAGATTAAATTGACCACCCCTCATGATTCCCGTGGAGTTGCCAAACTCCAAAAGACACTTGTCCTGTGGCAAGTCATCATCATCGGCTTGGCTTATATCCAGCCCATGACGCTGCTGGATACGTTCGGCATGGTGTCGCGAGACAGCCTGCAGCACGTACCCACGTCTTACATGATTGCGCTGATCGCCGTGCTGCTGACTTCAATCAGCTACGGCCACATGATCCGCAAGCACCCCTCCTCGGGCTCTGCTTATACGTATGTGCAAAAGTCCATCCACCCGAACGCGGGCTTTATGGTGGGCTGGTCCTCTTTGCTGGACTACCTGATGTCACCCATGGTGAACATCTTGCTGGCCAACATCTACCTCAAAGAGCTGTTCCCGGATGTCAACCACTGGGTCTGGATCATTGGCCTGACCTTGATCATGGTCGGCGTGAACCTGCGTGGTGTGCGCTTTGTGGCGAATTTCAACAGCCTGATTGTGGTGCTGCAGATTCTGATCATCGGCATCTTCACCTACCTGATCTACACCAAGCTGCACGCAGGTGAGAACGCGCTGGGCAACATCGCCGAGCAAGGTGCGGATGCGCTGTGGAGCTTCAACCCTTTCTGGAGTGCATCGACAGAAATCGGGGCGCTGATCACAGGGGCGACGATTCTGTGTTTCTCGTTCACGGGCTTTGACTCGCTCAGTTCGCTGGCTGAAGAGACCAAAGACACCAAGAGAACGCTGCCACGCGCCATCTTCTTGACGGCACTGATCTCCGGCATCATCTTCATCATCTCCACCTACTTCATGCAGCTGTACTTCCCCGGTTCGCCCGAGCAGTACTTCAAGCTGGTCGATGAGACGCAGCCTGAAATTCTGTTGATGGTCGGTGGCGCCTTCTTCCAGTCGGTGGTGCTGAGCTTTGCCATCATCACCGTGATGGCCTCGGGCATCTCCGCGCACGCCGGCGTCTCGCGCCTGATGTACGTGATGGGCCGTGATGGCGTGCTGCCCAAGAAGTTCTTTGGCTACATCAGCCCCAAGAGCTTCACACCTTCGCTGAACATCTGGCTGGCTGGCGTGATCTGCCTGACTGCAGGTTTTCTGAGCCTGGAGTTCGTGGTGGCCCTGATCTCGTTCGGTGCACTGACTGCGTTCAGCTTTGTGAACCTGTCGGTAATCTGCAGCTACTGCTTCCGTGATGGTCGCATGAAGACCCCTAAGGACATCTTGAACTTCTTCATCATTCCGTTGCTGGGCTTTATCTCGATTGGCGCGCTGTGGCTGGAGGTGGAAGAAACCTCGCTCAAGGCTGGCGTGGCCTGGGCAGCCGTCGGTATCGTTTACCTGGCCTGGATGACCAAGGGCTTTCGCAAGTCTCCTCCGCAGTACGAGGAAGCTGAAGACAGGGAGTAAGCAAAAAAGGCCCACTGCAAAAGTGGGCCTTGATTCAGACTGTCTTGATATCTTGATGGCCCAGGCTGCAAAGTCTGGGCTTTTTTACATCAATAGCGCACTGCAGCCGAGGTAGTTAATCAACCAGGCCCGCAAAAACGTGTTGCACGTCGTCGTCATTGTCCAACCCTGCCAAGAATTCTTGCACTTCTTCTTGCTGCTCAGCCGTCAAGCTGGACATGCTGATAGGGGTCTTGGCCTTGTAGCCGAGCTTGACCGAAAGAACCTTGATGCCTTGTGAAGGCAACGCCTTGCTCACGGTGTCCAGATCCGAAGGATCGGTGATAAACAGGGTTACGCCTTCTTCATCGCCCGCTTCAAAGTCTTGCGCTCCAGCCTCAATAGCGGCCAATTCCACGTCTGCACCGTTTTCGGCTTCACCTTCGACCATGCCCACATGGTCAAAATCCCACGCCACGGCACTCATCTGACCCTTGCGGAAACACACGCGCATATTGGGTGCCGTGCGGTTGGGGTTGTCAGTCAGGCATTCCACCATCACCGGCACGCGGTGCGGGGCATAGCCTTCATAGATCACGCTGGTGTAGTTGACCGCGTCAGAGCCCACGCCAGAGCCCTTTTTGACCGCACGGTCCAAAGTTTCTTTGGTCATGGACGCCTTGCGCGCCGCTTCAATCGCCATGCGCAGGCGTGCATTGCTCGATGGGTCGCCACCGCCCAGACGGGCTGCTACGGTAATTTCTTTGACCAACTTGCCAAACAGCTTGCCTTTGGCATCTGCAGCCAAGGCCTTGCCCTTGGCTTTCCATTGCGCTCCCATGGGGGGCCTTTCTTCGAAAATCAGAACAAAAAATGCCGCGCACACGGGCGGCATAGAATAAATCAAGGCGTTTTATACACCTGCTCCATAGGCCACAGCACCATCATTGCCAACTTTTTGTGCCTTCTGCTGCGTGCTTGCTTTGCAGCCCCCCCTACCCAAGGAGACAACACCATGCGCTTTCGCTCCGTTTCTTTCGCCGCTCTGGCAGCCGGTATGCTGCTGGGCCCCGCCCATGCTTTGCAAATCCAGCCCGAAGTCGTTGCACAGAAATTGCAGAACCCGTGGGCTGTCGCCTTCTTGCCGGATGGCCAGTTTCTGGTGACCGAGCGCCCTGGCCGCATGCGCGTGGTGGCTGCCAATGGCACGCTGGGTGCGCCGCTGCTGGGACTGCCAGCCATTGCAGCAGGCGGCCAAGGCGGTTTGCTCGACGTGGTGCTGGACAGCGAGTTTGCCACCAATCGCACGCTGTACTTTTGCTACGCAGAACCTGCCACCAATGGCAGCAACAGCACAGCGCTGGCCAAGGCGCAATTGTCTGTCGACCAGACCCAGCTCAGCAATGTGCAAGTGATTTTTAGCCAAAAGCCCAAGAAAGCCAGCCAGCTGCACTTTGGCTGCCGCATTGTGGAGCGCCCCGACGGCACGTTGTTTCTGACATTGGGTGAACGTTCGCATTTCAAAGAAGAAGCGCAGAACCTGCAAAGCCATTTGGGAAAAATCGTGCGCATCCACAAAGACGGCAGCGTGCCCAAGGACAACCCCTTTGTCGGCCGCAGCGACGCCCTGTCCGAGATCTGGAGCTACGGCCACCGCAGCCCGCAAGGCGCCGCTTTAGCCCTCGATGGCTCCTTTTGGATGAACGAGCACGGCCCGCAAGGCGGCGATGAAATCAACCGCCCTGAGCCCGGAAAAAACTACGGCTGGCCAGTGATTACTTATGGCGAGAACTACGGTGGCGGCAAGATCGGCGAAGGCATCACGCACCAGGCCGGGCTGGAGCAGCCGGCCCACCAATGGACGCCCTCCATTGCTGTCTCTGGCATGGCCTTCATCACCTCCGACCGCTACCCCGGCTGGAAAGGCCAGATGGTCGTCGGCGCGCTCAAAGCCAAGCGTTTAGAACGCATCACGTTGAATGGCAATAAGGTGGAGAAGGTAGAACCGCTGCTGCCCAAGCTGGGCCAGCGCGTGCGCGATGTGCGCCAGGGGCCCGATGGGTGGTTGTATGTGCTGACGGATGAGGAGAAGGGACAGTTGCTACGTCTCAATGTGCAGCCCTGAAGGCAATCAAAAGATAGCGCCAGCCCGGCGGTGCCGTAACTGCTCAACTCCTGGAATCAGTTCAAACCCAGGGCGATTCACTTGTGACAGAAGGTTGCGGTTTGAAACCTTGACTTGCCTCTCTCCTACAACGAGTTGAAGCGTTTAAGCGCACTCTTTGGGATCACTCAGATAACCAGGAGCACATCATGTCTATGCCCAACCAGCCAAAGTCATTCCCTGAGAACGAGGATATGGATCCGGTAGGTGACTCCTATCCCGAGCAGACCTCACACGATCCTGATTTGGGAGAGGATCCGCCCCATCCAGAGAATGCGCCATTCGATGAGCCGGACATTCCTCTGGATGAAGATTCAGAGCGGGTGGTCAGAACGGAATAGAAGATCATTCACCGAGCCGCCCAATAAGGCGGTTTTTTCATACTCAAACACAAGCAGCTTCCACCAGGAGGCTATTTTTGTTGGAGTTTCCAGCCGGGTCGTGGGCGTCTTCTCCGTTCCTCTCGACTTCCCGTGACACATCCCACAAGGGCAACCGGCCTTCTTTATTTGTTCGAAAACATAACAAAGCTATTGGCTGACATTCGCACTGAGGCCTAGACGATTGCGCATCATTCATTGTCCAAAGAAACTTGGATTGCACGCAGGAGCTTTTCTCTTGCTTCAAATTAAGGAGAAGCGCATGAGCACCAGAGACCACCTTGATCCGATCCATCCAACAACCGATCCAGATCTTGTAGAGCAGGCTTTACCCGGGCACGGAGTTCCATCTCAGGATCCAGACCCCGGCGCCCAAGTCGGCCTGACACCGGCTGAATCAGCGCGAGAAATGTCCTCTTCCCTGGTTGGAGGTGGTGCATTAGCAGGTGTGGCCGTTGGCGCAGCAGTCGGTGCAGCCGTTGCCGGACCCGTAGGCATCTTGGTTGGCGGAACGGTCGGCAGTGCAGTGGGAGCCTTGGGGGCGGCAGCTGCTAGCATTCCTCCTGGCACCACGGAAACTCCGACAGATCACGTACCGCCTAGAGAATAAGACATCCGCACTGTCGCGGATTTACACCTTCCATCCAGCCTGCCCTGAGCAATCTCGGCAGGCGTTCTTGTTCCTGAAGACAACTTATGAACGCAAGCAACCACGCCGAGCAAGTTGCAATTCCGCGACGCGAACTCTCAACCCGTCCCAAGAGCACGCCACCAGAGAAGCGGGCTTCTGAGTTACGTGGTTTGAATCGACCAGCCTTTCCTAGACAGCTTTCAGCCTCATGGAATTGCGTCTCTCG
>JADMKK010000035.1 GCA_015478895.1 Comamonas sp. | reverse complement strand
CTGGCTCATGCAGCAAGCCTACAGCTTGCGGCAGGTTGATTTATGCAACAACGCCATTCAATAGTAATCACTCCGATGTAGGAGAGTTCCCCGTGCAAACAGAAGAAAAATACGATTCATCAATTGCAAAAAACTAAGAGCCAAGATAATAAAAAGAAATAATCTATTAAAAATAGAGACAGAAATTATTGAATTTTCAAACGGTTCAGCAGTAGCCCTGAAAGTGCCAGTCAAGGCCTCCTTCCTCGCCAACCGAGGAGAACGACAATAACGAATAAAATTTCCGCTTTTGGCAGCGACGCCCTGCCGAGTGAAAATGCGCTGTTTGGCTGCTAACTTCGACTGTTGAAAGTACCTCTATGTCTTTTGCTTCCGTGCTTTCCTTGCTCCATGCACGAAACACCTTCACACGCCACGTACGCCTTGCGACAACCTCCGGCTTGATTTGTGTTGCTGCGGTATCTGGCGGAGTAGCTTGGGCTGCACCGTCTGCAGTGGAGGAGGTGACGCAATTGCTGGATCAGGGCAAGGCGCAGGAAGCGGCGCGGCGTGCGCAAGGGCACCTCAAACAAAATGCTAACGATGTTCAGATGCGATTTCTGCAGGGCGTTATTGCCGCAGAGTTGAAGAACTACTCCCAAGCCATTGATATCTTTACCGCACTGACGCAGGGCTATCCAAGCCTGCCTGAGCCTTACAACAATTTGGCAGTGCTGCATGCAGCCAAAGGCGATGAACGTAAAGCTGCACAAGTGCTGGAGCAAGCCATCAGAACCAACCCCAGCTATGCAACGGCGCATGAGAATTTGGGTGACTTGTACGCCCGCATGGCCAGTGATGCTTATGCCAAGGCGTTGCAATTGGACGGGAGCCGTCAGGCCATTCAACCCAAGCTTTTGCTGATCAAGCAAATCTTTCCTGGTCAAACCGCTGTAGCAGCGTCTTCTACAACCGTGGCTGTTACGCAAAGTCCTGAACCAGTAGCAAAGCCTGCTGCGAAAGCCGTTGCTGTTGAGCCGGCACCACGAACAACACCAGCTGTTGTTGCCGAAGCACCTGCCGTGCAAGCGAAGACAGAGCCGGCCCAACCTGAGTCCGCCAATGAGAAAAAGCCGTTGGCTGTCTCCTTACAGATTGAACAAGCCGTTCAGCGCTGGGCTGAGGCATGGGCCAGCCAGGATATGAAAGCGTACTACGCGACCTATAGCGAACGCTTTCAACCTGCCAGTGGCGAAACCTTAAGCCAGTGGAAAACAGAGCGCAAAAATCGCATCATCAGCAAAAATACGATCACTGTCGCGGTGCGCGAATTGAAGGTGGCTGTTCAAGGCAATGCCGCTACCGCTTCTTTCCGCCAGCACTATGCTGCGGGCAGCTATAAAGCAACGACTCGCAAGACCTTGCATCTACAGCGAGAAGGCGGGCAATGGCTCATTACTCGAGAGGACACAGGCGCGTAATGTTCCGAGATATGCATTGTTTCTTGGGCATGGCCTCTGAAAAATTTCGTTGTTTGGCGTACTGCACTTTTCTGTGCTTTGTGGTCTGCGGGGGCTGGAGTAGCTCAGCGTTTGCCAGCAGCACGGCAGAGCAGCGCGCCCAAGTTGTCGCCGAAGCCCGTTTGGTTGAAATTCTTGCGCAAATTGAACGCAGGCAGATCAATGAAGCCTTCCGTGCCGTCACAGAACTGACCCAAGAGATCCCCACTTTCCGCGCTGCCCAGCTGTTGTATGCAGATCTATTGCGCCTGCGTACTGGCGGGGTCCCTATCGGCGAAGAGCTTGCTAGGTCCCAGGCAAATCCTAGCAAACGCAATATGGGGGTGGCCGATCAAAACATTGGACCGCAAGAGTTCTACAAGGGCCTGCAAAATGAATTGCAACGCCGCCGTCAAGCTGCAATGGATTTACCGCCCCCAGGCATGATTCCAAGCAACTTTTTGCACCTCGGCCCCAATGTGCGCCACGCCATCGCCGTGGATACCAGCCGTTCGCGTTTGTACGTCTTCTCGAATGGCCCCAAGGGCATGGAGTTGGTCAGCAACTTCTATGTGACGATCGGCCGTAACGGTGTACACAAGCGGGCAGAAGGTGATCAGCGTACACCCCTGGGTATGTATTTTGTGGGGCGCCAAATTCCTGGCGAGCGTTTGCCGGATCTGTACGGCAAAGGTGCCTTGACCGTGAACTACCCCAATGACTGGGACCGCCAACTTGGCCGCACCGGCAGCGGCATTTGGCTGCATGGGGTACCTTCAGACCAATTTGCGCGCGTGCCCCAAGCAAGTGATGGCTGTGTCGTGCTGTCTAACCCAGACATCGCCTTTTTGATGGACTCCATTGACCGCCGCACCCCTGTGCTGATCGTGGAGAAGCTCAACTGGGTCTCGCCGCAATGGAGCCAGCAACAACAGCAGCAAGACAATTTCATGCAGCAAATTGCACAGTGGCAGACTGCCTGGCGCCAGGCCGATACCCAAAGTCTCGGCACGCTCTACAGCGCTGAATTAACAGGTACCGAAGAATTAGCCAAACGGCGCAGCAAGCTTTCAGCCTTCGGCCCTTTAGCCAAGCTGGAAGTCAACGATGTATCGGTCTACGACTGGCAAGAAGAAGCTGGCGCAATACGCATCGTCAATTTCCAGGTCACAAAAGGTGCAACCACCACCGTGCGCCAATACTGGCGCAAGCTGGAAGGCCAGTGGCAAATCTTTTCGGAAGATATCCTGGGCTAAAAACACCGCCTGCGTTCATTGACAAAACATCCCGCCTTGGCGGGATGTTTCGCTTTGGCATCTCTTGCGCCCGGCCTCACACTTTCATGCGTTGCACCAAACTTTGACTGCGGTCATCCATTCCGATGACTTCGACCGTGCAACCGTGCTGCTTTAAACGTTCGACCACTTTGTCCAACGCGCCGATGGCGGTAATGTCCCAAAAGTGCGCCTCGCTGACGTCAATCCGCACCGGCGAGCCTGCCACAGCAAGCACATCAAAGCGCTCCACCAAAGCGTCGGCAGAGGCAAAAAAGACTTGGCCGCGTACATGCCATGTGCGCACACCGGTGGTGGCGTCCTCCTCGTGGGTCACGCTCAGCATATTGGCCACCTTGAACGTGAAGAAAACACCAGACAACAGCACCCCAGCGATGACACCTGCCGCCAAGTTGTGGGTGGCAATCGTGATGACCACCGTGGCCAGCATCACTCCACTGGACAAGCGCGGGTAGCGCACCATATTGCCCAGTGATTTCCAGTCAAACGTCGAGGCCGACACCATCACCATGATGGCCACCAGCGCCACCACCGGCACTTGCGACACCCAAGGCTTGAGCAGCACCATCAACACCAGCAGAAACACACCAGCAAACAGCGTTGACAAGCGCCCACGCCCACCGTATTTCACATTGCCTACGGCCTGCCCGATCATTCCGCAGCCGGCGATGCCGCCGAACACACTGGACGCCATATTGGCCACGCCCAAACCGGTGCACTCCCGGTTTTTATTGCTCGGCGTATTGGTCATTTCATCGACCACCGAGGCAGTCAGCACCGACTCCAGCAGCCCTACCATGGCAATCGCCAGCGCTGGCAGCATGATGATGCGCAAAGTGTCCCAGCTGGCGGGCACTTCGGGAAGGCCGAACAGGGGCAAGGCATCGGGCAAATTCCCCAGATCGGCCACCGTGGCCACGGGCAAACCCATCGCTGTGGCGATCACCGTCAGCGCCACCACGCAGATCAAGGGAGAGGGAATGGCTGTCAAAGCCTTGAGTCGCAGTTGCTGGCCCAGCCACGGCAAACCGTAAATGATCAGCAGGCCCAGCGCCAGCATGGCCCACGTGGGCACATTGGCACCCACTAGGTGGGGCAGCTGCGCCGCGAAAATCAAAATCGCCAGCGCATTCACAAAACCGGTGCGCACCGAGCTGGAGACAAAACGCATCAGCACGCCCATCTTGCACAGGCCAAACACGATCTGCATCGCACCTGCCAGCAAGCCCGCCGCAAACAAATACTGGATACCGTGCGATGCAACCAAAGGTGCCGCTACCAACGCTACCGAGCCCGCTGCCGCCGACACCATCGCCGGACGCCCGCCAAAGAAGGCAATCACGATACTGATGATGAACGAGGCAAACAGCCCCACCGAAGGATCAACGCCAGCCACAAAAGAAAAAGCGATGACTTCAGGAATCAGGGCAAATGTGGCGACCGCGCCGGCGAGCAATTCACGCGGAACACTGGGGGCCCATTCCGCACGCAGGCGGGCAAGCAAAGGCAAAGACATACAAATGAAAATGGAAGGAAAACGTGCTGGAGCGTGATGTTAGGGCTTTGCAGCAGACCCTGGCAGAACAATAAAAAAGGAGCTGCTTGCCCTGGTCAATCCTTGATTTCAAATACAAAACTATTTGAAACCCTTAGAAAGACTGGGCAAGCAGCTCCTATTTTTAAAGGCCCGCAGACCTTTTAAAAACTCAGCGCCTTAGGCACCGCAGCACTTCTTGAACTTCTTGCCGCTGCCGCAGGTGCAAGCATCGTTGCGACCGGGTTGTTCGCCCTTCACGATGGTCTCTACACGGGGGCCCATGCTGCGCCACAGTTGGCGCAGGTCGTACACCGCCCACACCACTTCGCCGAATGCATCCAGGCGCTCTTGGCTGGTGGAGGCGGGGCCGGTTTCGTCGTACAGGTTCAGCGTGGCTTCGCCGTCGTCGTCTTCGGTCATGTTGACCACGAACTCCATGGCGGCTTCCATCCACTGGGCGGCTTCCTTGTCGCGGGGCGTGGCCCACTCATCGGCCCAGTTTTCCACCACAAACATAAAGCCCAGTGCCCACACTTGGCCCAGCGAAGGAATCTCTTCGTCTTCCAGCTCTGCGCGTTCTGCCTCAGGCAGCATCAGCAGCGCGCCACGGGTGTCCATCACTTCAGGCTGGAAGGCAGCTTCGTCTTCCAGCGACTTGATTTCGGTGTCCAGCTGGGCGCGTACTTCGGCCATGCGCAGCTCTGCCAGCTCCAAGAAGCGGGCTTGCTGGGCTTCGTCCTCGAAGGCTTCGATTTTGGGCAAGGGCTGGCCTGCAGCCACTTGCAAAGTCTCTCCGTCGCCCAGCAGCATGGGCAGCCATTCAGCAGCAGGAAGCTCGCGGCGTGTGCAGACCACAGCGGTCAGAAAACCGTCGCAGAACTCCCATTGGGGGATTTCTTCTGCACGCTCACGCATTGCTTCAAGCATGTTGTCCAGCTCTTCGAGCATGTCGTTGCTCAATGCGGCTTCGACTTCGGGGGTGTCATTTTGGATGTTTTCCATGGTGTATTTCTGTTGGGTTAGCGGGACAAGCCCATGTACGAATTCGGCGGTCTCCTGCATGGTGATAGCGCTGGAATTCGCACAATCAATGCATAGGGGCGGGACTGCATGCTTGACGCGTGCGCGGCCGATGCTGGGCAGTGTAGCCCGCAGGCCAAGCCCGTGCCGGTTACACAGGAGTTGTCTGCATGCTGCATGGACCTTACCGTTCTCTGGGCCTATTTCCCATCCGCTACACCGTGCTGGTGCTGTGCTTCGCCGCCGTGGTGCTGGGCCTGGTAGCTGCCGTCGCCTGGGGCCACTGGTGGTGGTTGATTCCGCTGATCGCCCTCGCACTCAGCATCGTGGGGCTGATGGATTTGAGGCAGACGCGCCACTCCATTTTGCGCAACTACCCGGTCATCGGGCATATGCGCTTTTTACTGGAATTCATCCGCCCCGAGATGCGCCAGTATTTCATTGAAGGCGAACATGAGGCGCTGCCGTTTTCGCGCGCCCAGCGCTCCTTGGTCTATCAGCGCAGCAAGGGTGAATCCGACAGTCGCCCTTTCGGCACGCTGCTGGATGTTGCCGCCAATGGCTATGAATGGATCAATCACTCCATGACACCCACCCAGGTGGCAAGCCAGGACTTTCGCGTCTGGATTGGTGGCCAGCCAGGCCAACCCTTGGCAGGTAAGGGCGTGTGTACCCAGCCCTACCATGCCAGCGTATTCAACATCTCGGCCATGAGTTTTGGCTCCATGTCGGCCAATGCCATCCTGGCCCTGAACCTGGGCGCACGCACGGGCGGTTTTGCGCACGATACGGGTGAGGGCTCGATCAGCCAGCACCACCGTGTGCATGGCGGTGATTTGATCTGGCAAATAGCCTCGGGTTACTTTGGCTGCCGTAACCCCGACGGCACATTCAGCGAAGAGCGCTTTGTAGCCAATGCAGCAGACCCTCAAGTCAAGATGATTGAACTCAAAATCAGCCAGGGCGCCAAACCCGGGCATGGCGGCATGTTGCTGGGCGCCAAAGTGACGGCCGAAATTGCAGCCGCGCGTGGCGTGCCGATGGGCGTCGATTGCATCAGCCCGTCCAGCCACAGTGCGTTTCACACGCCTGTTGAGATGCTGGAGTTTCTTGCCAAGTTGCGCCGGTTGTCTGGCGGCAAGCCCACGGGCATGAAGCTGTGCGTAGGCCACCCCTGGGAGTGGTTTGCCATGGTCAAAGCCATGATGGAGACCGACATCACGCCTGACTTCATCGTTGTTGATGGTGCGGAAGGCGGCACAGGTGCAGCCCCCGTGGAATTTACCGACCACGTCGGTGTACCACTGCAAGAAGGCTTGCTGCTGGTGCACAACACCTTGGTCGGCGTGAATCTGCGCCACCGTGTGCAAATTGGCGCAGCGGCCAAAGTGATTACCGCCTTTGACATTGCCCGCATGATGGCGCTGGGCGCCGACTGGTGCAACGCGGGGCGCGGTTTCATGATGGCGCTGGGCTGCATTCAGGCGCTAACCTGCCACACCGGTCACTGCCCCACCGGCGTGACCACGCAGGACGCGCGGCGCCAAAAAGCCCTGGTGGTGCCTGACAAGGGCACGCGCGTCGCCAACTTTCACCGCAGCACCATGCACGCGCTCAAGGAGTTAGTGCAGGCCGCAGGATTGCAGCACCCGGGACAAATTACCGCGCACCATATCGTGCGCCGTACCAATGATTCTCAGGTACACCAACTGGCCAATACGGTGCTGCGGGTCGAACCCGGCGCATTGCTGGGGCCGCTGGACGAGCAGCACAACGTCTTCAAAATGTACTGGGGGCGTGCTTCTGCCCAGACCTTCCAGATCGCGCCGCCGCCACTCCAGCCGTCGGCAGCTGCCGCCAAGGAACAAGGCACAATCGCGTAATTGTCTGCAGCCCACGCTGCAAGTCCTGTTTGCTTTGACTTGATGAACCTGTGCCCGCTTTGACCGCTTTGATGGATTACGACGCCTTCCTGAACACCTATGTGCTAAGCCAGCCGCACAGCGTGATGCGTTATGACGAAGGTAACGAAACCCTGTGGGTTAAACGTGCGGGCGCACTCAACCCCCGCTGGCGCTACCGCCTGCTGGGCGCCTTGACGAAAGCGTGCAAAGTACCGGTGCTCAGCCCGGTACCCAATCCCGGTGGCCGCCTTGCGGTTGCCACCGAAGTGCGCCGCCTGCAAGACTTTGCGGCACGCGGCCTGCGCGCACCGCAGGTCCTGGCAGTGCATGCGGATGGATTCTTGATGCGCCACCTCGGCACACCGGGCCAGGCCACCCCCAGTCTGGGCAACGAGATGGAAGATGCCTTGTCGCGCGGAACGAGTACCGTGCTGGTGCTTTGGAAGCAAGGTCTGCAAGCCATCAGCAAAGTGCACAAGGCGGGCACTACGCTCAGCCAGGCCTTTGCCCGTAACTTGGTGCGCTGTCCCGATGGCGTGATTGGCTATATCGATTTTGAAGACGACCCCGCTGCACACCTGCCACTACCGGTTTGCCAAGCGCGCGATGCGTTGTGCTTTGTCCATTCCACCGCTTGGATCCTGGCGCAATCCAGCGCCCTGCCAGAAGCGCGCAAACACTGGAAGGCTTGGGTGCAGACCTTGTCGCCCGATGCACGCCAAGTGCTGCAGCAATCTATTGCGCGCATGTCCTGGGCGAGCCGCCTGCCCATGGATCGCAAACTGGGTCGTGACGGGCAACGTATTCGCATGGCGTTTGAGTTGCTGCGCGCAGATCCATCCAACTGAATTTTTAAATAACCATAGCATCTAGCCCTTTATACATGAGGGCTAGATGCCTAAAACACCATGATTGCGAGACTTTCATAGCTGTCGTCGTTGAGCCAACTGGCTGCAGCAGCGGATGTTTCCTCCGTCGGTGATTACGGGGATGGTTGGGCTTCGCGCTTGAAAAACCACTTTCTTCATATTTATTTATGAAATAAGAAAATAGGGGTTTATTACCGGTGGTACTATTGCGACATCGGTTCAGCGGCTTGATGTTTTCAAACCGCCACCCCAAAAATACCGCGAGGTGGAGCAGTCTGGTAGCTCGTTGGGCTCATAACCCAAAGGTCGTTGGTTCAAATCCGGCCCTCGCAACCAACAAAAAAGGCTTAGTGCAATGCACTAGGCCTTTTTTTCGTCCGTAAGCAATGCAAAGCCCAGGCAGACGGATGACTCCGACCTTGGGCTGCGCCATCCCTACACCTTAGATATACAGCGGCGCTTCCTGCATCGCCTCCAACTGGTCTTGCAAAATTGCGGTCTGCTCCAGCCAATACGCTTCCGTGCCAAACCATGGGAAGGCGCGCGGGAAAGCCGGGTCGCTCCAGCGCTGGGCCAGCCAGGCGCTGTAATGAATCAGACGCAGCGTGCGCAAAGGCTCAATCAAGGCCAGTTCCAGGCGATCAAAGGCACGCATTTGCTCGTAGCCTTCCACCAAAGTCGACAGCTGCTGGCTGCGCTGCATGCGATCACCCGAGAGCAGCATCCACAAGTCCTGCACCGCAGGGCCCATGCGGGCATCGTCCAAATCCACAAAGTGCGGGCCGCCGCGGCCTGCATCGTCCAGCGGCGTCCACAAAATATTGCCGGGGTGGCAGTCACCATGCAGCCGGATGATCCGGCAAGGTGATGATTGCAGCGTATGCGTGGCCTGCGCCAATGCGGCCTCGCATGCTGACTGCCAGCGCGCACGCACATGGGAAGGCATCTCGGCGTGGGCGAGCAGCCACTGCATCGGTTGCTTGCCCATGGTCTGCGCATTGAGCGCAGGCCGGTGCACGAAGTCTTGTTTTTCGCCCACCAGATGCAGCCGCGCCAGAAAGCGGCCGATCCACTCCAGCGTGTCCCAATCTTCCAGCTCCGGCGTGCGGCCACCGCGCCAGGGGCTCAGACTGAACGCAAACCCAGCGTGCTGGTGCAGCGTGCTGCCTTGCAGCGTCAGAGGTGCCACCATGGGCACTTCGGCCTGCAGCAACGCCTGTGCAAACGCATGCTCTTCCAGGATTTGTGCTTCGCTCCAGCGGTGGGGGCGGTAGAACTTCACCACCATTTTGTCGTGGCCCTGCACGGGCTCATCCAGGCAGACTTGGTAGACGCGGTTTTCATAAGAGCCCAATGCTTGCAGCCGACCATCGGGCCACAAGCCTTGGGCGCTGAGCGCATCCAGCACACACTCAGGTGTCAGCGCGTCATAGGGGTGGGCATCGGAAGCAGAAGGGGGAGCAATAGTCATACAGCCCATTGTCATGCGACGCAGGAGGTATTGCCTGACGCGCTGGCGTTGCACACAAAAAAGGGGGCCGTCAGCACCCTGTGAGACCTTGGCCGCGACGGCATTACGCCTTGGCAACCTCCATGGGCAGTTCTGCAACGGACTTGCCATCGAGCACATCGTTCAGGCGCTGCATGTCTACCGCTTTTTCCCAGCGCGAGACCACGACCGTGGCCACAGCATTACCGATGAAGTTGGTGATGGAGCGGCATTCCGACATGAAGCGGTCGACACCCAAAATCAGCGCCATGCCAGCCACCGGTACTTCAGGCACCACGGCCAGCGTTGCGGCCAAAGTGATGAAACCAGCACCCGCCACGCCCGCTGCGCCCTTGGACGACAGCATGGCCACCAGCAGCAGCATGATTTGCTGACCAATGCTCAGCTCCACATCACAGGCCTGTGCAATGAACAGCGCCGCCAGTGTCATGTAGATGTTGGTGCCATCCAGATTGAAGGAATAGCCTGTCGGCACCACCAGACCCACCACCGACTTCTTGCAGCCGGCCTTCTCCATCTTTTGCATCAATGAAGGCAGTGCCGATTCGGACGACGATGTGCCCAGCACCAGCAGAATTTCTGCCTTCAGGTAGCGGCACAACTTGTACACGGAGAAACCGCACAGGCGCGCCACGATGCCCAAGACCACCGCAATGAACAGAAAGGAGGTGATGTAGAACGCAGCCACCAGTTCAGCCAGATTGACCAACGAGGACAGGCCAAACTTGCCAATCGTGAACGCCATCGCACCGAAAGCACCAATAGGGGCAGCCTTCATCACAATGTTCACCAGCTTGAACACGGGCTGTGTCAGCGACTCCAGGAAAGTCAGCACGGGTTTGCCAGCCGAGCCGGTCATGGCCAGCGCCACACCAAACAGCACGGCCACCAGCAGCACTTGCAAGATGTTGTCACCCACGAATGGACTCACCAGCGTCTTGGGGATGATGTCCAGCACAAAGGCAGTCAGCGACATGTCGTTGGACTTGTTCACAAAGCCTTGTACGGCCTTCTGGTCCAAATCCGCAGGGTTGATGTGCATGCCAGCGCCGGGCTGGAAGACATTCGCCACGATCATGCCGATGATCAAAGCCAGCGTGGAGAAGGTCAGGAAATACGCCATGGCCTTGCCAAACACGCGCGAGACGCTGCTCAGCTGGGTCATGCCCGCAATACCAGTCACGATGGTCAAGAAAATCACCGGCGCAATGATCATCTTGATCAGCTTGATGAACGCATCGCCGAATGCCTTCATGGCCGCGCCGTACGCCGGTTCAAAGTGGCCGAGCAAAATCCCGGCGACGATGGCAAACACCACCTGGAAATACAGCTGGCGATAGAACGGGAGCTTGAGCTGGCTCATGGCTTCAGCGGGTACGGCTTGCATACAAAATCTTCCGGAGAGATCCAAAGACAAATGCACCTTGTCGGTGCGACTGTCGGGTTTGTACTGCGCACACGGGTTTTTACCGATAGCTCATTGGTATTAGAAGCCCCCTTTTCAAGCCAACCAATGGCCTTTTCTACGTAGAACTACGCACAATCCAGCCGTCTTGGCACCGCCTGGAGCGGCCATGAGCGCTACTGCGGATTGCCTGCACAGGCACACTTGGCGCCCATGTTTGCGCCGTTCCAACGCCGCCCTATCTGGGCCTTCCTCGCGATTTTTCTGGGCATGCTGCTGAGCATGCTGGCCGTGGGCTGGCTCACCTGGGAGCGCGCCCTGCTGGCCGAAAGCGACAAGTTTCAGCGCCAGCTACAAGTGCGCGCGCAAGGCCTGACCCAGCGGGTGGATCGCTACCGCACCCTGCCGGAAGTTTTGTCGCTGGATACCGAACTGCGCCAAGCACTGCAGCGCCCCTTGAGCGCCAGCGATGTGGATTACCTCAACCGCAAGCTTGAACGCGCCAATGGGGCCAGCCGCGCCTCCACCCTCAGCCTGATTGACCGCCAGGGCATTGCCATTGCCGCCAGCAACTGGCGCGCCGAGCGCAACAACGTGGGGGAGGATTACAGCTTTCGCCCCTACGTCAAAGACGCGCTGCTGCATGGCACCGGACGCTTTTATGGCATTGGCACCACCACCACCGTGCCCGGCTACTTTCTTTCACAAGCTATTTATGACGAAACCGGCCAACCCATTGGGCTGGTAGCTATCAAAATTGCTTTGCAAGAGCTGGAGCGCCAATGGCCGCGCACCTCTGACATTGCCGTGGTCTCGGATGAATTTGGCATCATCTTCCTCACCAGCCGTGCGCAGTGGCGCTATCGCATGCTGGAGCCTTTGAGCGAGCAGGCGCAAGCCCAGCTTCAAGCCACGCGCCAATACGAAGGCGAGACGCTGGCCCCCTTGCACTATCGCGTGCGCCAGCATCTGGGCAACGGCAGCCGCCTCGTCTACGTGCAAGACCCTGACTTGCCGCGCAGCATGCTGCTACAGACCGTGGAGCTGCCCAATAGCCACTGGAAAATGCACTTGCTGCACGACACCCGCAGCAGTGCCATCACCAGCGCGTGGGCGGCCGCTGCAGCGGCAGGGCTGTGGCTGGCGGGAGGGTTTTTGTGGCTATTTGTGCGCCAGCGCCAGCGCATTGCACGCCTGCGCCTGCGCAGTCGCCAGGAGCTGGAAACCGTGCTCCAGCAACATGCGCAAGAGCTGCGCACGGCGCAAGACGGTATCGTGCAGGCGGCGCAACAGGCCGACACGGGCCTATCGCGCAGCCTGGAGCACCTGCCACAAGGCGTCGTCATCATTGATGCAGCACTCAATCTGGTGGCCTGGAACTCGCGCTATGTCCAGCTGTTTCGCTACCCCCAGCACCTGCTGCGCGTCGGCCAGCCTATTGAGCAACTGCTGCGCTATAACGCCCGCCGAGGCTTGCTGGGGCCGGCACCGCTGGAAGAAGCCATTCAACGCCGTCTGGAGCACCTGCGCAGCGGCAAACCCCACCTGCACGAAAGCGCCAAGGAAGACGGCACGGTGCTGGAAATTCGCGGCAACCCGCTGCCCGATGGCGGTTTTGTCACCAGCTACGCTGACATCACCAGCTATAAAAATGCTGCGCGTGAGCTGCGTTCACTGGCCGACGCGCTGGAGCAGCGTATCGCCGAGCGCACCCACGATCTGGAGGCTGCGCGCCAGGAGGCCGAGCAGGCCAACCGCTACAAGACCCGCTTTGTGAACGCCGCCGTGCACGACCTGCTGCAACCGCTGAACGCGGCACGCATGTTCACCAGCCTGTTGCCCAGCCACGTGCACGACGATACTGGCCGCCATGTGGCCGACAGCATTGATGCGGCCTTGGCCTCGCAAGATGCCATCCTCACCAGCTTGCTGGACATTGCGCGCATGGAATCGGGCCAGCTCGAAGTCCATGTGCGTGACTTTGCGCTCGATGCCTTGCTACAGGTCGTGCACAACAACTTCACGCTGTTGGCCGAGAGCGAAAACCTGCACCTGCGCACCCGCCCCAGCCGCCTGTATGTGCGCAGCGACCAGGCACTGCTGCGGCGCATCCTGCAAAACTTTGTCTCCAACGCCATTCGCTACACCCGCAAAGGCCGCATTGTGGTGGGTTGCCGCCGCAGGGGCGACCATGTGCGCATTGAAGTGCACGACCAAGGTCCGGGCATTCCCGAAAGTCTGCAACGTGAAATTTTTGAGGAATTTCGCCGCCTCGATGAGGGCCACGCGGATGACCGCGGCACTGGCCTGGGGCTGGCGATTGTGGAGCGTCTGGGCAAGCTGCTGGGGCATGAAATCGGCCTGCGTTCCACCTTGGGCAAAGGCAGCCTATTCTGGGTCGAAGTCCCGCTGGGCAATGCCCAGGCTGCACAGCCCCTGCCGCACTTGCTGGTGCATGCGCCCACCCAGGACGCGCCCCTGCAAGGCGGTGTGGCGTGGTACATCGATGACGATCCGCAAACCTGCGCCGCCACGCGCACGCTACTGGAGCGCTGGGGCTGCGAGGTGCCTTACGCCGGCGGCCCGCACGATGCGCTGGCCATTGCCAACGCCCACGATGTGCCGCAACTGCTGCTGCTGGACGTGCACCTGGGCAACAACCTGTACGGCCCCGATATCTACACCCAGCTGTGCGAGCACTGGGAGCAGGCACCGCCCGTGATTCTGGTGACGGCAGAGCGTGATGCATCCTTGCGTCGGCAGGCGGCGGAACGGGGCTGGGGCTTTCTGGCCAAGCCGGTGCGGCCACCGGCGTTGCGGGCCTTGATGAGTCAGACGTTGCTGCGGATTCGAGAAGATTGAGAGGGGCAGGCATTGACCGGTCCCTCACAGGTCGATTTTTAATTCTGCGTGTTTTAGGGCTCTAGCCCTTATGCATCAACGGCCTATAGCTCTCTTTTTAATGATGGCTTGTACTGAAGCCAAGTTGATTGCGGCACTGGCGATAGCGAGGGCCATGGTCTGCAGCGCCACGGATGCTGTAAATGACAAAGTCGGCAAGTAAGATTTTTTGTAACCCTTAAGTAGGCGCAGCACCTACTGCGTGTCAGCGCAACGGCCGCCTGGGCCGTTGCTGTCAGAGCCGCCCACTCTGTCCGCCGTATGACTGCCCGCAACCATTCTCTCGACCACATCAAGGCCATCGCGTGCTTGACCATTGTTTTGCACCACTTGGTCTTCTACAGCCCGATGGCCGATGTGGTGCGTCCCGCAGTGCCTGCACTGGTGGATGCGCTGCGCGACCAAGGCCGCATGGCGGTGCAGGTGTTTCTGGTGCTTGGCGGCTATCTGGCAGCGTCAGCGCTGGCGCCACAAGGCCTTGCCAAGCACAGCGCGTTTTGGCAGCCGCTGGGCCAGCGTTTTGTGCGGCTCAGCGTGCCTTACAGCGCGGCGCTGGTGGTGGCGCTGGTCGTCAACGAGACAGTTCGCGGGCTGGGTTTTGACCATCCATCCGTCTCCGAGACGCCCACTTGGGACGGCGTCTTGGCCCACCTGTTGTTGCTGCACAGCGTGGGCGACTGGGAATCCATTTCCGCCGGGGTCTGGTATGTGGCCATTGACTTTCAGCTCTATGCGCTCTGCCTGCTGTGGTGGTGGCTGTGCCGCCAGCAAACCGCATGGTCTGGGCTGGGCCAGGCCGGCATGGTGGTGGGCACGGGCGCTTCGCTATGGCTGTGGAATCTGGATAGCAGCCTGGACGTGTGGGCGCTGTACTTTTTCGGTGCGTATGGGCTGGGCATGATGGCTTGGTGGGCCACCCATGCCCAGCATGGCTACCAGCGCGGCTTGTGGATGGTGCTGATCACCCTGTTGGGCGGCATTGCGTTAGGTATGGAGTGGCGTGAGCGCATTGCACTGGCCCTGGTAACTGCAGGGGTGCTGGCCATTGGGGGCAATCTGCGCTGGCCGCCTGCACTGCGCGATGGGCAATGTGGCCCATTGGTGTGGATGGGGCAGCGCTCGTACTCCATCTTTCTGATCCACTTTCCCATGGGCTTGCTGGTCAGCGCGGAAGTGCAGGCCTCCCACCCTCACAGCATGCTGGCCAACGCGCTGGGCATGTTGCTGGCAGTGGCGCTGTCCATCGCCACGGGAGCGGTGCTGTACGAGTGGACGGAGCGCCCTAAAGCCACATGGCAACGTCTGCGGCGCTGGCAACTGGGGGCGATGTCCACGGGGCTGATCGCTACACTCCTGCAGATTTTTTAATAGCTATCTGCCCTTATGCAGTAAGGGCTAGAGTCATAAACAATGCTTATTTCAGCAGCTGATGTTCAGCACCATTCCAAGCAACTTGCAGCTACATATCGTGGTCGTTTTCCAAACTTTTGACCAGCACGGCTGCCTGGGTGCGTGAGTAGCATTGCAGCTTTTTCAAAATGGCGGTGACATGCACCTTGACGGTGTTTTCAGCCAAGCCCAGCTCGTGCGCAATTTGTTTGTTCAGCAGCCCGTCAGCCAGGCACAGCAGTACGCGAAACTGCTGCGGCGTGAGCTGCGCCAGGCGCGCAGCCAGTTCCGCATCGGCAACCGACTGCTCGGCCGCCATGGGCGGAAACCAGCTGCCACCCTCCAGCACCGACTCAATGGCGGCACCAATATCTTCAGCAGGTGCAGATTTGGGAATAAAGCCTGCCGCACCAAACTGCTGCGCACGGCGAATGACTCGGGGGTGGTCATTGGAGGAAATGATGACCACGGGCACTTCGGGATACTCGCCGCGCACATGCAGCAGTGAGGAAAAACCGCGTGCGCCAGGCATGGTCAAATCCAGCAGCACCAACTCCACTCCCGGGTGGTCTTGCAGCGCCAGCCCCAGCGTGGAGGCACTGGCCGCTTCCAGCGTTTTGAACTGCGGAAAACGCTCGTGCAGCACATGCAGCACCGCTGCGCGAAACAGGGGGTGATCGTCGGCAACGAGCAAGGTGGGTTCAGACATTGCAGAAGTCTGCCACGCCCTTCAAGGCAGGGCGCAATCAAGGCCGCATCCAAAAACAAAAATGCCCTTCAGCCATTGCTGGAGGGCATTTGCACGTGCGTGAGTTTTAACAGCCCGCAGTGGCTGTATTCCCCAAGGGAATTACTGATTCGCGATGTCCAGGTGAGCAGCGCGTGCTTCTTGGATGAATTCGATCAGGGAGTTGATGGCGTGACGCATGACAGTTCTTTCAATGGTCGAGATGCCTTGCAAGGGTGCTGTTGGCATGCATCTCATCTGCCTCACAGCTACGGTATAACTCTTAAGTGTTAACCCGTAGACCTAAGTATAAACCACATTACAATACTACGTGTTACCCCTAGGTTTTGAAGGTGTGTGCGTCTGTCGCCCTAACACCACAGCAAGGCAATCGCTCTAGAGGAAAGCGTGCTATAGCGCTCCCACAAGCAAATGTTTTTTGTGCTCTCGTCCTACATAGGCCGCCTCAAGCGGGCATCTGGGCCTTCAATCAACGATGGCGGAAAAGAGGCTTCCTGAGCGTTACAGCCTCGCCCAACCTGCACCTTCCCTGCACCTACAGGTCTGCGCCCCCCACGCTGACGGCAGCGCCCCGGCAAGCTTGGCTACAAACAAAGCTCCAGCGGCATCACGCCGCATTGCTTTAACCCAAGTGAACGCGATGCCTACCACCACCCTACAAACGAGCACCCCGAAAAAATCGCCCGCGCGCGCCAGCAGCACCGAGTTCGACAAGGCCATGGAGCCCAAGCAAGCCAGGCGCACCGCCATTGCCAAAGCCAAGGCCATCGCGCCCGATCTGGCTGCACGCATTGGGAGCACGCCGCAAACCAAGTACCGCGGCAACCCCGACATCTTTGGCCGCTTGGTGCAAGACCATGATCGCCACCGTGCGCTGCTGGCCATGGTGTCGGAAACCACGGGCAAATCGACGGACCGCAAAAAGCTTTTCAAAGAACTGACGCTGGAGCTCAAAAGCCATGCGGCTGCTGAAGAGCAAGCGCTGTGGTCCAGCGTGCTGCGCAACCCTGAAACCACCGAAGATGCGCGCCACGCCGTGGCCGAGCACAAGGAGATTGACGACATGCTGGCCGACCTGGCCGCGCGCGACATGGCATCCCCCAGCTGGCTGCGCCGTTTTGCCGCGCTGCGCGAGGAGTATCTGCACCACATTCGCGAAGAGGAGCAAGAGCAGTTTGTGGCGGCTGAAAAGAAGCTTTTACCGACGGAGCTGCGCTATATGAAGCAAGTCTTTAACCGCCGCAAAAAAGAAGAAAAAGCCAGCACCAGCATGGAGAAAAAAATCAAGCTCAAGGACTGAGCCGCACCATCTCTGCCAAGAAAAAGCCGCTTGCAGCATCGCACTGCAAGCGGCTTTTTATGCTTTCAATGACTACGCAGCACGGCGTGCGCGCACCGCTGCGGCCAACTGCTCAAGCACAGGAATGGTTTGCGCCATGCTGATGCAGGCATCGGTGAGCGATACGCCATGCTGCAGCGGCTGGCCTTCCACAATGTCTTGGCGTCCTTCACTCAAGTGGCTCTCGATCATCACGCCCGTGATGCGTGTGTCTCCCGCTGCAATCTGTGCTGACACGTCAGCGCCCACGTCAATCTGGCGCTGGTGCTGCTTGCTGCTGTTGGCATGCGAGAAATCAATCATCACCTGCGCTCGCAGGCCATTTTTCTCCAGCATGTCGCAGGCGGTCTGCACATCGAATGCGCCGTAATTGGGGGCTTTGCCGCCGCGCAGAATCACGTGGCAGTCTTGGTTGCCGCGGGTCTCAAAAATGGCGGCTTGGCCCATCTTGGTCATGCCGATGAAAGCGTGTGGGGCCTCGGCCGCCAAGATGGCGTCGCAAGCCACCTTGATGCCGCCATCGGTGCCGTTCTTAAAGCCTACCGGGCAAGACAGCCCGCTGGTCAACTGGCGGTGGCTCTGGCTCTCCGTCGTGCGCGCACCAATGGCCGCCCACGACACCAGATCGCTGGTGAACTGCGGCGAGAGCAAATCCAGAAATTCGGTGCCCACCGGCAGACCCAGATCGACAATCTCCAGCAGCAGCTTGCGCGCCAGCTCCAGCCCTTCGTTGATGGCAAAACTGCCATCACGGTGCGGGTCGTTGATGTAGCCCTTCCAGCCCACCGTGGTGCGTGGCTTTTCAAAATACACGCGCATCACGATCAGCAGGTCTTGCTGCAAGGCATCGGCCTGCACTTTGAGCTGGCGTGCGTATTCCAGCGCCTGTTCATGGTCATGGATCGAGCACGGGCCGACAACCACAATCAAGCGGTCATCCTGACCCTGCAGCACGCGAGAAATGGCCTGGCGGCTGCTTTCCACCAAGGCCAAGGCTGGCGCATCGGCAGGCAGCCACTCTTGCAGCAAAGCGGGCGTAATCAACGGGCGCACGGCCTTGATGCGCGTATCGTCAATACGGGTGGTATCCAGCGTGGAAGGATGGGCAGTTTTGGTGTGGGTCGGCGTGATCATGGGCGATATTGTCGCGGTGAACCGCAAGAAAAAAGGTCGTCCAATTTCCCCAAAAAGCTTTCATTGTTGATTTCCACGCAGAACTGACCCGCCGGGCATGCGGACAAAAACTTGGAC
>JADMKK010000034.1 GCA_015478895.1 Comamonas sp. | reverse complement strand
TCTGGATTGTCAGCGCCTGCATACGTAGTCAACTATTAACGTGAACACACCCTAGACATGATGGAGCGCGTGCTCACGGAGATGGGGGAGAACTTCCGTCTCTATGTCACCGGCACCGCTTGCCTGCATGACTTGCGCCGCGAAACCTTTGACATGCTGATTGTCGATTGGGAGCTGCCTGACACCAGCGGGCCGGAAGTCATCCGCTGGGCACGCGAGCATTTAGAGCCCACGCTGCCCATCCTCTTTATCACGCACCGCAGTGAAGAAAACGACATCGTCGAAGGCTTGAACTGTGGGGCAGATGACTTCATGGTCAAGCCGCTGCGCATACCGGAACTCAAAGCCCGCATCAACGCACTGCTGCGCCGCGCGCACCCGCTGTGCACGGATGATGTGCAGCAATTTGGCCCCTATACGTTCACGCGCTCCGCGCTCACGGTTCGCTTTCACAACAAGGAAGTGGCGTTGACTTACCGTGAGTTTGCCCTGGCCATGTTGCTGTTTCAGAACACTGGCCGTTTACTTTCGCGCGACCATTTGCGCGAATCCGTCTGGGGCCACAACGCGGAGGTGCTGTCACGTTCGCTGGATACCCATGTCTCGCGCCTGCGCCAAATCCTGCAACTGCGCCCTGGCAATACACATTCGATTGCCGCGGTCTATGGACTGGGCTACCGACTGGATACAGCCTGATGCAGCCAGCCGCCACTCCAGTCCCTTCGCGCTCCCGTAGTACCCCTTGGGTGTGGCAGCCTGGTGCCCTGGCACTGGGCCTTTTCATGCTGGGGCTGCCCAGCGCCATGCAAGCACAGACACAGACGCACCCCCTGGCGCAAGAAAACATCCGCCACACCATTTTGCAAGGCGACACCTTAGAGCAACTGGCACGGCGTTATCTGGGTGATGCCACGCTCTGGCAACAACTGCAAGCGCACAACAGCGTACCCAGCCCCTACCGTTTACGCCCCGGTGCCCTGCTGGAGATTCCGCTGCGCTTCATGCGCACGGCCACTGCCTCTGTGGATTACCTGCAAGGCAACGCCACTGTCAGCCGTACTGACCATCGCAACCAACGCGCCCCGCTGACGCCCAATATGCTGCTGCAAGAGGGCGACCAGATCCAGCTTGAGCCCGATGCTTTTGTCACCGTGCGTTTGGCCGACGGCAGCACCGTGCGCGTGCAAGCGCAATCCCAGCTGCAGCTGACCCAGTTGCGCCGCAGGGGTCGCGCTGGCAGTTTGCAATCCGTGTTGGAGCTGCAGCAAGGTGGCATGGAAATCCAGGTGCCCGGCAAGCCCGATGGCACACGTCGCCTGGATGTATTCACACCGGTTGCGGCCACCAGCGTGCGGGGCACGCAGTTCCGCGTGCAGCTGGAACCCACAGGCCGCACCAGTACGGCGCTCTATACCGGGAAACTGGCCGTTCAGGGCATTGCCAATGCGGCCAATACAGCCCATCCCACCACCTCTGGCACCACGCTGCCCGCAGGCTATGGCGTTGCCGTCGCACCCAATGGTCAGCTGGGCCAGCCCACCCCTTTGCTGCCTGCGCCTGAAGCCAGCAGCCTGCCCACGCTCCAGGAAGATGCGCAGTGGCTGGAGTTGTCCTTACCCACACTCACCGGCGCACAAGCCTGGCATGTGGAAGTGCGTGCAGATTCCGCCGGTCACCAGGTGCTGCGCAACGGGCAGTTCGCGCCGGGCGTGGCGCGCTTTGCTGCGTTGCCCGACGGCCACTACTACCTGCAATTGCGCGCAGTAGACGCGCAAGGCATTCATGGCTTGCCAGCGCAGACACCGCTGCGAGTCAAAGCGCACCCCGTCGCGCCGCTGACGCAGTCCCCCTCTCCGGGCGGATTGCTAGCCCAGGGCGAGGCACAACTGCTTTGCACGCCCGTAGATGGCGCCCAGGCTTACCGCCTGCAAATCGCGGCACTACCCAGCACCACCATGGCCGCGGAGCCCTCGCACTTTGCCCAGCCGGCGTTGGACGTGAACGACAGCGCGCAATGCCAATTCGCACTCGGTGCTTTGCCGGCAGGCCACTATGCGTGGCGCACCGCCAGCATTCGCGGACTGGATCAAGGCGCACGCGATCAAGGCCCATATTCAAAGCCACAGCTGCTGCGCATTGCGCCGCGCCCGGCCACGCCCTCGGCAGATGATGTGCAAACCCGCACGCTGGCAGGCATGACACAGGTTTACTGGCCTGGCGAAGCCGGTCAGCGCTACCGGCTGCAAGCTTTCTCTACGCCCGATGGCGCACAGCCCACGCTGGATACCGTGCTCACCCAGCCCCAATGGACCGCGGCTGGCCTGCCCCCCGGCACCTGGCACGTTCGCATTCAAGTGCAAGACCCATCCGGGCTGAACAGCGCCTTTTCTCCGTCACGCAGCGTGCAGGTACTGCCTTTGGTGCGTGATGGATCGGGCAATGCCATCTCCACCGGAACAGGCTTGGGCCTGGAACATCCTGCCTACTAGGGCTATCAGAAACAGGAGCTACTCGCCCTTGATTTACTTGAATATCAGATAGTTTTAGCTTTGAAGATGAGTAAATACAAGGGCAAGTAGCTCACTTTTTAAAGAGCATGCGCAACACGGCATCGCCATGAACCACCCCACTCAACCATTCTGGAAACGCTGGTGCCCTCGCGCCTTGCACGTCTCGTTGACGGTGGAATGGCTGTGCATGTCCGCCCTGCTGCTGGGTCTGGTGCTGTGGCTGTCCGGGCCCGGTCAGCTCGCGCGGGCCAATGGCTGGATGCAGGATGTGGCTTCTCGCCTGCAGGTGCATGCCGCCTCGCCCGATGTGGTGCTGGTGGTGGCCGATGAGCGCAGCGTCTCCGCCATTGGCCGCTGGCCTTGGCGGCGCGCCCTGCATGCGCAGTTGGTGCGGCATATTTCCGCAGGCAGGCCACAGTCCGTTGGCATGGACATTTTGTTCACCGAACCTGATCTCGATTACCCGCAAGACGATCTGCTGCTCGCCCAAGCCATCGCTGCCAGCGGCCGGGTGGTGCTGCCGGTCATGCCCAATTTTTACCCCACTGCCGATCAGCCTACGCTGTTGCCGCTGCCCGAGCTGGTGCAGGCCGCTGCCGGGCTGGCCCACGTCCACTTGCCGCGTGATGCAGACGGCAGCATCCGCAGCTTTTATGCGCTGGAAGGCCCGTCCGCTGCACCCTGGCTGCACCTGGGCCTGGCCATGCGCTGCCTGGAGCAGCCAGCGCCCGCGCTGTGCCAACGCAGCGCCCGCAAACCTGAGCCTACCGCACACCTGAACGCTCCCACGTGGGCCCGCAGCCAGCCCATGCACATTGCATTTACCGACGGCCAGCCGCCTTTCACCACCTATGCCTATATCGATGTGCTGCGCGGCACGATTCCAGCAAGTGCCTTTCGCAACAAGCACGTGGTGGTCGGCGTCACGGCCACCGGTTTGTCCACCCCGATGGTCACGCCCGGTGCCCACGCCCAGCACGCCAGCTACAACGTTGAGTTGATCGGCCATGTGCTCAGCGGCGATCTGCAAGGTAACCACACCGCCAGCGCCAGCCCTTGGGCCAACCGTGCATTCAATGCCCTGCCTGTGTTGCTGGCCTTGGTGGCGCTGGGGCTGTGTGGCCCGTCCATGGCTTTACTCAGTGGCGTCATCTTGGGAGCGCTGACTGTGCTGACTGCCTGGATAGCCGCCGCCGGGTGGCAAGTAGCTTTCAGCCCAGCAGCGGCGCTGTTGGTCATCTTGCTGGCCTATCCGCTGTGGAGCTGGCGAAGGCTGGACGCCGCAGCCCGCTTTTTGAATCAATCCATGCGCCACCTGCAAGACCAAGGTTTGCCGATGCTGGCAACACGCAATCTGCCGGCCGGTGATTTTTTGCAGCATCGCATTCAAGCGGTGGAGCATGCCTCCGAACAGTTGCGCCAGCTGCACCAGTTCGTCACAGAAACCCTGCTGCAACTGCCCTCTGCCACACTGGCTTGCGACAGTGCGGGCCATATCTTGCTGGCCAACAGCGCTGCCCACCGCTACGCCACCACGCTGGGGCGCAATCTGCAGCAACACCAGCCAGTGGCCGATTTGCTGGAGGGCAGCATGGAGCGCGGCACCCTGCAGCCGCTTTGGGATGCGCAGGCGCTGGCACCTCTTGACCAAGCCATCCAGCGTGAAGGCATTGATATCTTGCAAAACAGCCTGCTGATGCTGTGCCAGCCCTTTCGTGTGGGCGCGCAGACCGGCTGGTTGATCAGCCTCGTAGACATCAGCGACATGCGCCAGGCACTGGCTCAGCGCGATGAAGCCATGCACTTCATCTCGCACGACATTCGTGCGCCCATTGGCGCCATCCTCACCGTTCTGGAGATGGAGCAGCACTTCGGCAAAGACACGGCCTCCCCCTTGTTGCTGGAACGCATTGAGCGTTATGCCCGCAGCTCCTTGGCACTGGCCGATGATTTTGTGCACCTGGCCCGGGCGCAGCACGCACAGGCCAAGCGGCAACCCGTCGAGCTGGGTCAGGTGATGGACCATGCGCTTGATGACACCTGGGCCGCAGCGCAGGCCCGATTTGTGCACCTGGATTGGATGCCACAAGAAGCTGAAGCCTGGATAGCGGGCGATGCCAGCATGCTGCGCCGCGCCTGTGTGAATCTGATCAGCAATGCCATCAAATACGGCCCTGTCGAAGGAACGGTGTTTTGCACCTTGACGTTGGCGGATGCGCACTGGGTAGTGGCCGTGCGCGATGAAGGTGAAGGCATTAGTGCGCAGGAACAAGCGCGCTTGTTTGCCCCATTTACCCGCCAGCAGCAGCATGAGGGCAGCAGCATTCAAGGCATTGGTCTGGGGCTGGCCTATGTACACACGGTGGCACTGCAGCATGGGGGCAGCATCAGCGTAAGCAGCCAGGTCGGGGCTGGCGCGACTTTCTCGCTGCATATTCCGGCAACGCAAGCACCCAATCCAGCCTGATTGCGGCAAAACCAGAGACCAACAACGAAAAAGCCTCAGAACTTTTCAGTTCTGAGGCTTGTCGTTTGGTGCGGCTGGCAGGAATCGAACCCACGACCCCTTGGTTCGTAGCCAAGTACTCTATCCAGCTGAGCTACAGCCGCTAAGCCACGATTATAGGCACGCTTTCCGGCATGATTTTCGAAAAAAACGAAAAAACTGGAATCTTTCGCCTGCAGGCTGGTGGCCTCAGCAATAACACTGTATCAACATACAGTTTTTAACACCCAATCAACGCCATAGCCTTACACTACGCCCGCTGCATGCTATCAGCACCCTAGCAAACCTTTCGGCTGGCATGCACGTCTTCATGGCTACGCGCAAAAAGAAAACCCTTCCCTCGATCTCCTGGATACGCCAACTGCGCAGCAAGCTCACCAGCCGCGTAGCGTGTTTCGTATGGGGGGCGCTGTTCGGTAACGCCATTCTTTCGCAGCCAATCAACCCGCTGAACCTGCTCCTGCAACCGCCGGAGTACATGCTCAGCGACGATTCACGCCAATGGCTGCAGCAGATGCGGCTGCGCATCCGCCAGCTTTCAGGCTCATTGCCCGGGATTGCCCTCGACAAAGCACTCGAACATGCCCCGGCATTACCGGCTACCAATGCCAGTGCTGCCGCGTCTGCACCTGCGCATGGTGATTTCGCCGAATGCGCCGCACAGTTTCCCGGACAAAAACCGTTGCAGGTTGCCGCTATCAGCACGCAATGGGCACCGCTGGCCTTGTGTTCCGATGCGTTTGCAGTGCTGTACTCCGGCCTGACCAAAACGCCCATGGTGGTGGTGGAAAAACTCCATCGCCAGCGCTTGCAGCAGGCCGCCGGAATTGCGCGTACGGACCAGTTTTACGCAGACAGTCGCATTCCCGCGCAGCAGCGGGCGCAATTGTCAGACTATCAAGGCAGTGGCTTTGACCGTGGCCACCTCGCTGCGGCCGCCAACCAGCCCAGCGCCAAAGCAATGGCGCAATCCTTTGCGCTGAGCAACATGGTGCCGCAAGACCCTGTGCACAACCGCAAAATCTGGGCCAAGTTAGAGGCGGACACGCGCAAATATGTGCAGCGTGCTGTGGGCAATGTCTATGTCTTTTCCGGCAGCATGCATGAAGGCAAGCCCCAGACGGTGGGACAAAACGGTGTGTGGGTGCCCAGTCATCTGTTCAAGCTGGTCTATGACGAAGCCGGGCAACGCGCCTGGGCCTATGTGCTGCCCAACCGCAGTGATGTGCAGCTTACGCGCCCGATGGACTATGCCAGTTTTGTCCAGCGCACCCAGTGGCGCTTGCTCGCGGGCATGCCTGTCACCGGCACCATTCGCTGAGCGCAATACAGGCATTGCGCAAAACAAAGGGCACCTGCTGTGCCCTTTGCCTGTATCGCTAACGCGGCCCCTCAATCGCGAGGATTTAGATGCTGGAGCTGGCGTTGTCCTGCAACTCGTCCTCTGCGCGCATGCGTACGCGCATCCAGAACCCGCGTGCTTCGCCTTGCTTGACCAGCTTGCTACTGAGCTTGATGCGGTTGAGCAGCGGCATCGGAATGTTGTAGAGCGCAGGCATGCGCAAGATGGCTTCCTGGGTCGGCATCTTCCAATACTGGTCGTAGCTGGCGTGGTAGGCCACTTCTTCGCACCAGCCGGCGCGCTGCAAGTCGTCCAGCATCGACTGGGTAAAGTCTTCGCCTTTGGCCACACCCAACTCTGACACCAACAGCAGCCGCTGTGTGACGGGTTGGATGTGCACCCAAATCATGCCCGGGGCATTCAAGCGTTTAACGACGGGCGCAGCAGCCACCTCTGCTTGCTCGCGCCCCATAAAGCGTGAGGCGGCAGGTTCCCGGGGAGTCGCCGCCACCGGCGCCTCTTCGCTGCCTGTTAATGACGTGATTAACCGATTAAAAATGCTCACTGCTCTGTTTCTTTCAGATAAACCTGCTGCGAGCAGGCTATAGCCACTCCATTGAAGTGCTTATTGTGGCAAAAAAGCCGCTGCTCAGTCAGCCTACGGGTGTTGACCCACCCGGATATTCACTACATGGTGCCAGGGATTATTGTTCGCCATGGCACAAAGCACCGCCGAAATAGACCATCTTTGCGCTGTTTCACGGCACTGTGTCACACCAAAGCCAGTACAACCGACGCTTGCGGCACATGCATTCGCACCTTACGCCCAGCACGCAAGGCACTTCGCGGCGCTGCAAAGCCCACCATTTGCAAACCGCTGGCGGTTTGGGCCGCCACTTCATCCCCCATCGCGCCCGCGCTGACACGGCTGACCTTGGCAGACCAGCCATTGTCTGGTGCAAAAGAGGCATCGGCCAGCCATGGCTGCACCTGCACAGCAGTGGCTTTGCACATGGCCAGCACGTGCATGCCTGCTACCAGCCCCAAAAGCTGGGCGCTTTCCACCGTAATGCTGGCGGTCAGTGGCAGGGCATGCCCGCTGGCACCCTGCGCCAGCAATTGCACGCGGGCCAAAGCACCCGCCATCGTCACCGCTTGCACCTGACAGGGCCACTGGTTGCGCATGCTGGTTTGAATACCCAAGCGCTGTACGGCAGCGGTGGACTGCAACTGCTGAATCACCGCGCCCCGCGCCTGGGCCATGGCGGCGGCAGCACGCAGCAATTCTTGCCCGGCGTGGGTCAGCTTGGCGCCGCCTCCGCCCGCGCCACCCACTGATTTTTCCACCACCGGTACACCGGCCAGATTGCTTAAAGTGTCAATGGCCTGCCAGGCAGCTTTGTAGCTCACCCCCACTTCGCGGGCGGCTTGAGAAATAGAGCCACACGCGCCCAGCGCACGCAGTACCTGCAGGCGGCGGTCTGTCAAAGCGTGGCCCAGCGCCTGCATCAATGCCGGTGGGGTCGGGGCTGCTGCCTGGGCAGCGGGGTCGGATAAATCGGTACAAAGCTTCACCATCTCCGCATCATGCCGTTAAGCGCAGCAAGGTCAGAGCGCGCAGGGCTATACTTTCGCTATTCCAGAAAAGAATAGCGCTTATGACCTGCCTTATCCCACTGCGTGTTGCGTTGAGCCTTGTCACTGGGTTGGCGGGCGCTGCGCAAGCCGACACGGTCGCTGTAGCCGTTGCCTCCAACTTCACAGCACCGATGCAAAAAATTGCGGCAGCGTTTGCCAAGGACACCGGCCACCAAGCCCAGTTGTCGTTTGGCGCGTCGGGCAAGCTCTATGCACAAATCAGCCACGGCGCGCCGTTTGGGGTGTTGTTGTCGGGCGATGACAAGGCCCCCGCCAAGATTGCTGCCGAGGGCAAGGGCGATGCCAGCAGCCGCTTTACCTATGCGCAGGGTCAGCTGGTGCTGTGGAGCCCGCAGGCGGGATACGTCGATCCGCAGGGGCACATACTGAAAAAATCCGGCTGGACACACCTTGCGATAGCCAACCCCAAGCTGGCCCCTTACGGCACGGCGGCAGAGCAGACTTTGGCCACGCTGGGCGTGCTTGCGCAAGTCAGGCCCAAGCTGGTGCAGGGTGAAAACATTGGTCAGACCTACCAGTTCGTGGCCACCGGCAATGCCCAACTGGGCTTTGTGGCGCTGTCGCAGGTGATGGCAAACGGCCAGATCCCATCCGGTTCGGCCTGGGTCGTGCCTGCGGCCATGCACGCACCGATTCGCCAAGATGCCATCGTGCTGAACTCCGCCAAAGACAATCCCGCAGCCCGGGCGCTGGTGCAGTACCTGCAAAGTGACAAGGCGCGCAGCATCATCGCTGGGTATGGCTATTCTTTTTGAAGCAGCTTGCCGTCTCTAATGCTTAACTTCAGCGTATTTTCATGCTGAAATTGTTATTTCACTAGGGCCAGCAGCTCACTTATTTAATATCTTTCTGACCATGCTTTCCCCCGACGATTGGGCCGCCATTGGCCTCACGCTCCAGCTGGCATCGGTGACCACCGTGCTGTTGCTGGTGCTGTGCACACCGCTGGCGTGGTGGCTGGCGCACACATCGTCACGCTGGAAAGGGCCGATTGGTGCCGTGGTGGCGCTGCCTTTGGTGTTGCCGCCCACCGTGATTGGTTTTTATCTGTTGATCACGATGGGCCCCCATGGCCCGGTGGGGCAGCTGACGCAATGGCTGGGTTGGGGGCGATTGCCCTTTACCTTCGCTGGTTTGGTGGTGGGCTCGCTGATTTACTCCCTGCCGTTTGCCGTGCAGCCATTGCAACGCGCTTTTGAAAATCTGGGCCAGCGCCCGCTGGAAGTGGCCGCCACCTTGGGCGCTAGCAAAATTGATAGCTTTTTCAGCGTGGTGCTGCCCCTGGCGCGCCCCGGTTTCATCACCGCCGCGGTGCTCAGCTTTGCCCACACCGTGGGTGAATTTGGCGTGGTACTGATGATTGGCGGCAACATCCCCAGCGTGACGCGCGTGGTGTCGGTACAGATTTACGACCATGTCGAAGCCATGGAGTACGCCAGCGCCCACTGGCTGGCGGGCGGCATGGTGGCCTTTAGCTTCGTGGTGCTGATGCTGCTGCACTGGCTGCAACCCAAGGCGCCGCGCACATGATCGAAGCACGACTGCAACTTCAGCGCGCAGATTTCACCCTGGATGTGAATCTGCAACTGCCTGGGCGCGGCATTACCGCCTTGTTTGGCCCCTCTGGCTGTGGCAAAACCACGTGCTTGCGCGCCATGGCGGGACTAGAGCGCGCACAAGGCCGTGTGGTGGTGAACGGCCAAGTCTGGCAAGACGATGCCACCCGCCAATGGCGGCCCACGCACCAGCGCGCACTGGGCTATGTGTTCCAGGAAGCCAGCCTGTTTGCGCACCTGAGCGCACGCGGCAATCTGCAATATGGCCTGCAACGCACCCCCGCAGCACGCCGCAAAGTGCAACTGGAGCAGGCCGTGGAATTGCTGGGCATTGGTCACTTGCTCGAGCGCAGCCCTGCCTCCTTATCAGGTGGCGAGCGCCAGCGCATTGCCATTGCACGGGCGCTGGCCACCAGCCCGCAGTTGTTGCTGATGGACGAGCCGCTGTCTGCCCTTGATGCGCAGCGCAAGGCCGAGGTGCTGCCTTATCTGGAGCGCCTGCAGCGCAGCCTTGATATCCCCGTGCTGTATGTCAGCCACGCCCAGGATGAGGTGGCACGCCTTGCGCACCATGTAGTGCTATTGCAGGCCGGGCGCGCGGTGCTGACCGGCGACACAGCCAGTGCCATGGCGCAAACCGCTTACCCCATGGGCCCTGCTGCAGACGCCGCCAGCCTGGTGCAAGGGCAAATTACCGCCTATGACGCCCAAGACCACCTGAGCACGGTGGCGTTTGACGGTGGAGAACTTTTTATCAGCGGTGCTGCACAGCGCCAGCCGGGCCAAACGGTGCGTTTGCGCGTGCTGGCACGCGATGTGAGCATTGCGCTGCAAGCGCCTGCAGGCAGCAGCATTTTGAACCGGGTGCCTGCCACGATTGCTGCGCTGCACGCCGACAGCCCCGGCCATGCCATGCTGAGCTTGCAGGCAGGCAGCACCACCTTGCTGGCGCGCGTTTCTGCCCGCTCAGTGCGTGAACTGGGCTTGCAGCAAGGCCAGATGGTGATTGCGCAAATCAAAAGCGTTGCACTGCTGGATTAAGGCCATCGGCCTATCATGCGCAGCTATGACCGATGCCCGCGCTTGTTCCTTTGAAGCTCCCCACGTAGCCGCCCTCACTGCCCGCGAAGTGCGGTTTCACCATGCCCAACGCGGCGTGCTGACCGAATCACGCGTACTGGCCAGCGAGGTGCCAATTGCGCTGGTCTTTAACGGCATCTCGCACGCGGTGATGATGGGCACGCCCCTGGATTTGGAAGACTTTGCCATCGGCTTTGCGCTGAGCGAAGGCATCATCGACAGCGCTGCAGATTGCTATGGCGTTGAAGTGCGTGCCATAGCTGCTGCCGCAGCAGGCTTACCAGCGGGCATGGATGGCATGGAAGTGCAACTAGAAATCTCCTCGCGCTGTTTTGTCCGCCTCAAGGACCATCGCCGCAGCCTGAGTGGCCGCACGGGGTGCGGTGTGTGCGGCGTAGAAAGCTTTGCGGCGCTGGATTTATCGTTCGATGCCCTGCCCGCGCGCGACTGGGTGGCGCAAGTGGATTTGCCCAGGGTAATCAAAGCCATCGACAACCTGCCGCCCCAACAAATTCTCAACGCCCAAGCCGGTGCCATTCACGCAGCAGGCTGGGCCACGCTGGATGGGCAGGTGCATGAAGTGATCGAAGACGTGGGCCGCCACAATGCGCTGGACAAACTGCTGGGCCGCCTGGCCCGCGCTGGTCAACTGGAGCAGCCCGGCTTTGTGGTGCTTTCCAGCCGCGGCAGCCACGAACTGGTGCGCAAATGCGCAAAATTAGGCATTGGTGCGCTGGCTACCATTTCTGCGCCTACTGCGATGGGTGTGCAGATGGCAGAGCTAACAGGCTTGCGCTTTTGGGGTCTGTGCCGTCCACCCCAAGCCACTTTGTACGCTGCTGGCAGGGGACTGACGCTCGATTGCACAAGTTCTACCTGAACGAAGTACGCACCGCAAAGCACTTTCGTAAAATGCAGCAATCTGTCAGCCCCTGGATGTACACCATGAATCGCTGCTCCCCACGTTATTTGCTCCCAATTTGCGCACTGGCTGGCTGCCTGAGCCTGGCTTTGCCTGCTGCTGCGCAAGTGGCCACCGTTGTGGCTCCACAAGTCGGTGCACGCAACTTTCCCGCCAATGTGCAGTACGGTGAGCTGGAAATCAACCAGATCCCTAACGCCCAACTGAACGGCAAGCCATTGCGCACAGCCCCTGGCTTTCGTTTGTTCTCTGCGGAGAATCGGCTGATCTTTGCCCACACGGTACAAGGCCAGCGTCTGCGTGTGGCGTATGTGATTGAAACCAGCACCCAGTGGCTGTTGACGGCGTGGATTCTCAAGCCTGAAGAAATCGCCCAGATTCCCCGGCACTAAATAGCGTTCACCACCCTTTTTTCCGTGCCTTGTGGCTTTCCTCGCCACAAGGCTTTTGGCTTTCTACATTACAGCTTTAACCCACGCACCTGTTGGCTGCGCTGGTCATCGACTGCCTGAAACTCCTGCTTCTTCCCATGTCCAAAAAAGTCTTTATCAAAACCTTCGGCTGCCAGATGAACGAGTACGACTCGGACAAGATGGCGGATGTCCTCGGCGCTTCCCAAGGCTATGAATCCACCAACGACCCCGAACAGGCCGATCTGATTTTGTTCAACACCTGCTCGGTGCGCGAGAAGGCGCAAGAGAAGGTCTTCAGCGATTTGGGCCGCTTCAAACACCTGAAAGAAAAAGGCGTACTGATTGGCGTGGGCGGCTGCGTGGCCAGCCAAGAAGGTGAAGAAATCATCAAACGTGCTCCGTATGTGGACGTGGTTTTCGGCCCGCAGACCTTGCACCGCTTGCCCGAACTACTGAACGCCCGCGCTGCTAAGGCCAAACCCCAAGTCGATATTTCATTTCCAGAAATCGAAAAGTTCGATCACCTCCCGCCAGCACGGGTGGAGGGCTCCTCTGCCTTTGTGTCGATCATGGAAGGTTGCTCCAAATACTGCAGCTACTGCGTGGTGCCCTACACCCGGGGTGAAGAAGTCAGCCGCCCTTTTGAAGACGTGCTGGTAGAAGTGGCAGGCTTGGCCGACCAAGGCGTCAAAGAAATCACGCTGCTGGGTCAGAACGTGAATGCTTACCAAGGCAAGATGGGCGATACCGCTGAGATCTGCGACTTTGCGCTGCTGCTGGAATATGTGGCTGAAATCCCTGGCATTGAACGCTTGCGCTACACCACCAGCCATCCCAACGAGTTCACGCCACGTTTGATCGAGGCTTACGCCAAATTGCCTCAATTGGTGAGCCATTTACACCTGCCAGTGCAACATGGTTCCGACAAAATCTTGATGGCCATGAAGCGTGGTTACACTGCCATGGAATACAAGAGCACGGTGCGCAAGCTGCGTGCCATTCGCCCGGATATGGCCATGAGCTCCGACTTCATCGTGGGCTTTCCCGGTGAGACGGAAGAAGACTTCCAGAAAATGATGAAGCTCATTCACGATGTGCGTTTTGACAATTCCTTCAGCTTCATCTTTAGCCCCCGCCCGGGCACGCCCGCAGCCAATCTGCACGATGACACTCCGCACGAGGTAAAGCTGCGCCGTTTGCAGGAACTGCAAGCTGTCATCAATCAGAACATCAAAGACATCAGCAACGAGCGCCTTGGAACCGTGCAAAAACTGCTGGTGGAAGGTTTTAGCAAGCGTGACAACAGCGAACTGATGGGACGCACCGAATGCAATCGCGTCGTGAATTTCCCGGGCAACGAGCGTTTGATTGGGCAATTGGTGGATGTAAAGATTACGGAAACCATGACTTACACGCTGCGCGGCGAAGTAGCCATTCAAGACCAAGCCCATCTGCACACACACTGATGAACCTCGACGGGCACCCATTACTCAAATAAGACTACAGACGAAGCACTCGCTCGCATGCATTCTGGGTGTTCGCCTTTGTACCTTTGTACTGGCCTTAATTTAAGGAGTTCATTTATGAGTGATACCGACAAACAAGTGCCTTCGTCCCCAGCACCCCAAAATGCGGCAGAGCTGGTACACGAACGCAAAAATCAGACGCCCACGGGCCTGAACGATGTGCGCAACCCTAAAACGCAACAGCCCCACGAGCCCACGGCACAGCAAAACCGAGTGATCCGCCAACCACGGTGATGCTCTTCAAAAGCCTGCTTTCTTCTTCTAATAGATAGAGATAGCGGGCTTTTCTTTATCCATATGGCAGGGCGTGACAGGCTTTGACCTGCCCCCTCTGAGCCGTACCAATCGAATGGAAGTTAGGTCCGTCAACCAAGAGAATGACGGATATGAAGAAGAGTCGATTTACCGAGCAACAGATCGTTGGTTTTTTGAAGCAGGTTGATTCGGGCCTGGCGGTCAAAGATGTTTGCCGACAAGGGGGCTTTAGCGAAGCCACGTTCTACAAATGGCGATCAAAGTACGCAGGCATGCAGGCAGATGATGTCCGCCGCCTTAAAGATCTTGAGGTTGAGAACGCACGCCTGAAGAAGCTTTTGGCCCAGGCACATCTGGATTTGGAAGCGCTGAAGGTTGGTTTCGGGGTAAAGCGCTAGCCCCGCAAGACTGCTCTGCGTCAGCTCCAAGCCAAGTACCAACAATCCTTTCAACGGATGCAAGCACTACGAGACGAATTGCTGATGTAGTCGTCATCACTTGCAACCCAACGGCCTCCGCAGCACACACTCAGCCTGCGGAGGCTTTTTCGTAAGATAGCCCGATAAACACAAGTAATTCAGGAGGGGCAGCCATGACGCGGGTAGCAGGCTTTCAACAATTGCGCGTACCTTGCTGCGGCCAGGTCTACATCAAGCCCAACTACCTCTCCATGAACTTTATGGCCAGCGAGCATTGGACGGATGGCTTGCGCACAGCATCGCTAATGCCCAATGAGACGGGCTTGCGCCGCTGTCAGTGCGGCCAGTTTCTGCTGATGCACGACACCGAATTCCTAGGCTTGGTTGAGAGTGCCGAAAACCTCACCCATTTACCTTGCCCCAAAGCGCATGAGCTGGATGAATACTTAACAGCTTCACCCAAGGCTGCGCTTGAAATCGCTGCGCGCACAGAGCTATGGTGGCACCACAACCACCCCTACCGGCAAAGCTATCGCGACCATCGCAATGCTGAAGAACAAGCCAGTCGGCAAGCTTGGGAAGCCGCGCAGCCTGACCAGCGCACTTGGTGGGATAAGTTCCGGGGCAAAGCTGCGCCCCAGTACCAGCGGCCCAGCAATGCACCTTTCACCATTCCGCCGTTCGAGCCTACGAGCGAACAGCTCTCCAACATGACAAAGCTGTGCGTGCTGCTCGAGCAAGAGGCATCAGAGTTCGCTTCTTCAAAGGCACTGATGCTGGCTGAACTCTATCGCGAGCAAAGTCTCTGGCAGCAGGCCCAAGATTGGTTAGACAAAGTCAGCCCAGAAGAGCAGCAGCACCAACCCTTCGGCCTTATGCAAAAAATGCTGCATCGGCAAACAGCAGCACCTATGCGTTATCGGGCATAGTTCATTGGTTCACGCGTGCTGCGGTGTGCAACAGCCGCTCCACACCACTACAAATAGAAGTTCTCATGCTCGACGACATCAAAAAAACACTCTGGGCCACGGCTGACAAGATGCGCGCCAACATGGATGCGGCGGAATACAAGCACCTCGTGCTTGGCCTTATCTTCATCAAATACATCTCGGACAGCTTCACCGGCCACACCGCGCTGCTGGCCCAGCGCCTGCGCGACCCGCAAGACGAGTTGTTCTACGGAGACTGCGCCGATGAAGACATCTACGCTGAGCTGGAAGACCGTGACTACTACACCGCAGACAACGTGTTCTGGGTGCCCGAAAGTGCCCGCTGGGAAGACCTGCGCGCTGCCGCTAAGCAGCCTGACATTGGCAAGCGCATTGACGATGCGCTGGCGCTGATTGAACTGGAGAACCCCAAGCTCAAAGGCATTTTGGACAAACGCTATGCCCGTGCCCAATTGCCCGATGGCAAGCTGGGCGAGCTGGTGGACTTGGTCTCTGCCATCGGCTTTGGCGGCACGCCAGACCAAGCGCGGGATGTGCTGGGGCAGGTGTATGAATACTTCCTGGGCCAGTTCGCCAGTGCCGAAGGCAAAAAAGGCGGCCAGTTCTACACGCCCGCCAGCATTGTGAAAACCCTCGTGGCCGTGCTGGCCCCGCACCAAGGCAAGGTGTACGACCCCTGCTGCGGCTCCGGCGGCATGTTTGTGCAGTCAGAAAAATTCATCCAAAGCCACGGCGGCAAGATTGGGGATGTGTCCATCTACGGGCAAGAGTCCAACCCCACCACTTGGCGCTTGGCTGCCATGAACTTGGCCATTCGCGGCATTGACTTCAACTTGGGCAAAGAGCCGGGCGACACCTTTGTGCGCAACCAGCACCCCGACTTGCGCGCCGACTACATCTTGGCCAACCCGCCCTTCAACATCAGCGACTGGTGGCATGGCAGCTTGGAGGGCGACCCGCGCTGGGTCTATGGCACACCCCCGCAAGGCAATGCCAACTACGCATGGCTGCAGCACATGCTGCACCACCTGCGCCCCACCGGCCGCGCAGGCATTGTGCTGGCCAATGGCAGCATGTCATCCAGCCAAAACAGCGAGGGCGAGATTCGCGCCGCCATGGTGCAGGCCGATGTGGTGGAAGTGATGGTGGCGCTGCCCGGCCAGTTGTTCTTTAACACGCAAATTCCAGCTTGCCTGTGGTTCCTCACCAAAGCCAAGCCCGCGCACCGTAAGGGCGAGGTGCTTTTTATTGATGCCCGCAAGCTGGGCAGCATGATTAGCCGCGTGCAGGCCGAGCTGACGGATGCGGCCATTGACCGGATTGCCAGCACCGTAGCCGCATGGCGCGCGGAAGCAGGCAGCGCCAGCTATGAAGATGTGGCCGGTTTTTGCCGCAGCGTGCCGCTGGCTGAGATTGCCCAGCACGGCCATGTGCTCACCCCCGGCCGCTATGTGGGCGCGGAAGAAGTGGAAGACGACGACGAAGCCTTTGCCGAAAAGATGCAGCGATTGACCCAGCAACTGGGTGAGCAGATGAAAAAAGGCACGGAGTTGGATGCGGTGATTCGCCAGAAGCTGGGGGGGCTGGGGTATGAGTTCTGAACTTTATGACGCAATAAATTTAGGAGATTTAATTAACTATAAAAAAGGGATAGCATTCAAGTCAAAGGATTATTCGGACAATGGTATTCCATTAATAAGAGTTAGCAATTTTCATGAAGATACGTTGTCTCCAAATGATTTGAAATTCCTACCGAGAAAAATAGCAGAAGAAAATAAATCTGTAGAGTTGAAATTTTCTGATATTGTGGTTGCGACAGTAGGTTCTTGGCCTAATAATCCATCTTCAGTTGTTGGTCGTGTTATTAGCGTTCCCAAATGGTCTGCTGGCGCATTAATGAATCAGAATTCTGTAATATTAAGAGCCAAAGACTCTGACTTTTACAATCAAAGATATTTATTTTATTGTCTTAAGACCAAAGATTTTTCAAATCATATTATTTCAAAAGCACAAGGAAGTGCCAATCAAGCATCAATAACCCTAGATGCAATTTTTAGTTTTCCGATTTTTTGGAGTGATTACTCTCACAGGCAGAGCGTTGCAAGCTTTCTCACAAATATCGATGACCGCATCACCCTCCTGCGCGAAACCAACACCACGCTAGAAACCATTGCCCAAGCCTTGTTTAAATCATGGTTTGTGGACTTCGACCCCGTCCACGCCAAGCAACAAGGCCGCGCGCCCGAAGGCATGGATGCGCAGACGGCGGCGCTATTTCCAGATTACTTCGAGGAGTCGGAATTGGGGATGGTGCCGAAGGGGTGGAGGGCAAGCAATTTAGGTGAGATTGCGAGCTTCCAAAATGGCTATGCATTTAAAAGCAAAGATTGGAAAGATTCAGGCCATCCAGTTGTGAAAATTGGAGATGTGAAGCCAGGAATTATCGATTTATCCGGTTGTAGTTTTGTTTCACCTAGTACATTGAAAGGATTAGACCGCTTTGCCCTTTTCAGAGGGGATTTACTTGTTGGAATGACAGGATATGTTGGTGAAACAGGTTTAGTTCCAAGCCACAACCCTCAAGCATTTTTAAATCAGCGAGTCGGTCGAATTGCTGCAAAGAATAAACAGGCTTGTTTTGAATATATATATTGCGCTATTCGTAATAGTGGATTCAAAGAATTTGCTGTTTCTCAGTCGCATGGCAGTGCACAAGCTAATGTGAGTGGTGCCTCTATTCTGGAATACCCAATAGTTCTGGCATGTGAAAAAATAATTGATGCTTTTTCTGGGATTGTTAAGGTGTTGATAGAGAAAATCCTCACTAACCACGAACAGGCTCTTGCTTTGGCGAGCTGTAGAGACACCTTACTCCCCCGCCTAATCTCTGGCCAACTACGCCTGCCCGAAGCGCAAGCCTTGGTGGAAGACGTCGTGGATGCCTAAAACCATAGCTGCTAGCGCTGATGTATGCTAGTTTTTCAATAGTTTTATATTGGAAAGTCTTATCCAGAAATCGCTAGCAGCTATCAAAAATAAAAGACGAGACAAAGCCATGCCTCTGTTCAAAAGCTGCCCAGCAGTCAAATCAAACGCGCTATGGGCCGCAGCGCTGTTGGCCATAAGCAGCACGCTGGCAGCGCCTGCCATTGCGCAGCCTTCAGCATCGCAGCTTTCCGCCAGCTTTGCCGCTTGCATGGACAAGTCCGGCGGCGTAACGGCTGAGATGCATGCCTGCATCAGCGCCGAGCATGCGCGCCAAGACCAGCAGCTCAACCGCAACTACCAAGCCTTGATGGCTGAACTCACCCCTGCGCGCAAAAAGCAACTGCAAACCGCCCAGCGCCTGTGGCTGCAGTACCGCGATGCCAATTGCCACTTCTACGCCGACCCCGATGGCGGCACGATGGCTGGTATTGCAGCGGCGGACTGTGTGTTGCAGATGACGGCGAGCCGAGCACGGGAGTTGGCGGATTTGCGTTGAGGGCCTGCAAGGCAATAACAACAAGGGAGACCATCCATGTCCTTATTCCACGCCAAGATTGAAGGTGTGCCGCAGTTTGTGAGCTACTTCCCGGCCGTTGGTAATCCCCCCATAAACCACCGCTCTGAGAAGTAGAGCTATGCGGCCATGGCC
>JADMKK010000033.1 GCA_015478895.1 Comamonas sp. | reverse complement strand
GAGCAGCGGACTCTTAATCCGTTGGTCGAGTGTTCGAATCACTCAGGGCCCACCACTTTTTAGCTGATTTGTTGCTGCAATTTGCAACAGGTCAGTACTTCAGAAAACTCTGAAGGGCTCTTAGCTCAGTTGGTAGAGCAGCGGACTCTTAATCCGTTGGTCGAGTGTTCGAATCACTCAGGGCCCACCAAAATTTTTCTTTCATTGCCGCGCGCAATGATCCTTCTGATTACAGAAGGGCTCTTAGCTCAGTTGGTAGAGCAGCGGACTCTTAATCCGTTGGTCGAGTGTTCGAATCACTCAGGGCCCACCAAATCAAAAACCCGTCTTGGCAACAAGGCGGGTTTTTTGTTGCCTGCGCTTTGCGAATTTCATAGCTTGCTGCCCATGTCTATTGCGTACTTCAGCATCAAAAGAATCCGGATTCCTTGCAGGCACTGGGCAAGCAGCTTCTATTTTTGCAATCCAGCCCCAGCCAATATCCCAGAGACAGGCATAAAAAAACCGGCCAAAAGCCGGTTTTTTTATAGGGTCGTCAAGGCAGCGCGGTGCGCTACCTGATCCGCATTAACGGTCGCGGGAGAAAGTCTTGCGACCACCGCCGAAGCCGCCACGGTCATCGCGAGCACCGCCACCGAAGGACTTGCCTTCACGACGTTGGCCGCCACCGAAGCTGCCACGGTCGCGATCACCGCCACCAAAGCCACCGGCTGCAGGACGCTGCTCACCACCGCCAAAGCGAGGGCGATCACCGCCGAAGCCTCCGCGATCACCACGGTCAGCAAATGCTGGCTTGCGATCGCCACCACCAAAGCCACCACGGTCAGCGCCGCGATCAGCAAAAGCAGGCTTGCGATCTGCACCACCAGCAAAACCGCCTTCACGGCGCTGGCCGCCACCGAAACCACCACGGTCACGATCACCGCCGCCAAAACCGGCGCCAGCAGGACGTTGTTCACCAGCGCCGAAGCGAGGGCGATCGCCGCCGCCGAAGCCGCCTTCGCGGCGTTGACCACCACTGAAGCCGCCACGGCTGTTGCCACCGCCAAAGCTACGGCCTGCACCACCGCCGCCACCACCACGACGGCCATCACGCTCGCCGGCTGCAGGGAAGCGCTGTTGGGGTTCCAGGCCAGGAATCACTTCTGCAGTGAATTGCTGGCGTGTGTAAGCTTCGATGTCGAAAATGCGGCGACGGTCACGGATTTCACCGAAAGTCACAGCAATACCGCTACGACCAGCGCGACCGGTACGACCGATACGGTGGGTGTAGTCTTCGGCCTTCATGGGCAAGCCGTAGTTGAACACGTGGGTGATCGTAGGCACGTCAATGCCACGGGCAGCCACGTCGGTTGCCACCAAAATTTGGATCTGGCCATTGCGCAGCGCCATCAGGCGGCGGGTACGCAGGCCTTGGCTCAGCGCGCCGTGCAAGGCGGCAGCGGAGAAGCCAGCCTCGTGCAAGTCATTGGCCAAACCGTCGCATTCCACTTGGGTGGAGGCAAACACGATGGCTTGGTTGATGGATTCGTCACGCAACCAGTGATCCAGCATCTTGCGCTTGTGCTGTGCGTTATCCGCCCAGAACAAGACTTGCTTGATGTTGTTGTGCTTTTCTTGGGGTGTGTCCACCGTGATTTTCTTCACGCCAGCGCCATTGTCGTGCATCACACGCATGGCCAACTGCTGTACGCGGGGAGCGAACGTGGCGCTGAACATCATGGTTTGCTTGCGCTGCGATGTCATTTGATTGACTTCAGCCAAGTCGTCCGAGAAGCCCAGATCCAGCATACGGTCGGCTTCGTCGACCACCAAGAACTGAACCTTGTCCAGCTTGATTTGCATGGAGCGCTGCAGATCCAGCAATCGGCCAGGTGTCGCCACAACCAAGTCAGCGTTTTGCAGCTTGGCAATTTGCAGTTGGTAAGGAATGCCACCCACCACGTTGGCTACGCGCAGACCGCGGCAGTGTTTGACCAACTCAATCGCGTCGTGCGCTACTTGCTGGGCCAATTCACGGGTGGGGCACAAGATCAAAGCACCGGGAACGGCTGCCTTGAAGTTGCGAGCGTTAGTGGGATCTTTGCGCTTGGCGCGCTTGGGCAGAGGCTCACCGTTGGCAGCAGCTTCTGCGCACTGGCGATCAAAATCAGCCTTGGCTTCTTCTTCTGCAGCGGCGCGCTGTTGCAAGATGGTATTGAGCACAGGCAGCAAGAAAGCAGCTGTCTTGCCGGAACCAGTTTGGCTGGACACCAGCAGGTCGATGTAGCCGTTTTCGTCAGCGCCTTCGCCCATGGCCAAAGGAATGGCCTTCAGTTGCACTGCGGTAGGCTGGGTGTAACCCAGATCCGCTACAGCTTGCACCAATTCAGGTGCCAGGCCCAGCTTGACAAAGCCATTGGGCAGTACTTCAGCAGCCTCTTGCTCAGTTTCAGCAGCGGTGTCGATAGATTCAATAATTTCAGGAGCTGCCTCAGCAGCAACATTCAAAGTGGAAGCGTCCAAAGCAGTATCTGCAGTGGCCAGTTGGCCCTGCTCATTCAAAGAGTTGTTCATGTTTTCTCACGCGAAAAGCGGCCCAGCAAAGCGGGCATCGCTTTTTTGACGGTTATGGAAACATCAACCGTCAAACGATTCCAGCGGCCGCGCATTGGGGAAGCTGGTGGGCATTCGTTGCTACACCGCGGGACAACCAAGATGGTTATCGTTGCGGCAGGTGGCGGGGCCCTGTGAGTGATGGGAGATGCACAATTGTTGCATCGCTACGCAAGCGTTAATGGCTTGAAACGTGCAAGACCGCAATTATCACACGTTCTGGATTTTTCTGCTGAACTGCAAGGCCAATACCAGTCAACTTCTATGAGCTGACCTGCAGTCAAGGCTAATGCAGCCTTGCAGAAAACACATTCAGCGCTGCATGCACATGCACTGCGAATCACTTAAGCCTGAGTGGATTCAGCTATTGGACCAGCTAAAAAATGTGTACGGTAGTGTTGCAATTCATCAATAGATTCCAGCACATCGGCCAGCGCTGTGTGGCGCTGCGCCTTTTTGAAGCTAGTCACTACCTCGGGCTTCCAGCGCCGGGCCAATTCTTTGAGTGTGCTCACATCCACGTTACGGTAATGCAAATATGCTTCTAGTTTGGGCATGTAACGCGCCAGAAAACGGCGATCTTGCCCAATGCTGTTTCCGCATAGCGGCACTTTCCCCTTCGGTACATACTTTTGCAGAAATACAATCAATTGCGCCTCGGCCTGCGCCTCAGTGACTTCAGAAATTTTCACCCGCTCGATCAGTCCACTGCGACCATGGGTGCCTTTATTCCAGGCATCCATGCCATTGAGCAGTTCGTCGCTTTGGTGAATGGCAAACACCGGGCCCTCTACCCGCGTATTGAGATTGGCATTGGTGATGACGACAGCGATCTCAATAATGCGGTCGTGATCAGGATTCAAACCTGTCATTTCGCAATCGAGCCAGACCAGATTGAAGTCAGACTTTGGCAACACAGGGGTTTCAGAAGAAGGGGCTAGAGACATCCTTAAATTGTCGCCTACACTCGCGCCCAATGCCGACAATGAATGATCTTTCCCCCTCGATGCAACTGACTCTGGCCTTTGCTATGGCTCTGGCTATTCAACTGCTGGTGCAACTGTGGTTAAACGTGCGCCAAGTGCGACATGTGGCCCAGCATCGTCACGAAGTGCCTGCAGCTTTTGCTGCACACATCGCACTAAGTGCCCACCAAAAAGCGGCCGACTACACCTTGGCTAAAGCCCGCTTTGGCCTGTTTCACATGGCTTGGGGTGCGGTGATCTTGCTGGGCTGGACGTTGTTGGGTGGGTTGGATGCGCTGCACACCGTTCTGCTGCAATTCATTGCACCGGGCATTGCCCAGCAATTGCTCTTGCTCGCGGCGTTTGCCATGATTTCAGGTGTGCTGGATTTGCCTTTTTCGCTGTACCAGACCTTTGTTCTGGAAGCGCGCTTTGGGTTTAACAAAAGCACGTTCAGCATCTGGCTGGGAGATTTGCTCAAGTCCACTTTGCTGGCCGTGGCCATTGGGCTGCCTATTGCTTGCGTGATCTTGTGGTTCATGGGGGCGGCAGGCAGCCTGTGGTGGCTGTGGGCTTGGGGCATTTGGACCGGTTTTCAGCTGCTGCTGATGTGGATCTTCCCCACCTTTATTGCTCCCTTGTTTAACAAGTTCGAACCGCTGGCTGACGAATCGCTGAAAGCTCGTGTAACTGCACTCATGCAGCGCTGCGGCTTTGCCGCCAAAGGCTTATTCGTAATGGATGGCAGTCGCCGATCTGCGCACGCCAACGCGTATTTCACTGGTTTTGGAGCATCCAAGCGCGTAGTGTTCTATGACACCTTGCTCAAACAGTTGAATGCAGAGGAGGTCGAAGCGGTACTGGCCCATGAATTGGGGCACTTCAAGCACAAACACATCACCAAACGCATGATTGGCATGTTTGTACTCAGTTTGGTTGGTTTTGCCATCTTGGGGTGGTTGTCCCAACAAAGCTGGTTTTATGCCGGTCTTGGCGTGACGCCCAGTGCGGCCATGGCCTTCGGTCAGTCTGCTTACTACGATGCGTTGGCGCTGCTACTGTTTATGCTGGCTTTGCCTGTGTTTACTTTCTGGATTTCACCTGTCATGGCCCATTTTTCGCGTCGTGACGAATTTGAGGCTGATGCCTACGCAATGCAGCAAGCCCAGGGCAGCGCCTTGGCAAGGGCACTACTCAAAATGTATGAAGACAACGCTTCGACGTTGACCCCTGATCCGGTTTATGCCCGTTATTACTATTCACACCCGCCAGCCGTTGAGCGTTTGGCCCGTATGCCACAGCCTGTAATCTCTAATCCCGGAAGCGCCGCATGAGCCGCAGACCCAGCAAATCCTCTGTTGCTTCGGCAGCCGCCTCGACCGAAGGCTTGATTGTCGGTAGCCATGGTCGCCATTGCATCGTCGAGACGGATGATGGCGAGCGCCGTATTTGCCACCCTCGGGGCAAGAAAAGCCAAGCCGTCGTCGGTGATCGTGTGCTGTGGGAGGCTCCGCCCCCCGGACAAGGCGAAGAGGGCACGATTGAAAAAGTGCTGGAGCGCCGCAACCTCTTGTATCGCCAAGACGAAATACGTACCAAGACCTTTGCGGCCAACCTCGACCAAGTGCTGATCATCATTGCGGCCGAGCCTGTGTTCTCCGAGAGCCAACTGGCACGCGCCCTGATTGCCGCAGAAGACGCACGCATCACACCCATCATTGCGCTGAACAAGTTCGATCTGGAAGAAAACTTCATGCTGGCATGGCAGCGTTTAGAGGCTTATCGCGGCATCCTCAAGGCTGACGGCAGCGAGCGCTATCCCATCATTCCACTGAACTTGACCAGCGAAGACCCCGAGCAAAAAGAGGCGCTGATGGCGCTGTTTGCGGGCAAGCGTACCTTTGTGCTTGGCCCTTCGGGTGTTGGCAAGAGCACATTGATTAATTTATTGGTGCCGGGTGCGCAAGCCGCCACCAACGAAATTTCACGGGTACTCAATACCGGTAAGCACACGACCACCACCACCAGTTGGTACTGGATCGATGAGGCACGCACCACGGCCATTATTGACTCACCCGGTTTTCAAGAGTTTGGCCTGTACCACATCAAAGCGACCGATTTGCCCAAGTGCATGCCTGACATTGGTGCGCTGGCCGATCAATGCAAGTTCTACAACTGCACGCACTTGCATGAACCCAGCTGTGCTGTGATGGCTGAGGTGGGCAACGAAGGTAGTCCGCACTACATTCACCCTAACCGCTACCGTATCTACACTGAACTTTTCGAAGAGCTGAACCAAAGGTTCCATTACTAAGCGCTGTCCATGCCTTGCGCCGAAGAAAAAAGCTCCGAAAGGAGCTTTTTTTAGTGTGGGCCAGGTGTGGGTTACATGCGAAACACTTCCAGGGTGCGGCGCAAGATGCCTGCGTTGACATCCATGGCTTGTGCGGAGTGGGCCGATTCTTCGGCCAAGCGCGCGTTGTCCTGCGTAACGGCGTCCAAGTCGTTCAGTGCATCGTTGACTTGCGATATGCCGAGGGTCTGCTCGCGCGTCGCAGTGACGACATTGCTGATCAATTCACTCACTTGGGTGACGGAGTTGACGGCCTGGCTAATGGTGTAACTTGCCTGATCCATATGGCGTGCGCTTTGGTTCATTTGCTCCGTGGACTGGGCAATGAGCTGGCGTATTTCTCCTGCCGCCTGTGCGCTGTGCTGGGCCAGTGCGCGCACCTCTCCCGCTACCACCGCAAAGCCTCTGCCTTGCTCGCCTGCGCGCGCTGCTTCTACGGCTGCATTAAGGGCCAGGATATTGGTTTGAAAAGCAATGCTTTCAATGGTGGAGATGATCTGCCCCATTTGCTGCGAAGACTTATGCATGCTTTGCACTTGGGCGCCCACATCTTCCATGGCCTTGCCTCCCTCGACTGCCAGCTGTGCGCTGTTTTCACTGTGGTTTTTGACTTCTTCGGTGGTCTGCTGCGCTTGGGCCACCGTGGCGGCAAACTCTTCCATGGCGGCTGCAGTTTCTTGAAGATCCTGGGCCTGACGGTCGGTGCGCTGGGCAAGGTTGGCTGCGCCTTGTGTCAGATTGCGGGACATCATGGAAAAGCCCTCAATCTCGTGCCGCGCATCGCCCACCACGGCACGCAAATTGATATGGACTTGTTTGAGCCGTTCCAGCAGAAACCCCATGGGGTGGCGGCCCAAATAATCCGGCATGGGGGCATCTAATTTGCAGCCCGCAATGTCTCGCGAGAGATGGGCTGCCGCGCGAAAAGGCACCGTAATCCGCAGATGCTGTCGGTATAGTGCCCAGCCGCTTAGCAACGCCAACAGCGCGGCTTGAATACCGGTTTGCCACGGCGCCGTCCAGCCCAGCAAGGGAAATGCAATAGACACCGCCAAAATTGGCAGCAGCAAGCAGGCCAAACGCTGGGTGAAGTCTGCGCGCTGCAGTTTACCCAGCTGGTTTCTCCAGCCATTTTTACGTACCCGTCCAGCGTGCAAATACATGTTGCCCAGCGTGCCGTTTTGAAAGCGCTCATACAGGGCTTTGGCGCTCCGTACCTCGGCCTCACTGGGTTTGACCCGCACGGACATATAACCGATGGGCTTGCCTTGCTCCAGGATCGGGGTGACATAGGCGCGTACCCAGTAATAGCGGCCATCTTTGCGGCGGTTTTTCACGACGCCTTGCCAGGCGCGGGCGTGACCAATGGTGCTCCACAGGTCTTTGAACGCTTCGGCGGGCATATCAGGATGGCGCACGATGTTGTGCGGCTGACCCATCAATTCATCCATTGAGTAGCCGCTGACATGCACAAACGCGGAGTTGCAGTGGGTGATGCGACCAGTGTGGTCTGTGGTGGACATCAGCAGTTCGTTGTCAGGGAATACGAACTCTTGATCGACCAGTGGCAGTGGCGTAGAGGTCGCTGCAACCTGGCGAGTGGCTGGCTGGTGCAGCTTGGGTGGCGGCGGCATGTGCTTGGCGGCAGCGGCGGTGCGCGGGGTCGGAATGCTGGGTTTTCTAACCTGGGTGCGGGCAGTGGTGGCTAGCATGGAGCGTTCCTTCGGTCAGGGGCCGTGGCTGGGAGAGGGCAGCCCCCAACTTCTAGGCAGCGCTACATACTAGGGAGGGCGGCTCTAGAGGGATAACCGCTCATCGGCTCCGTGTGCTGGTCGTGGCGCTCGTTTGCGTTGGATCAAGTTTGGAGGGCGGATCACAGGCTGCCCTCCAGCGGTTCACTTAAAAAGCCCCCACTTTGGTGCGCCCACAGCTTGGCGTAAATGCCGCCCAGCTGCAGCAGTTGCTGATGTGAGCCTTCTTCCATGATGCGACCTTTGTCCATGACGATCAGGCGATCCATGGCGGCAATGGTAGACAGCCGGTGCGCAATTGCAATGACGGTCTTGCCTTCCATCAGCGTGTCCAGGCTTTGCTGAATCGCGGCCTCCACTTCACTGTCCAAGGCGCTGGTGGCTTCGTCGAGCAGCAAGATCGGCGCGTCTTTGAGCATCACACGCGCAATGGCCACGCGCTGGCGTTGGCCGCCAGACAGCTTCACCCCGCGCTCGCCCACCTGCGCGTCATAGCCACTGCGGCCATGGCGGTCGGTCAGACTGTCGATAAATTCAGCCGCCTGTGCGCGTTCGGTGGCTGCCAGCATTTGCGCCTCAGTCGCATCGGGTCGGCCATAGAGGATGTTCTCGCGCATGGAACGGTGCAGCAGCGAAGTGTCTTGCGTCACCATGCCAATCGCGCTGCGCAGGCTGTCTTGCGCAACTTGGGTAATGTCTTGGCCATCAATGGTGATACGGCCACCTTGCGCCTCATGAAAGCGCAGCAGCAAGTTCACTAGCGTCGATTTGCCCGCGCCTGAGCGGCCAATCAGGCCAATGCGCTCGCCGGGGCGAATGTACAGATCCAGGCCATCAATTATTTTCTTGCCGCCCTCTTTGTAGCCGAAACTCAGATTCTCAAACGCAATCGCACCCTGCGGCACCAGCAGCGGCTGGGCGTTGGGCGCATCCACGATGGTGCGCGGTTTGGACAGCGTGGTGATGCCGTCCTGGATGGTGCCGATGTTCTCGAACAAACCTGTCATCTGCCACATCACCCAGTGTGAATAGCCCGCCACGCGCAGCGCCATGGCAATCACTGCGGCCACCACGCCAGCGCCGACTTCACCGTGCGTCCACAGCCACAGCGCAAGGCCTGAGCTGCTGAGCAGCAAACCGGTAATGAGAATCTGGTTGGTGATTTCAAACTGGCTGACCAGGCGCATCTGCGCATAGCCCGTGACCTTGAAATCGTCCATGGCGCTGCGTGCGTATTCAGCTTCGCGGCGCGTGTGGGCAAACAGTTTGATGGTGGCAATGTTGGTGTAGGCGTCGGTGACACGGCCGGTCATGAGCGAGCGCGCATCGGCCTGCGCTTTGCCAATCTTGCCCAGGCGCGGCACAAAGTACCAGCATGCGCCAATGTAGGCCAGCAGCCACAGGCCAAAGGGTGCCAGCATGCTCAGATCAAAGCTGCCCGCCAGCAGCAAGATGCTGACAAAGAACACCCCCACGCCGACCAGCACTTCCACAATGATGAACACCACCTCGCGCACCGCCAGTGCGGTTTGCATGATTTTGGTGGTGATGCGGCCGGCAAACTCATCCGCATAGAACGACATGCTCTGCCCCAGCATCAGCCGGTGGAAGACCCAGCGCATGCGCATCGGAAAATTGATGGCCAGCACCTGGTGCTTGACCATGGTTTGCAGCGCCAGCAAGGCGACACTGCCCAGCAAAATGGCGGCAATGCCCAGCAAGCTGCCGCGTTGCACTTGCCAGAAATCTGCCACGGGCGTAGTGGACAGCCAGTCCACCACATAGCTCATCACGGCAAACAAAAAGGCTTCGTAAATGGACAGTGCCGCACTGGCCAGCGTCAGCAGCAAAATCCAGCCACGCATGCCGCGTGTGCAGTCCCACAAAAAGGCGATAAAGCCCGTGGGTGGCAGTGTGGGCTCGGCCGTGGGATAGGGGGGGATGCGTGTTTCAAATAGTCCGAACAAGATGACAACTCCTTGGTCGGCTGATGTTAGGGCAGCCTTTGTAAACGCGCAGGACTAAGGTTGGCGTCTTCAATAAAGTGAGCAACTTGCCGTTGATTCAAAACACGTTCACTGTGTTTTGTATTTGTAATCGTTAATCTGCAATGGCTGGTAGCTATCAAATAAATACCCCATAAATACCAGATGCCAGATACCAAATAAAAAGCCACTGGGCTTGCGCACAGTGGCCGGGGGCAGATTGCAACGGTGCTTAGGCGTTGGGCAAAAAGCCTTCGACGGAGAGGTAACGCTCCCCCGTGTCATAGGCAAAGCCCAGCACCTTGGTGCCCGCAGGCAGTTCGGCCAGCTTCTGGGCAATGGCGGCCAAAGTGGCACCTGAGGAGATGCCGACCAGCAGACCTTCTTCAGCAGCTGCGCGGCGCGCGTATTCGCGGGCGGGTTCGCCTTCCACTTGAATCACGCCGTCGAGCAGCGATACATCCAGGTTCTTGGGAATGAAACCCGCGCCAATGCCCTGAATCGGGTGGGGTGCTGGGGCGCCGCCCGAGATCACGGGCGATGCAGCGGGCTCGACCGCAAACACTTTCAAATTCGGAAATTTGGCCTTGAGCACCTTGGCTACGCCTGTCAAGTGGCCGCCCGTGCCCACGCCGGTAATCAGTACATCGATACCTTCGGGGAAATCGGCCAGAATTTCCTGGGCCGTCGTGGTTTCGTGGATGGCCACGTTGGCAGGGTTTTCAAACTGCTGCGGAATCCACGCGCCGGGCGTTTGCGCGGCCAGTTCTTCGGCGCGGGCAATCGCGCCCTTCATGCCTTTTTCTTTGGGCGTCAGGTCAAACTTGGCACCGTAGGCCAGCATCAGGCGACGGCGCTCAATGCTCATGCTCTCGGGCATCACTAAGATCAGCTTGTAGCCCTTGACCGCTGCCACCAAGGCCAAACCCACGCCGGTGTTGCCACTGGTGGGTTCAATGATGGTGCCGCCAGGCTGCAAAGCGCCCGTTTTTTCAGCCGCTTCCACCATGGACAAAGCGATGCGGTCTTTGATAGAACCACCGGGGTTGCTGCGCTCGGACTTGATCCACACATTGGCGCCAGCGCCAAACACGCGGTTCATGCGGATCACCGGCGTATTGCCAATGGATTGCAGGATGTTGTCAAATTTCATGGCGTCTCCTTGAGGGATCGAATCGGAACGGAAAAACACATTCTGGCGTACTTGTTCCTACCGCGAGTGATATGGATATGCCGCACGCCCTGTGCCGGCGCCTGGATAAGCGCACTGTTTGATTAGGACATGCTCGCGAATGCAAGGGAATCAGCAGACTGCGCGGATACTTGTTGTTGCCTTCATCGATTCGTAGGAACCCACCCATGTCACTTTTGCACTTCAACATGATCGCCATGTCCATCGCCTGCGTGGCACTGCTGGTGGGGTTTTCCTACCGCGACACGCGTTGGGGCGGTGGGCTGATGATGCTGGGCGTGCTCGGCGTCATGGGCGTCATCGTCTACGACATCCAGGTGCTTTCGGCGCGCCCCTGAAAGCGTGCCGTCCATCGGTCATAATCGGCGCGGTGAAGTTTGCCAGACTGTCGCTGGTGCAATCTTGGAAACAAGGCACTGGAGGAACGTCCGGACTGCATAGGGCAGCGTAGCAGCTAACGGCTGTCCACCGTGAGGTGAGGATCAGAGCAACAGAGACGAGTCTGTCAGGCGTACCGCAAGGTAAACCGGACAGGGTGAAACGGGCAATCTCTACGCGCAGCAATACCAAGTAGGCACACGTTGACGGGGCCCCCGGAGTGTGCGGGTAGGTAGCATCGAGCTGGTGGGGCGACTCCCAGCCCAGAGTAATGACGGTCACGCAGCGGGCAACCGCTGTGCACAGAATCCGGCTTATCGGCGAACTTCACACTTTGAATATCTGCGATTGCCGCAACAAAAAACCGCTATCAAGGCGGTTTTTTTGTGTCTGTGGTCAGTACTTACTGTTTACTGGTTCACGATGTTCGCCGCTTTGACGATCTCTGCCTGGCTTTTTCGGTTGTCATGCACGGTTTGTTTGAATTTTTCAGGGCTTTCCAGGCGCAGGCTGTTGCCCGTGCTCTCCAGACGTTCGCGAATTTCTGGCTGTTGCAGCGCTTGCTGCACGGCGGCGTTGAACTTGGCAACGATGGGCGCCGGCGTGTTCTTCGGGGCAAAGATGCCAAACCAGATCGCGCTGTCAAAATTCTTGGTGCCGGGCAAGCCGCTTTCGGCCACGGGTTGCACATCGGGCACAGCCTTGATGCGCTCGGCGGTAGAGGCGGCAATCATCTTGAGCTTGCCGGATTTCACATGCGGCAGCACGGTTTGTACCTGGTTCATGATGCAGCAGGTTTCACCGCGCAGCACGCCGGTGATGGCATCCGGGCCGCCCTTGTAGGGCACATGCACCATGTCCAGCCCCAGGCGCCAGTTCAGTTCGGCAAATGCCATGTGGGTGCCGGTGCCGTTGCCTGTTGATGCAAAGTTGTACTTGCCAGGGTGGGCCTTGATCTCAGCAACAAACTCTTTGAGGTTGTTGACCTTGATGACCTCGGGATTGATGGTCAGCACGTTCGACACAGTCACCACGGGGCTGACGGGGGTGAAGTCCGCTTCCACATCAAACGGCAGCTTGGCGTAGAGGGCTGCATTGGTGCCATGCGTGGCTGCTGTGCCAAACACAAAGGTATAGCCATCGGGCTTGGCGCGCGAGACGTATTCGCTGGCGATGTTGCCAGCCGCTCCGGGCTTGTAATCAATGATGATGGGCTGGCCCAGAATCTTGGAAACGGGCTCCTGAATCAGGCGCGCCACCACATCCACGCCCGAGCCTGCGTTGAAGGTCATCATCATGGTAATGGGCTGTACAGGCCATGCCGCAGTTTCCGCCATGACAGCAGGGCTGGCGGCTAGAACAAAGGCTGCAGCGGCAGAACTCAGCAAGGTGCGGCGGGCGAAGCGGATCATGGGAGCAACTCGTCTCTAATAGGTATCAATGCCGCGCATTGTGCAGCGGTCTACATAAGATTCGTGTATGTGCATATGTGGGTCAGCATGTAGTCGTTGGGGCCTCAGGTTGTGCAGGTGACAGTCGCGCGGCATGGCTGCACCAATAATGCGGCCATGCTGCGCCCAGAACTTTTGCTCCATCCTCAGCGTGTGCCTGCCACACCGCTGCTTGCTTCGACTTTGCTGTTGCTGCGCGACAGGACTGAAGGAGGCTGGGAAGTGCTTATGACGCGGCGCGCAGAAACTGCCAGCTTTGCGCCGGGCATGTATGTCTTTCCTGGCGGAGGTATTGAGCCGCAGGATGCAGAAGCTGGCGACAGTGTGGTGCGAGGCCGCGACGGCCTTTCTGTCGAAATGCGCACGGCGGCCGTGGCCGCGCTGCGGGAAACGATGGAAGAAATGGGCTTGCTGCTGGCCGTACATGCTGATGGCAGCGCAGCCACCCAGGCCGATGTGGATGCACTGGACCGCCACGCGCCGCTTTGGCCGCAGTTACAGGCCCGTCAATTGCAACTGTGTGTGGATGCACTGTGGCAAGTGGGCCATTTCACCGCGCCGCCCCATCTGCCCAAACGTTTTGCCGTGCCATTTTTTGTAGCGCGCATGCCGCAAGGGCAGATGCCGGTGCCTGATAACCGTGAACAGTTTGAAGCGGTCTGGGTAGAGCCGCAATACGCCTTGGCACAGCACCAATCTCAGCGCATGCCCATGATGCTGCCGACCGTGCGTACGCTGGCCTACTTGGCCAAATTCCAGAATACGGCAGAAATTTTGCACAAAGCCGGCGAAGGGCCGATGTGGTCGCACGAGCCACGTTTTGCACTGCAGGACAGCAAAGAAAAATCGGTGATTGAGAGCGAGTCTGCCTATGGCGAAGTCTGCATGGTCAGCCCCGATGGGCAAATCGTGCATTGCATTGACTGGCAAAGCGAAAAGGCCGTGCCGCTGCGCAAAAATCTGCTGCGTTTGACGGCACCCAATGCCAATGTGATGACCGGCCCCGGTACCAACAGTTATCTGGTGGGCGATGCCGCCACGGGCTATATTGCCATTGACCCCGGCCCGGCCGATGCAAGGCACGTGCAGCGTGTGCTGGATGCCGCAGGCGGTCACATTTGCCATATTGTCTGCACCCATTCCCATGCTGACCACTCACCCGGAGCGTTCTTGCTGCAGGCTTTGTGTGTAGAGCAAGGCCACGCCAAACCGCTGATTTACGGCGTGCCTTCTGCGACGACGGCCCGCGCCAACAGCCATTTTGTGCCTGATGTGGTGCTGCAAGATGGAGAGCGCCTGACCGTTGATGCACAAGGGCTAGACGCCAAAAACACTCCAAACTTTCCACACAGTTTGCGCGTGATTTACACGCCGGGGCATGCTGCCAATCACATCTGTCTGCTGCTCGAAGAAGATGCGCTGCTGTTTACGGGCGACCATGTGCTCAACGGCAGCACCACCATCATCGACACGCCTGACGGCAATATGGCAGATTACATCGACAGTCTGGACAAGCTGGCCGCGATCTGTGCAGACCAGTCGGTGGAATTTTTGCTGCCTGCGCATGGTCATGCGATGGGCCAAGCGCAGGCGGTGATCCACAAGCTCAAAGCGCACCGCCTGGCGCGCGAGGCCAAGGTCATTGCTGCCATGCAGCAAAAGCCGCAGGCATCGGTCGCTGAATGGGTGGCCCTGGCGTATGCGGACACCCCCGCGGCGCTGTGGAAACTGGCCGAAAGAAGCCTGATTGCGCACGTGGAACGCATTCGTGCTTTAGGCTTGCTGCATGTCATCGAACCCCAATCCTAAAAACAACGACAACACGGTGCGCCTGTCCAAACGGGTGGCGGACCAATTGCAATGCTCGCGTGGCGAGGCCGAGCTGTATATCGAAGCCGGCGCTGTCCAGGTGGACGGCGTGACCGTTGAGCAAGCGGGTGCGCGCGTGCTGCCCGAGCAGATCATCACCGTCAAAGCGGGTGCCAAGCCCGAGTCCGTACCCCCGGTCACCATCTTGCTGCACAAACCCGCCAATTATTCGGTGCAACGCACCGGCAAGCTGTGCGCGCTGGATTTGCTGGTGCCAGAACGCTGGAACCAGGGCGATACGCCTGCGCCGGTGCGCATGCTGCAAAAGCATTTTCAGAATCTGCAGTGTCTGGAGCCGATTCCTGTGCCCGCCAGCGGCCTGACCGTCTTTACTCAGGATGGCCGCGTGGTGCGCAGGCTTACCGAAGAGGCGCTGTATATCGAGCAAGAGTGCATTGCCCATGTTGAAGGCAAGCTGGATGTCCAAGGTTTGGGGCAGCTGTGTGACGGAACGGCCATTCCGGGTAAGCGCCTGCCGCGCATCAAAGTGAGCTGGCAAAGCGACAACCGCTTGCGTTTTGCGCTCAAGGGCATCTACCCCGATGAAATCGAAGCCATGTGCGCAGGCGTCGGCCTGCGCTTGCTGGGGTTGAAGCGCCTGCGCATGGGCCGTATCTCCATGGCCAAGCTGGAAGAAGGGCAATGGCGCTACACCATGCCTTGGGAACGCTTCTAAAACACCAAAGAGGGCTCAGCCCTCTTTTTCCCGCCCCTATTTGTTGGGGCTGTGCCCCAGAGCCACCACCAGCGCGGTGATCAGAAAAAAGGCTTGCAGCTCCAGCGCCCAGCCGCCTGATCTGCTGAGATCGAAAAAGTGTCCGGCATGTGCCAGTACCAAGGCCACCACCATACTGGCCGCGACGGTGAGCGCCGCCGGCACCACCCAAAGACCGACCAGCAGCAACAAAGGCGCCAGCACTTCGCCAATAAACACGGCATAGGCCAGAAAGCCGGGCAGGCCTGCCTGAATCAGCATGGCCTCAATGCCGCCCACGCCATGGGCAATTTTGGACCAGCCATGAAAAAGCATCAGCACCGCCAGTGCGATGCGCAGCAGCACCATGGCGGCACGCGGGTGGTGAAAGTGTTTCCAAAAGTCCATGGTGGCAGCGTAAAACCTAGCCCGAACAATTTAAACCGTATAAAACCTAGCAAAGACAAGGCAAAAAAACGCGACGACAGGTCCGTTTTGCTCTAGGGGCTTTGCCGTTGTACGCGCTTGGGCTGCTGTTGTGAAGGACTGCTTGCGCAACCCCTGTAGGTGAGTTTTGTGAGTGTGATAAACCGTGTTTACGCAAGAAATAGTGCCTCTAGGATGACTGCAGTCACATACGTAAGTCACGCGGAAATCGCTGTATGAACTTGCGGTGTGCCCTTTGTTTAATTTTTTAAAAGGGTTCCATCCATGCAAAAGTCTATTTCCCTGCGCTCCGTTGCTCTGGTATCCGGTTTGGCAGCTTCTTTGGTCATGGTGGGTTGCTCGTCCACAGGCCAGACGCAAGGCCAGGGCAGCGCACCTTCCAACCGCGCCGAGCTGGAGTCACAGGCCACCGCCTCGCTCAACCGCCTCTACAGCGCCATGCCTGGTACGCGTGAGCAAGTGGCCAAGGCCAAGGGCGTGCTGGTCTGTCCTGCTGTGATCGGTGGCAGCTTCGTCATTGGTGCAGAACATGGCAAATGTGTGTTGCGCTCCAATGGCACATCGCGCGGTTACTACAGTACGACAGCGGCATCGGTAGGTTGGCAAGCCGGTGGCCAATCCAAGGCGGTGATCTATGTCTTCAGCACACAGGATGCCTACAACAAGTTTGTCAACAGCGATGGCTGGTCAGTCGGCGCTGATGCAGGCGTTGCCGTCGGCAAAGCAGGTGCCAATGGCAGCATTGACACCGCCACCATGAACGCACCAGTCAGCAGCTATGTGCTGACCAATACCGGTCTGGAAGCGGGTGTGTCCGTGCAAGGCAGCAAGATTAACAAGATCAGCATGTAAGCCTTCAACGCTTGCGCTTGCCTCAAGGCAAAAAAGACCGGTCAGTGACCGGTCTTTTTTTAGATAAAATTGGCTGCTAGCCCTTGTTGTGCAAGGGGTAGTTGCTATTCTTTTAAAGAAAAGTTAATCCGCCTGGTGCCAGCGGGTTTCCAGCAGTTCCGATTCCTCGTGATCCAGCAGACGCTGCCAGTGCACATCGGCTTCTTGGACAAACAAATCTGCCACGATGCCATGCGCCAGACGCGTAGCGCCGATGCCCAAGCCTGGAATGTCGCTGCCCAAAGCAGCATGGGTCATGGTTGCCCCCCAGTTAAACAGGTGGATGCGGGACATGGCTTGAGCGTGTGCCCCATCATGGCTTTGCAGGGCAAAGTGGTGGGCCAGATAAGGAAAGCGCCCGGCTTCTCCATGGCTGGCGGCTTGTTCTGGTGTGACGTGGCGGGCCCACGTGTCGATGTGGCGGCTGTAGCGGGCCAGTTCAGGGCGATCCAGCATGTCCACATCAAAGCCTGTGCCAAAGATCACGGCATCAAAGCGCTGCACGCTGCCGTCGGCCAGCGTCACATGCACGCCATCTGCCAGCGGCTGCACATCGCGCCAGCCACAGCCCAAGCGCAGACTGAAAGTGTCAAACGCATCGCAGCGGCGCACGGTTTCCCACGGTGGCGGAACCTGCTCGTCAAAAATGTAGGTGTAAAAGCGCCATTTGCGCTGGTCGTCGAGTTGCGAATAGCCACGCAAAAATCCGGGGAACGACGCAGCTTTGCTCTTGTTGATCTGCGGCATCACTTTGCGGCGGGCAAATTGCTGCACGCTGGCACCCGCTTCTAAAGCGCATGCTGCATTATCAAAAGCAGAAGCGCCAGCCCCAAGTACAGCAAGGGTTTTACCGCGAAAAGCCTCAAAATCTATGGCGTCCATCGTGTGGAACACGCGGCCGTACGCCAGCGGGTCTTGCATCGACAGGCTGGGAAAGTCGGGCCAGCGCGGTGCGCCGCTGCCGTCACGGCCCAAGGCCAGAATCACTTTGCGGGCGCGCAAGGTTTCGGTGCCGTGAGGGCCAGTGATTTGTGCCACGGCCACGCCGTCGGCATCGGCATCGGACAAGTCATCCAGCCGGGTCTGGTTTTCGACTGGAATGCCGGTAACGTCCCGCACCCACAGCAGATAGTCGCGCCAGTCCACGCGGCCAATCTTGTGCAGGCTTGCCCAACCGGGGGTGGCGGCATCGAAAGTCGAGAGGTCGCCGGTGCCATGTTGCGCTTCGTACCAGGCACGAAACGTCAGGCTGGGCACGCCCAGATCGGGCCCTGTGAGTTGCTTGGGACTGCGCAATGTGAGCATGCGCGCAAAGGTGCTCCACGGGCCCTCGTCACCGCGCGCTGCAGCATCAATGATGCGGATATGGCGCACGCCCTCACGCAGCAAGGCGTAAGCGGCGGTTTGCCCACACATGCCGGCACCCACAATCAATACATCCAAAGCCTTGTCGGTGTTGGTGTTTGCAGGGCCTTGCACCCAATTGGACGCTGGATAGTTCAGCCGCTCCAGATCACGGCGCGCTTGCAGGGCCAGCGCCTGCAGGGCAGCGTGGTTGCGTGGGCTGGAAATAGTTTGCAAAGGAACGGCGGCCAGGGCGCGTTCAGCGGATGGGGAATGCATTTCGTTGGTCACAGTCGGGAAGATAATCTATCCATGACCCAACTTGACTGTTTCTATAGCCTTTCCTCGCCCTGGGCTTACCTGGGTGGCCCGCAACTGCAAGATATCGTGCGCCGCCATGGTGTAAAGCTGGTGCTCAAGCCGTATGACTTTCAACTGGTGGTGCCGCAAACGGGCGGCATTCCATTGAAGACCCGCCCCGAGCCGCGCAAGACCTACCACGCACTGGAGCTGCAGCGCTGGAGCGAACATCTGGGCATGTCGCTGAATCTGGAGCCCGCCCACTATCCCAAGGGTGTGGCCGATGATGTGAACTGGAACAAAACTCCCGGCTGGATGGTGATTGCCGCCCAACTGCAAGGTCTGGATGCCTTCCCGCTTTCGCACGCTTTGCTGCGCGCACTGTGGGCTGAGGAACGCAAGACCTCGGATGCCGCTGTGCGCATTGCCATCGCCAACGAAGCTGGCTACGACGGTGCCGCACTGCATGCGCTGGAGCAGTCGCCCGAAGTGCAGACGCAATACCGCGCCAACAGCGAAGAAGCGGTGGCAATGGGTGTATTTGGTGCGCCCACCTTTATCCTCAACGGTGAACGCTTCTGGGGCCAGGACCGCCTGCCTTTCGTGGAGCGCGCCCTCGACAAGCTGCGCGCCACCCAGGCCTGAGCTTTTCTTTTGACCATTGCAGCACTGCTTTATGCACATTCGCTTTACCAAAATGCAGGGCGCGGGCAACGACTTTGTCGTGCTTGACGAAACCCAGGGCCGTTTAGGCCTGACAGCAGCGCACTATCGATATTTGGCGGATCGCCACTTTGGCGTGGGTGCTGACCAGATCTTGACCGTGCGCCCTGCGCCCGCAGAGGGCGTGGATTTTGAGTATGTGATCCACAACGCCGATGGCGGCGAAGTGGAGCAGTGCGGCAATGGAGCGCGTTGTTTTGCGCGTTATGTGCATGACAAGGGCTTGACGCCCAAAACCGAAATTCGCGTCCACACCCAGGCCGGAGTGATTGCGCCCAAGTTAGAGGCAGATGGCCGTGTCACGGTCAACATGGGCGCTCCCGTGCTGGAGCCGGCCCGCGTGCCGTTTGACGCCAGCGGCCTGCCAGAGCAGCGCCAGGGCCAGGCGCTGGTGTGGTCGTTGGAATTGCAGGCGCCAGCACCAGGGGCATCAGCATTGGTCAACATTGTGGCCATCTCCATGGGCAACCCGCATGCCGTGCAACGGGTGGACGATGTAGAGACCGCGCCCGTGGCCGTGGTGGGGCCGCAAGTGGAGTTGCACGCGCGTTTTCCGCAGCGTGTGAACGCCGGTTTTATGCAGGTGCTCTCACGCAATGCGATCAAGCTGCGCGTGTTTGAACGTGGTGCCGGGGAAACTTTGGCTTGTGGAACAGGCGCTTGTGCGGCCGTGGTTGCCGGTATCCTCTTGGGTGCGCTGGATCACCGCGTGGATGTACATACGCGCGGTGGTCTGTTGACCATTGAATGGGCCGGTGGTGTCAGCGATGCCGTCATGATGACAGGCCCCGCGACCACGGTATTTGAAGGCCAGATAGAGATTCCTGACGAACTATGAACAGCATCGAAACGCCCGCCATGAACGAAGCCAGCATTGCCGACTATCTGCTTGAGCACCCTGAATTTTTTGAGCGCCATGCAGAAATGCTCCATGCCGTGCAGCTCAGCAGCGGTCACGGACAACGTGCCGTCAGCCTGCAAGAGCGCCAAGCGGAAATGCTGCGCGACAAGATCAAGGGCCTGGAAGGCCGCATCATGGATATGGTGCGCCACAGCAGTGAAAACGCCGCAATTGCCCAAAAAATTCACCGCTGGAGCTGCGCTTTGGCCGGGGTGCAAGACGTGCGCCAGTTGCCGCGTGCAATTGCAGAGGGCATTCAGAAAGAATTTGATGTGCCCCAGGTGGGCATCCGTGTGTGGGATGTTGCCGGCCCCTACAACGGTGCGCTGTTCACCATGGGCGTGAGCGAAGACGCCAAGGCGTTTGCCACCTCGCTGACCATGCCGTTTTGTGGGCCCAATCTGGGTTTTGAGCCTACGGCGTGGCTGCCTGATCCCGAGGCCGTGCAGTCCATGGCGCTGATGACGCTGCGCCAGGGGCCTAACGACAGCCAGAGCCCCGCATTTGGTCTGCTGGTGCTGGGTTCGACCGATCCACTGCGCTTTGACGCCACCATGGGCACCGAGTTCTTGTCGCGCATTGCCGAGCAAGCCAGCGCCGCCTTGGGCCGCTTGCGCGTCATGCCGGTTTCGGGCAATTAATCGCTGCATGCCACAAGCCATTGCCCTGGCGCTTGCGCCGCAGGTGCAAGCGTATTTGCAGCATGTGGGCAGTGAGCGGCGGCTGGCAGCGCGCACGGTGGCGCTCTACACCGAGGGCCTGCAGCAATTGCAGGCCATGGCGGCCCAGGCGGGCCAGCCTTTGCTGGAGCTGCAACCGCCCCACATTCGACGTTTTGTCGGTGCCCTGCACGCCAAGGGGCGCCATGGCCGCAGCATTGCGCTGTGGTTGTCGTGCTGGCGAGGTTTTTTTAAATGGGCCGCCTGGCAAGGCTGGGTGCAGCGCAACCCGGTCGAAGGCATTCGCGCACCCAAAACGCCCAAGCCTTTGCCCAAAGCGCTGGGCGTGGATGAGGCGGTGCAGCTGGCCGCCTTTGTCAATCCAGAAGCCGACCCTTGGGATGAAGCGCGCGATGCCGCAATGACCGAATTGCTCTACAGCAGTGGCTTGCGCGTGAGCGAGCTGGCGGGTCTGGATGTGCAGCCCGGCTCCGGCCTTGGCTGGCTGGATATGCAGGCCGCGTTGGTGCATGTCACGGGCAAGGGGGGCAAACGGCGGGCGGTGCCGGTTGGCCAGCCAGCGTTGGTGGCGCTGCAGCGCTGGCTGGCGCTGCGCGGCAGCCGCTTTGCGGCGCACTGGGCAGAGCCAGCCTTATTTGTGGGCGCGCGCGGCGGTCGTATTACGCCGCAGGTGGTCTGGCAGCGCTTGCGCCTGCGGGGTGCGCAGGCGGGCCTGGCGACTGCGGTACACCCGCATGTCATGCGCCACTCGTTTGCCAGCCATGTGCTGCAGTCCAGCGGTGACCTGCGTGCCGTGCAAGAGCTGCTGGGGCACGCCAACATCACCACCACGCAGATTTATACGCGGCTGGATTTTCAACATCTGGCGCAGGCGTATGAGCTGGCACACCCCCGGGCCCGCAAGAAGCCTTGAATAAGGTTCATTGCAAATGTGAGCAGTTGGCCCTTGTATTTGCTCGCTTTCAGTATGTTTACAGGCTGAAAGTAAGTGTAGACAGGGGCAAGTAGCTTCTGTTTTTGATGACTGGCAGCAGGTGCATTTATTGCTTGTCTCTGTGGATTGCAAAACATAGACGACGTGCCATGGAACTGCTTGTCAAATACGAAGGCCAACACATTCCTGCCATCTGGGCGCGTTTGCACGGCATGCGCAAGGGTCGCAACGTGTGGGTGTTCAAACTTGCCCAGCGTGATGCGCTGTATCGGCTCATGGCGCAGCTTGAAGCCGAGACCGATGCCCAGGTACTGGCCGCGACGTTGGTGGCGGTGCAAGATGCGCGCGAACCCATTTCTGCGGCGTGGATGCTGGATGCGGCCGTCCCCTTCATGGTGCTGCTCACGCGCTTGCGCTATCCGTGGCTGCAGTTGCAGATGGATAAGTACGTGGAGGTGCACTTTCAGCCCATCGTTGACCTGTCGGACGGCGGGCGCATTTATGCGCAAGAAGCGCTGTGCCGCCTGCGCACCCCGGAAGGTGATCTGCTCACAGGCTATGAAACGTTCAAACTGGCGGGGCACTTGGGGCGTCTGGACGCACTGGATTTGGCGCTGCAGCGAAAAGCCTTGCAGCGCAAAGCGCTGGACCTGGCGGCTGGCGTGCCGCTGTTTTTGAATGTGCTGCCCTCCACGCTGATGCAGCCCCGGTGGCCACGGCAATTCATGCAGTGGCTCAGCGACTACGAAATTGCCCACCAGGAGGTGGTGATTGAAGTGGTGGAGAGCGAGCAGGTGGACCCGGCCGGCCTGGCCCAGCGCTGCGATGAGCTGCGCGCCCAGGGGCTGCGCATTGCGCTGGATGACATGGGCGCGGGCTTTAACTGCCTGTCTGTGCTGGCCATGGTGCGTTCGGACTTCATCAAGGTCGATCGCGGCCTGGTGCACCAGGCACGCGGCAGCCGGGTGCGCTCGGTACTGCTGGAGGCGCTGGTCTCCATGGCCGAGCGCCTGGGCTCGACCGTGATTGCCGAGGGCCTGGAGCGCGCCGAGGACGTGGCTTTTTGCCGCACGCTGGGCATCAGTTTGGTGCAAGGCTTTTTATTGGCCAAGCCAGCCTACGCACCACTGGAGGGCAAGCTGGGGGTGCTACCTTCAGACAAGGCCTTGCGCGTCGAACGGGTGGACCATTTTTGCATCAACGACGTGATCGAGCAGCCGCCCGCGTTTGATATTCAGACCCCGTTGACGATGGTGCGGCAGGCCTTTCGAGAGTCTCCCGATTTACCGTGGTGTATGCTCACCGATGGAGGCCGGCCCGTGGGCGTGCTGCACCGGGGCAAAGCTCTGTCGCGCAACGTGCGCACTGTGGCCCAAGGTTGTGAGCCACTGCAGCGCATGCTGCCGCACACCATGGGGCTGACGGCCTTGGCACGCAGCCTGTATCTGGAGCGGGCCAACGCCTCGCCCTGGGCGGTGGTGGATGAGCGCGGCTGCTACATCGGCACGCTGGAGCCCATGATGCTGGTCTCCCATCTGCTGGCGCGCCAGGAGCACGGGGCCAGCCTGCATCCGCTGTCGCAATTGCCGACCGGGCCCACTCTGCGGCAGGCCATTGAGATGCGCATTGCGCGCAAGCACGGCACGCTGGAGCTGGTCTACATCGACCTCGATCATTTCAAAGCCTTTAATGACCGCTACGGTTTTGTGCGCGGTGACGCCATGATCCGCACGCTGGCAGAAATTCTGCGCCATGTGTTTGCCATGAGCACGGACTGCATGCTCGGCCACATTGGCGGCGATGATTTCATTGTGCTGTTCGACCAGCCCGACCCTTTGCTCGTGGTGCAGTTGCTGCGCGCCATGCAGCAGTTCCATACTTTGGCGCGGCACTTGTATGACACCGAAGATCTGCAGCGCGGCTACTTTGTGACGGAAGACGGCGAGTCGCACCCGGTGGCCAGCATGTCGGTCTCGTGCATCAATGGCAGCACGGGCACACCGGTGGATTGCGTCGATGCCTCGGCGCGTGCCGCCAAACTCAAGAAAGTGGGCAAGAGCGCCGGCGGCAATGTGGTGGTGGTCGAGGCGCTGGAGCCACAAGTTATTCGCCCGGAAGCGACACCGGCCAGCATGACGGGCTGGGAGGAGCAAGTGCTCCACATCTTGCAGCGCCTGCTGCAAGAGCCACGCGGGCGCGATGCCCGTGCCCTGGACCACGTATTCAAGGCCTACCCTTTCTTTGAAGTGCTGTTTGAGCTGGATGCCCAAGGCACGCAGCGCCATGCCAACTGGATCAACCCCACCATGTATGGCCGCATCCGCGGTGGTGGCGCCGGGGCCAATCGCAGTGCCCAGTCGTACTTTGCCCATGTGCACGACAGTGGTCAGCCTTTTGTGTCACCCATTTATCTGTCCAGTGCCAGTGAAGACTTTTGCCTGACCATTGCCGTGCCCATTTACAGCAAAACCCAACAGTTTGAAGGGGTGCTGGTGGGGGATTTGAACCTCGCCTCCATGGCCAGCTTGCTAGAAAACCGCGTCCAGGCTTGAGGCGGATGCCCCTGCAGCAGAGGCAAAATATTCATGAAATACTAATTTTTATAGCGCCTTCCCCTTATCACATAAGGGCTAGAGGCCAAAATTATGCACAATGCGCGCAGCCCTGATGCCGCCAAGTGCATCGCAGCATGGCTACACTTTCGGCCTCCGGTGCACAGCCATCGTGCTGTGTGCCTTTGTTTTTGATTCTCTGGCGCATGCCGCTCGCAGGCAGTGTGCGCATTGCGACAAGGTGGTAATTCCATGGCACTCATCCCCGTCAGCATCCTCACCGGCTTTCTAGGCTCGGGTAAGACCACGCTGCTCAAGCGTGTGCTCAGCGAGTCGCACGGCATGAAGATCGCTGTGATCGAAAACGAATTCGGCGAAGAAAACATCGACAGCGACATTCTGCGCACCGAATCGACCGAGCAAATCTTGCAGATGAGCAACGGCTGCATCTGCTGCACCATCCGCGAAGACTTGCGCGAAGCACTGCAACTGCTGGCCGCCAAGCGCCGCAAAGGCTTGGTGGAGTTTGACCGCATCGTGATCGAAACCACCGGTCTGGCCGACCCCGGCCCCGTGGCGCAAACCTTCTTCATGGACGATGAGATTGCCGAGACCTACCTCATCGACTCCATCCTGACCCTGGTCGATGCCAAGCATGCCAACCAGCAACTCGACGACCGCCAGGAAGCGCGCCGCCAGGTGGGCTTTGCCGACCAGATTTTCCTGTCCAAGACCGATCTGGTCAGCGAAAGCGAAAAGGAAGCCTTGATCCACCGCCTCAAGCACATGAATCCGCGTGCGCCCATCAAGGCTGCGCATTTTGGGGATGTGCCGCTGAGCGAAGTGTTCGACCTGCGCGGCTTTAACCTGAACGCCAAGCTCGATATTGACCCCGACTTCCTCAAGGAAGACGACCACGCGCACGGTCACGATCATGGCGACCACAGCCATTGCGACCATGGGCACGATGACCACGCCCACCACGAGCACGGCCCTGACTGTGGTCACGCGCACGACCATGAGCACGGTGAACACTGCAAGCACCCGCAACATCACCACCATGATGACGACGTGAAAAGCTTTGTCTACCGCGCGGACAAAGCGTTTGATCCGGCCAAGTTGGAAGACTTTTTGGGTGCCATCGTCAATATCTATGGCCCTAAGATGCTGCGCTACAAAGGCGTCTTGCACATGCAGGGCACCCAGCGCAAGGTGATTTTCCAGGGCGTGCACCAGCTCATGGGCAGCGACCTGGGCCCCGACTGGGCCGCAGACGAAAAACGCCAGAGCAAGATGGTTTTCATCGGTATTGATCTGCCGCAAGATATCTTGCGGCAAGGTCTGGATCAGTGCTTGGTCTAAGCACTCCAGGCGCGGTGTAGGCCGTGGTCTGTACCGTGCTTAACCAGACAAGTCTGTGCGTTATGTGCAACTTTGGAGGGGGCAGGGTATCTGACCGATACAATCGCGCCCCTAAAGATCCCGCCAGCTTCGCGCCGAGACGGTGAAGCGACTGGGCAACGCTAGTACTGTGAGGAGACAGGAAGTGACAGCAGTCGAGATGAGCAAGAAAAAAGCCACCACCAAAGTGGCCGCCACCACCGCCGAGCAGAAAGGCAAATCTGCAGCCAAAAAGACTGCCGAAAAGCCTAGCGATACTGCTGCCAAAACTACTGCGGGCGTGAAAACCCGCACTGTGACCGATGAACCCACCAAGGCCACTGCTGCATCTGCCGCAGTTCCCAAGGCCGTTTCAAACAAAATCATGCCTACGACTCCTTCTGCGCCTACTTCCTTCGTGACCAAACGCGATCCCAAGCTCGCCAACAACTGGAAGACTAAGCCCTTGGATGCGCTGACCGACGCTGAAATCGTGGCCATGTCCGATGACGAGTACATGAACGATGTGCAGCTGGCCTATTTCCGCGCCAAGCTCGTCAAGCTCAAGCAGGACATGCACCAGAACGCTGGTGAAACTGCCGAAAACCTGCGCGAAGACACCGTGGTCGTGCCCGATCCTGCGGACCGCGCCACCATCGAAGAAGAGCACGCCCTGGAGCTGCGCACGCGCGACCGTGAGCGCAAGCTGCTCAAGAAGATTGAGCAATCGATCTCCCGCATCGACACCGGTGACTACGGCTACTGCGACGAAACCGGTGAGCCCATTGGCGTTCCCCGTTTGTTGGCGCGCCCGACAGCCACTTTGTCGCTGGAGGCCCAGCAACGCCGCGAACTCAAGCAAAAAATGTTTGGGGACTAAATAGTCCTGGCTGGACTTGCCGTGCTGCCCGGCACTTACAAAGCCAGATAGCCACCATGGCAGGCATGGTGACCAGAACACCCGCTACGGCGGGTGTTGCTGTTTGCGGGCAACGCCGCAGAAAAAATGCCGGAAAGCCGCTTGCAATGTGCTGCCAAGCCCTCACTTGCCAATGCTATGGAACAGTATCACGGCACAACCATCATCAGCGTGCGTCGCCAGACGCCCGAAGGCATCCAGGTCGCCATTGGCGGCGACGGGCAAGTTACCTTGGGCCACATTGTGGTCAAGGGCACGGCCCGCAAGGTGCGCAAGCTCTACCACGGCAAGGTACTGGCAGGTTTTGCCGGCGCTACGGCCGATGCTTTTACGCTGTTTGAGCGCTTTGAAGCCAAGCTGGAAAAGCACCAAGGGCACCTTACGCGCGCAGCCATTGAGCTGACCAAGGAATGGCGCACCGACCGCGTGCTGCGCAAACTGGAAGCCATGCTGGCCGTGGCCGACCATTCCGCCTCGCTCATCATCACCGGCAATGGTGATGTGCTCGAACCCGAGCAAGGCATTGTGGCAATTGGCTCGGGCGGTGCGTATGCGCACTCAGCGGCCAAGGCGCTGCTCAATAACACTGAGCTGTCGGCTGAAGAGATCGTCAAGAAATCGCTGGAAATTGCAGGCGAGCTGTGCATCTACACCAACATGAACCACACCTTGGAAACCTTGCCCACGGTTGCCATGCCTGTGAGTCCTAAATAAATAGCTACTTGCCCTTTATGTATAAGGGCTAGAGCCTGATTTGACTGATATTTAGCCTATGTCCTCCATGACCCCCCAGGAAATTGTTTCTGAGCTGGATAACCACATCGTTGGTCAATCTGCTGCCAAGCGTGCAGTGGCAATTGCGCTGCGCAACCGCTGGCGCCGCCAGCAGGTCGCTGATGGTCTGCGCCAGGAAATCACGCCCAAAAACATTCTGATGATTGGCCCCACCGGTGTGGGCAAGACAGAAATCGCGCGCCGTCTGGCACGGCTGGCCGATGCGCCTTTTATCAAGGTGGAAGCCACCAAGTTCACTGAAGTTGGCTACGTCGGCAAGGATGTGGACGCCATCATTCGGGATCTGGCCGAAATCGCCGTCAAGCAGGCCCGCACCAGCGAGATGAAAAAGCAGCGCCAGCGCGCCGAAGACGCGGCCGAAGACCGGATTCTGGATGTGCTGCTGCCCCCAGCGCGCACTGGCGAAGCGCCCGCCGACAACGGAACGCGCCAAGTCTTTCGCAAAAAGCTGCGCGAAGGCCAGTTGGACGACAAAGAAATTGAGATCGATCTGCTCGATGGCAAGCCCCAGCTGGAAATCATGGGTCCCCAGGGCATGGAAGAAATGGCCGAGCAGCTGCGCGGCATGTTCCAGCAGATGGGCCAGGAGCGCCGCAAGAGCCGCAAGCTCAAAATTGCCGAGGCCATGAAGCTGCTGGTGGACGAAGAGGCCGCCAAGCTGATCAATGAAGAAGAAACCAAAACCAGCGCCCTGAGCAATCTGGAGCAAAACGGCATTGTCTTTATCGATGAAATCGACAAGGTGGCCACGCGCCAGGAAAGCAGCGGCTCTGACATCTCACGTCAAGGAGTGCAACGCGATTTGCTGCCCTTGGTAGAAGGCACGACGGTGTCGACCAAGTACGGCATGGTCAAAACCGACCACATCCTCTTCATTGCCTCAGGAGCGTTCCATCTGTCCAAACCCAGTGACCTGATTCCAGAGTTGCAAGGTCGATTCCCTATTCGGGTGGAATTGCAGTCGCTGTCGGTGCAGGACTTTGAGGCCATCCTGACGCAAACCCATGCGTCGCTGGTCAAGCAGTACCAAGCCTTGTTGGCAACCGAAGGTGTGCAACTGGCGTTCACCCCCGACGGCATCACACGCCTGGCCCACACGGCGTTTACGGTCAATGAACGCACGGAAAATATCGGGGCACGTCGCTTGTCAACGGTCATGGAGCGGTTGCTGGACGAGATCAGTTTTGATGCCGCCAAGCTGGCAGGCCAAACCATCACCATTGATGCGGCTTACGTGGATACGCGTTTGCAGGCGCTGAGTGAAGACGAAGATCTTTCGCGCTACATCCTTTAAGCCTTTTTTCCCCTTGCATCCCCCGTGGCGATCACTTGCCGCCACGGGGGATTTGTTTTGCGAGCGATTGTTACAAATGGCAAGCTTTTCCGGCCTGTGTCAGGCTGACGACAAACGGCTAAGTGCTTGTGTTACAAAGCTTTTTCCTCGCTTTTAACACTTTTTGTATGTTCTAAGTTATTGATTTCATTGCAAATGTTTGTGAAGTCCCTAGCAGAGGCCTCTAGAATTGCTGCTACAGTGCAAAAAAGTGCAAATAAGTGGTGAAAGTCGCCTGAAACGCCCGTGATGGGGTGCCATGGGCCCAACCAATCGGAGCGTATCTACCGTGTTCCAAGGGGCTTCTTCGCTCAATCTCGATGCCAAGGGGCGGCTTTCAGTGCCGACCCGGCACCGTGACGCGTTGATTGCACAGGCGCAAGGCCAGATCACCCTCACCAAACATCCCCACGGCTGTCTTATGTTGTTTCCCCACCCTGAGTGGTTGCTGTTCCGTGAGCGCATTGGGCAGTTGCCAATGACTGCGCAATGGTGGAAACGCATTTTCTTGGGCAGCGCCATGGATGTAGAGATGGATGGAACGGGGCGCGTGCTGGTTTCGCCTGAGTTGCGTGCTGCCGTGGCCTTGCAAAGACAAGTGATCTTGCTGGGCATGGGGAACCACTTCGAGCTTTGGGATAAAGCCACTTATGAAGCACAAGAAACACAGGCCATGCAGGCACCAATGCCTGACGTATTTAAAGATTTTGCTTTCTGAAAAGGGCGTGCGTTGAATCAGCCCCTCCAACACATTACCGTTTTGCTTAACGAAGCTGTCGATGCTTTGTTGGGTGAATCCGACGATGCAGCCCAAGGTACCTATATTGATGGCACCTTTGGCCGCGGTGGTCATTCACGACTGATTTTGTCTAAGTTAGCGCCTGAAGGGCGCTTGATTGCGTTTGATAAAGATCCGTTGGCGATTGCAGAAGCAGGGCGGATTACGGATTCGCGCTTTTCCATTCGCCACGAAGGCTTTCGCCATATGAGCGAATTGCCCGATGCCTGCGCTGACGGCATCTTGATGGATCTGGGGATCAGTTCCCCGCAGATTGATGCAGCCGATCGCGGCTTTAGCTTTCGCTTTGATGGCCCTCTGGATATGCGCATGGACACCACCCGGGGCCAGAGCGTGGCCGAGTGGCTGGCTGATGCCGAAGTGCAGCAGATCACCGATGTCATTCGTGACTACGGTGAAGAGCGCATGGCTTACCCGGTGGCCAAGGCCATCGTGGCGCATCGTGAAGCGCACGGCCCACTGCAAACAACGCTGGCCTTGTCAGAGCTGATTGCCAAAGTAGTCAAAACCCGCGATGGGCAAAACCCCGCCACACGCACTTTCCAAGCGTTGCGTATCTTTATCAATGCCGAGCTGGTGGAGCTGGAAGAAGCGCTGCAGGCGAGCTTGCGCGTTCTCAAGCCTGGTGGTCGCCTGGTGGTGATCAGTTTCCACTCGCTGGAAGACCGCATCGTCAAGCAATTCATTGCCGAGCACTCCAAAGAGGTGTTTGACCGCCGCACCCCCTTTGCCGCACCCAAGGCCATGCGCTTTCAAGCGTTGGATCGCATCAAGCCGAGCAAGGCTGAAGTGGATGCCAATCCCCGTTCGCGCAGCGCCATCATGCGTGTAGCCCAGCGTACAGAGGTGCCTGCATGACATCCCCCGCAGGGCTGGTTGCACACCGCAAGGAGAGGGCATGCTACGCCTGAACCTGCTGCTGCTGCTTGCCCTCATGCTCAGTGCCTTGTACTTGGTGCAGACCCAGTACGATTCGCGCCGCCTTTTCACAGAGTTGGATCGTGCGCACAGTGAGGCGCGTCGACTCAATGTGGAATACCTGCGATTGCAGGTAGAAAAGCGCGCTCAGTCTGCGTCTTCACGCATCGAGGCATTGGCCATCAAACAAGGGCTGGGCAGCGCATCGCCTGCCATTACGCACTATGTGCGCGATGACCAGCGCGCTGGTGGGGAGATGCATTGATGCGGCGCCACAGCGTCTCGTACAACTCCAGCCCACTGCTTGCCAGTAAAACACCCGCATGGCGCAGCAAGTTCGTCATGGGCTTGATCGTGTTCGCCTTTGCAGGGCTGGCCGGGCGCGCAGCCTGGGTGCAGGTGATTGATAACGATTTTTACCAGCGCCAAGGTGAAGTGCGCTTTGCGCGCACCATTGAGCTGACGGCCAACCGCGGGCGAATACTGGACCGCAATGGCTTGATCATGGCCTCCAGCGTACCTGCCGCGAGCATCTGGGCGATTCCGGAAGACGTGGAAAAAAATGGTGCAGAAGATTTGGCCAAGCTGCCGCAGCTGGCCAAACTGATGGACATGCCGCTGGATCAGTTGAAGAAAAAGCTGGCCGAAGACAAAAGCTTTGTCTGGGTGAAGCGGCAACTGGACTGGGATGTGGGTATCCAGATTAAGGCGCTGGGCATCAAAGGTGTTTACCAATCGCGAGAGTACAAGCGCCAATACCCTGAAGGCGAAGCTGCGGCCCACATCGTGGGCTTTACGAACGTGGAAGACAAAGGTCAAGAGGGGATGGAGCTGGCCTTTGAGAAAGATCTGGCCGGCAAGGCCGGTTCGCGCCGGGTGCTCAAAGACCGTATGGGGCGGGTGATTGAGGGCGTAGGTGAGGATGTGCCGCCCATTGATGGCCGCGACATTCAGCTGTCGATTGACAGCAAGATACAGTTTTTTGCCTACCAAAAGCTCAAAGACCAAGTGCTGGCGCACAAGGCACTGGGCGGTACGGTGGTGGTCATGGATGCCAAGACTGGCGAGTTGCTGGCATTGGCCAACTACCCCAGCTTTAATCCTTCCAACCGCAAGCGCCTGACGGGCGAGCAGTTGCGCAACCGCGCCATTACGGATGTGTTTGAGCCTGGCTCCACCATCAAGCCCATCACGGTGGGTATTGCGCTGGAGTCGGGCAAAGTGCGTACTAACACGCCGATTGATACTTCACCTGGGCGCATCAATGTGACCGGTTCCGTGATTTCGGACACCCGAAACTACGGCATATTGACTGTGGAGGGGGTGATCCAGAAGTCCAGTAACGTCGGCACGACCAAAATTTCGCAACTACTGACGGCGCAGGAAATGTGGGAGACGTTTTCTGCCGTGGGCTTTGGACAAAAGCCGCAGATTGCTTTTCCCGGGGCGGCCAGCGGACGTTTGCGCCCTTACAAAACTTGGCGCCCTGTCGAGCAGGCCACCATGTCTTACGGCTATGGCTTGTCTGCCAGCTTGCTGCAGATGACGCGCTCTTTCACGGTGTTCAGCAATGGCGGCAAGGTGATTCCAGCCACCATGCTCAAGCTGGACAAACCGCCGGTGGGCGTGCCGGTATTTTCAGAACGCACGGCAGACCAGGTGCGCCATATGCTGGCGCTGGCCACGGGCCCGGGCGGCACGGGGCAGCGCGCGCAGACCGTGGGCTATTCCGTGGGCGGCAAGTCGGGCACTGCACGCAAGCAGATCGGTAAAAACTATGCAGCGGGCAAATACCGCGCCTGGTTTACCGGCATGGCACCCATTGATAACCCGCGCCTGATTGTGTCAGTGATGCTTGATGAGCCCAATAACGGTACGTATTACGGCGGCGCAGTGGCGGCGCCTGTGTTCAGTACCGTGGTGCAGCAAGGCTTGCGCTTGATGGGCGTGGCCCCGGATATGGCGGTACAGCCGCAAATTGTGGCCAATCCGATAGAGGAGTCACTGTGAGCAGCGCACCCAGGCATTTGAATGATCTGCAGCAAGCCTTGGCTTGGCTGCGTGAACACGTGACGGGGCAGTTGCGTACCGATAGTCGCTTGGTCGAGCCAGGCGATGGCTTTATTGCCTGGCCCGGCGGTGTGACCGATGGGCGCCAACATGTGGCGTCGGCCCTGGAACGCGGTGCAGTGGCTTGTCTTGTAGAACAAAAAGGCATGGAAGCCTTTATTCTGCAAGGGCCTGTAGCTAGCTTTTCAGGATTAAAAGCCGCCACCGCTGACATTGCCGCGCAATGGTGCGGCGTGCCCTCCCAACAGCTGCAAGTACTGGCGGTGACGGGCACCAATGGCAAGACCTCGACCGCCTGGTGGTTGGCCCATGCCCTGGCGCAGTACCAGCAAGGGAGCCGCCAAGGTTGTGCCATGGTGGGTACCTTGGGCATTGGCGTGCCGCCTGATGTCGTGAGCACAGGATTAACCACGCCCGACCCCGTGTGCCTGCAGTACGCTTTTGCCGACTATGTGCAGCAAGGCATTGCAGCGTGTGCGATTGAAGCATCCTCTATTGGTATTGAAGAGCACCGGCTCGATGGCACGGCCATTCACACGGCGGTGTTCACCAACTTCACCCAGGACCACCTGGACTACCACGGCAGCATGGAGGCCTACTGGCAGGCCAAAGCCAAGTTGTTTGCCTGGCCGGGTTTGAAGGCCGCCGTGATCAATGTGGATGATGGCCACGGTCAAGTTTTGGCGCAGCAACTGCAAGCACGCGCCGAGCTGGAGGTGTGGACGGTGGCAGTCGATGCCCCTGCGCGTTTGCAGGCCCGTAACGTGCACCATGGCATCCGCGGCTTGGCGTTTGAGGTGCAAGAGGGCGCGCAGACTTACACCATGGAAACCGGGCTGATCGGCCAGTACAACGTCAGCAACATGCTGGGTGTACTGGCCAGCCTGCGCACTTTGGGCGTGAGCTTGTCAGAGGCCGTACAGGTCTGTAGCGATTTGGAGCCCGTACCCGGTCGCATGCAACAAATTGCTTTGCCCAAGCAGCCTTTGGTGGTGGTTGATTACGCCCACACGCCCGATGCGCTGGAGCAGGCCATTGCGGGTTTGCAGCCGGTGGCGCAAGCGCGTGGTGGCAAGCTGCACTGCGTCTTTGGTTGCGGTGGTAACCGCGATGCCAGCAAGCGCCCTTTGATGGGCCAGGCCGCGCAGCGTCAGGCCGATGTGGTCTGGGTCACCAGCGACAACCCGCGCAATGAAGTGCCCGAAACCATCGTGGCCGACATTACCGCTGGCATGGCGCTGCAAGGCGTGCATGTGGTGGTGGATCGCAGCCAAGCCATCGCGCAAGCGATTGCACAGGCCAGTGCGCGTGATGTGGTGCTGCTGGCTGGCAAGGGCCATGAGGATTACCAGGAAATCAAGGGTGTGAAGCACCCGTTTTCAGATATGGACAAGGCACGTTCTGCCTTGGACCAGCGAGAAGGACAGTACAAGTGATGATGACTTTGGAACAGGCGCTGGCATGGATTAGCGACTTCCAGCCGCAAGCGCGGTTGGTGGGCGACCCTGGTACGCCCTTGCTGCGTGTACACACCGACAGCCGCACGCTGCAAGCCGGTGACCTGTTTGTCGCGCTCAAGGGTGAGCGCATCGATGCCCACGACTTTTTGCCGCAAGTGCAAGCACAGGGCGCAGCCAGCGCCGTGATTGCCCATAGCGGTTTGGACGCGCTGGGTTTGGCGGGCATTGAAGTGCCTGATACCACGGCCGCCTTGGCCGCCTTGGCCGCAGGCTGGCGCGAGCAGTTTGGCCTGCCCTTGATTGCCGTGACCGGCAGCAATGGCAAGACCACCGTCACGCAGATGGTGGCCAGCATGCTGAAGGCCCACGCAGGCGATGCCGCCTTCGCGACGCAAGGCAACTTCAACAATGCGATTGGCGTGCCGTTGACGCTGTTTCGCATGACAGCGCAGCACCGTATTGGCGTGGTTGAGCTGGGCATGAACCACCCCGGCGAGATTGCCGACCTGGCCTGCATTGCCCAGCCCACGGTGGCCGTGGTGAACAACGCCCAGCGTGAACATCAGGAGTTCATGCACACCGTGCAAGCGGTGGCCGAAGAAAACGGCAGCGTGCTGAGCTATTTGCCCATTGACGGCACGGCGGTGTTTCCATTCGATGAGGAATTTACGCCCCTGTGGCGCAAGCTGGCAGCGGGCCGCAAGGTGCTCACCTTTGGTGATGCTGGCGCCGATGTCGCTGCAATCAGCGCTCAATGGGCGGACAGCGCATGGCAAGTCCAGATCCAAACACCGCAAGGCATGTTTGACTGTGCCTTGCACATTGCGGGCCGCCACAACGTGCGCAATGCACTGGCAGCCACGGCCTGTGCATTGGCTGCGGGTGTGCCGCTGGCAGCCATTGCCCGGGGTTTGAGCGATTTTCTGCCGGTCAAAGGCCGCTCGCGTTCGACCTCGGTCGTATGTGCAGGTCGCCGTATCGATGTGGTGGATGACACGTACAACGCCAACCCCGACTCCATGCAGGCCGCCATTGCTGTGCTGGCCGAGCTGCCAGCGCCGCGCGTGCTGGTGCTGGGCGATATGGGTGAGGTGGGCGACCAAGGCCCCGCTTTCCATGCCGAAGTGGGCACCAGTGCCCGCAAGGCCGGAATTGAGACGGTGCTGGCCATTGGCCCGCAAATGCAGCAAGCCGTGACTGCATTTGGGCAAGGTGCTACACATTTTGAAGATTTGCCAGCGCTGATTGCAGCGTTGCAGGGTCAGATGGCCCAGACCGGCAGCGTGCTGGTCAAAGGTTCGAGAAGTATGAAGATGGAAAACGTGGTGCAAGCGCTGGAAAGCACTTGCGGTGAGGGGGCAGCATGCTGCTGATCTTGGCTGAATGGCTGCAGACCTTGTCGCCTGACTTTAGTTTTTTGCGCGTGGTGCAGTACATCACCTTCCGTGCTGTGGCGGCTGCGCTGACCGCGCTGGCCATTGGTTTGTGGGTGGGGCCTAAAGCCATTCGTATATTGACTGCGCTGAAAATGGGCCAGCCCGTGCGCGGCTATGCCATGCAAACCCATCTGGTGAAAAACGGCACGCCTACCATGGGCGGCGTGCTGATTTTGTTTGCCATCTCGGTGGCCACGCTGCTGTGGTTTGACCTGAGCAACCGTTTTGTCTGGATTGTGTTGATCGTTACCCTCGGTTTCGGGGCGATTGGCTGGGTGGACGACTGGCGCAAAGTGGTCAATAAAGACCCGGAAGGCATGCGCTCGCGCGAGAAGTATTTTTGGCAGTCGGTGATTGGCCTGATCGCTTCGGTCGCGCTGGTGTTCAGCATTTCGGAAAACTCCAACAGCCGCGCCTTTGAATTGTTTGTGACCTGGGTGCAGTCCGGCTTTTCGATGGACTTGCCTCCGCAGGCCGGGCTGATGGTGCCGTTTTTCAAGGAAATCAGCTACCCGCTGGGCATGCTGGGCTTTGTGATCCTGACCTATCTGGTCATCGTGGGCGCGAGCAATGCGGTCAATTTGACCGATGGTCTGGATGGCCTGGCCATCATGCCGGTCATCATGGTGGGCACAGCGCTGGGTATTTTTGCCTACGTCACCGGTAACGCCAATTACGCCAAGTACTTGAACTTTCCCAGCCTTCCGGGCACGGGCGAGTTGATGATCTTTTGCGGTGCCATGGCCGGCGCGGGCCTGGCATTCCTGTGGTTCAACGCACACCCGGCGCAAATCTTTATGGGCGACGTGGGCGCGCTGGCCTTGGGCGGCGCGCTGGGCACGATTGCCGTGATCGTGCGCCAAGAGATTGTGCTGGCCATCATGGGCGGTATTTTTGTGGCCGAAGCGGTCTCGGTGATGCTGCAGGTGGTGTGGTTCAAGTACACCAAAAAGCGCTACGGTGAAGGCCGACGACTGCTCAAGATGGCGCCGCTGCACCACCACTTTGAAAAGAGTGGCTGGAAGGAAACGCAGGTCGTGACCCGGTTCTGGATCATCACCATGCTGCTGTGCCTGATTGGCCTGTCCACGCTGAAGCTGAGGTGAGCCGCATGCACGCCGACGACTTCAATCCCGACTTGCATGCCACTGCCGACTGCGCAGTGGCTGCGCAGGGTGCTGAAAATTTAGGAGCTATAGGCCTTAGTGAAACCTTAAGTTCAGCATCAAATAATGCTGAAACTGAGCAAGTACAACGGCAAGTAGCTTCTGAAATAGAAGCAGTTGCCCCTGTCGTCCCTGCTGCCTCTGCTGCGCCTGTGCAAGACAGCGAAATTCTGGACGTATCCACGCTCACGGCCGCCAAAGATGCCGCTGCTTTTGTGGCGCAAATCTTTGCCGATCCCAGCATCTCCGATGGCTCAAATACCGAAGTCACGGCGGTGCTGCCGGTAGACGAGGGGGCGGAAGTTGTCGAATTGCCACCTGTTCCTGCGCAATGGCCGCAGGATCAAGCGCAGCACTTGCAAGCTCAGCGGGTGCTGATTTTAGGATTGGGTGCTTCCGGCATCTCCATGGCGCGCTGGTGTGTGCGTGCCGGGGCACAGGTGACGGTGGCAGATACGCGTGAAGCGCCGCCCCAGCTGGCCGCTTTGCAGGCAGAGCTGCCCGGTGTGCAGTTTGTCGGCGGGGACTTCACCCGTGCTCTGGTGGAGGGTCACCATCTGACCAGCGTGTACCGCTCCCCCGGTTTGACCCCCGAGTCCATCGCCCCTGTAGTGCAGGCAGCGCGGGCAGTGGGCCTGCCCGTGGGTGGCGAGCTGGATTTGTTTGCCGCAGCTTTGCAAGGCATGCGCGCTGCGCATGGCTACCAGCCCAAAGTGCTGGCCGTAACCGGCACCAATGGCAAAACCACCGTGACCTCCTTGACCAGCAAGCTGCTGGAGCATGCGGGCGTCAGCGTGGGAGTCGCTGGCAATATTGGGCCGACACTGCTCGATACCTTGTCCGCCAGCATTGATGCACAAACGCTGCCCCAGGTGTGGGTGCTGGAGCTGTCGAGCTTTCAGCTGGACGAAGTACAGGGCTTTGAGCCCACCGCTGCCGTCGTGCTCAACATCACGCAAGACCACCTGGACTGGCACGGCAGCATGCAGGCATACGCAGCTGCCAAGGCGCGCATTTTTGGTCAGCAAGGGCTGATGGTGCTCAACCGGGACGACGCGGTGGTCATGGACATGCTTCCGCCGCCTGTCAAAGTCAAATTGCAAAAACCCCAGCTGCGTGCGCACATCACCTTTGGTGCGGACATGCCGCGCAACCCCGGTGATTACGGCATTGAAGTAGTGGCTGGCATGGCGTGGCTGGTTCGTGGGCTGGAGGTGGACACGGCCGGCCGACGCGCGCGTGACCCGCAAGAACCTTTGAACATTCAGCGCCTGCTGCCCGCCGATGCCTTGCGCATTCGCGGTCGTCACAACGCTACCAATGCGCTGGCAGCTTTGGCTTTGGCCCATGCTGCGGGCTGTGCACTGGGGCCCATGCTGTATGGCCTGCGCGAATACCGGGGCGAGCCGCACCGTGTGGAGCCCGTAGGCACCGTGCAGGGCGTGGAATATTTCGATGACAGCAAGGGCACGAATGTTGGCGCGACGGTGGCGGCCTTGACCGGTCTGGGCGCGGATCGTCGCATCGTGCTGATTCTGGGTGGCTTGGGCAAAGGGCAGGATTTCTCACCGCTGGCAGCGCCCGTGGCGCGTTACGTGCGCGCCGTCGTGCTGATTGGCCGGGATGCACCCTTGATCAAACAGGCCTTGCAAGCTGAAGGCGTGCCACTGCTGGATGCGGCTGACATGGTGCAGGCAGTGCAGCTGGCCACCGCGCAAGCCAAGGCGGGTGATGCCGTGCTGATGTCGCCCGCCTGCGCCAGCATGGACATGTACCAGGACTATGCCCACCGCGCCCAAGCCTTTGTGCAGGCTGTGCATGACTTGGCCGATGACGCTGGACAAGTGCTGGAGGGCCACCTCGGATGAGCACCCTTCACCACCTGCGTGAGCGCCTGCATGGCTGGTTTCACGGTGCAGCCGACAAGGCTGTGGATGTGCTGCCGGTGCGCGTTGGGGGTACGGAATACCGCAACACGCGAGCCCTTCCGCCGAATGCTTTAGGGCTCGATCAGGCGCTGATCTGGGTGGTCATTGCCTTGCTGGCGTGGGGTTTGGTGATGGTGTATTCCGCATCCATTGCCATGCCGGACAACCCGCGTTTTGGCAAGATCGCGCCGCACCACTTTTTGCTGCGCCACGCCATGGCGCTGGGTGTTGGCTTCGTGGCCGCACTGCTGGCGTTTCAGATCTCCATGAAAACTTGGGAACGCATGGCCCCCAAGCTGTTCATCGTTTCTCTGATTTTGCTGGTGCTGGTGCTGGTGCCCGGGGTGGGTCTGGTGGTCAACGGGGCCCGGCGCTGGTTGCCGCTGGGGCTGATGAATTTCCAGCCTTCTGAGCTGGCCAAATTTGCCGTACTGCTCTATGCCGCCAATTACATGGTGCGCCGCATGGATGTGAAGGAGCGGTTCTTTCGTGCGGTCTTGCCGATGGCTGCGGCCGTTTTCATCGTCGGGGTGTTGCTGCTGGCGGAGCCCGACATGGGTGCTTTCATTGTGATTGTCGTGATCTCGATGGGCATCCTGTTTCTGGGCGGCGTGAACGCACGCATGTTCTTTTTGATGGCCGCTTTGGTCGTCGGTGCATTTGTCACGATGATCGCCTTCTCTCCTTGGCGACGAGAGCGAATTTTTGCTTACCTTGACCCGTTTTCTGCCGAGCATGCACTGGGCAAGGGCTACCAGCTGTCCCATGCCTTGATCGCGATTGGCCGGGGGGAAGGCTTTGGCGTAGGGCTGGGCCGCAGCGTGGAAAAGCTGCATTGGTTGCCTGAGGCACATACCGATTTCTTGCTGTCGGTGATTGGTGAAGAATTTGGCTTTGTGGGCATCTTCATCTTGATCGTGGCTTTTGTCTGGCTGACCCGCCGCATTACTGAAATTGGCCGCGAAGCCATTTTGCTGGAACGCGTCTTTTCCGGGCTGGTCGCACAAGGCGTGGCCATGTGGATGGGCTTTCAGGCCTTTATCAATATGGGCGTCAATCTGGGTGCATTGCCCACCAAGGGCTTGACCCTGCCTTTGATGAGTTTTGGTGGCTCTGCCGTTTTGATGAATTTGGTAGCGATCGCAGTCGTATTGCGCATTGACTATGAGAACAAGGTCCTCAGTCCGAGGATGAGAGCGTAATGAAAGAAAAAGTAGCACTGGTCATGGCTGGCGGCACAGGGGGGCATATTTTTCCCGGCTTGGCCGTGGCGCAGGCATTGCGTGAGCAAGGCTGGCGTGTGCACTGGCTGGGCGCGCCCAATTCCATGGAGGCACGGCTGGTGCCGCCCCAAGGGTTCCCGCTGGAGAGCATTGAGTTTGGCGGTGTGCGGGGCAAGGGCATCATGACGCTGGCGTTGCTGCCGCTGCGTTTGCTCAAAGCGTTCTGGCAAGCTTTGCTGGTTATACAGCGCGTTAAACCGGATGTATTGATTGGCTTTGGCGGCTACATCACTTTCCCCGGTGGAATGATGGGTCTGCTCGCTGGCAAGAAGCTGGTGCTGCATGAGCAAAACTCCGTAGCAGGTGCTGCGAACAAGATTCTGGCAAGCGTGGCGGATCGTGTGTTTGCTGCGTTTCCTAACGCCTTGAAAAATGCTAGCTGGGTCGGCAATCCTTTGCGCGAAGGGTTCTTGCGCCAGCCTGAACCTGCGGTGCGCTTTGAAGGCCGTAGCGGTCCGCTGAAAATTTTGGTGGTGGGCGGCAGTCTGGGGGCCAAGGCTTTGAACGATCGGGTGCCTGAGGCCTTGGCGCTTTTACCGGCCCACGCGCGCCCTGAAGTCATTCACCAAAGCGGGGCCAAGCAAATCGATGCACTGCGTGCCAATTACGCTGCTGCCGGGGTGCAAGCTCAGCTCACGCCGTTTATTGACGACACTGCCCAGGCATTTGCTGATGCAGATTTGATCATTTGCCGCGCGGGTGCCAGTACGGTGACGGAGATTGCTGCCGTGGGCGCTGCCGCCATTTACGTGCCTTTTCCGCATGCAGTTGACGACCACCAGACCTCCAATGCCCGCTTCCTGGTGGATGCCGGTGGAGGCTGGTTAATCCCCCAAGATTTACTGACGCCAGAAAAGTTAGCGGAAATGCTACAAAATATGCAGCGTTCAACCCTTTTGAATGTTGCCCAAAAAGCTAAAACGATGCAGAAGATTCATGCCACCCGCGAGGTGGTCACTGCGTGTGAGGAAATCTCCGCATGAAACACGCCATTCAACGTATTCATTTTGTCGGCCTGGGTGGCTCCGGCATGAGTGGCATTGCCGAGGTGCTTCATAACCTGGGCTATACCGTCTCGGGCTCTGATTTGTCATCCAGCGCCAGTTTGCAGCGCTTGCAATCGCTGGGCATTACTGCATATGTGGGGCACGCCGCAGCCCATGTACACGGTGCAGATGTGGTGGTGACCTCTACCGCGGTGCAGGCGGACAATCCTGAAGTGGTGGAAGCGCGCGCGCGCAAAACTCCTGTGGTGCCGCGGGCGCTGATGCTGGCTGAGTTGATGCGCTTTAAGCAGGGCATTGCAATTGCCGGTGCGCACGGTAAAACGACCACCACCAGTCTGGTGACCTGCGTGCTGGCCGAAGCTGAGCTGGACCCTACCTTTGTCATCGGTGGCAAGCTCAATAGCGCAGGTGCAAACGCCCAACTGGGTCAGGGCGATTACATCGTTGTCGAAGCGGATGAGTCGGATGCGTCGTTCCTGAATCTGCTGCCCGTGATGGCGGTGATCACCAACATCGACGCTGACCACATGGAGACTTACGGGCACGACTTTGGCAAGCTCAAGCAGGCCTTTGTCGATTTCTTGCACCGCATGCCTTTTTACGGCCGTGCGATTGTGTGTGCCGAAAGTCCTGCGGTGCGCGACATCCTGCCGCACCTGGCGCGCCCCGTCACCACTTACGGGTTTGCTGAAGATGTCCAGGTTCGCGCCATCAATGTGCGTGCTGAGCACGGCAAGATGCGCTTTACGGTACTGCGCCAAAACGGGCAACCCTACCCTGAGTTGGACGTGACGCTGAGCCTGCCTGGCGAGCACAATGTGCTCAACGCTCTGGCTGCGGTGGCTGTGGCGATGGAGCTGGAAATTGCAGATGAGGCTTTGCTGCGTGCGCTGGATAGTTTCAAGGGCGTGGGGCGTCGTTTTCAGCGCTACGGCGAAGTGCCAGTTTCTGCTGGTGGGCACTTCACATTGATTGATGACTACGGCCACCACCCTGTGGAGATGGCGGCCACATTGGCTGCGGCACGGGGCGCTTTCCCGGGCCGACGTCTGGTGCTGGCGTTTCAGCCGCACCGCTATACGCGCACCCGAGACTGTTTTGAAGACTTCGTCAAAGTGCTGGGCGCAGCAGACGCAGTTTTGCTTACTGAGGTGTACGCCGCTGGCGAAGCCCACGTAGTGGCCGCTGATGGACGCGCTTTGGCACGGGCTGTGCGTGTAGCAGGCCGTGTCGAGCCAATTTTTGTCGAGAAAATTGGTGATTTACCCCAGGCAATTGCAGACAATGTGCAGTCCGGTGATGTGGTGCTGTGCATGGGTGCTGGATCCATCGGTGCCGTTCCCTCACAAGTCGTTGAAATGCTAGAGAAAAATGTGCTGCCTACGCAGGAAAGATCTGCGTCATGAGTCCAACAATGAAAAATATGGATGTGCAAGCCTTGGGCAAAGTGGCGGTGCTCATGGGGGGCTGCTCGTCCGAGCGTGAGGTTTCCCTCATGTCGGGTCAAGGTGTGCTGGAGGCCTTGCGGTCACAAGGTGTCGATGCCCATGCATTTGACCCTGCGCAACGCGATCTGAGCGCCTTGAAAACCGAGGGTTTTGCACGCTGTTTCATCGCCTTGCATGGACGCTTTGGTGAGGACGGTACGGTGCAGGGTGCTTTGGAGTTGCTGGGCATTCCGTATACCGGTTCGGGCGTCATGGCCTCAAGCATGGCAATGGACAAGGTGATGACCAAGCGCATTTTGCGATTTGAAGGTTTGCCAACGCCAGACTGGCGCATGGTGGACAGCGCACAGGCCACCAGTGACGCCTTCGTTGCCTTGGGTGGGCCGATGATCGTCAAGCCCGCGCGCGATGGATCCAGCATGGGGCTGACCAAAGTCGTGGACGCCAGCCAGTGCGCAGAGGCCTACGCTTTGGCCGCCAAGTACGACGACGAAGTACTGTGCGAGCAATTTATTGCGGGTGAAGAAACGACCTGCGCCATGCTGGGTGAGGGTCGCTCTGCTTATGCATTGCCAGTCATTCGCATCGAAGCACCGGGTGGCAATTACGACTACCAGAACAAATACTTCACGGACACCACCCAATACCACTGTCCCAGTGGTCTGCCTGCGGATGAAGAAACGCGTATTCAGCAGATTGTTGAGAAAGCCTTTCGCACCCTGGGCTGCCGAGGTTGGGGGCGTGCGGACGTGATGATCCGGCAAAGCGATCGCCAGCCTTTTCTGCTGGAAATTAACACTTCACCTGGCATGACCAGCCATTCGCTGGTGCCCATGGCTGCGCGCGCGCAGGGGTTGAGCTACGAACAACTGTGTCTGACCATTTTGGCATCGGCCTCGCTGGACAGTGCTCTGCATGAGGAGCGCGTTGCCTGATGAGCTACTCCATGTCAGCACCTCTGGATGTCAAACTCATGAACGTGACTGCTACGGTCATGTTCGCGGGTGTGGCTGTCCTCATGCTGGCGGTGGTGAGCTGGTGGGCAGTACGTCACCCCACGTTCTCGATTGCGCGCATCGTGGTTGAGGGCGAGCTGGTACACAACAACGCGGTTTCCTTGCGTGCCAATGTGGCGCCACATCTGACGGGCAACTTCTTCACCATTGACTTGGGCGCGGCCCGCAAGGTTTTTGAAGAAGTGCCATGGGTGCGGCAAGCGGAAGTGCGCCGTGAATACCCGCATAGCCTGCGCGTTATCTTGCATGAGCATGAACCCCAAGCCTACTGGGGGCCAGAGACCGGTACCGCCATGGTCAACACGATGGGTGAAGTGTTTGAGGCCAATATTGGTGAGGTCGAGCGTGAAGGTTTACCTCGACTGTCCGGGCCGGACGGGTCTGCGGCCGAAGTACTTCGCATGTACTACGCCCTGGACGCTGTATTTGAAAGCCTAAATGTGCCAATTGATGCTTTAACGCTGCGGGACCGAGGTAGCTGGTACGTACAGCTTGATAATGATGCCCGTCTTGAGTTAGGGGGCGGAACGCCGGAGCAAGTGTTGCAGCGCACGCAACGCTTCATACGGACGCTGCCCCAAATCACACAGCAATACCAGCGCAAAGCAGAAGCTTTGGAATATGCGGATTTGCGTTACCCCGATGGCTATGCCCTGCGTCTGCGTGGCGTAACTACAGTGTCACGCGAGCGAGCACTTGAAATGGCCAAACGCCAAGCAGTGCAAAGTAAACAAGACAACAAAAAAACACGACCTTCTGAGGGCAGGCACTGATATGGCAAAAGAGTACAAAGACGTCGTCGTTGGTTTGGATATTGGCACCGCCAAGGTCATGGCTGTGGTTGCCGAAGTGATGCCCAACGGCGAACTCAAGCTGGCAGGCTTGGGTGTGGCACCGAGCAATGGTTTGAAGCGTGGTGTGGTTGTGAACATTGAAGCCACCGTGCAAAGTATTCAGCAAGCGCTCAAAGAAGCCGAGTTGATGGCCGACTGCAAGATCCAGCGTGTGTATACCGGCATTACCGGTAGCCATATCCGTGGTTTGAACCAAAGCGGTATGGTGGCCATCAAGGACAAGGAAGTCACGCCCACCGATGTAGCACGCGTCATTGAAACAGCAAAAGCGGTAAGTATTTCCTCAGATCAGCGCCTGTTGCTGGTCGAGCCGCAAGAGTTTGTGATTGACGGTCAGGATGTCAAAGAGCCGGTGGGCATGAGCGGCATTCGCCTGGAGGCCAAAGTCCACATCGTCACGGGCGCGCAAAGTGCGGCTGAAAACATCATCAAGTGTGTGCGCCGCTGTGGTTTGGAAGTGGAGCAGTTGCTGCTCAACCCTTTGGCTGCCAGCCAAGCGGTGCTGACCGATGACGAGCGCGATCTGGGGGTTGCGCTGGTAGACATTGGCGCTGGCACGACCGATGTGGCCATTTTCACAGGCGGTGCAATTCGCCACACCGCGGTGATTCCAATTGCTGGGGACTTGATCACCAGCGACATTGCCATGGCGCTGCGCACACCCACCAAGGACGCCGAAGACATCAAAGTGGAAAGCGGTTACGCCAAGCAGATGCTGGCCGACCCCGACAGCCAGGTGGAAGTACCGGGTCTGGGTGACCGCAGCCCGCGCATGATCAGCAAGCAAGCGCTAGCGGGCGTGATTGAGCCCCGCGTGGAAGAAATTTTCTCTCTGGTACAGCAAGTCATTCGGGAATCTGGCTACGAAGAGGTGCTCTCTTCGGGCATTGTGCTCACCGGTGGCAGCTCCGTAATGCCAGGCATGGTTGAGTTGGGTGAGGATATTTTCCTCAAGCCTGTGCGCCGTGGCGTGCCGAAATATGCAAGCGCATTGGCCGATATGGTGGCCCAGCCGCGCTCTGCCACGGTCATGGGTTTGTTAGAAGAAGCGCGACAAGGAAGATTGCGCGGTTTCAAGGTGGCACAAAAGAGTGGGTCGGTGAAGACCGCTTTTGGTCGATTTAAAGACTTCATTGTGGGAAACTTCTAACTATGTGCTCTCGACGCATGCGCATCCCCGGATCTCCCGCAGATTTCCGACACCGATACCGAAGAGAAGCAGAAATAATTGCAGTAGCGAATCCATTCAGAAAATTTCCAGGAGCTCCAACATGACCATCGAAATGATCGAAGCCGAAGCATTCAACCAGGGCACACAGATCAAGGTGATCGGCGTGGGCGGCGGCGGCAGCAACGCCGTCGAACACATGATTGCCAGCAACGTGCAGGGCGTTGAATTTGTCAGTGCCAACACCGACGCGCAGGCGCTGATCCGCAGCAATGCACATCGCACGATTCAGTTGGGTTTGAGCGGCCTGGGTGCTGGCAGCAGGCCTGATAAGGGCCGCGACGCCGCTGAGGCTGCGGTGGAAGACATTCGTGCAGCCATTGAAGGCGCGCACATGTTGTTCATCACTGCCGGCATGGGCGGCGGTACCGGCACGGGCGCAGCCCCTGTGATTGCACGCGTAGCCAAGGAAATGGGCATTTTGACCGTGGGCGTGGTGACCAAGCCTTTCGATTGGGAAGGCGGCCGCCGCATGACCAATGCCGATGGCGGTCTGGCCGAGCTGGAAGCCAACGTGGATTCGCTGATCGTGGTGCTCAACGAAAAACTGCTGGAAGTGCTGGGCGATGACATCACCCAGGAAGAAGCCTTTGCGCAAGCCAACGATGTGCTCAAGAACGCGGTCGGCGGTATTGCGGAAATCATCAATGAATACGGCCACGTGAACGTTGACTTTGAAGACGTACGCACCGTCATGGGCGAGCCTGGCAAGGCCATGATGGGTACAGCCCGCGCTTCCGGCCCGGACCGTGCACGGATTGCGGCGGAACAAGCTGTAGCGTGCCCGCTGCTGGAAGGCATTGACCTGTCCGGCGCCAAGGGCGTGCTGGTGTTGGTGACCGCGGCCAAGGGTAGCTTGAAGCTGGCGGAGTCGCGTCTGGCCATGTCCACCATCAACGCTTACGCTTCTCAAGAAGCACACGTGATTTACGGTGCAGCCTATGACGACTCGCTGGGTGACGACATCCGCGTGACCGTGGTGGCCACAGGTTTGTCGCGCCCTCTGGCGCGTCGCCAAGCCATGTCGGTGGTACAGGGCGGTCTGCGCACCGGCACTGACAACGTGAGCTTCTCGGGTGGGCCGACTGCCTCGATGGGCAATGTCACCATGGGTGTGGGCATGCCCGCCATGGGCGGTGCAGGAGCAGGTGGTGCCGGTTATGGCGATGTCAGCGTGCCCAGCGTATGGCGTACCAATCGCACCCAGGCTGCAGCGCGTGTGGACGCACTGGCCTCGGGCGGTATGGACGATCTGGAAATCCCCGCTTTCCTGCGCAAGCAAGCAGACTGAGTGCTGGACTAGCTCCCAAAAACCGAGCCCGCGTGGCTCGGTTTTTTTATGGGCGCGATGCAGAGCAAAGGGCGCGGACACGCCAATAAGTTAATCACCGTTATAGGTATTTCCATGCCCTTGGCAGGACAGAAAAATCGCCCCCAACGGTAAAATCGACCCATGCTCCAGCAACGAACTATCAAGACCATCACCCGTGCCGTCGGCATGGGTCTGCACAGCGGCCAGCGTGTCGAGATGACACTGCGCCCGGCACAACCTGATACGGGGATTGTGTTTCGCAGGGTGGACTTGCCTGAGCCGGTGGACATTCCCATCAAGGCCGATTCGGTAGTAGATACGCGCATGGCTTCCACCATTGGTGTGGGCAGTGCCAAAGTGCACACCATTGAGCATTTGATGTCAGCCCTGTGCGGTCTGGGCATTGATAACCTGTACATCGACATCACCGCTGAAGAAGTACCGATTCTGGATGGCTCCTCGTCGTCCTTCATGTTCCTGCTGCAAAGCGCAGGCATTGAGCTGCAAAACGCGGCCAAGAAGTTCATTCGCATCAAGCGCCCTGTGGAAGTGCGCGAGGGCGAGGGCAAGCAGCTGAAGTGGGCGCGCTTTGAGCCCTATCACGGCTACAAGCTCAAGTTTGATATCGATTTTTCGCACCCTGCCGTGGATTCCACGGGCCAGTCGTTCGAATTCGATATGGGAGAGGGCAACTACATGCGTGACATCGCGCGCGCCCGTACCTTTGGCTTCACCAAAGATGTCGAGATGCTGCGCACCAATGGCCTGGCCTTGGGCGGGGGGTTGGACAATGCCATCGTCATGGATGACTACAAAGTCTTGAATAGCGACGGTTTGCGTTATGACGATGAGTTCGTCAAACACAAGATCCTCGACGCCATTGGTGATCTGTTTGTGATTGGTTATCCGATTTTGGGCGCGTACAGCGCTTTCCGTTCAGGCCATGGGTTGAACAACCAGTTGATCCGCGCTGTCATGGCCGATGAGGCCAATTGGGAATTTGTCACCTTTGACAGTGAACGCAAGGCCCCTGCGGGGTTTGCGCAAACCGCAGCAGCCTGGTAATTGGTAAGCAGCAATCGGTAAGCAGCCAACGCAAGCGGTCTTTTTTAATCACGGTATAAAGCAGTCATGTTGATTTTTCGCTGGCTGCTTTTTCTTTTGTTGATCGCTTCTGCGCTGTCTTTTGCGTTCTATCTGGGAACAGGGCAGATGCATTACCGGCGCTGGGGATTCACCATTTTGAAGTGGGCCATCATCGCTGGGCTGACATTCTTTGCGGTACTGGGTTTATCGCGTTTCATGCTGATTTAACTCTGCCGTGCCCCGGCCCTGTGCGTGCAATTTTTTGCATTTGTAAAGTCATTGCAAAGGGCAAAGGGTTGGGGGCAAAGTTCGGTAAAGCAGGGCGGCCCTCGTGAAATTACCGAGGTTTTTCTTGCATCATGGGGCCGTGGCAGCCGTTGGGGCTGCTGTCTTTCTCACTTAGAAAGGTCGCACCATGCAACTTCAACGCTTCACTTATTCCATCGCCGCCGCGCTCGCACTGAGCTTTGGCGCAGCCACGGTGGCGCAGGCCCAGCCGCATGGTGGACCGCGCCACCAGGGGCCTCCCCATGCGCACGGCCCACAGCATGGTCACCAGCAGCCCGGCTGGCATGGCGGCCCTCGTCCAGGTCCGCAAGCGCACCGCCACCACGGTTACCGCCCGCCCCCACCGCCGCCGCGCCACTACTCGCGTGGTGCAGGGCCGCAGCGCAACTGGGTGATGGGTTCACGCATTCCGCCGCAGTACCGCAGCTCGCGTTATGTGGTGCATGACTGGCGTGGCCGTCGCCTGCATCAGCCGCCACGCGGTTACCACTGGGTGCAGCACGGTGGCGATTACATGCTGGTGGCGATTGCCTCGGGCGTGATCTCGCAATTGATCATCAACGGAATGCGTTAAAAGATAGCTGATAGCCCTTTTGCACAAAGGGCTAGAGCCACTTTTGAATAATATTTTTCTTAAAAAGGCGATCCTGACGAGGTCGCTTTTTTGCGGTGCTTTTCAGACCTTGCTCAGTACACGCGCCCGCCTTTGAGCATGGCATGCTGTTTGCGGTGCAGCGTGGATTCCTGCGCGAGTTTTTGCAAAATGGTACCCGCATGCGCATGGGTGATGGCAAGGCCCAATGCGTCTGCAGCATCGGTGCCCGGCAGGCCGGGCAGGTTCAGCATGCGTTTGACCATCTCCTGAATCTGTGACTTGGCCGCACGGCCGTGGCCAGTAATGGCTTTTTTCATCTGCAGCGCCGTGTATTCGGCTACCGGCAAATCCTTGGTCACCAGTGCGGTGAGGGCCGCGCCACGCGCTTGGCCAAGCAGCAGCGTGGACTGCGGATTCACATTCACAAACACGATTTCCACGGCGGCCATCTGTGGCTGGTAGCGCTCCACCACTTCGTTGATACCGTCAAACAGAATCTTCAGCCGGCCCGGCAAATTGCCCAGCTCTATCCCCTCGGTGCGCGTGGTGCGAATGGTGCCGCTGGCCACATAGCGCAAGTGCTGGCCATCGCGCTCAATCACACCAAAACCGGTGGTTTGCAGGCCGGGGTCAATACCAAGAATGCGCATGAGGGGAAGTGTTTTTTATAGCTGCTTGCCCTTGTGTATCAAGGGTTTGTGGGCTATTTTGCTTGTAAATGGATATCCGGGTTCAGCCCCATGATACGTGGCCCTCAGGGCAGGGGCGTTGCAGCCATGCGGCGCAAGATGGTCTGGGTGCGCGATTGCAAATAGCGGGAGTTGAAATTGCGCTCGTAATAGCGCGGGCGCGGCAGCATCACGGCCAGGCGGGCGGCCTCGGCAGGGTTGAGCTGCGCGGCGCTTTTGCGAAAGTAGTGGCGCGCAGCCGCTTCGGCCCCAAAAATACCTTGGCCCCATTCCACGTTGTTGAGGTAAATCTCCAGAATGCGCTGTTTGTTCAGCAGCAGTTCCAGCGCATGGGCCAGTACCAGCTCTTGGCCCTTGCGCAAAAAGCTGCGCTCCCCGGAGAGCAGCAGGTTTTTGGCCAGTTGCTGGGTGATGGTGGAGCCACCGTAAATGGGCGCGGGCTTGGCGTTGGGGCGGGACAGGGCTCGCTGCTGCGCTTTCTGGTTGCGCTCCCAGGCGCGTTCAATCGCGTTCCACTGCACCCCGTCATGTTTGATGAAGTCATCGTCTTCGGACGTCAGGACTGCACGCTTGAGGTGGGGCGAAATGTGCTGGTAATCCACCCAGTCTTGCTGCCACGGGCGTTGCTGGGCCGACTGGTGCCAGATGCGCCACACCTCCGAGCGCTGAAAGCTGGTGGACTGCGGATCCCACCAGGCTGCCAATGCAATGCGCAGCACAAAAAACAGCTGCAGCGCCAGCGCGGCGCAGACCAGCAAAATCAACCAGCGGCCCAAGGCCTTCATGCGCGGGCTTCTTGCGCAAGCACGTCGCGCAGCTCTTGCAGCACTTGCTGCGATGGAGGGCGCACACCGCGCCACAGCGCAAAGGATTCCGCAGCCTGCTCCACCAGCATGCCCAGGCCGTCGCGGCCCACGGCGCCGTGCTGTGCGGCCCATTGCAAAAAGGGCGCGGCGGCGGGGCCGTACATCATGTCGTAGGCCAGACTGCCCGGGCGCAGCACGCTGGCAGGCACTGGAATACCAGCGCCTTGCAAGCTGGCGGCGGTAGCGTTGATGATGATGTCGAAATTGCCCTCTAGCCCTTGCTGCTCAAGGGCGAGTAGCTCTACTTTTTGCAATTTCGCCAACTCGGCATGTTGTTCCACCAACGCCTGAGCCTTGTTGAAGGTGCGGTTGCAGACCACGATGCGGCGCGGTTGCTGCTCCAGCAGCGGGCCGAGCACGCCTGCGGCTGCGCCCCCCGAGCCGATCAGCACAATGTCCTGGCCGCTGATGCTGACTTGGGCATTGCGTGTGATGTCGGCCACCAGTCCGAGGCCATCGGTGTTGTCTGCGTGGATGCGGCCCTCGGCATCGATGACCAGCGTATTGGCCGCCGCCGCCAGCGCCACACGCGGGCTTTGGGTGTGCGCAGCCTGCGCGGCATCGAGCTTGAACGGCACGGTCACATTGCAGCCTTTGCCACCAGCGGCGATATAGGCCTGCAGATCCGCCGCAAAGCCTTGCAGCGGCACGAGGCGACGCTCGTACTGCAGCGATTGCTGCGTGAGCTGGGCAAAGCGCGTGTGAATCCACGGAGAGCGGCTGTGCGCCACGGGGTGGCCCATGACACAGTACAAATCGGCAGAGGCAGAAGATGGCATGGGTGACAAGATAAAGCGCTGCCGCCCTGCGCAGGCAGGGCCGCACATTTAGCGGACGTTGGTCTCCAGCGTCTGATCGCGGGTGAAGTTAAAGCGCGAGACCACAGCAATCTGGTCTGCCTTGGCACGCATGGCCGGGCCGAAGTGGCCGAAGGGGCCCGCGGCACGGGCAATGGCTTGCGCACGGGTGTCGAGTTGTGCAATGCCAGAGCCTTGCACGATTTCAGTCTCCAGCACGCGGCCATCGTGGTTCACGGTCAGCACCATGACCAGTTCGCCATACAGCTTTTTGCCGCTGTGTTCGGGGAAATTTTCGGTGCCCTTGTCTTCCACCTTGCGGCGCAGTCCGTCGTAGTACACGGCGTAGACCTCTTCACGCGTGGCGGGGCTGATATAGCGCTTTTTGGGGCGCGCATTTTCTTCGTTGATGCGCTTTTCAATTTCGGCCAGCAGCTTGATGAGCTGCTTGCGCTTTTCCTCCTGCTGCTCGCGGTCTTGCTGCTCAGAGCGCGGGCGTGGGTCAAACTGCGGCAGGCTGGAGATTTGTTTGCGCAACTGCGTAAGCATCACCGCCTGCTGCTCTTGCAGGCGGTCGAGCTTTTTCTGGCGCTCTTCAAAATCATCGCCAATGGCGGTCAGTGCGGAATAAGGCAGCGGGCTGGTCGCCCGGCCTTGCGCAGCCTCTCCGCCACCGGCCAATGCCGCCTGGGCAATGGCCTGGGCTTTTTCCGGGCGTTCCTGCGTGTGTGCATTCACCAAGATCACTTCCAGCGGCGAGTCTTGAAAGACGCGGTTGAACTGCTCGGGCGCGATAAAGCGCACGGTCAGCAACACGGCGTGAATGGCAATCGACACCCCCAGGGTGAGGGTGAGGGTGGACACGGAGCGGAGCGCGGCGGGAAGTTTCACGGTGCGGCAGTGGTGGCGCTGGGGCTGGAGCTTTCGGGTTCGTTGACGTCCACCGCAATCGCAATGGGGCCCGCTTCGGTCTCATCGTCCTCGGCGGCGTCGTCAAGCGGCGCATCATCGCTGGTGTCGTCCGGGTCGTCCAGTCGCTCCGTCACCGTGCCGTGAATATCCAGCGTGATTTCATCAATCTCGCCCAGCTTCACGCGCACACGCGCGCCGCGTGGTACGGCCGTGCCCGCCACGCTGATGACCAGCGGCAGCGTGTCGGCACGCACCAGCACGCCATTCGGGCCGTTGTCTTTGATGACGGCACAGTCCAGCTCGGTGATCTGGTTTTGCTCCAGATACTTGAGCGTCCAGAAACGCTCCATACCCTGTTGGTAGCCGTTGTAGGCGCTGTAGGCTCCGTCAAAGCTGCTGATGATGCCAAACAGCTCGGCATCCTTGGGCTTGAACGGTGCGGCCAGTGCCGCGGTGGCGCCATGGCGTGCGCAGGCAATGATCTGCCACTGGTTCACCAAATCCACATAGCGGCGCAGCGGTGATGTCGCCCATGAATAGCATTTGACCCCCATGCCCGCGTGCGGCAAGGCCTTGGTGGACATGCGCACCTTCATGCCGGGTGCCATGCTGGCCTGGCTGCGGTAGATGCCCGGCACGCCCATCTCGGCCATCCAGGCGCCCCAGCTGCTGTTGGCCACAATGGCAGCTTCTGCCACGATCAAGTCCAGCGGCGCACCGCGCTTGCGCGTGGTGATGCTGACGGTCTCATGGCCCGTGGGCTCTTCGCCGTCATTGCCTTCCAGGCGGAAGGTGTAGTCCGGGCGCGAGAAGTTCTCGGGCTTGCCGCGCACTTGCTCGCGGCCCGCCTTCAAATGCTTGGCCAGGCGGTGCAGGAACATCAGCTCGGTGCGGCGCTCTTGCAGGTTAGCGGGCGTATCAGCAACCTCGATAGAAGGATCCGCCAACCATTCTTCGGTGACGATGTGATCCAGCTTGTCGTGGCGGAAGTTCACGGCCACGGGCACGCGTTCCAGTTTGGTGACCTTGTCTTTGACTTCCAGCGTTGCCTCGTCGTAGGTCACGTACAGCGACACGGCGGGATTGGCGCGGCCTTCGTCCAGCGTGTAGATCTGCACCACTTCGTCGGGCAGCATGGTGATCTTGTAGCCGGGCATGTAAACCGTGGACAGGCGATTGCGGCCCAGCTTGTCCAGGTCCGAGCCGGGCTGAATCGCCAGACCGGGCGCGGCAATGTGAATGCCCAGGGTGACAGTGCCCGTGCCCAAGCCGGTGACGGACAGCGCATCATCGATTTCCGTGGTCATGGAGTCGTCGATGGAGTAGGCCTGTACATCGGCCAGCGGCAGATCGGACGGAGGCTGTGGCGCGGCGATTTCCGGGAAGCGCACGCCCTTGGGGAAGTTCTCGAACAGGAACCGCTTCCAGTGGAACTGGTAGGCCGAGTCAATCGCACCCGCTTCTTGCAGCAGCGCCAGCGGCGCTTTTTGCGCGGTGCGGCTGGCCTCGACCACGGCCTTGTATTCGGCCGCGTTCTTGTCGGGCTTGAACAGAATTTTGTACAGCTCGTCGCGAATGGCTTGCGGCGTGGTGCCTGCGACCAGCTCTTGCGCCCAGGCTTCAATCTGCGCCTGGACTTGCTTTTTCTTTTCAATCGCCGCCAGCGCCAGTTGCAGGATTTCAGCGGGCGCGCGCTTGAAGCGGCCCTTGCCTGCGCGGCGGAAGTAGTGCGGCGCGTTGTACAGCGCAAACAACATGCCGGCCTGCTGGCTCAATGGGGCGCTGTCCGAGAAATAGTCGCGTGCCAGGTCGGCAAAGCCAAACTCTTCTTCGGACGCGAATTCCCAGGCCAGGTCCAGCTCAATGCCAGCGGCCACGGACTCGGCTTGCGCGATCAACGCTGCGGGTTCGGGCTTTTCGAACTTGAGCAGGACGTTGGCGGCTTTGACCTTGACGCGCTTGCCAGAGGCCAGCTCGATTTGGGAGGAGGCATCGGCCTCAGACAGGATACGGCCGGCCAAAAATTTTCCGGCATCTTCAAACAATGCGTGCATAGGGTGAGATTGTCCCATGCCGCGCATTTCCCCCAGAGGCTGTTTGCTGCCGGGGCTGTGCATGGGAGACATAAGTGCTTTGAAAAGAGAAGCTACTTGCCGTTGGTATTGCTACGTTTCAGATGCATAACTATCTAAATTCAAGCGTGCACAACGGCAAGCAGCTATGAAATTTGATTTTTTGGGGCTTGGGTTCTGGATTTTGCTTCTGGGTTGGGCTGTTCAGGCCAGATCCAGAAAGTCCAAGATGCGTGAAAGGTGGCTGTCAAAGTCACTGATGGCGTGGTCGCCGCCTTCCAGAATGACTTGCTCCGCCTCGGGGTAGCGCGCTGCCATCTGGCGCCAGTCCAGCACCTCATCGCCCTTGGCAAAAATTCCCAGTTGTGCTGCCGTGGCTGGTTGCGCGTGCAGGCCCAGCTCGCGCAGCTCCTGAATGTATGCAGGCTGGAAGTAAAAGGCCTCGGCCGGATCGTGCCAGCTGGTGTGGTGGCCAATGTGGTGCTCCAGCGAATGGTCGGGGTAAACGGCAGGGTTGAGCAACACCGCCTTGCACTGCTTGTGGTGCGCCACCCAGGTCGCGTAGTAGCCGCCCAGGGACGAGCCAACCACCGCCATCTGCGCGCTGGGCCAATCTTGCACCTGGGCCATCACCATCTCCATGGCGGCCTTGGGTGAGGGCGGCAGTTGAGGGCACAGCCAGGTGACATCAGGATGCTGCGTCTGCACGTACTGCGCCATGGTGCGCGCCTTGGCGGACTGCGGCGAGGAGCGAAAACCGTGCAAATACAGCAAATGGGTGGTGGGCATGGTGGTGGAGTTCCTCACAAATCGTAAGTCTGAGCGCGGAGCACATCGCCGGCAGAGCACTGCGCAGATAATTGCGCGCTATGTCCGCCGAATTCGATAAGCCCAATATTTTTCAACGTATCTTGCCGATGTTTCGCGGCTTTGATCCTATTTTGCTGCTGCTTATTGGCTGGCTGGCGGCCATTGGCTTGCTGGCCATGTATTCCGCAGGGTATGACCACGGCACACGCTTTGTCGATCACGGGCGCAATATGTTGCTGGCAGCAGGCCTTTTATTTGTGGTCGCGCAGATACCTCCCCACAGGCTGATGCTGGTGGCCGTGCCGCTGTACACCGTGGGCGTGGCACTGCTGGTGGCGGTGCTGCTGTTTGGTATTACCAAAAAGGGCGCGCAACGCTGGGTGAACATCGGGGTGGTGATTCAGCCTTCGGAAATTCTCAAAATTGCTGTGCCGCTGATGCTGGCGTGGTGGTTTCAGCGGCGAGAAAACGGCTTGCGGGCCTTGGACTTCATGGGCGCTTTTGTGCTGCTGCTGATTCCGGTAGCGCTGATCGTCAAACAGCCAGACCTGGGGACTTCGCTGCTGGTCATGGCCGCAGGCCTGGCGGTGATTTTTTTTGCAGGCCTGTCCTGGAAATTGGTGGTGCCTCCGGTGTTGCTGGCCGTGGTGGGCATTGGCTGGCTGATCTGGAACGAGTCCTGGCTGTGCGTGGATGGTGAGAGCTGGTACTTTTTGCACGACTACCAGCGCACCCGGGTGTGTACCTTGCTCGACCCGACGCGTGATCCGCTGGGCCGCGGCTTTCACATCATTCAGGGCATGATCGCCATTGGCTCGGGTGGCATCTGGGGCAAAGGCTTTATGGCAGGCACGCAAACGCACCTGGAGTTCATCCCTGAGCGCACGACCGACTTTGTGTTCGCTGCGTACTCGGAAGAGTTTGGCTTGATCGGTAATTTGGCGCTGATTGGCGGCTTTTTGCTGCTGGTCTGGCGTGGTCTGGCCATCGGCATCAAGGCGCAGACGCTGTTTGCACGCTTGATGGCCTGCGCGGTGGCCATGATTTTCTTTACCTACGCTTTTGTAAACATGGGCATGGTCAGTGGCATCTTGCCGGTCGTCGGTGTGCCACTGCCCTTCGTTAGCTACGGCGGTACCGCCATGGTGACGCTGGGGCTGGCACTGGGCGTGTTGATGTCAGTGGCACGCTCGCAGCGACTGGCGATGGCAGAGCCCAAACACACTTTGTAGCGTAAGGCCTGAAGCGGCCCTGCAACGACTTGGCAGGGCCTCAATAGAGGTTGGGGAGGCCATTGCGCCGTGAGGGCATGGCAGCCTGCCTAAAATGCTTGCCATGATCTCTCGCGAACCCACCATCGAGCGCCTGGCTGTAGCCCGGCAACTGCTGCTTGAGCCTTTTGGCTTGGATGAATCCCACCTGTCGCGCGCGCTGGCGGAAATCCGCGCCAACCAGGTGGACGATGCTGACCTGTACTTCCAGTACACCCGTGCCGAAGGCTGGAGTCTGGAAGAGGGCATCGTAAAGACCGGCTCGTTTTCTATCGACCAGGGCGTCGGTGTGCGTGCGGTCAGCGGGGAGAAAACCGCATTTGCCTATTCGGACGATATTTCCGAGGCTTCGCTGCTGGATGCAGCCCGCACGGTGCGCGCTATTTCCGGCGCCCAGCAGCAGCGCAAAGTGCGCATCCCTAAAACCACAATTGCCCCTTCGCGCACGCTGTACCCCGGCATCGACCCGATTGCCAGTATGAACAGTACCGAAAAGGTCGAGCTGCTGGGCAAGGTGGAAACACTGGCCCGCGCCAAAGACCCGCGTGTGGTGCAAGTGATGGCGGGCTTGGCCAGCGAGTACGACGTGGTGATGGTGGCCCGCGCTGACGGCACTTTGGCCGCCGATGTGCGCCCCTTGGTGCGCTTGTCGGTGACGGTGATTGCCGAGCAAGGTGACCGCCGCGAAGTGGGCTCATCCGGTGGCGGTGGCCGTTTTGGTCTGGCGTACTTTAGCGATGCACAGATCACGGAGTACGTGAACGAAGCGGTCGAGCAAGCGCTGATCAACCTGGACTCCCGCCCCGCCCCTGCCGGTGAAATGACGGTGGTGCTTGGTTCGGGCTGGCCTGGCGTGCTGCTGCACGAAGCCGTGGGCCACGGCTTGGAAGGCGACTTCAACCGCAAGGGCTCCAGCGCTTTCAGTGGCCGCATCGGCCAGCGTGTGGCTGCCAAGGGCGTCACCATTCTGGACGACGGCACTTTGCCCGACCGCCGTGGCTCACTCAATGTGGACGACGAAGGCTGCCCCACCCAGGCCAATGTGCTGATTGAAGACGGCATCTTGAAGGGCTACATCCAGGACTCGCTCAATGCGCGCCTGATGGGCGTGAAGGCCACCGGCAACGGCCGCCGCGAAAGCTACGCCAGCTTGCCCATGCCGCGCATGACCAATACCTATATGTTGGGTGGCGACAAGGATCCGCAGGAAATCATCGCCTCCATCAAAAAAGGCCTGTACGCGACCAACTTCGCGGGCGGTCAGGTGGACATTACCAGCGGCAAGTTTGTGTTCTCGGCCAGCCTGGCTTACTGGGTGGAAAACGGCAAGATTCAGTATCCCGTCAAGGGCGCAACCTTGGTGGGCAATGGCCCCGAGTGCATGAAAAAGGTCAGCATGATCGGCAACGACATGCGCTTGGATAGCGGCGTCGGCACCTGCGGCAAAGAAGGCCAGAGCGTGCCTGTTGGCGTGGGACAACCTACGATGCGCATTGATGGCCTCACAGTGGGTGGTACTGCTTAATTTGTGATGTGGCGCAGTTTTTCTGCGTTGAATGATGAAAAGGCTGATTCATTGAGTTGAGTCGGCCTTTTTTGTTTGTATTTTCGGAGTTTTATTGAATTTTCTGTGGTGGTGATGTTGCGGTGCACTATGTGCGGTGTTACAGTCATCCGCTATGCAAGTTCGTAGCGCTTTTTATTTTTACTTTTGGTTCTCGGTCCCAGGCGGATGAGAGGCAAAAGCTCGCACACACGAACAAACCTCCCAAAGACAACCGCCGAAGCTGAAAAGCCCGGCGGTTTTTTTATACCCACGATTAATTCGGAAAGAGGCAGTCATGACAGCAAACAACTACGGCGAATCTTGGTATCGCAGCTCGGTCAATAACAAAACAGGACAAACCGATGACGAACGTATCCAGGAAACTACCGTGCTGCCCCCTCCCGAACATCTGATCCGCTTCTTCCCCATTCAGGGCACCCCGGTTGAAACCCTGGTCAGCGATACGCGCAAGACGATTGCCAACATCATGCATGGTCGCAATGATGACCGCCTGCTGGTGATCGTGGGACCTTGCTCCATCCACGACCCCGCCGCTGCACTGGACTATGCGCGCCGCCTGGCTGATGTGCGCGAGCAGTACAAAGACACGCTGGAGGTGGTCATGCGCGTGTACTTCGAAAAGCCGCGCACGACGGTGGGCTGGAAGGGTTTGATCAACGATCCGTACCTGGACGGCAGCTACCGCATCGACGAAGGCCTGCGCATTGCGCGCCAGTTGCTGATTGATATCAACCGCCTGGGTGTACCGGCGGCCAGCGAGTTCCTGGACGTGATCTCCCCCCAATACATTGGAGATTTGATCAGCTGGGGCGCGATTGGCGCACGTACTACCGAGAGCCAGATCCACCGCGAGCTGGCCTCGGGCATCTCGGCACCGATTGGTTTCAAGAATGGTACGGACGGCAATATTCGCATTGCCACCGATGCGATTCAGTCGTCTAGCCACGGCCACCATTTCTTGTCGGTACACAAAAACGGTCAAGTGGCCATCGTGCACACCAAGGGCAATCCAGATTGCCACGTGATTTTGCGCGGCGGCAAAACACCCAACTACGATGCGGCCCACGTAGAAGCGGCCTGCGCCGATCTGGAAAAAGCCGGTTTGCCTGCCAGCTTGATGGTCGATTGCAGCCATGCCAATAGCCTCAAGCAGCACGAGCGCCAAAAGGACGTGGCCGCAGACATCGCTGTGCAGATGAAGGCGGGCTCCAAACGCATCTTTGGTGTGATGCTGGAAAGCCATCTGGTAGCGGGTGCGCAAAAGTTCACGCCTGGCAAGGACGATGCCCGTGGCTTGAGCTACGGCCAAAGCATTACCGATGCCTGCATTGGCTGGAATGACACGCTGGATGTGCTGGAAAACCTGTCCAGCGCAGTGCAAGTGCGCCGTGCGCAGGCCCAGCCGGTGGAACAGCCGGAATTGGTGGCTTGAGTCTGACGAGGAGTCGCAGCCATTGAGATTGTCTTTGCACCGACTTTTGCGCAAAGGCTTGGTGGCTTTGTCTTGCTAGCTCCTGTTTTTTGCAAGTTTTTGTGGCCGTGTGCGTACAACGGGGCTTACCTTTCAGAGCTGCTCTGGGTAAGCTGTGTGCAGCGTAACCAGAGAACCAGACTCTTTAGAAAGACCGATATGATCAGTGAAGTTATCGTGCGCTTGAATGCAGAGCAGCAATACCGTATGGATGTAGATCGCCTGCCTCCCATGGGGAATGACGAAGCCCGCCGCTGGTTGGATGATCAATTTACGTCGCTCGATTGTGAGCCGCTGCGCCCCAGTGGCAAGGTGCTGCTGGCCGACAAGGTGCTGGTGGTAGCGCGTGCAGCGGGTAGCCGTCTGCTGGCAGATCAGGCATGGTTCAGTACCTATGCACGTGCCACAAACACGGTGCTGGGCAGGCCTGTCATCAAGGTCGATGTGGAGGGGATGGCGGTCAGCTATTGATGCAGCAACTCTGCGCAGGGCACAAAAAACCGACTGCATGCAGTCGGTTTTTTTATGCGCCGCTCGGTAGTTGCGCCCTAGCGCAGCGAAAAGCGCGCATGCAGCGCTTGCAGCAATTTGTCGTGAACGCCGCCAAAGCCGCCATTGCTCATGCAGACAATGTGATCGCCCGGTTGCACCTGGGCCATCACTTGCTCGACCACGGTGTCGATGTTGTCGCTGGTTGCAGCGGCGTCGCCCAGTGCTTCCAATGCCTGGGCAGCATCCCAATCCAAACCGGCGGTATGACAGAACGCCAGGTCTGCTTCTTTGAGCGACCACGGCAGTTGGGCCTTCATGGTGCCCAGCTTCATGGTGTTGCTGCGCGGCTCGAACACCGCCAATATGCGCTGCTGCTGGCCTACGCGCAGGCGCAGGCCATCCAGCGTGGTACGGATGGCCGTAGGGTGGTGGGCAAAATCGTCATACACCGTGATGTTGCCTACGGTGCCGCGCAGCTCCATGCGGCGCTTGACGTTGTGAAAGCGGCTGAGCGCATCGGCAGCCACCGCAGGGCTGACGCCCACATGCTCGGCGGCAGCAATGGCGGCCAAGGCGTTGAGCTGGTTGTGCTCACCGCTCAGGCGCCATTCCACATGGCCTACTTTTTTGCCTTGCTGCAACACATCAAAGGCGTGGTGTTGACCCTCGGCCGTGAAATCGCCCACGGTACTGCCAAAACTACGCTGCTCGCTCCAGCAGCCTTGGTGCAGCACGCGCGTCAACGCTTCTTCTAAACCGTTAAAGACCACGCGGCCCGCGCCGGGTACGGTGCGGATCAGGTGATTGAACTGGCGCTCAATGGCAGCGAGGTTTTCAAAAATGTCAGCGTGGTCAAACTCCAGATTGTTCAGCACCGCAGTGCGCGGGCGGTAATGCACAAACTTGCTGCGCTTGTCAAAGAAGGCGGTGTCGTACTCGTCCGCTTCAATCACAAACAACGGGCGTTCCTGCTCGGGCGCCTGCTGGCCCAGGCGGGCCGAAACGCCAAAGTCCAGCGGCACGCCGCCGACCAGAAAACCGGGCGTCAGGCCTGCGCATTCCAGGATCCACGCCAGCATGGAGGTGGTGGTGGTCTTGCCATGCGTGCCTGCCACGGCCAGCACATGACGGCCTTGCAATACATGCTCAGACAGCCACTGCGGGCCGCTGGTGTAAGGCAGGCCTTGGTCCAGGATAGCTTCCATCAGCGGGAATTTGGCGCTGCCATCGGCCAGGCGTGCGCGGCTGACGACGTTGCCTACGACGAACATATCGGGTTTTAGCGCCAGTTGTTCGGTGCCGTAACCTTCGATCAGCTCAATGCCCAGGGCGCGCAGCTGATCGCTCATGGGAGGATAAACACCCGCGTCGCAGCCCGTGACGGTGTGGCCCGCCTCGCGTGCCAGTGCGGCTACACCACCCATGAAGGTGCCGCAGATTCCCAAGATATGTATATGCATGGGCGGCAATTCTACGGGGAGCGCATACCGCGCGGGCGCGCACCGGTCGAGTCGTTACAAATGCTCGCTTGTTCTTGCTTGTTATAGAAAAAATAGCGACATGCCCTTGCCAAGCAATGTTTTGGTAGTGATTGTTCTGTGAAATCTTGATAAATAAAGGGCATGCTGCTCACTTTATTTGTTATACCCCCGCACTTTGAAATGCTACGCCGCGCCGGTGCAGCCGGGTATTTCTCATAATGCAGGTCGTGATTGATTTCTAGTGGTGAACTGCATGACAATATCTTCTGCCTCCCAAGAGATTGCCCATACCGCCGCACGCATGGTGGTCGAAGAGGGGTTGGAATGGGGCCCGGCCAAACGCCGTGCAGTCAAACAGCTGGGCTTGTCTGCCCGTACGCCTTTGCCAGACAACGATGTCCTGGAAGCTGCCGTGCGTGAATACATCGAGCTTTTTTGTGCGGACACGCAACCTCAGGAACTGCAAGCCTTGCGTGAACTGGCGCTGGTGTGGATGGAGCGGATGCAGGCGTTTCGCCCGCACCTGTCCGGCGCAGTGTGGCGCGGCACTGCCACGCGCATGTCCGATATCTATATCGGCCTGTTTTGTGATGACTCAAAATCTGCAGAAATTGCTTTGATCAACCACAACGTCAAGTACGACGTGACTGCTGTGTCGGGCTTTCAGGGCGACACGGTGGACGCCCTGAGCATCAGCAGCCTGTGCAAACCCTTGGGCGAAACGGTGGGCGTGCACCTGATGGTGTATGACTACGACGACTTGCGCGGCGCACTCAAAGCCGATGCGCAAGGGCGCTCACAGCGTGGTGACATCAACGCTGTGAAAGCGCTGCTGGATGTGGCGCAGGTATCGGGGGCGAGCAGCGATGATTGAGGCGCAAAAAACCTGGTCTTCCCAGCGTCGGCGCTGGCTCACAGGTGGCGTGGCGTTGGCGGCTTTGGGGGGTGGCACTTGGCTGGCCTGGGAGCAAAGCCGCGATGCGGTCAGCAACGATGCGGCTCTGGAGGCTTTTTGGGCGCTGCAATTGCAGCAGCCTGATGGCAGTGCGCTGGCACTGGAGCGTTTGCGTGGCCGCCCACTGCTCGTAAATTTTTGGGCTACCTGGTGCCCACCTTGCGTGCGTGAGTTGTCCATGATCAACCGCTTTGCGCAAGCGCAGGCCGGGTTGGGCCAGCAGGGGGTGCAAGTGCTGGGGTTGGCGGTAGACCAAACCGCCGCCGTACAAAAATGGCTGGCGCGCCAGCCCCTGGACTTTCCTGTGGCCATGACCGGCGCTGGTGGTGTGACCTTGACGCGCAGCCTGGGCAATATCAACGGGGGCCTACCCTTCACGCTCTTGTTGGATTCGCAAGGGCAAGTGCGACAGCGTAAAATCGGCGAACTTTCGGAGCAAGAACTGCTCCATTGGGTGGCTTGAGGAGGCTTTGACGCGGCGGAAATGCGTCTGAAGATCAAATAACCTCCTTGCAGATGGCGAAAAATATTCCATAAAGCGCGTAGAAGGCTGGATTTAGGGTAAATTCGCGCCCTTATTTAGTTTTAGCCGTTGGAGCTTCCATGGATCTGCGTAAACTCAAGACCCTTATCGACTTGGTGTCCGAATCGAATGTTTCGGAGCTGGAAATCACCGAGGCAGAGGGCAAAGTCCGCATCGTCAAGAGCGGTGGCAACGTTGTGCAGCAATTTGTTGCGGCCCCTATGCAAGCCGCGGCTCCTGCCCAACAAGCTGCTGCTCCTGCAGCCCCTGCGGCGGAAGCTGCTCCTGCGGTAGTGGGCCACCAAGTGAAGTCTCCCATGGTGGGCAGCTTCTACCGTGCCTCCAGCCCTGGCGCCAAGGCGTTCGTCGAAGTGGGTGACCAGGTCAAAGAAGGCGACACCATCTGCATTATCGAAGCCATGAAGATCTTGAACGAGATCGAGGCTGACAAGTCGGGTACCGTGACCCGTATCCTGGCCGACAACGGTCAAGCTGTGGAATACGGCCAGCCGCTGTTCGTGATCGAGTGATATCTGTCTTAAGCCCGCGCACTGTGTGCAGCATGGGGCTTAGCAGATAGAACGATTCGCCCCCTGCGGGGCGGTGAACAACGAGGACCTCCATGTTTAAGAAAATTTTGGTTGCCAACCGGGGTGAAATTGCCCTGCGCATCCAGCGCGCTTGCCGCGAGATGGGCATCAAGGCCGTCATGGTCTACTCTGAAGCCGACCGCGACGCCAAGTACGTCAAGCTGGCCGATGAGGCCGTCTGCATCGGCCCTGCCGCCTCTCCTTTGAGCTACCTGAACATGCCCGCCATCATCTCGGCGGCAGAAGTGACAGACGCTGAAGCGATCCACCCAGGATATGGTTTCCTGTCTGAGAACGCCAACTTTGCCGAACGTGTCGAGCAAAGCGGCTTCAAGTTCATTGGCCCGACTGCCGAGTCCATCCGCATCATGGGTGACAAGGTGTCGGCCAAGCAAGCCATGATCAAGGCCGGTGTGCCCTGCGTGCCTGGCTCGGACGGCGAGTTGCCCGAAGATGCCGCACAGGTCAAGCGCATTGCCAAGGCCATTGGCTACCCAGTCATCATCAAGGCCGCAGGCGGCGGCGGTGGTCGCGGTATGCGTGTGGTACACACCGAAGCGGCACTGATTAATGCGGTGCAAATGACCAAGGCGGAAGCCGGTGCGGCGTTTGGCAATCCTGCGGTGTACATGGAGAAGTTCCTCCAGAACCCACGCCACGTCGAAATCCAGATCATGGCCGATACGCACAAGAACGCGGTGTATCTGGGCGAGCGCGACTGCTCCATGCAGCGCCGCCACCAAAAAGTGATCGAAGAAGCGCCTGCGCCGGGTATTCCCCGCCGTTTGGTGGAAAAAGTGGGCGAGCGCTGCGTGACCGCCTGCAAGAAGATCAACTACCGCGGTGCCGGTACGTTTGAGTTCTTGTATGAAAACGGCGAGTTCTATTTTATTGAAATGAACACCCGCGTTCAGGTGGAGCACCCTGTAACTGAAATGATCACGGGTGTTGATATCGTCAAGACCCAGATCATGGTGGCTGCGGGTGAAAAGCTGCCGTTTTCGCAACGCCAGATCAACAGCCAGATCCGTGGTCACGCCATCGAGTGCCGTATCAATGCGGAAGATGCGTACAAGTTCACCCCGTCACCCGGACGCGTCACCATGTGGCACATGCCTGGTGGCCCTGGTGTGCGCGTGGACTCGCACGTCTACAGCAACTACTTTGTACCGCCGAACTACGACTCCATGATCGGCAAGCTGATCGTGCACGGTGACACCCGCGAGCAGGCTTTGGCCCGCATGCGCACGGCACTGTCCGAAGTGGTGATTGAAGGTATCAAGACCAATGTGCCTTTGCACCAGGATTTGATGGTGGATGCCGGCTTCTCGGAAGGCGGCACCAATATTCACTATCTGGAACACTGGCTGGAACAGCGCAAGCGCTGATCGTTACAGACGGATATCCGCATGCTGGCTCTTGGAAACGGGGGCCAGCATTTCGTTTTTTAAGCTTCAAGGAGTTGCCTCATGTATGAGCTCAGCCTGATGTGCCCGCAAGAGCGGGTCGAAGATGTGAGCGATGCGCTCGACGCACTGGATGCCTTGAGCGTGTCGGTGGAAGACATGGATGCCCAGACTGAGGCCGAGCAAGCGCTGTTCGGTGAGCCGGGCATGCCCGCGCCCAAGGATGGCTGGAACCGCAGCCGCATCGTGGCCCTGTTTCCTGATGAAGCGGCCGCGCAGCAAGCGCAGACACTGCTGCAATTGCAGGACTTTTTTGAAGGCTGCAAGGTGTTTGGCATTGCCCCGCTGGAACAACAAGACTGGGTGCGTTTGACGCAGTCGCAGTTCCAGCCTGTGGACATCACGCCTGAGTTCTGGATTGTGCCGACCTGGCATGAGATGCCAGAAGGCGCCAAGATCAGCATTCGCCTGGACCCCGGTCTGGCCTTTGGTACGGGTACGCACCCCACCACCCGCATGTGTTTGCGGTGGATTGCTACCCAGCCTGAAGCTACGCTGGGCCGCACACTCGATTACGGCTGTGGTTCGGGCATTTTGGCGATTGGTGCAGCCAAGTTCGGTGCCGTGGACATTGATGCCGTAGACATTGACCAGGATGCGGTCACTTCCTGCGAGTTGAATGCACAGGCCAATGAGGTGGTGCTCAACGCAGGTCTGCCAGACAAGGCGCAAGGCCAGTACCAAACCGTGGTCGCCAATATTTTGGCAACGCCGCTGAAGATGCTGGCCCCCTTGCTGGTCAACCACGTGCAAGCAGGCGGACATCTGGTGCTGGCCGGTATTCTGGAGCCACAAGCCCAAGAGCTCAAGGAGGCGTATGCGCCTTATATCCAGCTGGAAGTTGCGGACAGCCAAGACGGCTGGATTCTGATGACGGCCCACAAGGCCGCCTAAGCCTATATTCATGAAGACCAGTTGGTGCGTTGTGCATGCGCGCCAGCCTCTCTGTAGCACTGCTTCTACAATTCACGCTCGATGAGCCTCATTACCCGCTGTCCTTCTTGCGGCACCAAATTTCGTGTGGTGGCCGATCAATTGCGCATCTCCGATGGATGGGTGCGCTGTGGTCGTTGCCAAGAGGTTTTTGACGCGACCCAGGCGCTGGAGGATGCTCTGGCACCCCACACTCCTGTGGCGGCCTCCATGCCCCAGGAAGCCGCTGGCGATGGGTTGGGAAATTTGAGCGTGACTTCGGTGGAGGGTGCTCCAGAAACGGCTTCAGAGGAGGCTCTCTCAGAGTCGCAGCGGGATCAAGACCAAGACACGTTGGAGGAGCGGGCCCATCCAGGCTATGAGTTGCCTGCTCCGCCTGAGCTGGACGCAGATCAAGAGTCGGAGCCAGCGTCGCTTGCTGCCCCTGGCGTCGATGCTTTGGCTACCCGGCCCATGCCGGCTTGGGAGCCTGCGAGTCCCTTGCCTGCGGAAAACGTGCAAGCCATGCAGTGGTCGGATGCGTGGCTGGCCGTGAAGACCGTGCCCGTGGCAGCCACTGCATCGTCACAAGAAGCGCCATTGCCCTTGGAATCCGGGAGCGTGGCTGCGCAGGACGAGGACCTGACCCCGCATTTGGGCAAGAGCGTTGACGAGGAAGCCAGCGCTCCAGTGCCTGGTTTTGTAAAGCAGGCGCAGCGCAAAGCCTGGTGGAACCAGCCAGGCCTGCGCTTTGTCATAGGTATGCTGGTGATCTTGTTGCCTGTGGCATTGTTGTTGCAAATCGCCCTGCATGAGCGCAACAACTTGGTCGCTTGGAAGCCGCAATGGCACACCGCATTTCAAGCCATGTGTGTAGCCCTACGCTGTGAGCTGGCGCCGCGCAAGCACATCGCATCCATCGTGCTCACAGGCTCTTCGTTCAACCAAGAGGCGCAGCCGCATTACTATCGCCTAGGCCTGAGTATTCAGAACCAAAGCAGCGCTTCGGTGGCCACCCCAGCCGTCGAGTTGACGCTGACGGACACCCAGGGCCAAACATTGGTGCGCAAGGTCTTGTTGCCTGCCGAGATTGGTGCCCCGGTGGAGCTGGCGGCGCACAGCGAATGGAATGGCAGCCTGCCCATTGCTACACAAGGCCTGCAATTACCGGTATCCGGTTACCGCGTGCTGGCCTTCTATCCCTGATTTTTTAAGAACGGAATTTTGACTATGGCTGCATTGATCTGCGGTTCTTTGGCTTTTGACACCATCATGAGCTTTGAAGGCAAGTTTGCGAACCAAATCTTGCCTGAGCAACTACACATTTTGAATGTGTCGTTCCTGGTACCTTCGCTGCGCCGTGACTTTGGTGGCTGTGCGGGCAATATCGCCTACAGCCTGAAGCTGCTGGGTGGACAGCCCTTGACGATGGCCACCGTGGGTGATGATGGCGCTGCATACATTGAGCGCCTGAAGTCCCAAGGCATGGAAACCCGCTATGTGAAGCAGCTGACTGGCACGTTCACTGCGCAGGCCATGATCATGACGGATCTGGACAACAACCAGATCACGGCCTTTCACCCCGGCGCCATGATGCAGGCGCATGTGAATGTGATCGACGGCAGCGAAGGTGCGGCCATCGCTATCGTTTCGCCCGATGGCCGTGATGCCATGCTGCAGCACGCGGCCCAGCTGCAGGCAGCGGGTGTGCCTTTTGTGTTCGACCCCGGTCAGGGCCTGCCCATGTTCAACGGCCAAGAGCTGCTGGCCTTTGTCGAGCAAGCCACCTGGATTACGGTGAATGACTACGAAGCCAAGATGCTGTGCGACCGCACCGGCCTGGACCTGGCCGCGCTGTCCATGCAGGTGCAGGGGCTGGTGGTGACGCTGGGCGAGCAAGGTTGCGAAGTCTGGGAGCAGGGCAGCAAGACGTTGGTGGCACCCGTGAAGGCCCAGGAAGTGGTGGACCCCACCGGCTGTGGCGATGCCTGGCGCGGCGCTTTGTTGTACGGCCTGGAAAAGGGCTGGTCGCTGGCGAAATGCGCGGCCCTGGGCAACCGCGTGGGCGCGCTGAAGGTGGCCGCCAAGGGCCCGCAAAACTACACACTGGACTTTGATCCCGTTACGTTAGAAGCTTAGGCCTTTTAAGGACATTCACAAAAAAGGAACTCAGCGAGTTCCTTTTTTTATAGCTGCTCGCCTTTGTTACTGGCGGGCTGAGCGCGTATTTACCGGTATTGCCATGGGGTGGCTGGTGCGCAGCGGATTGATGTCCAGCCCACCTCGGCGCGTGTAGCGCGCATACACGCTCAGCTTGAGCGGGCGGCACTGGCGCGTAATATCCATAAATATGCGCTCTACACACTGCTCATGAAATTCGTTGTGGTTGCGAAAGCTCACGATGTATTGCAGCAGCGCTTCTTGATGGATGGCGGCGCCGGTATAGCTGATCTGGACACTGCCCCAATCAGGCTGGCCAGTGACCAAGCAGTTGCTTTTGAGCAGGTGGCTGACCAAGGTTTCGCTGATGGGCGGATTTTCATGATCCGCCTTGAGCAGTTCAGGGCGTGGCGTGTAGTCGCTGCATTCAATATCCAGGCGATCCAAAAGCAGGCCTTGTAGCTCCTGCACTTTCTGCAGGACAAAGCTTTCTTGACCAATGACGCGCACGCCAGCAGATGACTGGCGCGCTGGGGCACCGCGCCACAGGGCTTCGTTCACATCTTCGCGCAACACCTCTTGCACCGCTTCCACACTGTCAAACCGTGTGCTGTTGAAACTGTTGAGGTACAGCTTGAACGACTTGCTTTCAATGATGTTGGGCGTTTCACAAGGAATGGTGAAGTGCGCCAAAGCGACCTCCGGCTTGCCACGATGGTTAAGCCAGGACAGCTCAAAAGCGGTCCACAGATCTGCGCCAAAGAAGGGCAGCGGGTCCGTGATACCGATTTCTGTACGCTTGGCTGCACGTGGCAAAGGGAAAAGCAGGCTGGGGTTGTACTGATCGACATAAGTCGATGTCTTGCCCAGTTGAGATTGTTCTGGTGTATTCATAATTTAATAGCTGCTAGCCATTGCTGAATAAGGGCTAGCAGCCAATTTCATTCAAAAATTATTGAAAGGTTTTTTCGCGCAGCCATTTGGTAGCAATCCACTTCTCGCCTTCTTCGACCGGGTCTCCAGCATGCAGTGTCAGCGTATGTGCCTGCGGTTGCGCGTAGCCGAAAAATACGGCGTTGCCTTTGCGTGGGTGAATGCGCAGGCGCGACTCTGGAAAGTAGGTGCAACCGCCAGCTGGCACGTCGTTCAGGTAAATCACCACGGTGGCCACACGCTGACCGCCGCGGCGCAAGAGGGCTGCGCTCCCAGGCTCGTGGGGGTTGAAGTAGTCGTGGTGAGGTTTGTATTGCGCGCCGGGGTGGTAATTCAGAACTTGCAAGCCTTCACCATGATCTACCGGCCATTGAAGCAACTGGGCAATGCGGGCTTCTAAACGTTCCACTACTGTCGTCTGGCCGCGTTGAAAGAACATGCCCTCGCTGGTGCGATCAGGATTGATTTCCTCGCCGCCCGACTGCGTTGCCACCGTTTTAGAACGTGCCATCGCAGGTCGTGCGTCGGCAATGAGGGCATCGCACTCCTGCGGCGACAGCAGATTGCCCAGCAGCACAATGTTCGGGTTTTGCATGGACATCAGCATCTGCACCGTGCGGTCGCCTGCATCAATGTCGCCGCGCAGGCTGGAGAGAGCTGGCTGCGGCATGTGCACCGTGGCGGATTGCAGCTGGCTGGAGACTTGGTCTGCCCATTGCAGCGTCATGGCTTCCAGTGTGGCCTGCGCCACCTGAGGTTGCCAGCCAGCGTCCGTCAATGTTCGGAGCAGGACTGTGGGGCTGTGCCCTGATGCCAGCTGCGCCTGCACCCACTGCAGCAGGGCCGGTGTACTGCCCGCAACACGGGCAGACAATTGCTCCAAGGACAGCGTCATAGCAAACTCCTGTGCGAAAAGCCCATGGCGCAGATCGCGCTTTAAGCCGTATTGCGGCGAAATACCAGTCGATCGGTGGATGACACTTCGGGCGCATACGCATAGCCTTCCGCATCAAATTGCACCAGCTGCTCGGGCTGCGTCAGGCGGCGCTCAATGGCATAGCGCGCCATCAAACCGCGTGCGTGTTTGGCGTGAAAGCTGATGATTTTGTACTTGCCGCCCTTGTAGTCTTCAAATACGCACTCCAGCACGCGGGCTTTGAGGTGTTTGCGATCTACCGATTTGAAGTATTCCTGCGAGGCCAGATTTACCACCACAGGTTGGGCCTCTTGCGCCTGCCGCTCGTTGATCAACTGGGCAATATGTGAACCCCAGAACTGGTACAGGTTACTTCCCCGTGCATTGCCAAGGCGTGTCCCCATTTCAAGCCGGTAGGGCTGCATCAAGTCCAGCGGACGTAAGGCTCCATACAAGCCGCTCAGCATCAGGAGTTGGTTTTGTGCCCAAGCAATTTCATCGGCGTTCAGTGTGTAGGCAGCCAAGCCTTCATACACATCACCATTGAAGGCGAACAGCGCCTGCCGTGCATTGTCGGGAGTGAATGCAGGCTGCCAAGCCGCGTAACGCGCCACATTAAGCTGCGCCAGCTTGTCGCTAATGCCCATCAAACTGCCCACTTCTTGCGGTGACAGCTGGCGTAGCGTTTCAATGAGGTCTTCAGACTGGGAAAGAAAGGGCGGCAGTGTGTGGCACAACCCACTTGGTAAAGGGCGCTCGTAGTCCAGAGATTTGGCAGGAGAGAGCAAAAAAAGCATGGGCTCGGTCCAACGGAAAAGAAAAAATCGCGCAATGCAGCCGGGGGCTTTTCAGCCCCCGGTTTTGCTAGTGCGTTAGCTGGCGGATTGCGCCTGCTGCTCGAATGGCAGCACCATATCGCTCAGGTCTTTGCGTGTTTCCACCAAGACCAATGGGCCTTCGTCCATCACCACCACTGGCGGGCGTTCACGGGGAATGCGCACGGGCTGGGGCTCGGCTGCAATCGCAGCTTGCACCGCAGCGATTTTTTCAGCGTCTGAGTTAACCCATACCAAGCCAGCTTCGCGGGCAATGCTATGCAATGCCTCCAGAGGCAATGCATAAGTCTCTACCTTGGGCATGCTCAACGCAGCAGAGGCTGCGGGAGCCTGCTCTGGCACTGCAGCAGTAACCGGTTGAGGCGCTGCGGGCGGCAGTGCTGCAACTTCGGCAACTGGGGCCTCTTCGACTGCGGGTGCTTCCACCGTTGGTACTGATGCCACTGGTTCAGCCGCTGCAACAGCAACAGGGGCTGGAGCAGGTGCTGCAACAGGGGCGGGAGCCTCGGCAGGCTGCGTGGGCGTGCTGGCAAAGTAGCTGCGACGTGGCGATTGCTCTTCTTCAGCGGTAGATGCCGTCACCGTGACTGGCGCAGCCATCACTGCGTCAGCCATTGCTTCGGATGCTTCTGCATCCTGCGCAAGGCTCTCATCGCGTGGCGCGCTATTGCGCTCACGACCGTTGCGGCGGTCACGGCCATAGCGGTCACGTGAGCGGCGGCCATTGCGTGGTGTTTCTTCACCGTTGGCTACTGGTGAAGCGGCCATCGCATCAACACTTTGAATGTCGTCGACAACGTCCTGCACCGCTTCTGCATGCAGTTGCTGCACCGGTGCTGCTGCTTGCTGCTCCGCGTTACGAGGCTGACGTTCACGACGCTCGTTGCGTTCCCCACGCTCACGGCGCGGGGTGCGCTCTGTGCGCTCAGTCTCTGGAGTCAGCGACACATTTTCTTGGGGAGCGGTCGCATGCAGGTTATTGCGCTCTACGGTCTCTGCATTGCGTGGCTGGCGCTCGCGATTGCGGGCTTCGCGAGGCGGGCGATTTTCCCGGCCCTCACGATTTTCACTGTTGCGATCCGGGCGTTCGTTACGCTCTGCACGCTCACCGTTGTTACGGTCATTGCGCTCGTTGCGGCGGCCTCGGCCTTCGCTGTTGCCATTCGCATCACGGGCAGGGCGCTCGGCGCGTTCGCCGTTGCGCTCATTGCGGTTGCGGCCATTGCGCTCATTGCGAGCGTTGCGGTTCACTGCAGGCTGGGCCTCTGTGGCGACGGGTTCTGCGGCGGCAGTGTCTCGCGCGCCAAAGCCAAACAAGCTCTTGAGCCATGCGAAGAAGCCCTGCTCGCGCACTTCTGTGCGTGGGGCAGCCGCAGATGCAGCGGCCGCTCCACGTGGGTTGGCTGGGCCACGTGCTTTATCGACGCGAGGCGCTGGCTGAGGACGTGCCTCTGGTGCGGGGGGCACATCCGGCAAAACACCCTTGATCACAGGCGTTTGCTTGTTGGTGGGTTCCTGCGAGCGGCGTGTAACCTTGGTCACATCTTCCACTTCTTCGGCCAACTTGTAGCTGGCATCTAGGTTTTCCAAGCGCGGGTCGTCGTGCTTCAAACGTTCGAGCTTGTAGTGCGGCGTCTCCAGCGACTTGTTGGGCACCATGAGCACATTGACGCGCTGCTTGAGTTCGATCTTGGCGATCTCGGTACGCTTTTCGTTGAGCAGGAAAGAGGCCACTTCCACGGGCACCTGGCAGTGCACAGCGGCTGTGTTGTCCTTCATCGACTCCTCTTGGATGATGCGCAGAATTTGCAGTGCCGAGGATTCAGTGTCACGGATGTGGCCTGAACCACCGCAGCGTGGGCAGTTGATGTGCGCGCCTTCGGAGAGTGCGGGCTTCAGGCGCTGGCGACTCATTTCCATCAGACCGAACTTGCTGATGGTGCCAAATTGCACGCGAGCACGGTCTTGACGCAGCGCGTCGCGCAGGCGGTTTTCCACTTCCTTGCGGTTGCGGGACTCTTCCATGTCGATGAAGTCGATCACGATCAGACCGCCCAAGTCACGCAAGCGCATCTGGCGTGCTACTTCATCAGCAGCTTCCAGGTTGGTGCGGGTCGCGGTTTCCTCGATATCACCGCCTTTGATGGCGCGGGCCGAGTTCACGTCCACGGATACCAGTGCTTCGGTGTGGTCGATCACAATCGCACCGCCGGAGGGCAACTGCACCGTGCGTGCATAGGCCGACTCAATCTGGTGCTCAATCTGGAAACGGCTAAACAGCGGTGCATCGTCGCGGTAACGCTTCACGCGGTCGGCATGCTCAGGCATGACGTGGGCCATGAACTGCTGGGCTTGCTCGTAAATGTCATCGGTATCGATCAGAATGTCGCCGATGTCATTGTGGAAATAGTCGCGGATAGCGCGGATTACCAAGCTCGATTCCTGGTAAATCAGGAAAGCACCCTTGCCAGTCTTGGCAGCGCCGTCGATGGCAGTCCACAGCTGCAACAGGTAGCTCAGATCCCACTGCAGTTCAGGTGCATTGCGGCCAATACCAGCGGTGCGTGCAATGATGGACATGCCCTTGGGGTAGTTCAGCTGGTCCATCGCTTCTTTGAGCTCGGCACGCTCTTCACCTTCAATGCGACGCGAAACACCACCACCGCGGGGGTTGTTGGGCATCAGCACCACATAGCGGCCAGCCAAGGAGATGAAGGTGGTCAGGGCTGCACCCTTGTTGCCGCGTTCTTCTTTTTCGACCTGAACAATCAGTTCTTGGCCTTCTTTAATCACATCGTTGATGCGTGCCTGGCTGGGCGAGATGCCTTCGGCAAAGTACTGCTTGGATATTTCCTTGAATGGCAGGAAACCATGGCGGTCTTCGCCGTAGTCCACAAAGCAGGCTTCCAGCGAGGGCTCTACACGGGTAACGACAGCCTTGTAAATATTGCCTTTGCGCTGCTCGCGACCTTCAATTTCGATTTCATAGTCCAGCAGTTTCTGGCCATCCACAATCGCCAAGCGGCGTTCTTCAGACTGCGTGGCGTTAATCAGCATCCGTTTCATGATGCGTATCCTTTTCGTTGTTCGGCGGCCGGCCAGCAGCGACAGCGCTGCCTAGCCGACACGCCTTTGACTCTTGATCAAAGACTGGCTCTCTGGGAGCCGAAGATGCCGGGTTGCCGCGCTGAAACGAAAAGAAAGGGAATCGACCTGGGCCTGATTGCGTCCGTGCTGCTTTACGTCAGCAACGGGGGCAAGGGCAGGGTGCAGGGAGCGAGCGATGCTGTGCGCAGATCCCGCACCGTGCGGTGATGGCCTGAGGCAGCATAGATGACTGGGTGGGCGCTTGGCGCACGCGGACGCATCAGAGGCTTTTGCCCCTGTGTCACACCTAGCAGCCAAGAAAGAAGTACCCACATGCCCGCTAATTTTTCATATACGTGGATGGCCTGGAACGCCTAGCTCCAAACACCACCATCCACGTGAAGATTCCGTTCAGTGTTTCAATACGTCAACCAGTTAGATTCCACCCCACGACCAACGACAATTGCGTGGTTTTCCATGAGCGTAGTACCTGAGGCATCGACCTGCCTGCGCCGGGGAAATGGCTGGGTGGACTAAAATCCAAGCAAATCAACCACTTACACATAAGTACGCGCAGGTGAAACACATTATAGAGGGCAAACAGCCCCAAGAACGTACCCAAAACCCTGCACCCGCTGCAGTGCGGTTTATTGAGGTCGATGAGGACAGCGCAGGTCAGCGCCTGGATAACTTCCTGATGCGACACCTTAAAGGGGTACCTAAGACACATGTCTATCGCATCATCCGCAGTGGAGAGGTGCGCATTAATAAAGGACGTTGCCACGCAGACAGTCGCGTGGAGTCGGGCGATGTCGTGCGCCTGCCGCCCGTGCGTATTTCTGAGAAAGTGCAGGACAAGGCGGATCGACCAGCTCCGGCACGCGAATTCCCCATTCTTTTTGAAGACGATTACCTGATTGCGCTGGATAAGCCTGCCGGTGTAGCCGTGCATGGGGGCTCTGGCGTGAGCTTCGGGGTGATTGAGCAACTGCGTCAAGCGCGCCCGACAGCTAAATTTTTGGAGTTGGTGCACCGTTTAGATCGGGAAACCTCCGGCATTTTGCTGGTGGCCAAAAAACGCTCGGCGTTGATCAAGCTGCAAGACCAGTTCCGCGAGCGCGAAACAGGTAAAACGTATCTGGCCTTGGTCAATGGCACGTGGCCCGCCAATAAGAAGGTGATTGATACGCCATTGCACAAATACCTGCTGTCCGATGGCGAGCGCCGAGTGCGCGTGACCACGCCCGACGACCCGGATGCGATGAAGTCGCTGACGTTGGTGAAGGTGCGCTCTCAGCATGCCCCACGCAGAATGCAAGGTTTGCCTGCCATGAGTTTGCTGGAAGTGACCATTAAAACTGGCCGTACCCACCAGATTCGCGTGCATTTGTCCTCACAAGGCCATGGCATTGCCGGTGACGAGAAGTATGGTGACTTTGATTTGAATAAGCGTTTGCCCAAGCAAGGGCTTAAGCGCATGTTTTTGCACGCTTGGCGCCTGCAGTTCAACCATCCAGCATCGGACGAGCGGATCGAGCTGCTGGCTGAGCTGCCCAAGGAGCTGGCCAGCTTTGTGGCGTGAGCCCGGTGGCGCGGAACGAATGACAGAAAAAGGAATTGCCTTGTGAGCGCACGACGATTTGATTTGATCGCCTTTGATTGGGATGGCACTTTGTTTGACTCTACAGCCGCCATCACACGCAGCATTCAGTTGGCGGTGGCCGATGTGGGAGGCACGGTGCCTACCGATGCCCAAGCGTCGTATGTGATTGGCATGGCATTGTTGCCAGCGCTGGCCCACGCAGCGCCCGATGTGCCCGCAGCAAAATACACCGATTTGGCCAACCGTTACCGTTATCACTACCTCAAGCAGCAAGAGCAAATTACTTTGTTTCAAGGTGTGTTGCCGATGTTGCAAAGTTTGCGTGAACGCGGTCATTGGCTGGCCGTGGCGACGGGTAAAAGCCGGCGTGGTTTGAACGAAGCCTTGCAGCATGCAGATTTGCGCGGCATGTTCGACAGCTCGCGCACTGCCGATGAAACTGCTGGTAAGCCGCATCCCTTGATGCTGCAAGAGTTGATGGCCGAACTGGATGTGGCACCTGAGCGCTTGCTGATGATTGGGGACACCACACACGATTTGCTCATGGCGCAAAACGCTGGTTGCGCCAGTGTGGGGGTAGCCTATGGGGCGCATGATGCGGCTGGGTTTGCCGTATGTGCCCCTTTGCACGTTGCGCGGGATGTGGCCGATTTGCAGGAGTGGCTGCACGCCAACGGCTAGTTTTTTGTCACCGAAAAATGCAAGGGCCGCTGGCATACTGCGCGTTCGCTTGCTATTGAGAGATTTGGAAGTTTATGAGCACCCAACCAACGCCTGGTCAAGACGGCGGTTCTTCGGCGGAGCCGCTACCGGGGCAAGATTTGTGGACGCGGGCCGCTTCCGGCGGTTCAAAGTCCACGGCATCCACACCTCCCGGCTGGGAGCGTGACGTGCTGGAGCGCTTGGTGTTTGTCACGGTCAGGGAGCAGCGGCTGGCTCGGCGATGGCGCAATTTTTGGCGCTTGCTGAGCGTGGTGCTGATTGTTGGGGGCTTGTGGTGGTTGGGGCGTGACAGTGCCAGTGCCTCCATGAGTGGGCCGCACACTGCCGTAGTCAATATCAAAGGGCCGATTGCCAGTGATGCCAATGCCAGCGCAGAGTTTGTCATTGCGGCCATGCGTAGCGCCATGGAAGACCCCGGCTCGCGCGCCTTGGTGCTGCTGATTAACTCGCCCGGTGGCAGTCCGGTGCAGGCGGGCATGATCAATGACGAAATCGTGCGCTTGAAAGCGCAGCACCAAAAGCCGATTTATGCGGTGGTTGAAGAAACCTGTGCGTCTGCGGCCTACTACATTGCGGCGGCGGTGGATGAAATCTTTGTAGACAAGGCGAGCATCGTGGGCAGCATCGGCGTGCTGATGGATGGTTTTGGTTTTACCGGCGCCATGGACAAGCTGGGTGTCGAGCGCCGCCTGCTGACCGCGGGCGAGAACAAGGGCTTGCTCGATCCATTCAGCCCTCTGGACGATGGTCAGCGCGCGCACGCGCAAACCATGCTCGATCAAATTCATGCGCAATTTATTGATGTGGTGAGAGCCGGGCGCGGTGATCGGCTCAAAGAAGACAAAGACACCTTCAGCGGCCTGTTCTGGACGGGGCAGCAGGCCGTTGAGCTGGGCTTGGCCGACAAGTTTGGCACGCTCGACAGCGTGGCCCGTGACGTGGTTCGGGCTGAGCAGCTCATCGACTACACGCGCAGCGAAAACATGGCAGAGCGCTTTGCCAAACGCTTTGGCGCTGCGGTCGGTGGTGGTGCGGTCAGCGCGTTACAAAGTGCGCTGCCTGCGATTCGCTGAGCGCACAGCCAGCGGCGCTTCCATAGAAATAGCGCCTTGCCGTTGATTCTTAAAGCTTTGCGATAGATAACTATCTCAAAGTCAATAGGAGTCACGGCAAGGCGCTCTTTTTTTATGACTTGTTACTGCCCAATAGCAAATACGACGGGCGTACGGTTGTCCGGGGCGGTATCCAGCTTCTTCCAGTCTTTGGCGCAGCGGCTTTGGATACTGGCGTTTTCCAGTGTCAAACCGCTGGCCATGGCCACGCGCGTATGGGGTTGCACCGTAGCCAGTAGCGCTTGCCACAACGCCGGGTTGCGGTAGGGCGTTTCAATAAAAAGCTGCGCTTGGTTGTGGCGCTGGGCCAGTTGCTCCAGCTCCTTGATGCGTTGTACGCGTTGGGCCGCGTCTTGCGGTAGGTAGCCGACAAACGCAAAGTTCTGACCATTCAAGCCGCTGGCTGCCAGAGTCATGAGCAGCGATACGGGGCCCACCAATGGAATGACGGTAATGCCCGCATCGTGCGCCGCACGCACGATGGAGCTGCCCGGGTCCGCCACGGCAGGCATGCCCGCTTCGCTGACCAGGCCCATATCGTGGCCCGACAAAGCCGGTGCCAGCAGTGATTTGGCATCAAACACCGCGCCATCCTTGCCGCCGTGGTCGCCCTTTTTATGGGCTTCGCGAGGTAATTCCTGCAGGTTTTGCTGTTGCATGGGCACAGCCAGGGGGAAATGCTCGCTCACACGCTTCAGATAAGCGCGTGTGCTTTTTGCGTTTTCACACACCCAGTGCTCCAGGCGTGCGGCGGTGCGCAGGGTGAGCTCCGGCAGCACATCGGTGATGGGCGACTGTGTGGCACAACCAAAATCCAGTGGCGCCGGGACTAAGTAAAGTTTGCCGAACTTGCTCATGGCAGTTGAATCCCTGCAGCGCGCACCATGCGGCAGGTGCGAATCATGGGCAGGCCAATCAGGGCCGTAGGGTCATCGCTGTGGATGGCGTCCAGCAAGCTGATGCCCAGGCCTTCGCTCTTGGCACTGCCGGCGCAGTCGTACGGCTGCTCGGCGCGCAGATAGCGTTCAATCGCGTCATCGGTCAAATCACTGCGAAACACCGTTTTGATGATGGCCACATCGCTTTGCACAAAGCCCGTAGTCTTGCAGACCACGGCGACTGCAGTGTGGAACATTACGGTCTGGCCACGCATCGCGCGCAGCATTTCGACGGCGCGCTCGTGCACCAAGGGCTTGCCCATGGGCTCACCGTTCAAGTCCGAGACCTGGTCCGAGCCAATGACGATGGCATCGGGAAACTGCTCAGCCACGGCGTGCGCTTTGGCCAGTGCCAGGCGCAAAGCCAGGGCGCCGGGGGGTTCGCCGGGCATGGGCGTTTCATCCACGTCAGGAGAGGCGGTGGTGAAAGGGATATTTAAACGCTCTACCAATTCTTTGCGGTAGCGCGAGGTAGACCCCAAGATCAAGGGGCGCTGTGGGGAGGTGGATTCAAGCATTCCGGGATTCTCTTACACTGCCGCCATGAGCAAGGAATATTCAATAGATCACCTTGATGCGGCTGCATTTGCTAAGGCAAATGCAGTGGTAGAAGGTCAAGATCCTTTATCTGCATTTGAGCGTTTGTCCCAAGAGGCGCAAGCTTCCATCGATGGCGCGAGTGTTGCTTGGTATGCCGAAGGCGAGCATGTGCCAGAAGCGACGGGTCCCGGTCATTTGTGGCTGCACCTCGAAGCGGATGCGCAAGTGCCCATGGTATGTCAGCGCTGCCTGGGCGTTGCCCACATTGATCTGCAGGTGGATCGTTCTTTTCGCTTTGTGCGCGATGAAGCCACGGCGCAAGAGCTCGATGATGAAGCCGAAGAAGATCTGTTGGCACTGAGCAAAGAATTTAATTTGCGCGAGTTGCTCGAGGATGAGTTGCTGATGGCCATGCCTTTGGTGCCTATGCATGATGAGTGTCCTGAGCAAATCTCCATGGAAGCCAAGTCCGTGGATTTTGAGGAGCCCAGCTCCGAAAAGACCAATCCGTTTGCAGTGTTGGCCGGGCTGCGTAAAAATAACGCCCCAGACTAACCTCTTTTTTTTGATCAGTGCAGTTGCCGCCCGGTAGCTTGCTCTCTGAAGTTCTGGATTTTTTCCAAACTTTATGAAGCCACTGAAGACACGTGTACCTTTGGTTTAGACAAAGTCAGTCCAGATGAGTTTGGGGTGGTTGGCTTTGTTTCAGCGGTTTGAGTTATAATCGGGGGCTTCGCGCGAAACCCCCTCGTGTCTTTAATGGGCTGATCGCGTTTTTTCACCAACCCTTTCAAGACTCAGGAGCCATCATGGCTGTTCAGCAAAACAAAAAGTCCCCTTCCAAGCGCGGTATGCACCGTTCGCACAATGCACTGAACGTGCCTGGTATCGCTGTGGAAGCAACAACTGGTGAAGTGCATCTGCGTCACCATATCAGCCCCAACGGCGTATACCGCGGCCGTCAAGTGCTGAAAAACAAGTCTGAAGCCTAATAGCGTTTCAACTGTTTAAAGGCCCGTAGCTACTTGTAGCTCGGGCTTTTGTTTTTTAATAAAGCAATTTTCAAATGCTAGGCCTGTAGCAGGTCGGCAAGTCATTCATGATCACACTGGCAGTCGATTGCATGGGGGGCGACCATGGCCCCGACGTTACGCTTCCTGCATGCCGTCAATTTTTGACGAGTCATCCAGATGCGCGTTTGCTTTTGGTAGGTAAGCCAGAAGCGTTGACTGCTTGGCAAACCCATGAGCGCGCTGACATTGTGGCGGCTTCAGAAGTTGTGACCATGGACGATCCTGTAGAAATCGCTTTGCGGCGCAAAAAGGATTCGTCCATGCGCGTAGCGATTCAGCAGGTCAAGGATGGCAAGGCGCAAGCTGCGGTTTCAGCCGGTAATACCGGCGCACTGATGGCGGTGTCGCGCTATTTGCTCAAGACCATGGATGGCATTGATCGCCCTGCGATTGCCTCGCAGCTCCCCAACGATCAAGGTGGCGCGACGACGGTGCTGGATTTGGGTGCCAATGTGGATTGCCTGCCAGAGCATTTGCTGCAGTTCGCGGTGATGGGCACTGCTCTGGTGACTGCACTGGACTCCAAGAACCTTGAGCCCTCGGTAGGTTTGCTCAATATTGGTGAGGAAGCTATCAAGGGCAGCGAAGTGATCAAGCGCACGGGCGAGTTGCTGCGCAAGGCGGGCGATGCCAATGCGATTTACTTCAAAGGTAATGTCGAAGGCAACGATATCTTCAAAGGCGGTGTAGATATTGTTGTCTGCGATGGCTTTGTGGGTAATGTTGCACTCAAGACTTCGGAAGGTCTTGCGGCAATGATCATGGGTGGTTTGAAAAAAGAATTCAAACGCAATATTTTTACAAAACTTGCAGCCATCGTGGCCTATCCTGTCATTAAAGCGCTCATGAAGCGGATGGATCACCGCCGCTATAACGGGGCTGCGCTGCTGGGTTTGCGAGGACTGGTGTTCAAAAGCCATGGCTCTGCAGACAGCATTGGTTACGAACATGCTTTGAACCGCGCTTATGATGCAGCCCGGAACAACCTCCTTGACCGTGTTCAGGGGCGGATTGCCCAGACTGCGCCTTTGCTAGAAGCTGCCAGTGGGGCATCAGCTTCAGCAAGCACGGTGGCTTGAATATATTCATGACACGCTTTGCACGCATTACTGGCACCGGCAGCTACTTGCCACCACATCGCCTGACCAATCACGATTTGGCGGAACAACTCGCTGAACGTGGCTTAGAAACCTCCAACGAATGGATTGTGGAGCGCACTGGCATTCAGGCGCGGCACTTTGCGGATGCGCAAACTACTAGCAGCGATCTGGCATTGGAGGCATCACGCAAGGCAATTGAAGCAGCTGGTATTACCCCGCAAGATATTGACTTGATTATTGTGGCGACATCTACGCCAGACATGGTGTTCCCTTCGACAGCGTGCATCTTGCAAAACAAGTTGGGTGCCAATGGCTGCGCTGCCTTTGATGTGCAGGCCGTGTGCAGTGGTTTTGTGTATGCGCTGACAGTGGCGGATTCGATGATCCGCTCTGGCGCCGCGCAGCGTGCCTTGGTGGTCGGCGCTGAAGTATTTAGCCGCATTCTGGATTTCAACGACCGCACCACGTGCGTGTTGTTTGGCGATGGCGCAGGTGCAGTGGTGCTGGAAGCGTCAGATGAGCCTGGGATTTTGGCCAGCGATTTGCATGCGGATGGCAAGCACGTAGGTATTTTGTGTGTGCCCGGTGGTGTGTCGGGCGGTCAAGTGACGGGCTCGCCTTTGCTGACCATGGATGGGCAGGCGGTTTTCAAACTGGCCGTGGGTGTGCTGGAAAAAGCGGCCCATGCCGTGTTGAACAAAGCGGGCATGACCGATGCAGATATCGATTGGCTAGTTCCGCACCAAGCCAATATTCGCATCATGCAAAGCACAGCGAAAAAGCTGAAGTTGCCGATGGAAAAAGTCATTGTGACGGTGGATCAGCATGGCAACACCTCGGCGGCTTCTATTCCTTTGGCACTGGATCACGGCGTGCGCAATGGCCAGATTCAGCAAGGGCAGACGGTATTGCTAGAGGGTGTAGGCGGTGGCTTTACCTGGGGTGCAGTGCTGCTGAAAATGTAGCTGTCTGCCGTTGATGCATAAGGGCTAGAGCCAGTTTTTATTAAATAATGAGTGACCGTCATATGAAGAAATTCGCATTTGTCTTTCCTGGGCAGGGTTCGCAGTCTGTGGGCATGTTGGACGCATGGGGTGATCACCCTGTGGTTGCCCAAACGCTCCAAGAGGCTTCGGATGCGCTGGGTGAAGACATCGGTGCGCTGATCAAAAACGGCCCCAAAGAAGATTTAGCGCTCACCACCAATACCCAGCCCGTGATGCTGGTAGCCGGGGTAGCGGCTTGGCGGGTCTGGCTGGCAGAAAGCGGGGCAATGCCCGATGCCGTAGCCGGCCACTCGCTGGGTGAATACACCGCCTTGGTTGCGGCCGGTGTGCTGACGCTGGCGCAGGCAGCACCGCTGGTGCGGCTGCGTGCAGCCGCCATGCAAGAGGCGGTGCCAGTAGGTGTTGGTGCGATGGCCGCTGTACTGGGTTTGCCTGCTGAGAAGGTCAAGGAAGTCTGCGCTGCCGTAACCGCCCAGCTGGGTGGGTCTGAGGTGGTGGAGGCTGTGAATTTCAATGATCCCGGACAGACTGTCATCGCCGGCTCCAAAGCTGCGGTAGAGGCTGCCAGCGCGGCGGTCAAAGAGGCTGGAGCCAAGCGCGCCTTGCCATTGCCAGTGTCTGCACCTTTCCACTCCAGCCTGATGAAGCCTGCGGCAGAAAAGCTCAAAGTGGCGCTGGATGCCTTGGAGTTGGGTGCTCCCCAGATTGCGGTCATTAACAATATTGATGTCACAGTACAAACGGATGCTGCTGCTATCCGCGATGCGTTGTACCGTCAGGCCTTTGGTCCCGTGCGCTGGGTAGAGTGCGTGCAGGCTATGAAAGCCCGTGGCATTACGCATTTGGTAGAGTGCGGCCCTGGTAAGGTGCTCGCAGGCATGACCAAACGGATCGATGCCGACTTGGTAGGCGCGCCTTTGTATGACGTGACCACCTTGAACGAAGTGAAAGAATTGCTCGCATGACCGAACAAAAGAAACAAGTTGCACTGGTAACTGGCGCATCGCGCGGTATCGGTGCTGCGATTGCCCAAGAGCTGGCGGAGCGCGGCTATACGGTGATTGGTACAGCAACCACAGATGCTGGCGCAGAGCGCATTGGTGCAACGCTGGCTGCGCATGGCGGCCGTGGCGTGAATCTCAACGTCAATGACGCTGCAGGTGTCGATGCATTGATGGACGAAATCATGAAGACCGAAGGCGGCCTGCATGTGTTGGTGAACAATGCCGGTATTACCAAAGACACCTTGGCCATGCGCATGAAGGACGATGACTGGTCGTCCGTGATCGACACGAATCTGCAGGCTGTTTTCCGACTGAGCCGTGCGGCTATTCGCCCGATGATGAAGCAGCGCTTTGGCCGCATTATCAGCGTGACCAGTGTGGTTGGAGCGATGGGCAATGCGGGCCAGGCCAACTATGCTGCAGCCAAGGCGGGCGTAGCCGGCATGAGCCGTGCACTGGCTCGTGAGCTAGGCAGCCGTGGAATTACCGTAAACTGCGTGGCGCCTGGCTTCATTGCTACAGATATGACGGCAGCGCTGCCTGAAGAGCAGAAAAAAGTATTGGCCGCTCAGATCCCTCTGGGGGATTTAGGCAAGCCATCTGACATTGCAAATGCCGTAGCTTTTTTGGCTTCGGAAGGGGCGGGTTACATTACCGGCCACGAATTGCATGTCAATGGTGGCATGTACATGTAAATTGGTGAAAGTTATGCCGTTTCCTCGCGACGGCAAGCTGGTTGAAGGGGCAATCCCTGAAGCAGCTAGAATCGCGGGTTCATTCACAACCCCCTGAGGGAAACCATGAGCGATATCGAAGCACGTGTCAAAAAAATCATTGCTGAACAACTCGGCGTTGAAGAGTCCCAAGTAACCAACGAAAAGGCTTTCGTAGCTGACCTGGGTGCTGACTCCCTGGACACGGTCGAACTGGTGATGGCCCTGGAAGATGAATTCGGCATCGAAATCCCCGATGAAGATGCTGAAAAGATCACGACGGTGCAAAACGCCATCGACTACGCCAATACCCACCACAAGGCTTAATTAATTAAGCTCTTACGCACCGAAGCGATAAAAATAAGGTTTGAACGCATGAGCCGTCGTCGCGTTGTCGTGACCGGCCTGGGTTGCATCAGCCCCGTGGGTAACACGGTTGCTGAGTCCTGGGCCAATCTCTTGGCTGGTAAATCCGGCATTGATCGCATCACTAAATTTGATGCCTCGAACTTCTCTTGTCAGATTGCAGGGGAGGTCAAGGGCTTTAACGTGGAGGACTATATGAGCGCCAAAGATGCGCGCTCTATGGACACCTTCATTCATTACGGCATAGCGGCCGCGGAACAAGCGATCAAAGACGCGGGTTTGCCTACGGGCGAAGCTTTGTCTGATGACCTTTCGACCCGCATCGGTTGCGTGATTGGTTCTGGCATCGGGGGCTTGCCCCTGATCGAGAACACGCAAATCGAATTGTCGAATCGCGGCCCACGCCGCATTACTCCATTTTTCGTGCCCGCTTCCATTATCAATATGGTGGCTGGTCACGTTTCCATGCGTTTTGGCTTCAAGGGTCCTAACCTTTCGGTTGTGACTGCTTGTACCACCGGCTTGCATTGCATCGGTGAAGCGGGACGCATGATTGAATACGGCGATGCCGATATCGTGGTTGCTGGGGGTGCGGAATCCACAGTTTCGCCATTGGGCGTCGGTGGCTTTGCCTCAATGCGCGCCCTGTCGACACGCAATGACGACCCGCAAGCGGCTTCACGCCCTTGGGACAGAGACCGTGATGGCTTTGTTCTGGGTGAAGGCGCCGGCGTGCTGGTACTCGAAGAGTACGAGCATGCCAAGGCACGGGGTGCCAAGATTTATGCAGAACTGGGCGGCTATGGCATGAGTGCCGATGCTGGCCATATGACGGCGCCCAATATGGACGGTCCACGCCGTGCAATGCTGAATGCCATGCGCAATGCAGGAGTGAATCCTGATCAGATCAATTATCTGAATGCGCACGGCACGTCAACGCCATTGGGTGACAAGAACGAAACCAATGCCATCAAGGCTGCGCTTGGCGATGCAGCCTACAAGACCGTGGTTAGTTCGACAAAGTCGATGACTGGACACCTGTTGGGCGGTGCGGGCGGTATCGAGAGTGTGTTTACTATCATGGCGATCCGCGATCAGAAAATTCCTCCGACCATCAACTTGATGAATCCAGACCCTGACTGTGATTTAGATTACTGTGCCAACGTGGCACGAGACGCCAAGATTGATATTGCTCTGAAGAACAACTTTGGCTTTGGTGGCACTAACGGTTCTCTGATTTTCAAGCGTATCTAAATTTCGAGGAAGAAGAGGGTGAACCTTCTTCTTTTCTTTTCTATAACCCGTCTTCTGCTTCGGCAGGATGCGGGTTTTTGTTTTTGTAGGGTGTGTCATGGCAGCTCGTCATAGTCCTCCTGTGCAGTTTCCCCTGCGAGGCGCTGGTATCTTGGGCCGCGTAATGCGTCTGATGATGGGCGGTGTGGCCATCTTGTTGCTGGCTTGGGTACTGCTGGGTGCCGGCGAAGGTTCTGACAGATGGCTGCGTGGGAGCGCGGGCGCATTGCTGTGGCTGTTCTGCATAGGGTGTGCCCAAGGTGCGCTCAAAGTCCTCCCGCGAGGGCAATTACATTGGAATGGCGAGTGCTGGATATTGGAATCGAGCACCATGGTTGACGGTGTTTTCGGGCAGCCCCGGGTTTTGTGTGATTGGGGATGGGGAATGGCATTGGTGTGGCGCGCAGAGTCTGGGCGACAGGTGCATGTCTGGCTGCAAAGGAATTGGGCCTTGGCCTCCTGGGCGGATGTGCGGCGTGCGGTATATTTATCGGCTCCTTCCGTGCGGGATCCACACGCTCCAGGCACTTTGCCTTAACCCCCCAGCTAGGGGTGAGCTCTTTTACCGCGTCACTTCGCTTTCATGAATTCTTTTTCTGTGCAAACCTCATCGTCCGACAGTGACCTGCAATTGGTGGAGCGCACAGTAGCGGGCGATCAGCGTGCTTATGAGTTGTTGGTGATCAAATACCAGCGGCGCATTGAGCGTCTGATTGCACGCATGGTGCGCGATCAAGATTTGGTGCAGGACATTGCACAGGAAACTTTTCTGCGCGCTTACCGTGCGCTGCACCAGTTTCGGGGTGATGCACAGTTTTATACGTGGCTGTATCGCATCGCGGTCAATACAGCCAAGAAAACGTTGCTGGAAATGAAGCGCGACCCCGTGATTTTTGAGAGCTCGTTACAGATTGCTGACGACGAAGATGAAACTTTCCGCCCGCGCAATGAACCAACCACGGACGAAACTCCAGAGACGGTGTTGGCTGCGCGGGAGATTGCGGCTGCGGTCAACGCAGCTATGGAAGCTTTGCCGGAAGATTTACGGCAAGCGGTCACGCTGCGCGAAATTGAAGGTTTGAGCTACGAAGAGATCGCCTTAGCCATGAATTGCCCTATCGGTACAGTGCGGTCACGCATTTTTCGTGCGCGGGAGGCGATTTCGGCGCGTGTCAAGCCGTTGCTGGAGCGTCAAGGCGGTAAACGTTGGTAGCGCTGAGCGGCGTTGCAAAGCCAGTTGAGCAGGTGAACCCATGATGGAACAACAGATGAATAAGGAATTACTGTCCGCTTTGGTGGATGGTGAACTCCATGGCCAAGCGCTGGAGCAGGCCTTGGCGTGTGCCGAAAGTGCTGAGGGCTGCGCCAGCTGGGAGCTCTACCATGTGGTGGGAGATGTGCTGCGCTCGCCGGATCTGGCGCACCACAGCCAGCACAATTTGCTGGCCGGCTTGCGCGCACAGCTGGCCAATGAGCCACCTTTGAGGTTGGCTTCGTCAGAGATGCAGCAGGTGGCGGCCAGTGCCGCTGCGCCGGGTAATACGGTGGTGGCCTTCCGTGACCCGGCGGCCAACAACTCGGTATTTCGCTGGAAAGCCGCGGCCAGTTTTGCCAGTGTGGCGGCGATGGCGGCGATAGGCTGGAACTTGCTGGTGCAGCAGCCTGGTGAACAAGGTCCGCAACTGGCCCAAACCAGTGTTGCATCTCCCGTGGTGGCGGTTGCCACGAACGACGGCCAAGAGGTTGTCTTACGTGATCCGCGACTGGATGCGTTGATGATGAGCCAGCACCAGAACGCCAGTCGTGCTTCGTTGCAGCCGCCTGCAGAGTTTTTGCGCAATGCAAGTTTTGCAGCGCGCAGCGGTACGGTGACGCAGTGATTGGGAGATCAATGAAGAAGAGATGCTTGCTTTTAAAGTGAGCATCTTCCCGTCGATGAGGATGGGTTTCACCACTCTAAGTGTCTGAAAGCTAGATAGGGCAAGCGCAAGCTGCTCTTTTTTTTATCTGTACCTTGCAATTTCGTAGTGTGCGATGCATGTACCAGATGGTGTTTTCATGCTGGCATGGGAACCAAATACTCGTTGAGCTTTCTCACTGTGCAGCACTGCATGGGTTGCAGAATGTGATTTAGAAAAGGACGTCGAACATGGCTTCATTCCAAATTAACCCCGTTCATGCTTTGGTGCTGGCGGCCTCCGTGGCTGCTGGCGCTTTGGTGGGAGGGGCGGGGTCTGGGTACTCCTTGATGCCTCAGGCGCATGCACAGGCTGTGGTAGCACCCGCTCCCGCACCGGTAGTCAGTGGGTTGCCTGACTTTACGCAGTTGGTGGATTTGGTGGGCCCTTCCGTGGTCAACATTCGCACGACAGAGCGCATTTCCAGCCAAGCCAATGCCATTCCAGGCATGGATGAGGAGATGTTGGAGTTTTTCCGCCGTTTTGGTGTGCCAGTTCCCAATGTGCCGCGCCCTGGCCGCCCCCAGCCGGGTGGCGAAAATGAAGGCGAAGAGCGTCCCAGTGGTGTGGGCTCTGGGTTCATCCTGAGCACAGACGGCTTTGTGATGACGAACGCACACGTCGTTGATGGCGCAAGCGAAGTGATCGTGACCTTGGCAGACAAGCGCGAGTTCAAAGCCAAAATCATTGGTGCAGATAAGCGCACGGATGTAGCGGTGGTCAAGATTGAAGCCACAGGCTTGCCCGCGGTGAAGATTGGCGACGTCAACCGGCTCAAGGTCGGTGAATGGGTGATGGCGATTGGCTCGCCGTTTGGGCTGGAGAACTCGGTAACCGCCGGCATCGTCTCTGCCAAGCAACGTGATACCGGTGATTACTTGCCATTCATTCAGACCGATGTGGCAATCAACCCTGGCAACTCAGGTGGCCCTTTGCTGAACTTGCGCGGTGAAGTGGTCGGCATCAATAGCCAGATTTATTCGCGTTCTGGTGGCTTTATGGGCATCAGCTTTGCCATTCCGATTGATGAAGCAGTGCGCGTCAGCGACCAATTGCGCGCTACCGGCAAGGTAACGCGTGGCCGGATCGGGGTGCAAATTGGTCAAGTGACCAAGGAAGTGGCGGAATCGATTGGGCTGGGCAAACCACGCGGGGCTTTGGTCTCAGCGGTAGAGCCTGACTCCCCGGCCGCGAAGGCTGGTATTGAGGCCGGTGACATCATTGTCAAGTTTGAAGGTAAGGAGTTGGACAAGGTGGCGGATTTGCCGCGCTTGGTGGGTAATACCAAACCGGGCACCAAGAGTGCGATTACTGTGTTCCGCCGCGGGCAAATGCGCGATTTGTCGATTGTCATTGCCGAGATCGAACCCGAGGAAACCGCAGCAGCTTCCGCAGAAGGCCAGCCATCTTCCAGTGCAACCGCGACTGCCAAGCACCTCGGTTTGGTCGTCACAGAATTGACTGGGGCTCAAAAGAAATCTTTGGCCATCAAGGGCGGCGTGAGAATTACCTCTATCGCGGATGCCGCAGCCAAGGCTGGTTTGCGTGAAGGAGATGTGGTGCTGGCCATTGCTAATACAGAAGTTCTGGACACCAAGGGCTTTGAAGCTGCGTTGGCGAAAGCTGACAAGAACAAACCTGTCAACCTGCTGGTGCGCCGAGGTGAGTGGTCGCAGTATGTGATCATCCGCCCCAGCGCTAAATAAGCGCCACGCCGAGCTATCCCTTGCGCATGGCTGACCTACTGGCGTGCGATGCTGTTGCGTACAGTCCCTTGGGTAGAATGCTTGGCTAATGAGCGCGGCCCTAGGCCATGCACGAGCGAGTACTCGCTGTAGAGCGGGTGCTGATGGGCCTTGAATCTAGCTTTTATAAATGGTTGATGGGTGATGGAGGCGGCATGGAAATGCCGGAGTCATCCCAAGACGGTGTTTGGTGTTTGTGCAGTTTTGCCTACAATCGAGCATCCAATCAATCGCAGTTGCTAGAGATTATTGGTTCAGGGCGCGTCGTTTGAAGACGCGCCCTTTTTTCTTGCCCTGAGTACGCTTTCCCCTTCAATTACCTACGCTTATCGTTGATGAAGCACATTCGAAATTTCTCCATCATTGCGCACATTGACCATGGCAAGTCGACCCTGGCAGACCGTCTGATCCAAACCTGTGGTGGCTTGGCCGAACGCCAGATGGAGGCGCAAGTACTGGACTCGATGGATATCGAGAAAGAGCGTGGCATCACCATCAAGGCTCAGACGGCAGCGTTGCAATACAAGGCCAAAGACGGCAATGTCTACAACCTGAACCTGATTGATACACCCGGCCACGTGGACTTCTCGTACGAAGTTTCGCGTTCGTTGTCGGCGTGTGAAGGTGGTTTGCTGGTGGTCGATGCTTCCCAAGGTGTGGAAGCCCAGACCGTGGCCAACTGCTACACCGCGCTGGATTTGGGTGTGGAAGTGTTTGCCGTGCTCAACAAGATGGATCTGCCCAACGCCGATCCAGACAACGCCAAGGCCGAGATCGAAGACGTGATCGGCATTGACGCTACCGATGCCATTCCCTGCTCGGCCAAGACCGGCATGGGGATTGAAGAGATTCTGGAAGCGATTGTCGCCAAGGTGCCGCCACCCAAGGGTGATCCGGACGGCCAACTGCGCGCCATGATTGTCGACAGCTGGTTTGACCCCTACGTGGGCGTTGTGATGCTGGTGCGCGTGGTGGATGGCCAGCTCAAAAAGGGCGAGCGCTTCAAGATGATGGCCACGGGCGCTGCCTACGAAGCCAACAACATCGGCGTGTTCACGCCCGCCACCCAGCCGCGCGAGTCCCTCAAAGCGGGTGAAGTGGGCTTCATCATTGCCGGTATCAAGGAATTGAAGGCCGCCAAGGTGGGTGACACCATCACCTTGGAAAAGAAGCTGCCCAACAACCTGGGCCCGGCTGAAATAGCCTTGCCCGGTTTCAAGGAAGTGCAGCCGCAAGTGTTTGCCGGTCTGTACCCCACAGAAGCTTCGGAGTACGACCAGTTGCGCGATGCGCTGGAAAAGCTGCAACTCAACGATGCTGCACTGCGTTATGAGCCTGAAGTCTCGCAAGCGCTGGGCTTTGGCTTCCGCTGCGGTTTCCTGGGCCTGTTGCACATGGAAATTGTGCAAGAGCGCTTGGAGCGTGAGTTTGACCAGGACCTGATCACGACGGCGCCCAGTGTGGTGTACCAAGTGCTCAAGGCCGACGGTGAACT
>JADMKK010000032.1 GCA_015478895.1 Comamonas sp. | reverse complement strand
GAGCCGCTGGGCGTGGTCGGCCAGATCATTCCGTGGAACTTCCCCATTCTGATGGCCGCCTGGAAGCTGGCGCCCGCGCTGGCCGCCGGCAACTGCGTGGTGCTGAAACCGGCCGAGCAAACGCCCATCTCCATTCTGGTGCTCATGGGCATCATTGGTGACCTGCTGCCACCCGGCGTGCTCAACATCGTCAACGGCTTTGGGCGCGAGGCGGGCATGCCGCTGGCGCAAAGCAAGCGCATTGCCAAAATCGCCTTCACCGGCTCCACCAGTACCGGCCGCGTGATTGCCCAGGCCGCTGCCAACAGCCTGATTCCAGCCACGCTGGAGCTGGGTGGCAAGTCCCCCAACGTGTTCTTTGCCGATGTGATGGACAAGGATGACAGCTTCCTCGACAAAGCCATTGAAGGGCTGGTGCTGTTTGCCTTTAACCAGGGCGAGGTCTGCACCTGCCCATCGCGCGCGCTGATCCATGAATCGATTTACGACAAGTTCATGGAACGCGTGTTGAAGCGCGTCGCTGCCATACAGCACGGCAACCCGCTGGACCCCAACTCAATGATGGGCGCGCAGGCCAGCAAAGAGCAGTTGACCAAAATCCTGTCTTACCTCGATCTGGGCAAGCAGGAAGGCGCCGAGGTGCTGATTGGTGGCGCGCAGGCGCAGCTGGGTGGTGATATGGATGGCGGCTACTACGTGCAGCCCACCATCTTCAAGGGCCACAACAAGATGCGCATCTTCCAGGAAGAGATTTTTGGCCCGGTACTGGCCGTGACCACCTTCAAAGACGAAGCCGAAGCGCTGGAGCTGGCCAATGACACGCTGTACGGCCTGGGCGCCGGGGTGTGGAGCCGCAACGGCAACGTGGCCTACCGCATGGGCCGCGCTATCAAGGCCGGGCGCGTGTGGACCAACTGCTACCACCACTACCCCGCGCACGCCGCGTTTGGTGGTTACAAGGAGTCGGGCATCGGGCGGGAGAACCACAAGATGATGCTCAACCACTACCAGCAGACCAAGAACCTGTTGGTGAGTTACAGCGAGCAAAAGTTGGGCTTTTTCTAATGATTAATTTTTAAAGAATCAGCCGCTAGCCCTTGTCTAGCAAAGGCGAAGCGGCTCAATTTCATAGCGCACAGCACAGCGCAAGGAGTTCACCATGGTTGACCGCGTGATCGCCACCTCGGCAACGCTGGAGCTGATCGATGTGCTCCGCACCAAATACGGCCCGGCCCTGTTCTTTCACCAGTCCGGCGGCTGCTGCGACAACAGCGCGGCCAACTGCTATATCGAGGGCGAGCTGACCATTGGCCCCGGCGATGTCAAGCTGGGCGACATTGGCGGCCTGCCGTTTTACATGAGCACCTCGCAATTTGAATACTGGAAGCACACGCAACTCATCATCGACGTGATCGACGGCCACGGCGGCGGCACGCTGTCGCTGGAAGGGCCAGAGGGCAAAGCCTTTCTGACCCGCTCGCGCGTGTTCACTGACGAGGAGCTGGCGCAACTGCCACCCCTGCAGGCGCAGCCAGCGCCATCGGCCAGCGCGCACAGCGCTTCATAAATTTCACCCATGCAGCGACTGCGTCACACCCCTGCCATGCTGGCCCTGCTTGTAGCGCTTGCGGCCATGCCTTTACGACGCTGCTGACATTGACGCCCGAGCAATTGAGCATTACCGCCAGCCGCCACCAGCTGCCCGCACTGCACAAGCTTGAATGTGCCGCTTTGCAAGATCTCTAAAGAGGCTGGGTTGGTGGCGCGCGTAGCCCAGCGTCTGGGTGAGTATCGTCACCCCTCTCCTGAGGTGGGCCTCACGGTCACCGCCATTTTTGGCTGGGTGATGCTGCAGCCCACCGAAACGCTGGACAAACCCAAAAGCCAGCTCGTTTTAACCCACCTGCGACTGCACCCAGCGCACGATCTCTGCGGCAGGCATGGCGCCAGAGATGCGCGCCACTTCGTTGCCACCTTTGAACAATGCCATGGTGGGAATGCTGCGAATGCCATAGGGCTGCGCCACATGCGGATAAGCCTCGGTGTCCAGCTTGGCCAGCCGCACCTGGGGCGACAGTTGCTGGGCCGCCTGCGCAAAAGCGGGCGCCATCGATAGACAGGGACCGCACCACGGCGCCCAGAAATCCACCACCACGGGGATATGACTGCGGCCTACGTGGGAGGCAAAGCTTTCGCCATCCAGCGCCACGGGCTCACCCGTGAACAGCGGCTGGTGGCAGCTGCCGCAATCGGGCGCGCTGTTCAGGTGCGCTTGCGCGACGCGGTTGGTTTTATGGCAATGGGGGCACACGATGTGCAGGGGGTCCAAAACGGTCATGGCAACTCCGGTGGCAATCTCAAAGCCTGCACATGGTGATGGTCTGGCTGTTTGCAAGTCATCCATTGGCGCATGGCAGCAGTGCGCCAAGTTTTAATAAAAAAGGCCTCTAGCCCTTATGGGACAAGGGCTAGCAGCTATTTTTTATGCTGCTTAGTTCAACCACGCCACCAGTTTGATGCCGCTAAACAGCAGCACCGTGACCAGCACCGCGCTGGCAAAGGGTACGAACACTACGCGTCCGAAAAAGCGCAAGTTCAAGTCGCCTGGCAGCCGGCCCAGACCGATCTTCTGGATCAGCCCTGTGGCGCTGTTGACCAGCACCAGCAGGATAAAGATCAGGATCATCCAGCGGATCATGGGCCTTGGCTTTCGTTAGAGACGGTGCGTGCGGTCGCCGTGCACAAACCCCAGTGCGTCCCAAGGCTCAACGCCCTTGGACAGGCCAATCACCTTGAACAGCTCGCCCATCTCGTGCTCCATCATCAGTTTCACGGCCATGATGCGGCCCGCCTCGCTCATCGCATCCAGCTTGGCCTGCAAGCCGCAATTGATGAGGAAATGCGCCTGGCTGGTGTAGCCCAGCACATCAAAGCCCGCGTCCTGCGCGGCCACGGCGGTGCCGGTGAAGTTGACGTGGGCGGTGATGTCTTTGAGGCCCAGCTCCACCAGCGGGTTGTCATCCATCTGGTGCAGGCGGTGGCAGACCATGGTGCCCATGTGGCGCTGCGGGTGGTAGTACTCGGACTCGCCAAAGCCGTAGTCGATCAAGAACACCGCGCCTTGCGTCAGGTGCGCGCCCAGTGTGTGCACAAATGCTTCGCCCTGCGCGTGAATCTCGGTGACGTAGTCGTGCTCGCCCTCAATGTCCATGGGCGGGCGCAAGTCGGTGGGCTTGTCGGCCCAGACCAATGCATCGCCATCCAGCGCCACACCGCGTTCGTGCCAGACACCACTTTTGCGTGCCAGCAAGTGCACGGGCATGGCGTCCAGCACCTCGTTGCCCACCACCACGCCTTGCATCTGCGCAGGCAAGGCATTGGCCCAGACCACTTTGCCGCCATGCGCCACCAGCTTGGCCTGCTGGCGCGCACGCAGGGTGCCCGACAGATCGACGATGGTGTAGCGCTCGATCTCCACACCCAGCCGTTGCAACTCATCGAGAATTTGCAGCGCCAGCGCACCGGTGCCGGCGCCGAACTCCCAGACTTCGCGGGTGGCTGTGTGGGCCAGCGCCTCGGCAATTTGCGCCGCCACCAGCTGGCCAAAGGCGGGAGACATTTCGGGGGCGGTCACAAAATCGCTGCCGGATGACGGTAGCGCTCCGAACTTGGCCGTGGCATTGGCGTAGTAGCCCAGGCCCGGCGTGTACAGGGCCAAGGCCATAAATTGGTCGAAACCAAGCCATCCACCTGCTTGGTCAATGGCCTTGTCGATGTGCAAGCGCAGCGCGCTCGTTAAACTTGAGGGTTCTGTCATCACCCCTGCATTGTCACCCTAGCGGAGCCTCGGCTTTACAAAACAAGGGCAAGCGCCGTGCAAAAGGGGATGGTTAGAGCCCCACTTTCTCAAGATTTACACGCACATCGCCACACAGATGCAGGCCTGCAGGCTGCAATCTCGGCACTTACTATGTCGTCCGTCGCAACAGGTCAACGCATTATTTCGCTCACAGGGCTGTGCATGGATGCGCGCCTGGGCATCCTTGACGCGGAGCGCGAGGCCGCCCAGGCCATTCGCGTCGATGCCGAGCTGAACATGGGCGCACAGCCCTTGTTGCCCGCCAGCGACGATATTGCCGAGGTGCTGGACTACCGGCTGGCGCGCAACACCATCGTGGCCGTGTGCACCGCCGGACACACTGATTTGTTAGAGCGCCTCACAGGTACGCTGGCGCAGCAGTTGATGGCCTTGCCCGGTGTGCTGGGCGTGCGTGTAAAAATTGCCAAACTCGAGATTTTTGATGACTGCGAAGTTGCCATTCGCGTCGAAACCGGACAATGGTGAAACCCATGAACGCTGTGACTGAAAACCCCTGGATTGCCGACGACGCTGCCGACGCAGCGCCTCCAAGCGAAGCTGCCGCTGCTGAAAGCAAGCCCGGCAAGATCAAGATTGAGCGCGAGCAGATCAAGCTCGAAAAGCGCCTGTGCCGTGAGGTGGGCCGTGCGGTCATGGACTTCAACATGATTGAAGACGGCGACAAGATCATGGTCTGCATGTCCGGCGGCAAAGACAGCTACACCATGCTCGACGTTTTGCGCAAGCTGCAAAAGCGTGCGCCCGTGAAGTTCGAGATCGTGGCGGTGAATCTGGACCAAAAGCAGCCAGGCTTTCCTGACCACATCCTGCCCGAGTACTTCCAGAGCATCGGCGTGGACTACCACATCGAAACCCAGGACACCTACTCGGTCGTCAAGCGCGTGATTCCCGAAGGCAAGACCACCTGCGGTCTGTGCTCGCGCCTGCGCCGTGCGATTTTGTACTCGGTGGCCGACCGTCTGGGCTGCACCAAAGTCGCGCTGGGCCACCACCGCGACGACATCGTGCAGACGCTGATGCTCAATATGTTCTACGGCGGCCGCATGAAGGGCATGCCGCCCAAGCTGGTGTCCGATGATGGCAAGCACGTCGTGATCCGCCCGCTGTGCTATGTGCCTGAAAAGGACACCGTGCGCTGGGCCCAGTACAACAACTTCCCCATCATTCCTTGCAATCTGTGCGGCAGCCAGGACGGCCTGCAGCGCGTGGCCGTGGGCAATATGCTGCGCGAGTGGGACAAGAAGTTCCCCGGCCGCATCGAGAGCATGTTCCGCGCCATGGGCAACGTGGTGACCACGCACATGATGGATCCCGAGTTGCACGACTTCAAGGGCGCCAAGGCCACCGGCATTGCCGACCCCAATGGCGATATGGCGTTTGACCATGAAGAGCTGCCCACAGCCCCCACGCTGCCCGGCGGTGTGCAGGTGGTGCAAATCGGCTAAGTCTTTGTCTGCCCTCCAAAAAAGCCCTGCACTGCAGGGCTTTTTTGCGTTGCGCGACAGCCAACTGCGGCACCCTCCTGCACGCGCTGGAACTTGGTGGCATTAGCCTGACTCCATTGGAGCGCGTGCTGTGTAAAGTGGCTGGCATCTGTCATCGACACCTGCCACGGCCACGTTGCATAGACAGCACTTTCACAGGAGCCACACCATGCCCATCACCTTCCACACCCGCCGCTGGGGCCTTGCCGCTGTCATGGCCTGCGCGGCACTGCTGGCCGGCTGCGCCAGCGGCCCGCGCGAAATCACCTCCAGCGTGCAAAGCTATAGCAGCATGGCCGGTGTCCAGCTGCCGGCCACCTACCGCATGGAGTTGCTGCCCTCGCAAAGCCAGCAGCAAAGCTTTGCCCGCGTTGAAGCCGCCGCCGAAAAAGCCTTGCAGCGCGTAGGTCTGACACGCGATTCGCGCCCTGAGCTGGCCCGCCTGGTGGTGCAGGTGGGCGCCAACGCCTCGCAAGGGCGCGCCTACCACCCCGCGTACGACGACTGGTTCTACGGCCCGCGCTTTGGCTGGGGCATGGGCTTTGGCGGCCCGCGCGTGGGCATGGGCATGCACTGGATGGATACCCCGCCGATGGTCTATTACCGGGGTGTCAAATTGGTGCTGCGTGACCAGAAAAGCCAGCAAATCGTCTACGAAACCTCTGCCGCTTACGACGAAGTCTGGATGGATGACAACCTGATCTGGAATATTTTGTTCGATGCCGCGCTGACCGATTTCCCCCGCCCGCCGCAAGGCACGCGCAGCGTGCGCACCACGGTCACGCCGATTGCCGCGCCGACCCCTGTCACAGCAGCCCCGGCTGCAGCCCGATGACCCATCCACAGGGCCGCCGATGCGGCCCTTTGCTTTTGCAAATCTATACATTTTGAGAGCATTGCAGCGGCCAACCATAAGCACTGGCGCTGCATACTTCACGATATGAAAATTCACAACACGCTCGTTTCCAGCGTCGCTGCTGCTGCCATCCTGGCTTTGACAGGTTGCGTCACCCAAGCCACCCAGCCTGCTGCCTCTCCAGCGCCATCTTTGGCCAGTACTGCGGGCTCCATTTTTGGCAACGTGCTGCAAGCCAATGGCGGCGCTGCCAACCTGATGTCTTCGCTGGGCGTACCCGCTGCTGGCACTGCCAGCAACGCCGCAGGCGTGCTGACGTACTGCGCCAAAAACAATCTGCTGAACGCCAACAGCGCCACCTCCATGGCCAACCAGCTGCTCACCAGCTTGGGCATGCCCACGACGGCGAATGCCGGCACCCCGGTGGCGACACAAGATCAGGGTTACCTGAACGGCGTGGCCGGCATGATCGTTGCGCCCACGGGCGAGCTGTTCAGCCTGAACCAGATCAAGGGCAATGTGAAAGACAAGGCCTGCGACTTTGTGATGACCAATGCCAAGTCCTTCCTGTAATCAGCATTGATAGCTACTCGCCCTCGCCAGACAAGGGCTAGAGGCTTAAAACGCTTAAAAATATGAAAAGGCTTGCCATTCCCATGGCAGGCCTTTTTTGCGTTGGTGGCCGCCGCCCGCATCCGCCCTGGCTTTGCCTTGATGGGCTGCACCAACGCGCGCTTTTCGCACAGCTTATGCAGCCATGTGCTGCGCTACCCACGCTAACTGCTGGCGCGATACGGGCGAGAGTGCATCACCTGCCCATAGCTTTTGCAGGACCAGCGCCATGGCGCGGGGTCTGGTGGTGTCCAGCAACCCATCGCTGGAGGGGCGATTGAGCGCAGGTTCATTGCGATCCAGCCGCGTCACCTCATCCCCCAACTGGCGCACATAGGCCGTCAGCGCGGCAGGGCCGCCGTAGCTGTCCAAAATCAAATTGCCAGCGGTGTTGTCGCTGGTGGTGATGGTGGCGGCGCTCAAAGCCCTGCGTTGGCCCTATGCGCCAGCGACGTGTTCACAAGCACTTCAGGCTTCAGCGCTGTGTGCGTTGGACAGGCTCATGGCAGCAATGACTCCCCCAGCAAAAGGCTCGGCGGTTTAGCGACATGGACAGGGCTCTTTGCGCGGCATTGTTGCCGTTACGGTGCGGCATGCACGTAGTACAAGGGAGAAGATTTTTTAGTATTTGATAGCTGCTCGCCCTTTCTGGATAAGGGCTAGAGGCCTAAAAGGCTCGAAATTGCAGATGCTGTGGTTTTGAGATTTTTAGATATTGCGGTGTCTTTACTGACAGAGGCCGCTTATCGCGCGGCAGGCGAGTAACTTTCTTGTCCGCGACAATAAAGTTGCCAAAGAAGCGCGTCTGCCGACGGCTTCCGGCGAAACTCGCTGCGCGCTTGCAGCGCTTCGCTCAAACAGCCGCCGGAAATTTGATTTTTTATTCTTGGCACGCGCGACGCTTGCGCGCGCGTGGGGTGAGATTCGTGCTCTGTGGCTTATGACAGCTGTCGGCCATGAGCAGTCATACGATGTAGTTTCCAAGTCAAAAGGAATCACCGTGATATCTGTTCGCCCTATTGCTTCAACCGATTGGCCTGTATATCGAGAGGTTCGCCTCCAAGCCCTTAAAGACTCACCTCAAGCATTTGGCGGCACATGGCAGCAAGAAGCCCTGCTACCTGAACAAGACTGGTCTACTCGGGCTATTGCATCTGAATCAGGACAGTCTGGAAGAGGATTCTTCGCCATCAATAAAGATGAAGTCTGTGGTTTAGCTTGGTGCCTGATTTCGGATAGCAACCCTCATGTCGCAAACATCTATGCACTATGGACAGCTCCTTCCGTGAGAGGACAGGGTGCAGGTCGAGCACTTTTAGAAAAGTGTATTGCATGGGCTAATAACAAAGGGGTTCGACATATCCGCCTATCAGTCACTCAAGATGAGTCACCGGCCATGCAGCTCTACAAATCAAAGGGGTTTTGTACAGTTGGAGAGCCCGAGTTTTTGCGTCCCGGTTCAGACGTAATGACCCAAAAAATGGAACTGCGCTTAGCTGTGGATGTGTGACTGCAATGGGTCGAGGCTGTGTGAAAACGCATCAGGCTCTGACCTCGGCAAAAAAGTGACCTCTCAGATCGCTCTATATGCGTTTTTCTTGACCTGGCTAATGGTGAGAAGACCCCTGAGTTTCATGTTCAGACGAGTTTTCACACAGCCTCGGTCGATAGCAGTCTCCAAACCTGTCCGTTCCACTTGCCAAAGCCCTCGCGCGCGCAAGCGTCGCGCCCCGTTCGTGGAAGCTTCATATTTCCGGCGGCTGTTTGACCGGAGCGACGCAGGAGCACAGGGAGTTTCGCCGGACAGGCCCGCTGCAAGCGTCGTCTTTTCTTTCCCCGGTTTCTTTTGACGAAGCAAAAGAAATCGGGTCGCCGCCGCGCGATAAGCGGCCTCTGCCAAAAAAACCACCACAACAATAAAAATAGCTACTACCCCAAGCCCTACAACGGCTAAAGCCACAAAACACTCACAAAAAAAGCCCACAACACCAAAGCGCCGTGGGCTTCACTAACCAAAAAGATTTAACGCAGTTTTCTAAAAACAGCTTTAGTGAACGTGCGCAATATCCGGAATCGCCAACATCAAATCCTTGGTGTACTGGTGCTGCGGATCATCCAGCACCGCCTGCGACTCCCCAACCTCCACCAGCTTGCCGCGCTGCATCACGCCGATGTCATCACACATATGGCGGATCACCGCCAGGTTGTGGCTAATCAACAGATACGTCAGCCCAAACTCATCCTGCAGATCGCGCATCAGGTTCAGCACCTGGGCCTGCACCGACACGTCCAAGGCGGAGGTCGGCTCGTCACAGATGATGAACTCGGGCTGGCTGGCCAAAGCCCGTGCTACGGCGATGCGCTGGCGTTGGCCGCCAGAGAACTGGTGCGGGTACTTCTTGGCGTCGTCCGGCTTCATGCGCACGCGGCGCAAGGCTTCCTGCACGCGCTCGGCAGTCTCGGCGGGGCCGCTGGTCAGGCCCAGCACCACCAGGGGTTCGGCAATCAGCTGCTCCACGGTCCAGCGTGGGTTCAGGCTGGCGTACGGGTCCTGGAAGATCATCTGAAAGCGCCGGCGCATGGCCACGGTCTGGGCGGCTGGACTCCATTTGTCCACGCCGTCAAACAAGATGATGCCGCTGGTGGGCGGCGTCAAACCTGCCACCATGCGCGCCACCGTCGATTTGCCCGAGCCCGATTCACCGACCAGGCCAAAGGTGGTGCCCTGGCGGATGTTGAAGCTCACATGGTCTGCCGCCTTGAGAATCTTCTTTTCCTCACGCGCCAGCACACGGGCCAGCCAGCCGTTGGACAGGTCATAGTCCTTGCACAGGTCTTTGACCTCCAGCAGCGCTTTGGCGGGCGCTGCGCCTTGGCCTGGCGCTATGGGTTTGGGTGTCCACGGCACGGCCTTGGCGATGGGGCCACCGCCCACTTCGGGCACGGGCAGGCGCTCCACGCGCTGGTGCACGCTGGGAATGGCGGCCATCAGCACCTGGGTGTAGGGGTCGCGCGGGGCGTCCAGCACCTGGCGCACGGCACCGGTTTCCAGCACGCGGCCGTGGTACATGACCATGACACGGTCGGCGGTCTCGGCAATCACGCCCATGTCGTGCGTGATCAGCATGGCGGCGGCGCCGCGCTCTTTGCAGACCTTGCGCAGCAGCGCAATGATCTGCGCCTGCACGGACACGTCGAGCGCCGTGGTGGGCTCGTCAGCAATGATGAGCTCTGGCTCGGCGCACAGCGCCAGGGCAATCGCCACGCGCTGGCGCATGCCGCCCGAGAACTGGTGCGGGTACTGCGCCATGCGCGCCTTGGCGTGCGGAATTTCCACCTCTTCCAGCAGCGCCAGGGCGCGCGTTTCGGCTTCTTTTTCGCTGATGGCCAAGTGGGTGCGAATGGTTTCCACCAGATGGCGGCCCACGGTGTAGACCGGGTTCAAGCTGGTCAGCGGGTCCTGGAAGATGGTGCCAATGCGCTTGCCGCGGATGCGGCGCAGGTCTTCACCGTGCAGGGTGTCGATGCGCAGGCCGCGCAGCTCCACCGCACCGCCGGAGATGCGCCCGGGCGCTTCGATCAGGCCGGTAACAGCCGAGCCCGTCATGGACTTGCCCGCGCCCGACTCGCCCACTACGCCCAGAATTTCACCGGGGAAGATGTCGAACGAGACATCGTGCAGCACGTGCACGGGGCCTTTGTAGGTGTCAAACGTGACGCTCAAGTTGCGCACGCCCAGCACGGGAACCGCATCAGGCACGGGTTGGTGTGTGTCTGTGGTCATGTTCATTGCAGCTTGGGGTTCAGGGCGTCGCGCAGCCAGTCGCCGACGAGGTTCACGGACAGGGCTAGGGCCAGCAGCACCAGCGCCGGGAACAGCAGAATCCACCACTCACCGGAGAACAAAAAGCTCTGGCCAATGCGAATCAGCGTGCCCAGCGAGGGCGCGGTGGGCGGCAGGCCCACGCCCAGGTACGACAGCGTGGATTCGGCCACGATGGCCTGGGCAAAGCTGATGGTGGCAATCACCAAGATGGGCGCCAGCATATTGGGCAGGATGTGCTTGGTCAGGATGGCGGTCTGGCTGCGACCGATGAGCTGGGCGGCCAGCACATAGTCTTTTTGCTTTTCCACCATTACCGCGCCGCGCACGGTGCGCGCGTACTGCACCCAGTCGGACAAGCCGATGGCGATGATGATGACGTAGACCGCCATGTCGTCGCGGTAGCCCTCGGGCAGCACGCCCCGGGCAATGCCGAAGATCAGCAGCGCCACCAGGATGACGGGAAAGGTCAGCTGCACATCGGCAATGCGCATGAGCAGCGTGTCGAACCAGCCGCCGGCGTAACCGGCGATCAGGCCCAGCGGCACGCCAATCACCAGCGACAGCACCACGGCCGCCACGCCCACGAACACCGACATGCGCAGGCCATACAGAATGGCCGAGTACACGTCGCGGCCCTGGTCGTCAGAGCCCAGGGGGAAGAACATTTCGCCCATGCCCTGGCTCCAGACCGGGGCGAAGGCGTCCATCAGCTCCAGATTGGCGGGGTCAAACGGGTTGTGCAGCGCCAGCCAGGGCGCCAGCACGGTGGCCAGCACCAGCAGCGCCAGCACGGCCGCCGCCACCTGCACCAGGCGCGACTTGGCAAAGGCGCGCTTGACCGGCGAATCACTGGCTTTCCAGCCCGTGGGCAGCGCCGCCGAGGCGGCAGCCGTATTTTTTACAGAATCAGTCATTGCTGCCCCCTTATTTCTTTCGCAGGCGGGGGTCCACCAGCACATACAAAAAGTCCACAAACAGATTGATCACCACGTACAGCAGCGCAATGAACATCAGGTAGGCGGCAATCAGCGGCACGTCCACACCCTGCACCGAGGAGATGAACAGCAAGCCCACGCCGGGCCACTGGAACACGGTCTCGGTGACGATGGCAAACGCAATCAGCGAGCCAATTTGCAGGCCGGCAATGGTGATCACGGGAATCAGCGTGTTGCGCAGCGCATGGCCAAAGTACAGGCTCTTTTCATGCAGGCCGCGTGCGCGGCCAAAGCGGATGTAGTCCGAGCGCAGCACTTCCAGCATCTCGGCGCGCACCAGGCGCATGATCAGCGTCATGTTGTAAAAGCCCAGCGTGATGGCCGGCAAGATCAACGCGGCCCAGCCCGAGGCGGTCAACAAGCCGGTTTGCCAGCCGCCAACCATCACGGTCTCCCCGCGCCCGAATGAGGGCAGCCAGCGCAGCTCCACGGCAAACAGATAGATCAGCCCGATACCGATCAAAAAGGTGGGCAGCGACACACCGATCAGCGACACCGTCATGATGGTGCGACTGAACCAGCCATCCTTGCGGATGGCGGTATAGACCCCCAGCACAATACCCACCACCAAAGCCAGCACCCCGGCGGTGAACGCCAGCTCCAGCGTGGCGGGCAGGCGCTCGGCAATGACCTCGGCCACGGGGCGCTTCAAGCGGTAGGAAATGCCCAGATCGCCCTGCAGCACATTGCCCACATAGGACAGGTATTGCAGGGGTACAGATTTGTTAAAGCCCAGTTCTTCAACCAGGGCGGTGCGTTCTTCCAGTGAGGCGTCTTCGCCCAGCAAGCTGATGGTGGGATCACCGATATGGCGAAACACCATGAAGGAAATAAGAGAAACGGCCAGCAGTACCAAAACTGACTGGCCCAGTCTGCGCAGCAGATGGACCAGCATGGTTTTACTTCGCGTTCTTGTTGATCTTCACGTCCTTGAAGTGCAGCACGTTGTCGGGGTGCACAGGAACGTCGATGGACTTGACCGAGGCGAAATGGATCACCTGGTCATGCAGCGGAATGTAGAAGCGCTCTTTTTGCACCACTTGCCAGATGTCCTTGACGGTAGCGTCGCGCTTGGCCTTGTCGCTCTCGGACGACAGCGAAATGATCTTGGCATCCAAGTCTGGATTGCTGTAGTGCGTGGCGTTTTGCGCGCCGCGCCCTTCCTTGCCGCGTGTGGCAGCCAGGAAGTCAAAGATATAGGCCGAGTCATAGGTGGGCACGCCCCAGCCGTACAGGTAGAAATCACTCTCGGCCTTCACAATGCCCACGCTGTGCTGCGCAATCGGGCGCGAGACCACTTCGGTCTTGATGCCGATACGGCCCAGGAAGCCAGCAATCGCGGTGCTGATGGCTTCGTCGTTCACATAGCGGTCATTGGGGCTGTGCAAGGTGATGGTGAAGCCATCGGGGTAGCCAGCTTCAGCCAGCAAGGCTTTGGCCTTGGTGGGGTCGGCCTTTTTGTAGGCGCCCATGGACTTGTCGTAACCGGCGACAAACGGAGGCGCCATCACGCCCGAGGGGTTGGACAGGCCACGCATGACGGAGCGCTTGATGGCGTCGCGGTCAATCGCCAGCTCAATTGCTTCGCGCACCTTGGGGTCGGCCAGCGGGTTCTTGCCCTTGATGTTGCTGTTAAACAGCTCGGCCGAACCCACGTTCAGGCCCAGGAAGATGGAGCGGTTTTCCGGCCCTTCGTTGATGCGCAGCTTGCCGTCTTGCTTCAGGCGTGCCACGTCTTGCGCAGGGATGTCCTGGGCAAAGTCCACTTCACCCGACAGCAGGGCCGCAACACGCGTGGCGGGCGACTTGATGGGCAAATACACCAGCTCGGTCACTTGCATGGGCGACTGGCCCTTGCCCCAGTAGTTGGGGTTTTGCTTCATCACGGTGCGGCTGTCCACCTCGCGGTTGGCCAGCATGAAGGCGCCGGTGCCGTTGGCAGCGCGCGTGGCACCGTTTTCGGTCTTGCTGGTGGCGTCCTGCGTTTCCAGCGCGCCATTGGCCTTGGACCACTCTTCGCTCATGATGAACAGATTGGTCACGTTGTTCGGGAAGATCAGGTTCGGGCCCTTGGTCTTGACGTGCACAGTCAGCTCATCAACGGCGGTGATGGTGTCCACCGAGGCCAGCAGCGACTTGACCTGGGCGTTGGGGCCCTTGGCGCGGTTCAGCGAGAAGACCACGTCCTTGGCGGTCAGCGGCTTGCCATCATGGAACTTGACGTTGGGACGGATTTTGAATTCCCAGATGGTGGGGTCGCTCTCCAGCATCTTCCACTCGGTGGCCAGCAGGGGCTGCAGCTTGCCGTCGGCGGTGCGGTTGAGCAAGGTTTCATACATCTGGTGCATCAACACAAAGTTGGTGCCAGTGTTGAACACGTGGGGGTCCAGCGTGGTCACGTCGGCAGAACGTGCCCAGCGCACGGTTTCGGCGGTCGCCAGGCCGGTGGCGGACAACAGGCCCGCGGCCAGCAAGGCAGAACCCAAGGTCTTCAAAATCATCTCTCGTCTCCAAATAAAGGGGAAGGGGTTATCGGTATGCCATGGGCGCGCACGGCGCGGCCCTAGGGTTTGCCAATGCAAGCAAAAAACACACCGTTTATCGGAATCTCGCTCTTGTGCTCATGTTTATAGCGTGAGCATTCGAACCGCACGCAATAAGCTCATGCATTTCTCTGCCATCACGCAAAAAAACTTGCTTTTTCTGCAGAGATTCGCAAGCTTCGGAATACCGGACAATGGCGGCATGCTGCGGCCATTCGGGCCGTGGTTTTGTTCGTTGATTGAAGGCGCTCGCCGCGCCCCGTTTGCCGCATGCACGCTACCCGCATCATTGCCATTCGCCATGGCGAAACCTCCTGGAATGTCGACGCCCGCATCCAGGGCCATCTGGATATACCGCTCAACGACATCGGCCTATGGCAGGCCCAGCGCGCAGGCGCTGCCCTGGCCGGTGAAAGCCTGGATGCCATCTACAGCAGCGATCTGCAGCGCGCGCTGGTCACGGCGCAGGCCATCAGCCACAGCACGCAATGCCCCGTGCGCCCTGATACCGGCCTGCGCGAGCGTTGTTTTGGCAGTTTTGAAGGCCGCACCTTCCAAGACATCGAGGCAGAAAACCCCGAGCAAGCCCTGCGCTGGCGCAAGCGCGACCCGGACTTTGTGCCCGAGGGCGGCGGCGAATCGCTGAACATGCTGCGCGGGCGCATTCAGCACACCGTGGACCGCCTGGCTGCGCAGCACCTGGGCGGCCAGATTGCACTGGTGGCGCACGGCGGCGTGATGGACATCCTGTACCGCCTGGCCACGCGCCAGGGTCTGCAGGCACCTCGCACCTGGGAGCTGGGCAACGCGGCCATCAACCGGCTGCTGTGGACGCCGGAAGGCCTCACTTTGGTGGGCTGGGGTGATACCAGCCATTTGCAAAACAGCGCACGCGACGAGTTTGTGAGTTGATGCACATCGACATTGGCGCGGTTTTTACGGCTTCACTATTAAAATAGAAGCATCATTCCGTTGCAAACAAAGGACTTCAGACATAAAACATGCTGAAGTCCTTTTTCTTTCACGGCATGTTGCTCATTTATTCATAAAAACAACATATTGCGTCGCCACAGACACGCAAACCGACCGGCCGCGATAACCCAGCGTACCAAGGGGTTTTAAGGCTGCAAACGGCCATTTTTTCCGCTTTAAAAACACGCAATAACCCCAACAAAAGCCTGTCTCATGTCGCTACAACGACATTTACAAGCCGTGTTTTCCACTTTTTTATTTTTGTATATATACAAAATAAAGTGTCATTTGACAAAACTTTGAGTGATTCTGAAACTGAAGCCATCGCAGCCACTAACGGTTTCAGAAGCCATGCAAAGACTCACAGAATTTCACAGCTACGCCGACGCTCAAGCGCAGTTTTCTTCCGAAAAACTGTGGGCTCTGTTTGACGGCAATCGCGAGCAATTCAACATTGCCCACGAGTGTGTCGACCGCCATGCCGACAGTGGCCAAGATGCACTGATCGTGGCCCACGCCGATGGCCGCGATGAAGTCATCACCTACGCCGAGCTGTCTGCCGACAGCAGCCGCTTTGCCCACTGGCTGGAGGCACAAGGCGTGCAGCCCGGCCAGCGCGTGGCCATCATGCTGGAGCCATCGCGGGCCTTCTACACCGCCATGTTCGGCACCATTAAACGCGGCGCGATTGCCGTGCCCATGTTCACGCTCTTCGGCCCTGATGGCGTGCGCCTGCGCCTGGATGACTGCCAGCCCGCGCTGCTGGTCACCAACGCCCAAAAACGCGACACCGCACCTGCGCACATCCACACCGTGGTGTATGACGATGCCCTGCATGCCCAGCTGCAAGCGCTGCCTGCGCACTACGCAACCAGCACCAGCGGCAGGGATCTGGCGGTGTTTCAGTACACCTCCGGCACGACCCGGGAGCTACCCGAAGCGGTGAAACACACGCACCGTTCCCTCGTCACGCTGATGGTGGCGGCGCTGTATGGCACGGGCCTGCGCCCCGGCGACCGCTACTTTTGCCCTTCGTCGCCCGCCTGGGGCCACGGCCTGTGGCATGGCACGCTGGCACCGCTGGCGCTGGGCCTGACCGTCGGTGCTTACAGCGGCAAGTTCAATGCCGAGCGCCTGCTGCAAGCGCTGTCGCAGCACGGTTTTACCAACATGTCGGCAGCGGCCACGCACTACCGCATGATGAAAAACTGCGGCAAGGCCGGGGAGCACCGCTTTGCGTTCCAGAAACTGTCGTTCACCGGCGAACCGATCGACGACGACACCGCCGACTTTGTGCAGCGCACGTTTGGTCTGGAGGTCTGCAGCATGTACGGCACCACCGAGATTGGTGTGGTGCTGGCCAGCTACCCCGGCGCGCCGGACTTTGCCGCACCGCGTGGTTCACTGGGCAAAGCCGTGCCGGGCACGCTGGTGCAGGTGCACAACGCAGACGGCCAGGTCTGCCCACCGGGCATCACGGGCCAGCTCATGGTGCAGCGCCACGGCCAGTGGATTCCCACCAAAGACCTGGGCCGCATGGATGCCGACGGCTACTTCTTTCACGGCGGTCGCGCCGACGACGTGATTATTTCTGCGGGCTGGACGATGAGCGCCGTCGAAATCGAGAACGTGATGCTGATGCACCCCGATGTGCAGGAAGCCGCCGCCATTGGTGTGCCGGACGAGCTGCGCGGCCAGGTCATCAAGGCTTTCCTAGTTTCACGACGCAGTGGCTCGGATGCCTTTATCCAAGAGATTCAAGACCTGCTGCGCAGCAAGCTGAGCCAGCACGAATACCCGCGCCAGGTGGCTTTTGTGGCCGAGCTGCCCAAGACCCCCGCCGGCAAGGTGCACCGCAAAGTGCTGCGCGAACGCGAACTGGCCGCGCTGGCGGCCACGGCCTGATTTCCTTATTCCCTGTTTCCCCTGCTCTTTTATTTCTTCATCCACAACCACCATCGGAGACGCCACCATGGACATGAAAGCCCAACGCACTTTCCCCAAAATCACTGAACAAGGTCTGGACGAGCTGCGCCAGCGCCTGGGCCAGAAGATCGGCCAGACCGCAGAGCCCTGGTGCCATGAAGCGACGCGCGACAACATCCGCCACTACGCGCACGGCATTGGTGACGACAACCCACTGTGGTGCGACCCGGACTACGCGGCAAAAACGCAATACGGCACCTTGGTGGCCCTGCCCAGCTTCTTGTTCTCGACCAGCCGCATCGTCTCGGGCTACGTGGGCGGTCTGCCCGGCGTGCACGCCATGTGGTCGGGCGCGGACTGGACCTGGCACAAGCCCGTGCTGCGCAACGATGAAATCCACACCGAGGCCTATCTGAAAGACCTGGTCGAGCACAACACCCGTTTTGCGGGCCGTGCCGTGCAGCAGATCTACCACGTGGACTTTTTCAACCAGAGCGGTGACAAGGTGGCCGAGGCCGACAGCTGGTGCTTCCGCACCGAGCGCGACCATGCCCGTGAGCAAGGCACCAAATACCAGGAAGCGCGTGAACGCGGCCCGCGCCGCTACACCGAAGAGGAGCTGGCCGAGGCGTACAAGCTGTACCGCAACGAAGAAATTCGCGGCGCTATTCCCCGCTATTGGGAAGATGTGAAAGAAGGCGAAGACCTGCCTGTGATGTTCAAAGGCCCAATGACGGTGACGGGCTTCATCGCTTATGCCCAAGGCTGGGGCGGCCTGTACATCCGCGCCAACAAGCTGGCGTGGAAATTGATTGATGCGCACCCCGGCGTCGGTATCAAAAACCGCTTCGGCATTCCGGACGTGCCAGAGCGCGTGCACTGGGAAGAAGAATTTGCGCTGGAAGTGGGAGCGCCCGGTGCCTATGACTACGGCCCAGAGCGCACCTCGTGGCTGACCCACCAGCTGACCAACTGGATGGGCGACGCAGGCTTTTTGCACAAGGCCAGCTGCCAGGTGCGCCGCCACAACCCCGAAGGCGACATGCTCTTCATCAAAGGCAAAGTCAAACGCAAGTTCATCGAGAACGGCAAGCACATGGTGGAAGTGGAGCAAGAAGGCCGCAACCAAGATGGTGAGTTGTCCGTGATTGGCACCGGCATCATCGTTTTGCCAAGCAAAGGATAAGCACAATGACAGCCACCACCGACAGCGCACTCACGGGCCTGAAAGTGGTTGACCTGTCCCGCGTGCTGGCCGGTCCGCTGTGCACCCAAATGCTGGCGGACCACGGGGCCGACGTGATCAAGGTTGAACCACCGAGTGGCGATGAAACGCGCCACCTGGGCCCGCCATTTGATGACGATGGCCGATCGGCCTACTACGCAGCGCTGAACCGGGGCAAGCGTGCCATCAGCCTCGATCTTTCCAAACCTGAAGCGCAAGAAGTGCTACACCGGCTGCTGGCTGATGCCGACGTGCTGGTGGAGAACTTCTTGCCTGGCACGATGGAGCGCTGGGGGCTGGGTTATGAGCAGACGCTGGCCGCGCGTTACCCCCGCTTGGTGTACTGCGCGGTCTCCGGCTTTGGCAGTGATGGCCCCATGGGCGGCATGCCCGGCTACGACGCCGTCTTGCAGGCACTGTGCGGCATCATGAGCGTCAACGGCTGCCCCGAAACGGGCGCCACACGCCTGGGCCTGCCACTGGTGGATCACCTGACGGGCTATGTGGCCTTCAGCTCCGTGATGCTGGCCTTGCAGGCCCGCCAGCGCACCGAGCAGGG
>JADMKK010000031.1 GCA_015478895.1 Comamonas sp. | reverse complement strand
GGCCAGCGCGTGGAGGCCGTGCTCTACGACACGGCCATCAGTCTGCTGCTGCCGCATGCGTCGAACTATCTGGTATCGGGCCAGAGTCAGGGGCTGCTGGGCAGTGCCCACCCCAATATCGCGCCCTATGACAAGTTCCATGCCCTTGATGGAGACCTGTTCATTGGTATCGTCAACGATGGGCAATTCCGCCGCTTTTGCAGCCACCTGCAACTCGATGACGTCTTGTGCGATGCGCGCTTTGCCAGCAATGCCTTGCGGCTGAAACACCGCGATGCGCTCAAAGCCCTTATTGAAAACGCCATTGCGCACAGCGCGCGCACACCGTTGTGCGATGCCTTGATGCGCTGCGGCGTGCCTGCAGCACCTGTACACACCGTACAGGAAGCACTGCACCATGCACACAGCCAGCACCGCCAATTGATAGTGCGTGATGGCAATTACACCGGCTTGCGCTCGCCCATGCGGTTGACGGCCACTCCGGGTAAATCTGGCTCTGTGCCACCGGCTTTTGCCCAAGACGGTGAGTCTGTCTTGGAGGAGCTGGGGTTTTCTGATTTGCAACGTCAGCAGCTTCACGAGGTGGGTGCAGCCCCTCGTGCAGCGCATTCGTGATCCCTGCACATAAAAAATCAAGGAGACAGCCATGCGTAAACTTTCCGCTTTGCTTGCAGCCACCGCCTGCATCTTGGCCCCGCTATCGCTAGCCCATGCGCAGGGCTATCCGAACAAGCCCATCAAGATCATCGTCGCCTACGCCGCAGGGCAAGGCACCGACATTGCCACGCGCTACGTTGCTGACCAGATGGCGCAAGACCTGGGCCAGCCCATCATCATTGACAACCGCCCTGGCGCTGGTGGCAATCTGGGCACTGAACTCGCCCGCCAGGCAGAAGCTGATGGCTACACCCTGACCATGGGCACCAACGCCACGCATGCGCTCAACCAGTTCCTCTACAGCAACCTGCCTTTTGACGCAGAGAAAGACTTCACCCCGATCGGACTGGTGGGCACCTTCCCGATGGTGATTGCCGTCAACAGCAACTCGCCCTACAAAAATGTCAAAGAGCTGGTTGAGGCCTCCAGCAAAAAACCTGGCTCTGCCGATATCGCAATGCCCAGTACCAGTGCGCGCCTGGTGGTGGAGTTGCTCAAGAAAAGCAGCTCGGTGCCTTTGTTTGGCGTCCCTTATAAGGGTTCAGCCAATGCGATGACCGACCTGCTGGGCAACCAGCTGCCTGTGGTAGTGGACACACCCACTGCACTGCGCAGCCACATCGAGTCCGGCAAAGTGCGTGCCATCGGCGTGACTTCATCGCGTGAAAGTAGCTTGGCGCCCGGTGTTACGCCCGTTGCTGCGCAAGGCTTTGATGGCTTTGAAGTGATTGCGTGGAATGCACTGTATGCCCCCAAGGGCACACCTGCTGCCGTGCTGGAGCGCTTAAACCAGTCTCTCAACAAAGTACTGGGCAAGCCAGAAACTGCGCAAAGACTGCTGTCCTTGGGCTTTGAGCCTGCGGGCGGCCCGGCAGCCCAACTGACATCCTTTGCCAGCAAAGAACGTCAAAAATGGGGCCCCATCATCCAGTCTGCAGGTATTGCTGTGAACTGAGCTGCGCGCTAATGGCGGTGTAACGCCTGTAAATGCCGCTCCATTTCACGGGCGGCATTTTGCATATCTGCCACGATGCGCTGGGTGGTCACCGCACCAATTTGGCTGGTCAGCCCAGCGGCCACTAAGGTGTGCGTCATGCGCCCTGCGCTGCCAAACACGGGTACGGCCAGCACGGTGACACCGCTCATGAAGCAGTCCTTGTCCACGCTCCAGCCTCGGTCTAGCGCCAGCTCCACCTGCTTTTTCCAGGTGTCATATGTTGGTGCCTGATCCCAGGGGATTTTCTTGAAATGCTGGCGCAGCTGCGGCCATGTTTGACCACTGTGCGCTGCAATCAAACGGCCCGTGGCACTGACCCAGGTGGAGAACTGGCTGCCCACATCGGTATGCAGGCGAAACGGCTGCTCCGAATGCGCCAGTGCCAGCACCAGCACACTTTGTTTGGGTGTGACTTCCACCCCCATCACGCTCACGCCATGCTGCTGCGCCATCTCATCCAGATAAGGCTGCACCAGCTGCGTAAAACCGCCCCCTTCGAGCACGCTGCGCGCCAGGCTGATCATGCCGCTGCCCAGGCTGTAGCGCTTGGTGTGCGGATCGGCATTGACCAGCTCTTCTTCGACCAGCACGCGCAGGATGTGCAGGCAGGTGCTGGGCACCAGGCCGAGTGCATCGGCAATGGCTTTTACGCCCATGGGCTGCTGCATGCGCCCCAGCAGCCGCAGGATGGCAATGGAGCGTGTGACGGCAGGCACCTCCCGTATGCGGGTGCCGCGTGGGGCATATTTTTTGGCAGGGGTTTCAGTCATGGGCTGCATTGTCCCTGCTGGCCAGCACTTTCAGAATGCCTTGTGCGCTCAGCAACAGCTGGCCCCGCGCACGCAGCTCGGTGCGGGCAAACACCATGCTGCGCGTGCTGTGGCTGATCTGCACCTCGCATTCCAACCAATCACCCTCTTTACCAGCCGCGACGAAGTGCGAATCCAGCTGCACCGTCACACAGGGCTGGCGCTGGCTGTGCTGCCAGGCGACGGCACTCATGGCATGGTCGGCCAGCGTCAACATGACCCCGCCATGCACCATGCCAGCAGGATTCAGGTGGCGGGCCTCCATCAGCATGCCGTAGCGCCAGCCACCTGTCGGCAGCGACTGGCTCCACAGTGGGCCCATCTGCCCCATGTGCCCCGGCAGCGCATGCGACTTCCAGCCCGCTGCCACCAAGCTTTCTGGTGTTTGCGCGGGTGTGTGTTCATTGGACATGGTTCAACTCCTTTGCGCAGAGACAAAAGATTTGCGCCATGGCACTTTAGTACAGACACCGGCCTATGCACTAGCGCCTGGGTGACGGTGCAGGTCAAGACAGCCCGCAAACGCCGGAGCTGCGCCAGTTTCTGGGCCTTTCCACACACTGAACCCAAGCCCTGCACCCAATAAAACAAGAGCGGCCTGCCGTTGTATTTGCTCGTTTTCAGATAGATAAGTATCTGAAACCCAGTCAACACAACGGCAAGCCGCTCCTTTTTAAGATAACTGCCTTAGGCAGCGCGTGCGTAAGTCGAAGTGAAGGTGGCTTTGGCAATCGTGTTGGCGTTGATCATGAAGCCGCCAATCGCCGTCGTGGCATCGTCGGGCATGTCCAGCTTTTCAACCGACAGCGCATGCACCGTGAAGATGTAGCGGTGCGGCTTGTCACCGGGTGGCGGGCACATGCCACCCCAGGCCCAGATGCCGTAGTCATTGCGCATCTGGCGCGCGCCAGCGGGCAGGTGGGCGCCGCCTTTTGCACCGGCATTGGCTGCCAGCTCCTGCACCTCGGCGGGAATGTCCACCACCATCCAGTGCCACCAGCCTGAGCCCGTGGGCGCATCCGGGTCGTACACCGTCACCGCAAAGCTTTTGGTGCCTTCGGGCGCACCGCTCCATTGCAAAACTGGTGACTGGTTGCTGCCACCGCAGCCGAACATGTCGGATTCAAAGCTTGCGGCCATTGCGCCACCGGCAGGAACATCGGGGCTGGTCAAGTTAAAAGTGCTCATGGGTCAGGCTCCTTATCAAACTTTTCAAGTATGCCCGTCGATCCGCGCCTGGCAAGCTTGGCGGTACGGGGTCATCTGGCTGAGGGAATGCAAAGCCAGGCGCGAAAGCAGAAAATTCATGCTCTCTGCGCCAACTGGCGTTTTCTGCTTGAAACGGCTGCTTTCTACCCTATCCTCATCTCCATGCGTTTTTTGCTCGCCCTGCTTTTGCCCTTCTCGGTGTTCTTCACCATCGGCCGCCCTTTCGCTGGTTTGCTGTGCCTGATCCTGCAGCTCACCGTGATTGGCTGGGTGCCCGCAGCTATTTGGGCGGTATACGCATTGAGCCAGTACAAGACGGAACAGAAAATCCAGAAAGCACTCAACAACCGCTATCTGTAAGCCCAGCACGGTTGGAGCATAAAAAAGGAGCGCCGCAGCGCTCCTTTTGCTTTTCCGGTGGGGCGATTACAGCTCGCCGTAGCTGTGCAGGCCGGACAGGAACATGTTCACGCCCAGGAAGGCGAACGTGGTGATGGCCAGACCCACCAGCGCCCACCAGGCCGACATGGTGCCGCGCAGGCCCTTCATCAAACGCATGTGCAGCCAGGCCGCGTAGTTCAGCCAGACGATCAGCGCCCAGGTTTCCTTGGGGTCCCAGCTCCAGTAGCCGCCCCAGGCCTCGGCAGCCCACAGCGCGCCCAGCACGGTGGCGATAGTGAAGAAGGCAAAGCCCACGGCGATGGATTTGTACATCACATCGTCCAGGATTTCGAACGCAGGCAGGCGCGCTGCAATGCGTTGGCGGCCCGCCAAAATGGCCGCCACGATCACGGCAGAGATGCCGAAGTACACAATCCAGTAGCTGCTGCCAGTAGCGGTGCTCTGGCGGAAAGCCAGCGGCTCAAAGCACAGCGCCACGCCCAGCAACCACAGCGGGGCCAGCTTGTACCACTTGGTCTCGGTCGCTTGCTGTTTGATCAAATACGCAAAGGCCACCATGGCAGCCAGGGCGAAGGTGCCGTAGCCAATGAAGTTGGCCGGTACGTGCACCTTCATCCACCAGCTTTGCAGCGCAGGCACCAGTGGCTGGATTTCGTGCGCTTCACGCACCACGGTGTACCAAAGCAAAAAGCCTACGGCAGCGCTGACCACCAGCATCACAAAACCGCCCAAGGCGCGCGTTTTGTACTGTGCTTCGTAGTACAGATAGAACAGCGACGTCATCCAGATGAACATGACGAACACTTCGTACAGGTTGCTCACCGGAATGTGGCCAATATCGGGGCCGAGCAAATAGCTCTCAAACCAGCGCACCATGGTGCCGGTCAGCGCCAGCGTGATGGCCACCCACGTCATGCGGCTGCCGATGGAGGCAAAGGTGTCGCGCTCGCCCTTGGCAAACAGGCCAATCCAGTAAAACACCGTGGCCATGAAGCACAGCAAGCTCATCCAGAGAATGGCCGACTGGCTGGACAGAAAGTATTTCAGCCCAAAGACAGCATCTGCGCGGTCTAGGTGCGCCGCGCCATCTGTGCCGTGATACAGCCAGATGGCCAGCAGTGACAGGCCCGCCACAGCCAGCATCAGTTTTTGCAGCGGCCGCCAGAACCAGCCCAGCCAGATCATGGTGGGGATGGTGCCAATCAAGATACCTTTCTCATAGCCATCCATGGCGTAGCTGTAGCGCTGCAGCGCAAACAAGCCACCCGCAATAACCAGCGCAGCGAACAACCAGTCAAACCAGTTGCGGCGCGCGAAGTAGCCTTCGTTCAGGGTGACGGTGGAGGTAGCGGTACTCATACAGAACGTTCCGTGGGATGCTCGGCCGCAGGAGCGGACAATAATTTTTGGGTGAGATTGTCAAATTCACGGTCAGTGTCCATGATCTTGCGATTGCTAGACAGCGCCATGGTTGCCTGGGTCACATCGCCCTGGGTAACCACCCAAACCCACAGGCGGCGATCACGCACATACAGCATGGCAAAAACGCCCACAATCAGGAAAAAGCAACCCAGATACACCACGTTCTTGCCGGGTGCGCGCGCCACCTGGAACACGCTGGCCTGCACCTGGGTGAAGTCTTGCATCATGAACACCATCGGTGCGGGGTAAAACTGGGCGTCGCTCAACGCAAATACCGACTGCGTCATGAACGACAAGGTTTGATCACCCGCTTCCAGCGGTTTCAGCCCTGCCTTCTCACGGCTGAGCTGGGCCAGGTCATAGAGCACACCGTTCAGGATGCGAATCAGCACTTCACTGGCGCGCTCACGCTCAGCTTCGGGCACATTCGCTTCCATGAACTGGCCAATGGCTTGCAATCCGCCGTCAGGCTTGCCTTCTGTGGCAGCTTGCGTACCAGCAAACAGGCCGACTGCGCGCAAGGCCGATTGCGCCAGCGCTTCGCGCAGGTCACCGCGGTCTTGTGGCACCGCCTGCTGGGCATAACGGCGCACGGCTTGGGCCCGCATGTCCGCGTCATGCAAAGCCGCGCGCAAACGCATGAAACCGTCCAAGCTGCCTTGTTCATCCGCAGGAATGCGCAAGTAGCGGAAAGGCTCCGAAGGCGTTTCGCGCACGCCCAGCAAGTACACCGGTACGCCATCGCCAAAATCGACTGGACTCATGTAATTTTGGTATTCACGCGCCTGCCCCGAGGCATCGCGCAGCTTGTAGCCAATGCTGGGGCCGATGTTGCGCAATGCCTTCTCGGTCACCGTTTTGTGGCCAGCACCCAATCGAGATTCAATGGAATTGCGCAAATCCACCTTGCGCGCATCAACTCCCGACTTGCCTGTTTTGGCATCCGTGAAGTTTTCAACATTGATGGTGCGCAGTTCTGAAAACTCCAGCGTCAATGCGTCGGGCGGGCTCTGTCCATCACCCCGTGCCAGTTCGGTGGCAGAGCCAATATGACCTTCCACCTCAAACGCTTGCCCATCGGCCGTGAAAGGCACGGCCTTCAGCTTCACCCGCGAGCCGCCATCGTCAAAGCTGGACTGGTAAATCTCGATGCCTTTGTAACTGGCGGGGTGGTTGACCTGAATGCGCTGCGCCACCTGCTCGCCGGTTTGCTTGTCGTGAATCACCACATCACTGGCAAACAGCTTGGGCATACCCGTGTCGTAGTACTCCACAATGAACTTTTTCAGCTCCACCGAGAACGGGAGCTCTTGCAGCAAAACCCCGTCAGACTGGTTCAAGATGGCGGTGCCTGCCTGCGTGCCCTCAGCCACCATCAAGTTACCCCGGAAGGTGGGGTTGCTCAGTGACAGTCGGTGCTCTTGCGGCACATCAGAGATACGACCACCGCCCGTATAAGGCGTCTTGCCACCCAGCCACATCTGGGCACGCACGATCAAATCACCATCCAGCAAACCACCCAGGCAAATCATCACAATGGCAGCATGTGCGGCCATGTAGCCGATCTTGTGGGCGCTCCCCGCCTTGGCGGCCAGCATGTAGCCTTTCCCATGTTGGGTGTCGCGCTCTTGAAGTTTTACCTTCCAGCCACTGCGCGCCAAGATGCCGCCCATGCGTTGCGCCTCAGCCTGCGCAGAATGCACCAAGGTGGCCTTGGCCTTGTGGTGAAAAGCTTGCAAGCTTTGCTCGCGAATGTTTTCTTTGTAGTTGCGCAGATCCGCCAAATACTTGGGCGTATGGCGCAGCAAGCACAAGCTGGTGCTCAGAACCAAAAAAGCCAAAATCAGCAAAAACCACCACGCGCTGTACACCGCATTGAGCTTGAGCGCCAAAAACAGCTCCGCCCAAAACGGCCCAAACTGGTTGACATAGTTCACCGACGGCTCGTGCTGCTTGAGCACCGTTCCAATCACCGAAGCAATACAGATGATGGTGAGCAGTGATATCGCAAAGCGCATGGAAGCCAGCAGCTCCTGCACATGGCGCATGCGCGAGGGGCGCTCAATATCCAAGGTGGCGCCAGAAGAAGAATCAGACATGGAAGAGAAGGCACAAGCGCAGAATGAAAAAAGGCGGGACCATCGCATCGTGCAATGGACCCGCCTTTTTTGGGGTTGGTTATGGGCGGCAAGTTCCCACTAAAAAGTGGTTGAACTTTGACTTAGCGCAAGCCAGCAATGTAATCAGCAACGGCTTTGATTTCGCGATCATTCAATTTCGCCGCGACATCGACCATTTGATTGCTGTTCTTGCGCGAGCCATCACGGAAAGCATTCAGTTGCTTGACAGTGTAATCCGCATGCTGGCCGCTCAAACGCGGGTACTGCGCCGGAATGCCTGCGCCATTCGGGCTATGGCAGCCTACGCACGAAGCAATATTGCGCTCAGCAATACCACCGCGGTAGATGCGCTCGCCCAGCTGCACCAGTTCCTTGTCGGTCGCATAGCCTGTTTTAGCGGGCTGCTTGGCCAACCAGGCGCTGATGTTGTTCATCTCTTCGTCGGACAACATCATAGAGAAGCCCTTCATGACTGGATCAACGCGGTGGTCCGCCTTGAAGTCATGCAGTTGCTTGACCAAATACTCTGGATGTTGTTGTGCCAATTTAGGATTGACGACAATAGACGAATTGCCATCCGCACCGTGGCAAGCTGCGCAAACAGCTTCGTAACTGGCCTGGCCTTTTACGAGGTCAGGCTTGGCCGGTGTTTCGCCCGCCGCAAAGGCCGGGAGAGCGGGTGCTGCCAGTGCGGCAGCCGTCAGCAAAGAGGCGAGCAACTTCATATTGTGGGTCTGGTTAGGTGCGCAAAACTGCCTGATTCTACAATGTCGCCCTAACGCTTAATACCCCCCATGACGACCAACTCTTCCGCATTTGCTTCGGGTCAAACTTCTGACCTTATTGATCCCAAGCTCGCAATGGGCTGGATGCACACGGCACGCTTTCTGACGACGGCTGCTCAACTGGATCAATTGCCCGCGATTGATGTGCCTGAAATTGCTTTTGTTGGTCGCTCCAACGCTGGCAAATCCACATCCATCAACACTTTGACACAGCAAAAGCAATTGGCTTTTGCGTCGAAAAAACCTGGCCGCACCCAGCACATCAACATGTTTGCCCTGGGCAAGCATGGTGTGACAGATGCTGTGCTGGCCGACTTGCCCGGCTACGGCTATGCCGCAGTATCGCGCTCGGACAAGCAGCGCTGGCAACGCGTCATGTTGAATTACCTCATTCAGCGCGAAAGCCTGACTGCCGTGGTACTGCTGTGCGACCCCCGTTTAGGCCTTACCGAGCTGGATGAAGCTTTGCTGGAAGCGTTGCGCCCCCGCGTAGAACAAGGTTTGAAATTTTTGATCCTGCTGACCAAGGCTGACAAGCTGACGCGTGTTGAGCAAGCCAAAATTTTGTCGATCACCAAGCTCAATGCAGGCGGCGGCGAAGTACGCATGTTCTCTGCACTGAAAAAGCAGGGTGTCGATGACGTGGCCCAATTGCTGTGGCACTGGTGCCATCCGGAAGGCTTGAACCCCGGGAAAACAGAGGCTGCAGCCGTCACCCCTGAGACGCCTGCAGCGCCTGCCTCCCAGCAAGATTGAACGCGTCGGCACCGTGGAGGTGCGGCTTTGCGGGAGATCTCTATGGTTCGCACGGGCACCCTCACTTTGCCGCATGGCATTACCTTGCATTGCCACAGCAGTGGCCACCCCGACCAGCCTTTGCTGGTCTTTTTGCATGGCTTTCCAGAAGGCGCCTTCATCTGGGATAGGCTGCTGGAGCAACTAGGCAGCGACTATTATTGCGTGGCCCCTGATCTGCGTGGCTATGGCCACTCCAGCCAGCCCACCGCAGTGCAGGACTACCGCCCCAAGCTGCTGGTTCAGGACTTGGTCGCGCTGATCGAGCAGCTCACACCCGGTCGCCCCGCTGCCTGCGTGATTGCCCATGACTGGGGCGGCGCGCTGGCTTGGAATTTGGCCAACCAACACCCACGGCTGATGCAGCAATTGCTCATCATCAACGCCCCGCATCCGGGCAGCTTTTTGCGTGAGTTGCAGCACAACCCAGCCCAGCAAGCGGCAAGCCAGTACATGCACTACCTGCGCAGGCCCGGGGCTCCGCAGCAATTGCTTGCCAATGAGGGTGAGAAGCTGTTCGCATTCTTTCGTGATACCCAAGGTAGGTGGCCTGCGTGGCTGACGCCCGCGTTGCGTGCACAGTATTTGGCGCATTGGCAATTGGGTTTGCACGGGCCGTGCGCCTATTACGCGGCCAGCCCGCTGGTGCCACCGCGCGAAGGCGACCATAGCGTGATGGATCTGCAATTGCCCGAGGCCATGCTGCGTATTGAGGCACCTGCCCACATCCTGTGGGGCGAGCAAGATGTGGCTTTGCAGCCACAGTTGCTCAACGGTTTAGAAGCATGGATTCCCGACCTGCACATTCAGCGCGTACCACATGCCAGCCACTGGCTGGTGCATGAAGTGCCAGAGCTGGTGATTGACACCTTGCATCAGCTGCTCGATCAGCAAGCGCCCACATAAAACAATAGCTATCAGCCCAGGTAGTCATTGGGCTTAAGACCAATTTGGCTTATTTTTTTGCGTACAGCGAGGCTTGGCCATCCGGGCGCGTCTTGAAGCGTTTGTGTACCCAGTAATACTGCGCCGGCATGGTGCGAATGGCGGCCTCCAGCTCGCGGTTCATGCGCGCGGTGTCGGCGATGTGGTCGTCGGTCGGAAAGTTCTGCCAAGCAGGCGTCATTTCTGCCACATAACCCTCAGGTGTCATGCGGTTGTACAAGCCCACGACCTTGGCCTTACCCAAGCGTGCAAAGCGCGAGAGTGAGGGAATGGTGGCGGTCTCAGGCACCTCAAAAAATGGGACAAAAACCGAGTCGTTCTTGCCGTAATCCATGTCCGGCAGCAAGTACAGCAAGCCGCCTTTGCGCAGCGTGGAGATGATGGGTTTGACGCCATCGGCGCGGTTGAGCATGCGCACATTGCCAAAGCGCTGGCGGCCATTCATGAACCAGTCATCCAGCACCGGGTCTGGGTTGGTCGCAAAGATGGAGGTGAACTCACGCTCCGTGTTCAATGGCAGAGCCAAACCTCCGGCATCCATGCTGTAGAAATGCGGCGCAAACACGATGGTGGGTGTGTCGCCTTCCAGCTCATGCACCGCGCCGGTGAATTGCACGCGGCTGCGCACCAGCGTTTCGGAGCCAAACCACAACCAGCTGCGGTCTAAAAATGTCTGCGAGAAAGCGACAAAGCTTTCTCTGGCCAGCTGCTTGCGTTGCGCAGGCGTTTTTTCAGGAAAGCACAGCTCCAGATTGCGCAGCGCAATCTTGCGCCGCGGCACGGCCAGCACAAACAGCACATTGCCCACCACACGGCCTAAACCGCGCAGCACCGGCAGCGGCAACTTGGCCAGCACGTGCATGCCAGCTACGCCCAATTTGCTCCAGCTCATGCTGCACCACCTTCGCGGGTGGCTGCGGGCGCTTCATGGCGCGGTTGTTTATAGCGGCCATAGCCCCACAAATACTGGGTGGGGCACTGGCGAATCGTATGTTCCATCGCTTGGTTGATTTGCACCACAGCTTCATCGAGCTGGCTCGACAGCGGTGCGGGCAACCCTTCAAAAAAGAGTTCGTAGCCACGCCCTGCGGGCAGGCGCTCACAACGCGCCAAAATCACCGTCGCGCCGGTTTGCACCGCCAAGCGGGCGGCCAGCGTCATGGTGTAGGCGTCCTGGCCAAAAAACGGTGCCCACTGGCCCTGGCCGTGCGGCGGCACCTGGTCGGGCAGCAGGCCCACCGCCTGGCCTTTGCGCAAGGCTTTGATCATTTGCCGCACACCCGACAGCGTGGTCGGCACAGCTTGTATACCGCCACGGTTGCGCGCAGTCAGCATCATGTCGGCCAGCCAGGCTTGTTTGGCCGGGCGGTAGAGAATGGTGATGGGGCCGTGCTCTGCTGCCCAACGCTGGGCGGCGCCTTGCACCGACAGTTCAAAGCACCCCAGATGGGGCGTCAAAAACAAAATTCCGTGGCCTGCTGCCCACGCCTGCTCGACCACTTCGGTGCCGTGCATGGCGTTGACAGGGGTTTCTTTGAGCCACAAACGTGGCAGCTCGGTCACCATGCGCCCCGCATGTCCAATGGCTGCGCTGACCTGGGAAAAGCGATAGCCAGCTTGCTGGCTGTTGAGCGCAAAACGGCGGCGGTACGTGGGCGAGCACAACCACGCCAGCCAGCCCATGGCTGCGCCACATGCATGGGCTAGCCATAAAGGCACTACAGAAAAGATACGGAATAGAGTTGGCATTAGAATTCGAGCTGTCGCTGAGTTAACAGAGCAACTTGCAGGGCGACATAAAACAAGACTGCTAAAGCGTTCGCCCGACTTCTGTTCAGCCGAGCAACGCATTTGCTATTACAGGAGTTTATTCAATGGCGAACGATTTTCTTTTTACCTCGGAATCGGTCTCAGAAGGCCATCCCGATAAGGTAGCGGACCAGATTTCCGACGCGATTCTGGACGCCATTTTCACCCAAGACCCCCACAGCCGTGTGGCAGCCGAAACGCTGACCAACACCGGTCTGGTGGTATTGGCGGGTGAAATCACCACCGGCGCCAACGTGGACTACATCCAGGTGGCGCGTGACACCATCAAGCGCATTGGCTACGACAACACCGACTACGGCATTGACTACAAGGGCTGCGCCGTGCTGGTGGCCTATGACAAGCAAAGCCAGGACATCGCCCAGGGCGTGGACAAGGCCAGCGACGACGAGTTGAACATCGGTGCCGGCGACCAAGGCCTGATGTTTGGCTACGCTTGCGACGAAACGCCCGAGCTGATGCCTGCGCCCATCTACTATGCCCACCGCCTGATGGAGCGCCAGGCCCAGCTGCGCAAAGATGGCCGCCTGCCTTTCCTGCGCCCGGATGCCAAGTCCCAGGTGACCATGCGCTATGTCGATGGCAAGCCCCACAGCATTGACACCGTGGTGCTGTCGACCCAGCACAGCCCGGACCAGTCGGAAACTTCGACCAAGATGAAGGCCTCGTTCACCGAAGCCATCATTGAAGAAATCATCAAGCCCGTGCTGCCCAAGGAATGGCTGCAGGACACCAAGTACCTGATCAACCCGACAGGCCGCTTTGTGATTGGAGGCCCGCAAGGCGATTGCGGTTTGACCGGCCGCAAGATCATTGTAGACACCTACGGCGGCGCTTGCCCCCACGGTGGCGGTGCATTCTCCGGCAAGGACCCTTCCAAGGTCGACCGCTCCGCAGCTTACGCAGCCCGCTATGTTGCCAAGAACATCGTCGCTGCCGGTCTGGCACGCCAGTGCCAGGTGCAAGTGGCCTATGCCATCGGTGTGGCACGCCCCATGAACATCACCGTGTACACCGAAGGCACCGGCGTGATTCCCGATGCGGACATCGCCAAGCTGGTGGCCCAGCACTTTGACCTGCGCCCCAAGGGCATCATCCAGATGCTGGATCTGCTGCGTCCCATCTACAGCAAGACCGCCGCCTATGGCCACTTTGGCCGGGAAGAGCCCGAGTTCACTTGGGAAAAGACAGACAAAGCTGCAGTCCTGCGTGCAGCTGCAGGCTTGAAGTAATTCAGGCCGCTACGCGATCAGCGCTAAGCTATTGCCCCATGAGCCCGCCCTGCGCGGGCTTTTTTGCGCCTGCGCGCAGGTGCCTCCCTCCTACAAAAAACACCTTGGCTACGCTGACGAGAGGTTCGGGCCCCTGCACCCATCATTGCCCTCTACCCCGCTCAAGGGGCCATAAGGAGAGGACCTATGCTGAAGTACGCCATTATTTTTGCCATCATTTCTTTGATAGCAGGCCTGTTTGGTTTCACCGGCATTGCAGCCGGATCTGCCGGCATTGCCAAGTTCTTGTTTGTGCTGTTCTTGATTGTTGCCGTAGTGTTTGTCATCTTGGCCGCCTTGGGAGTGGGCGCGGCCCGCAAGCTGATGAAATAAGCATACGCACGGCTTGATCAACACCAGGGCTGCGCGATGCAGCCCTTTTCGTTGGTAACCGCAGCGCCTGCTTCTACACTTAGCCCTTCTTTGTGCCGCTGCCCTGACTACGATGCTTGCCACCCAACTGCTGCTGATTGATCCGCAAAACGATTTCTGCGATTTGCCCGCAGGCACTGGCCCGGCAGGCCTGGCGCCCACGCTGCCGGTACCCGGCGCGCATGCCGATATGCAGCGCGTGGTCGCCTGGCTGCGTGACCAAGCTGCGCGCATCGACCACATTACGGTCACGCTCGATTCGCACCAGGTGTTTGACATCGCCCACCCGGCGTTTTGGCAAGGCAGCGGTGGTGCGCAGGTGCCGCCTTTCACCTCCATCACGGCCGCGCAAGTGCGCCAAGGCGTGTTTGCGCCACGCCAGCCGCAGCACCTGGCACGCACTTTGGCCTATCTGGATGCGCTGCAAGCGCGCGGCCGTTACACCTTGATGGTGTGGCCCGTGCATTGCGAAATTGGCAGCTGGGGCCATGGCGTGCATGCCGAGGTGCTGGCCGCCTGTGCCGATTGGCAGCGCCTGCAGCAGCGTGCGGTGTACAACATCTTCAAAGGCAGCAACCCTTGGACCGAGCACTACAGCGCCCTGGAAGCCGAAGTGCCCGACGCGCAAGCGCCTGAAACCTGCCTGAACCAGGCCTTACTCACCACCCTTTTGCAAGCTGAACGCCTCATCGTTGCTGGCGAGGCCAGCAGCCACTGCGTGCGCTCCACCGTCGAGCATTTGCTCGAACACGCGCCCGCCGGCTTTGCCCAGCGCGTGGTGCTGCTCACCGACGGCATGAGCCCCGTCCATGGTTTTGAGGCAGAGCACCGTGCGTTTTTGCAGCGCATGCAAGCCGCAGGCGCGCGGCTGTCCACCACAGCCCAATTGCGCCTCTAACTGCATAGAAAGCCTGATCGCATGCCCATCATTCACAGCCTGCTCGACACCGACCTGTACAAGTTCACCATGTGGCAGGCCATGCTGCACCGCCACCCGCAAACGCGGGCCGAGTACCGCTTTGCCTGCCGCAATGCCACCGCCTATCCGCTGGCGGAGCTGGAAGCGGAAGTGAACGCCGAGCTCGACCATCTGTGCAGCCTGCGCTTTGTCAAAGATGAACTCGATTACCTCGCCAGCCTGCGTTACATCAAGAGTGACTTTGTGGATTTTTTGCGCCTGTTTCAGTTCCAGCGCGACTTCATCCACGTCAAAGCCACGCCCAAAGGCGGCCTGAGCATTGAAGCCCACGGCCCGCAGGTGCATGTGATGGGCTTTGAGATTCATGTGCTGGCCATCCTCAACGAGCTGTACTTCCGCCGCCTGCAAACGCCGCAGACGCTGGAGGAAGGCCGACGCCGTTTGCGCGCCAAGATGGCAAACCTTCAAGCCGTCAAAGAAGAGCCCACCTTGGCGCAGCCGTTTGAGCTGTCCGATTTTGGCCTGCGCCGGCGCTTTTCCGAGCCATGGCACCGCGAGGTGGTCACCACCATGGCGCGTGAGGTGCCGCAGTGGTTCAAGGGAACCTCCAGTGTGCTGCTGGCCAAGGAGTTGAACATCGTGCCGATTGGCACCATGGCGCACGAGTACATGCAAAGCTTTCAGTCGCTGGGCGTGCGCCTGCGCGACTTTCAAAAGGCTGCGCTCGAAGACTGGGTGCAGGAATACCGGGGCGATCTGGGCATTGCTTTGACCGACACCGTCGGCATGCGCGCCTTTCTCGAAGATTTCGATCTGTACTTTGCCAAGCTGTTCGACGGGCTGCGCCACGACTCGGGCGACCCGTTTGACTGGGGCGACCAGGCCCTTGCGCACTACCGCAAGCTGCGCATCAACCCGCACACCAAGCGCCTGGTGTTTTCGGACGGTTTGAATTTAGAAAAAGCACTGGAGCTGTGGCGCTACTTTGCGCCGCACATCCAGCTGGGCTTTGGCATTGGCACCAACCTGACCAATGACGTCGGCCTGACGCCGCTGAACATCGTCATGAAGCTGGTGCGCGCCAACGGCCAGCCGGTAGCCAAAATTTCGGACACGCCCGGCAAAACCATGTGTGACGACGAAACCTATCTGGCTTACTTGCGCCAAGTGTTTGGCATTGCCGATCCCCTCATTTAAAATCATAGCTGCTTGCCCTTGTAAAACCTTAATTTCAGATACAAAACTACCTGAAATCTTTTATAAATCAGGGCAAGCCGCTCCTTTTTTCATATGTTCCCGCCAGATAACGCTCCCCATACTGCCGTTTTGATTGGCCGCTTTCAGCCGTTTCACAACGGCCACTTGGCTTTGCTGCAACAAGCGCTGCAAACAGCGCAGCAAGTCGTCATCGTGCTGGGCAGCGCTTACCAGGCGCGCAGCCCCAAGAACCCGTTCACCTGGCAAGAGCGCGCAGCGCTGATCCACGCCAGCCTGAGTGCGCAAGATGCGGCCCGCGTACATTGCGTGCCCGTGCGCGACTATTACGACGAGCCGCATTGGGTGCAGGCCGTCATCGCCGCTGTCCAGACGCTTGTTCCCACGGGTCAACGCATTGCGCTGGTAGGCCATTTCAAAGATGCCAGCAGCGACTACCTAGCGCGTTTTCCCGGCTGGGAGCTGCTGAGCCTGCCGCGCCAAGGTGATTTTGACGGCACGCCCACACGCGAGATGTACTGGAATTTGTCTGAGCAGCCCCCAACCCTCGTGTGGGAACCCCTGCAAAAGCTGGTGCCCGCTGCCGTCGCGGACTGGCTGCGCCAATGGCAAACCACGCCGGACTATGCCGCGCTGCGCGCCGAATGGCGCATGATTTCGGGCTACCAAGCAGCGTGGAAAAATGCGCCCTACCCACCGGTGTTTGTCACCGTGGATGGCCTGCTGGTATGTCACCACCATGTGCTGCTGATTCAGCGCGGTCACGCACCCGGCAAAGGGCTGTGGGCGCTGCCCGGTGGCTTTGTCGAGCCGCGCGATACGCTGTGGCAATCGTGCCTGCGGGAGCTGGACGAAGAAACCGGCTTGCCGCTGCCCGCTGCAGATCTGCTAAGCGCCTTAAAAGGCATGCAAGTTTTTGATCACCCTGACCGCAGCCTGCGCGGGCGCACCATCACCCATGTGTTTGTCTTGCACCTGCCGGGCGCCACCTTGCCCACCGTGCAAGGCGGGGACGATGCCGCAGTCGCACGCTGGGTGCCACTGAGCGAGCTGGCGTCCATGGAAACGCAGATGTTTGAAGACCATTTCCACGTGCTGCGCCGCTGCTTTGCCCGTTTTGGCGCTGGCCCCACACCGGCCCTGCCTTGATTCCTTGATTGTTTACCGTTGGACTGCCTGAAGTAATGACTGCCCTGACCATTCGCCCCGCTACCGTTGAAGATGCTGAACTGATCCTGCATTTTGTGCGTGAACTGGCCATTTACGAAAAAGCCGAACACGAAGTGCTGGCCACACCCGAGCATGTGCGCAACACCTTGTTTTGCGCCAACCCCAAAGTGTTTGGCTTGATCTGCTTGGACGGCGCGACACCAGTAGGCTTTGCTGTGTACTTTTTTAATTACTCCACCTGGCAGGGCCAGCACGGCCTGTATCTGGAAGACCTCTACGTATCACCTGATCACCGCGGCAAGGGTGCAGGCAAGGCCCTGCTGAGCCATTTGGCCAAAATTGCCGTGGATAAAAACTGTGGCCGCTTTGAATGGAGCGTGCTGGACTGGAACACCCCGTCCATTGAGTTCTACAACAGCCTGGGCGCCAAGCCCCAGACCGAGTGGATTCGCTACCGCCTGACAGGTGATGCACTGCAATTACTCGCAGAACAGTAAGCCCACCCCTTGAAACTAAAAATTTTGGCCTTATTATTAGCACTCGATGGGGTTGAGTGCTAACAGCGCTTCACTCCACACCAGTTAAGAAATCCTGCCCAAGCAGGGTTTGCGATTTTTCACCTTGTTGATTGATATCTAGGAGATGTTATGAACCTGCGTCCTTTGCACGACCGCGTAATCGTCAAGCGTATTGAGAGCGAAACCAAGACAGCTTCGGGCATCTATATCCCCGACAACGCCGCTGAAAAGCCTGACCAAGGCGAAGTGCTGGCTGTCGGCCCTGGCAAGCGCAACGACAAGGGCGAACAAATCGCTCTGAACGTCAAGGTCGGCGACCGCGTGTTGTTCGGCAAGTACTCCGGCCAGACCGTCAAGGTCGATGGCAACGAGTTGCTGGTCATGAAGGAAGACGACCTGTTCGCAGTCGTTGAGAAGTAATCTTTCTCACAACGAATTTTTCAAATTTATAGCTGCTAGCGCTTGATAGACAAGCCCTAGTGGCCAAATTGAACCAAATTTCTAGGAGCCTCAAATGGCAGCAAAAGACGTAGTTTTCGGTGGTGAAGCCCGCGCTCGCATGGTTGAAGGCGTGAACATCTTGGCCAACGCGGTCAAGGTGACACTGGGCCCCAAAGGCCGTAATGTGGTATTGGAGCGCTCGTTCGGCGCCCCTACGGTGACCAAGGACGGTGTGTCCGTGGCCAAGGAAATCGAACTGAAAGACAAGCTGCAAAACATGGGCGCTCAGCTCGTGAAGGAAGTGGCTTCCAAGACCAACGACATCGCCGGTGACGGCACCACGACCGCGACCGTGCTGGCCCAGGCCATCGTGCGCGAAGGCTCCAAGTACGTGGCCGCTGGTCTGAACCCCATGGACCTGAAGCGCGGTATCGACAAGGCTGTGATCGCCCTGGTGGAAGAGCTGAAGAAGCAATCCAAGGCGACGACCACATCCAAGGAAATCGCCCAAGTCGGTTCGATCTCCGCCAACTCCGACGAATCCGTGGGCAGCATCATTGCTGAAGCCATGGACAAGGTTGGCAAGGAAGGCGTGATCACCGTGGAAGAAGGCAAGTCGCTGGCCAACGAACTGGATGTCGTAGAAGGCATGCAATTTGACCGTGGCTACCTGTCGCCTTACTTCATCAACAGCCCAGAAAAGCAATCCGCTATTTTGGATAACCCCTTCGTGCTGCTGTTCGACAAGAAGATCAGCAACATCCGTGACCTGCTGCCTACATTGGAGCAAGTTGCCAAGGCTGGCCGTCCGCTGCTGATCGTTGCAGAAGACGTTGAAGGCGAAGCCCTGGCAACTTTGGTGGTGAACACCATCCGAGGCATCCTGAAGGTAGTGGCTGTGAAGGCCCCTGGCTTTGGCGATCGTCGCAAGGCCATGCTGGAAGATATCGCTATCTTGACTGGCGGCAAGGTCATCGCTGAAGAAGTGGGCCTGACACTGGACAAGGTCACTTTGGAAGACCTGGGCCAAGCCCAACGCGTTGAAATCGGCAAGGAAAACACCACCATCATCGACGGTGCTGGCCAAGCTGACGAAATCGAAGCCCGCGTGAAGCAGATCCGCCTGCAAATCGAAGAAGCGACCAGCGACTACGACCGTGAAAAACTGCAAGAGCGCGTGGCCAAGCTGGCCGGCGGTGTTGCCGTGATCAAGGTCGGCGCTGCCACCGAAGTCGAAATGAAGGAAAAGAAGGCCCGCGT
>JADMKK010000030.1:75287-103080 GCA_015478895.1 Comamonas sp. | reverse complement strand
TCTCCTGTGAGAGTCTCTACTTCTCAGCGCACTGGAATTACGGGGGGATTACCATGGGAGCCAATGTCAATTTAAAGCCCATGGCGTGAATCACCTTAAACAGCGTTTCTGAGCTTGGCGCCCGTTCGCCAGAGAGGCTCTTGTAAAGGCTTTCGCGGGACAGGCCAGTGTCACGTGCAAGCTGCGTCATGCCGCGCGCGCGGGCAATGTCGCCCAGTGCACCAGCCAGCTCAGCTGGGTCGTTCTCTTCCAGGACTTGCCGGAGGTATTCCGTGATTTCTTCTTCACTGCCCAAGTGGTTGGCCATGTCAAAAGGCCGAGTCTTGATGGTGCTCATAGGTCGATCTCCTTAGCCATTGCTTTGGCGGCTGCAATGTCTTGCTCTTGGCTGGACTTGTCGCCACCACCCAGCATCACAATCAACACGTCGCCGCGTTGTACGTAGTACAGACGCCAACCGGGGCCAAAAAACTCCCGCATTTCCCAGACGCCATCACCTACCGGCTTGACGTCACCAAGATTGCCGAGCTTTGCCTTGTTCACCCGGCGACGCAAACGAATGCGTGTCGGCATGTCTCGAATGCCATCTACCCAGGCTGCAAAGGTCTCTGTTTCAAGAACGCTGTACATGGCTGGATTGTAGCCTGAAGGCTACGATTTGCAATTCTCATTAATTAATGATCGTCCGAGTTTTTTATTTCGGCGCCCACGAGCAGTCGCTGGGTTTTTCGAGTCTCTGGTAACCCGCGCTTTCCGAAGAGGGTCTTTTTGCTGGTGAAATGCGGCTGAATTTTCAGCGTTCCCTTTGCTACGATGCAGCCGGAGTGGAGACTTATTTATGTTTGGTTGGCTTCGCAAGCTATTTGCAAGCGCAAAAGAGCACGCCGCTATGTTGGAAATGTTGGAGAAGCAGGCCAGCACAGCGAAAGAGCAGTTAAACCAATCACTTCAGCTGGCTCATAGCTCAACAAGCGCTGAGGTGAAAGTCTTGCACCTGGAATTTGCCAAATCAAAATTTGCAGAGTTGCAAGCTGTTGCCGCAGTGCATCCAAGGATGCGGCTAACAAACGAGGAAGAAATCGATGCCGCTATCAAGCAGATGGAGGATGAATTTTCTCGAGCTGGTTATTACGCAATGGCCAGACAGTCTGCATCAGCGCATGTCAGTCTTAGCTCAAAGGCCAAAGAGCTGTTGCGATAGCGGAGGCGTGATGCATCAATGAATAAAACCCTCGAAAGGCGGTATTTTTGTTGCTGGCTTTATGGAGCGCTCAGGGGCTGAAAAATTAATGTGCTTAACCGCCACACGGTGTAGAAGGCCGCTCTATAGCACCGTCTCACGGTGTAGAAGAGAGGTGGTCCCGGTCGTTTGAACAACTCAAGGCAGTTGCTAAGCGAGATCCTGGGGGTTATGCCGCCTGCATTTGTGCAAACGGCAATGCTGCAAAGTAAGCCTCATCAGGGGTAGCTTGGTGATGCGCCTGATGAGGCCGCTTTGAATTGTAGAACTCCAAGTATTGGGCAATTCCACAGCGTGCGGCACGCACGCTGTCATAGGCCTTGAGATAGATTTCTTCGTACTTGATGGAGCGCCATAGGCGCTCCACAAAGACGTTGTCACGCCAAGCACCCTTGCCATCCATCGAGATGCGAATGCCGTGGCGCTTGAGCTGCGTAGTGAAGCTGTCGCTTGTAAATTGGCTGCCTTGAACCGCTAATGAACAAGAGCTTTCAACCGATCTCTTATGACGAAACCGTCAGCCCTGAGTATGGCGGAGTCACTTTCACCCCCATTCCCAAAGCTACTGGTTTTCAGCGGCTCAAGGACATCGGGGCAACGTTTGCGGGCGGTGCCGTGGGCGCGACCAAAGCGATTGCTGATGCAGCGGGTGCCGACAATGCCGTTTCTGCTGGGCTGGGACGCATGCAAGATGTGACCCAAGGTTGGCTAAGCCCTGAGCGCCAGGCCGAGCAAGAGCGCCGTGCTGCAACCATCGATGAGGCAGAGAAGGGGAGTAGCCGTTTGCGCGAAATTGGCGCGCACCTTGGCGGCATCGTGGAAGCGCCAGTGAGTACCTTGGCACAAGCTGCCGGTTCGGTGGTTCCTGTAATTGCGGGTATGGCTGCCACACGTGGGCGAGTCAACCCGGTGACGATGGCAACAGGGCTGGGCGCAGTTCAAGGGGCTGGAGCTGTTAAAGGCAGTATTCACGAAGCCGTCAAAGATGAGCACTTGAAAGCTGGAGCCAGCGAGGAAGCGGCTACAGCAACCGCGGACAATGCACAGGCATATGGTGGAGCGAACATGGGGCAGATTGCCTTGGGTGCGGCTCTGGGTGGTTTGGCAGGCCGCTTTGGTGTGGAAGACATGGTGGCGCGCGGCATGACTGGTGTTGCCGCTGCTGGTGGCGCTTCTGCACTTCGCCGCATTGGTGTTGGTGCTGTGGGTGAGGGTGTGCCTGAGGCTATTCAAGGTGGCCAAGAACGGTATGCCTCCAACGTGGCGTTGCAGCGTGAAGGGTTTGACACTCCCACATGGCAGGGCGTGGCCGGTCAAGCTGCCGCAGAAGGCGTGGCAGGCGGCATGCTGGGTGGCGTCACGAATACCTTTGCCCGAGGTCAGCGCCGCGCTCCTGAGTCCGAGCAATCTGAGGGCACACAGGCAGCCGCCGTGCCAGCGCCTGCTGCTGCACAGGAGCAGCCCCTAGCTGCCGCGCCATTGGTGGCACAGGTGATTGATCCAGCGGACAACTCAGAGACAGGCATTGATTCTGAGCTTTCACCAACATACCAGGCAGCCCCCAACCCAGCAGACGGCCCCTTGTCGCGCAATGTGGCCCAAGCCATGGGTAATGGCACCATGCCCTCTGGCCAGCCAGTCGCGCCGCGCACCATCCATGAGCGAATTCAGGACTTGCCCGAGCGTGAGCGCACACAGGCCATCATCATGGCCGACGAAATCAATAACCTGGAGACGCCGGAAGGTGCGCGCCGCTTCCGTCGCAGTGAGCTGGATGCCTTGCTGCAGCAGCACGAACAGTAGGCCGCTGCCGGTGGTCCTATCTCCCGCAACTTGGCAGCCAACCGGCCCAGCACATCGCTGGCCACCAGCGCGCTGACCGAGGACGATCCAGCAGACTGGCACAAGACCTACCGCCGCAACCCCGTGGGCGTGCCGTACCAAAAAAGCGGTGATCCGCTGGCTGATGCGCAGTTGGCAGTAAGGCAAGGCACTGAATACACGGACCAAGCCCGTGTGCAGCAGGTGCAAACTGAGATGGAAGATGCATGGCTCGCCTTGAATGTGGGCAATGAGTCGGTGCCGCAGCCCACGCCGGACGTAGCCCCGGCCCCGGATGCCGGCGACATCACTCCCGAAATTGACGCCCGCGTGCGGGTTGGCCGTGTGGTCAGTGGAGTGCGTAACGCCTTCGATGCTGGTGCGCCCAATACCTTGTGTGTGATCCAGAGCGTGAACCAAGCGCTTCGCAACATTGGTGAGCAGTCGCTGACACAGGACGAGATTGCCCGTGTGCGCCGGGTGGCCGATGCCCGCACCGCGTTCATGGGCCTGAACTTGCCAGCGTCACTGCCTGCAGACCGCGTGCAGCAGGCCGCGCCAGTGGATGCCATGGCCGACAACAGCGGCATGGAAGCCCTGATTCCTGAGCGCCAAAGACCCACACAGCAGCCAGCAGGGCACAATGCCGATATCAAGGCCGGCAGGATCGATGCCGAGTGGCGCGCCTTCGCTCCAACCTCTGGCACGTTGGGTGGCCGCTGGTGCCTTGGGCCTGCCCATGGTGTCTACGCTGCTGGCGGTGGCGTCCATGCTGGGTGGTGACGAGGATGAACCCTTTGACGCACAGGCCGCGCTGCAGAACATGCTGGCGGACACCTTTGGCCAAAAGCCTGCTGAGGTGCTGTCACATGGCTTGTCGCGCCTGACGCCTTGGGATGTTTCTGGCCGTGTTGGCTTGGACAACCTGATCATTCCAGACCTGCAAGAGGGTTTGGAGGGGCAGCGCCTGGCAGAGTCAGCAATGGCCGCAACCCTTGGGCCCGTGGCCGGCATCGGCGTGAACGTGCTGCGCGGTGTGCAGAGCATGGCCGAGGGCGAATACCTTCGCGGCTTGGAAGCCATGATGCCCAGTTTCTTGCGCAACCCGCTCAAGTCGCTGCGTTATGCCAACGAGGGGGTGCAAGACCGCAGCGGGATCTCTATCAAGGACGATGTGGACTATGCCGCGCTGGTGGGCCAGTTCGCTGGCTTCTCGCCCTCAGAGGTGCGTCTGGCCTACGAGGGCAAGGCCGCGATCAACAAGCAAGACCGCGCCTTGGCCGGCCGCCGATCCACACTCATGGAGCAATTCGCACTGGCTGCGATGGCCGGGGACGAAGAAGGCAAGGCTGAGGCACGTGTGGCTATTGATCGCTTCAACGAGAAGAACCCTTCCCGCACCATCAAGCCGATGCAGTTGGCCCAGAGCGTGCGCATGCGTCAGCGCCGGATTGACCAGGCCCAGGACGGGGTGTACTTGGCCAAGAACCGCCGCGATGCGATGGGAGCAGGGCGGTTTGCTTCAGTGGAAGATGACGAGGATTGAACTCTGCTTTCTTGGAGGGGGTGTTTATTGCCGCCCCATCGAAACCTGCACATCAAGCAAAGCGTCTTGAGCTGGCACAGCCAGGAGAAGCAAGCCGCGCCCACGGGGCCAACAACCATGGGAAACAAACCAAAGCGCCTTTGCTGAGGGCGCTGCGGTTTGAAGTGACTCAAGGCTTAATTGCAATCGTGACCAGGGCGCTTGCATCCTCTACAGCATCAACTGCGTGCTCTACATTCCTCTCAAGGAAGAGCATTTCACCAGCAGCAAGCACTGTTGAAGGGCCGTTGCAGCTCACGTAAATAGACCCTTCGATGCAGTGAATGGTGATTTCCCCGTCCACGCTATGCGAAGGAAAGGACTCTCCTGCCTTCAAAACCAGCCGGATCAATTGAAGATCTTGGGATTTGAAGATCGAGAATGTCTTAGTGTTAGCCAGCAGATCATTCAATGGGCGGACATTGATCACCTGGCCGGGTGATGCATGAGGTATTGCCATAGGACACTCCAACCAAATCAGTCGGCTTAGTGTCCGCTGTCCGTGGGCACATAGCAAGGAGTCTGATTGGGTACCAGTCAGCGCAAGCAAATCGACAGAGGGCTGTCTCGCGCTGTGTTTGCCCGGTATCTGCGCACCAACCCACGCACGCTGGAAAACTGGGAGCAAGGCCGCGCAAAGCCCAACGCCCAGGCCGCACTCATCATGCGCTTGGTGGAGAAATTCCCAGATACTGTGCAGCGCCTCGCTACGGTGTAACTCTCTCCCTATCACCAGCCCGCCCTGAGCGGGCCTTTTTTCGTCTTAAGTACAGCCCTTCAGCCATCCACCAAAAGGGATGATGAGACAGGGTTCGCACAGGGTGCAAAACAAAATGGCCCACCGGCAAAGGTGAGCCATCATTGCGACGCCCGGGGATGCTGCAGCAACACGGGTGTCTGATTTGTCGGCCAAAGCACAACCTAGCGAGGGAAGAAGCCTTGGCGGGCCCGGCCAGTTTACGTGCAGCATGTGATGAACGCAATCCCTTTATAGGCAACTGCAGCAATGCAAGAAACCAACGGCAGGCCTTTTCTCGATTGGTGGAAGATGGGGATGGTTTGAAATATGACGGTACTTATGTCGGTACTTTATTGAATGAAATTTGTGGATTCCATATCTCATAAGGGTTTTAAGGCATTTTGCGATTCCGGCCCGGCAAAAAAGACTGTAATGGCCTGAACAACACCTAAGCCCTCTTTCTCCTCTGAAAGCGGGCTTTTTTTAGACGGTTGCTTGTGGGGCGCCCTTAAATAGCAACTGGGAACTGTTCATCGACCAGTTGCGCGGAAAGCGGACGGGTCACGCGACCAATTTCTTCGCCTTGGCGCAGTACAACCAAAGTCGGCCACAGTTTTACTTTGAAATGGCGGCCAAGCTTGCGCCCGGGGCCGTCTTCAATCTTGATGTGTGTAATGTCACCGCGGTCTTGCAGTGCTTCGCGGATAAAGGGCTGGGCGCTTTGACAGTGGGGACACCAGTCCACCCCGAACTCAATCACGGCGGTGCCTGGTAGTTGGGCCAAGTCTTCAAAATCGGGCGCTGGATCGGTGAATTGCTGGGTATAGGGCATGGGGTCTCCGTAGTTGTTGCAAGTGCCATGCGTGATCGCTAAGCCTTCGCGCGGGAGTAGCAATGGTGCCTTTGATTTTGAATCAGCTACGTAAGAGTTTGCAGTCAACTACGCGTTCGGTTGGGAGGTTTTAAACCGTAAGCACTTTCTTAAGTCTTGCCTTCCAGTGCCTGCAGCTCTTGCAGCGTGTTGGCATTGGTAAAAGCATGCTCATCATCATTTGCGAGATTGAAGCAGCACAGCGCTTGAGGGTGTTGCGCGGTCCAGGCGTCAATCTTGCGCCCACCCTTCTGAACGAAGTCTTGCAGGCTGGTTAACAAGCTGGTGTGAAGCAGCGCAAACACGGGTTGAGCGCGCAGCTGCAGTTGGCCATCGCGCTGCAGTTCAGGTGCTGCAGCCAGTACGATCAGCGCTTGTTCGCGCTCAGCAGTGTGTGCCATGCGCTGTGCCAGATCCAATGGCAGGCGTGGGCTGTCGCAAGGGATGGTCAGGAGCCACGGGGTAGGACAGTGCTTCAGGCCCGCAACAAAACCGGCCAGCGGACCTGCGTAATCGGCCACAGTATCTGCATGGACAGGCACGCCAAAGCCTGCGTAGGTACCGAGATTGCGGTTCGCGTTGATCATGCATCTGCCTACCTGCGGGCGCAGGCGCTGTAATGCATGCAACGCCAGTGGCGTTCCTTGAAAGGGCTGAAGGCCCTTGTCGATGCCGCCCATGCGAGTGCCACGCCCCCCTGCGAGCACCATGCCGGTGATGTCTTCAGGATGGATCATGCAAAAGAACTCACTAGTAGGGTGGTGAATGGCGGCTATTGCGTATTGTGCAAGGTGCAATCAGGTCAGCCGCCGATATAGCTCATCTCGACCCGTTGACGGCCTTGCGCAGCTTCGGCTGGCAGGCTGGCGCGGAGTTCAGAGTAACCGTCGCTGCGCTGCCCCCAGATATGGGCAAGGGCGTTACTGATGGTGGCATCGTCCGCATCGCTGCGCAGCAGGCTGCGCAAATCCCAGCCTTTATCGGCAAAAAGACAGAGATACAGACGGCCTTCGGTGGACAGTCGGGCGCGGTTGCAGTCGCCACAAAAAGCTTGTGTAACGCTGCTGATAACGCCAATTTCGCCCAGGGATGGATCATAGTGACCATCAGTACCTGCGTAGCCCCAGCGTTGGGCTGTTTCTCCGGGGGATGAGGGATCAAGCTGTACCAGCGGCATTTCTGCACTGAGTCGCTTGACCAGCTCTGCCGAGGGCAGCACTTCGTCCATGCACCAGCCATTGGTGGCACCAACATCCATGTATTCAATAAAGCGCAGCGTAACGCCCGTACCGCGGAAGTGACGCGCCATGGGCAAAATCTGGTCAAGGTTGGTGCTGCGCTTGACCACCATGTTGACCTTGATGTCTGACAGCCCGGCTTCCCGTGCAGCGTCAATGCCGTCGAGAACATCTGCCACGGGAAAATCCACATCATTCATGCTGCGAAACACCGCATCGTCCAAGCCGTCAAGGCTGACGGTGACACGGTTCAATCCTGCGTCCTTTAACTGCTGAGCTTTGCGGCGCAACAGAGAGCCGTTGGTGGTCAGCGTGATGTCCAGTGCTTCCCCTTCCGGCGTGCGCAGGGCAGAAAGCTGGGCAATCAATTGATCGAGGTCTTTGCGCAGCAGTGGCTCGCCGCCAGTCAGGCGAAATTTGCGTACACCGTGCTGGATAAAGATGCGGCCTAAGCGCGTGATTTCTTCAAAGCTGAGTAATGCCTTGTGCGGCAGGTAAGGATAGTTTTTGTCAAACACATCCTTGGGCATGCAATACGAGCAGCGGAAATTGCAGCGATCCGTGACGCTGATGCGCAGATCGCGCAAGGGGCGCGCACGGCGATCCAGCAACTGGCCTGTTAGTGGCGTTGAAGGCGCATCGGTTGGTGCTTGCAGCACACCATAACGCTCATTAACCAGAGGAATCACGCGATCAACCATAGGGGCGTTATTGTGCCGCAAGCCCATGAAGCATGCTGGCGAGAGGGCTTGACCATGTTGCTGTCCGAAAGTACGCCCTGAGCGCTTGGATCAGGGCTGGGGTGTGCGTTTACCTGTCGCGAGATCCCAGCCTACAAATTGTGGGTAGTGCTCTGCGACTGCCGGGCCATTGAAATTCCAGCCCGTGCAACGGCCCAAATATGCCGGTGGTTGATCGCTGGCGACACTGAAGGCCGAGACGACGCTCTGGAATGCTGCGGTAGCCATGTTGTTGAGCAATTCGCGCATATGGGTGCAGCCAGTAATGCCAGCTAGATTGCTTTCAATCGATTTGCGCCAGCCGCGCGCCATGCTGCAGCCCACCATGCGCTGCATGGCCTCGAGTGCGCCGGGGCAGCCTTGAATGGGATGGGCGTTCATCACTGCTTCAATCGACTGCACCACCAGTTCTTTATTCACAGTCACACGAATGAGCATGTGGTGAATCGGTTCGCCGGCTTTGCGTATGCCTTTGCCGCTGGGGCGGGGCTGATCGGTGGCTTTGGTGTCAAGCAGTTCGCCCTCGATATCCCACAGCCCATCTTCACGTTCGAAGCTGCGGTAATTCACTTGGCGAATATGTTGGGGTGTACGAGAAACTGTGGGTACGGACAATGACATGACTTCGATTTATATAGCTATTGGCCCTTATGTAGCAAGGGCTAGATGGCAATTTGACTGGTGTATTGCCCAGAAGTGCCATGACGGATTTCACCAGCGTGCATTTTGATGCGTGTCATGGGCTTACGTCAGTCACGCATGCTGCGAAATATGCATCAAATATGCCTCTGGCCCTTGCTACAGCTGGGGGAGCAGCTATGTATTTTGTCTAGGACCAGCCCTATAGACAGTTCCGGCATTGCAGGCAACGATGTGGCGGGCAACACGACGCGTTGTGCAAGGAGCTGGCAATGAAAAATTTGGTCGAGCAATTGGGCCAGTACGGCAGTTATCACCGCGATGGGCGCAATATCCTCACGCATTTCTGGGGCGTGCCCATGATTTTGCTGGCCGTGGTGATTTTGCTGTCTCGCCCTGTGTGGTTGATGGATGCGCTGAGCTTGCCGTTCAGCCCGGCTGTTGTGGCCGCATTGCTGGCCACGGTGTATTACGTGCTGCTGGATATGCGCTATGGCATGGTTTTGGCGCTGGTACTTGGTGCCATGCTGACACTGGGCGCATGGCTGGCGCAGCAATCCACCACGGTGTGGCTGAGTTGGGGCATTGGGCTGTTTGTGGTGGGCTGGATCATTCAGTTTGTGGGCCACCATTGGGAAGGGCGCAAACCGGCGTTCATGGATGACATGGTGGGTTTGCTCATCGGCCCGCTGTTTGTGCTGGCAGAAATGGGGTTTGTGCTGGGATGGCGCAAAGACGTTCAGCATGCGGTGGAGCAGCGCTGCGGCCCTGTGCGCAATCCCACCCAAGCAGCAGTGTGATTGGTTTTTACGCGGATATTCCCAGGGTATGAAAGAAGCAAGCAAGGGCATGGCTCTAAAATCCTCGGGTTGTCCCCCACGTAGGGGGTTATTTGTTTCATAACCTGAACAATCATCATGTCCTTCGAAAAACTGACCCCCGGCAAGAATGCCCCCGAAACTTTCAACGTGGTGATCGAGATCTCCGCCAACTCCGATCCTGTCAAGTACGAAGTGGACAAGGAAACAGGTTGCGTATTCGTTGACCGCTTCATGGGCACTGCCATGCACTACCCCGTGAATTACGGTTACGTGCCACAGACATTGGCTGGTGATGGCGACCCTGTCGATGTCTTGGTCATGACGCCTTTCCCCCTGCCACCAGGCGTGGTGGTGCCTTGCCGCGCTATCGGCATCTTGCACATGGAAGATGAAGGCGGCGTGGACGGCAAGGTGCTGGCTGTGCCTACCAAGAAAATTTTGCCAGCCTACGAAAAGATCGAAAGCCTGGACGATGTGCATGAACTGACACTGAACCAGATCTCGCACTTTTTTGAGCACTACAAGGATCTGGAAAAGGGCAAATGGGTGAAAGTGCTGGGCTGGAAGGGCATCGATGAAGCCAAGACAGAAATCACCGACGGCATTGCCAGCTACAACAAGGCTTGATAGCTTTTGTGCAATGCCTTGTTGAGATCCATACTTTCAATGTTGCTTAGTAACCTTGGTGTGAATCAAAAACAACTGTAAAAATTTGCTAATGTGCAGGCTCTGTTTTCAGGGCCTGCATTTTTTTTGCCTGGGCCCGTCAGACAGGGAGGAGCAATCAATGAGTTTGGCAAATATGCGCATGGCTTCCAAACTGGGAGTGGGCTTTGCGCTTGTGTTGGTGTTGACACTGGCTTTAGGCAGTGTGGCGTTATGGCAGATGAAGAATATGAACAGCAGTACCCAAAAAGCTGTCAACCATGCCATGCCCAGTGTCGAAAACGTCTCCAATCTGGAGGCCTTGTGGAACCGCTTTCGTCGGATTGAAGCAGGCATGCTCAATGTACGCAACGTGCAGGAGCTCAGTGGATTCGAAAGCCAGGCGATGCGCTTGATCCAGGAGATTGAAGCGGCGGAGCGCCGCTACGAATCTTTGGAACGCAACCCCACAGAACGTGAATTACTTGCGCAATACGTGGAACTGCGCAAGCAATTTCTGGAAAGCCATCAAAGCTTTTTGCAAGCGGCCCGAGAAAAAGATTACGAACAACCCGAGGGCGATTTGCTCCTGGGTGACGTAGTGACCAATCTGTATTCCGGCACCGCAGAGGCCAACTTTGCTGCGCTGGTAGAGAGCTTGGCGAAGATTGGCAGCCTGAGCCTGGAAGACGCACAAGTGGCCCGTCAGCAGGTAGTGCAGAGTTATCAAATTGCTACGGTGTGGGTACTGATTGGCATGGGCTTGAGCGTGGTGGCTGCGGTGCTGTTGGGTATCTTGATTACCCGTGCAGTCACTGGCCCTGCTGGACATGCACTGCGCGTTGCCCAGAGCATTACAGAGGGCGATTTAACCCAACCGATTCCTGCAGGTAGTCGCGATGAAATGGGGGCGTTGCTTAACTCCCTGACGGCAATGCGCGATAGCCTCTCGCATGTCGTGGGAGATGTTCGTGCCAATGCGGAGGGCGTCTCCACGGCCAGTGAGCAGATTGCCTCGGGCAATGCGGACCTGTCCAGCCGTACCGAAGAACAGGCCAGTGCTTTGCAGCAAACGGCGGCTTCCATGGAGCAACTATCGTCCACCGTGCGCCAAAACGCCGACAGCGCTCACCAAGCGAGCCAGCTGGCGTTGAATGCTTCCGTGGTTGCGGGCCACGGAGGCGAGGTGGTGGGTCGGGTTGTGCAGACCATGAAAGGCATTGATAGCAGTAGCAAAAAGATTGCGGACATCATCGGCGTGATTGATGGCATCGCTTTTCAGACCAACATCTTGGCGCTCAATGCTGCTGTAGAAGCAGCACGCGCCGGAGAGCAAGGTAGAGGTTTTGCGGTAGTTGCGGCCGAGGTGCGCGCTTTGGCAGGACGCAGTGCAGATGCAGCCAAGCAAATCAAAGTGCTGATTGATGACAGCGTGCAGCGCGTGGGTGAAGGCACCGCACTGGTAGGGCAGGCCGGTGAGACGATGTCCGAAGTGGTGCAGTCCATTCGCAATGTCTCTGATCTGGTCGGCGAAATCAGTGCTGCCAGCAAGGAGCAAAGCCAAGGGGTTGGCCAAGTAAGTGACACGATTGCACAAATGGATCAGACGACTCAGCAAAACGCTGCATTGGTGGAAGAAAGTGCAGCTGCCGCTGAAGGTCTGAAACGCCAAGCTTTGGAGCTGGTCGCTGCGGTGGCTAGCTTCAAGGTACAAGGTGGTGCGAGCCCTTCCAGTTTTGGGCGGCCGGTGGAGTCCAGCAGCCGCCCTCCAATCCGTCCAGTGCCGTCTCTGCATGCAAGCGTGAAGTCAACGGTGAAACCCTCTGAAGGTGCAGCAAAAACGCTTCCTACTGCGCAGCTGGAGGGTAAATCCAAGGCCGAGTCTGGGACAGCTTCAGAATCAGACTGGGCCAACTTCTAAGAGTTGCGCTTGGTCAAAGACAAATTCGCCACACTGCAAGCGTCAGCGTGCAGTGTTTTTTTTTGTCAGCTTGGAGACGACAACCCGCATGGGGAATGGCTTTGCCGGAATTGCTAAGACATACGGTGATTTTTTATATGGCGCAGTAAGTTTACGCTTCGTTACGACTAACGGGTTTGTCGCCCTGCTGCAGTAATTGATAGAGCCCGTAGGCCGGATGAGGGAAACGAGATGAATAATTTGAAGATTTCGACGCGCTTATCGAGCGCATTTGCCTTACTGGTCATCATGCTCTTGGCGGTAGCCGGGGTAGCGGCGATGCAGTTGTCGGCCATGCACCAAAGCACGGCACGCATTACGGACAACATTTTGGTGAGTGTGCAGCTGATCAACCGCCTGAATACTGATTTGGCCAAAGCGCGTTTGTTGGAACTGCGCCATGTGTTCAACGACGGGGAAAGCTACAAAACCAATACTGAGCGCGAAATGCAGGCCCTGCAGGCGGAGATGGAGGAGATCAAAGTGGACTATGAGCCGCTGATTAACACCCCGCAGGAGCGCAGCACTTACGAAAGCTTGCTGGCACAGCGCGAAGAGTATGTGGGGCTGATGCAAACACTGTTTACGACATCGCGCTCAGGCGACACGGCGCGGGCGCGTGAGCTGCTGGGCGGGCGCTCATTGGAGCTGTACAACCTGTCTTCCAAGACCTTGGTCGACATTATTCAAATCAAAAAACAGGAGTCGGCAGATGAAGTCGCGGGTGCCCAGCGTGCGTACAGCAATGCGTTGATGATTTTGTTTGGCTCGGGCGTGGTAGCACTGGTGTTGGCCATTGCTGCGGCGGTATGGATTATTCGTTCCATACAACGTCCTTTGCACAGCGCAGTCAGTGTGGCAGATCGCGTCGCAGCCGGTGATTTGACAGCAGATATTGATGTGCGCAGCAAAGATGAGTTGGGCATGCTTTTGGCATCCCTGAAACGTATGCAGGAAAGCTTGGTGAGTACGGTGCATACCGTGCGCACGGGTGCGGACGGGTGCGGACGGTGTCGCTTCTGCCAGCAATCAAATTGCAATGGGTAATGCGGACTTATCGGGTCGTACCGAAGAGCAGGCCAGCGCTTTGGAAGAAACGGCTGCTTCTATGGAAGAGCTGGGCTCTACAGTGCGCCAGAATGCAGAGAACGCACGCCAAGCCAATCAGCTGGCATTGAATGCTTCGACGGTTGCCTTGCAAGGCGGGGAGGTGGTGGGACAGGTGGTAGATACCATGCGAGGCATCAATGAAAGCAGCCGCAAGATTGCGGACATTATTGGAGTTATCGATTCGATTGCTTTTCAGACCAATATTCTGGCGCTCAATGCTGCGGTTGAAGCGGCACGCGCTGGTGAGCAAGGGCGTGGTTTTGCGGTGGTGGCTGGAGAAGTGCGCAACTTGGCACAGCGCAGTGCAGAAGCTGCCAAGGAAATCAAAGGCTTGATCACTGACAGCGTAGAGCGTGTGGAACAAGGCAGCCACTTGGTGGACAAGGCCGGTAACACCATGTCGGAAGTTGTCTCAGCCATCCGCCGTGTGACCGATATCGTGGGTGAAATCAGTGCCGCCAGCAACGAGCAAAGCCAAGGCGTTGCGCAAGTGGGGGAGGCTGTGACGCAAATGGATCAGACCACACAGCAAAATGCCGCCTTGGTGGAAGAAAGTGCAGCCGCAGCCGATAGCTTGCGCAAGCAAGCGCAAGAGCTGGTGGATGCGGTCGCAGTCTTTAAGCTCAGCGGCATGTCTGCCGTAACCGTGTCTTCACATGTTAAAGCGGCAAATGTCACGGTACAAAGATCGGTGCAACGTGAAACACCGGCGAAGGCATCTGTGCGTGCCATTCCTGTCGCCGCTTCGAAAGTCAAAAAACATGAAGGTGCGGGCAGCAAAACCACTGCGACTGCCGGCCCCTTCAAAGCCACCGCCAATACCGATGATTGGGAAAGCTTCTAAACCCCAGGCAGCTTATTTGGCGGCTGCGCGGGCTTGGTTAAGCCAGCCGTCAAACAAGGATTGGTGTGCGCGAATCCAGGCGTTCGCATGGCGCTGGATATGTGCAGGGGTGCCTTGACCTTGGTGAATCAGAGCGTTTTGCGCAGTGATGTCTGCAATGGGCAAACGCATGATTTCAAACAGTTTGGCGGCCGCGGGGTTGTCCGCCACAAACTTCTTGTTGCCCACAATGTATTGGTTATTCAGCGGGAAACCATAGTCCTTGCCGTTGGCCAACTTGGTATTGGTGCCAGCCTGCACGCCAGGCATGCTGGAGTAGGGCACCTCCAGCCATATTACTTCTTGGCCTGGGCGCAATACATTGCTCAGCCAGTAGGGAATCCAGCCGTAGTACACCACGGGCTTACCTTCCTTGAAGCGCGCCAGTGTCTCGGAGATCAGCGCGGGATAGCTGCCCTGGGTGTAGCTGACCGTCTTCTCTAAGTCAAAAGTCTTGAGGTGGTGAAAGACTACAGCTTCCGCACCCCAGCCTGCGTTGGGGCCCACCAGATTCGCTTTGCCGTCGCCGTCGGTGTCAAACAGTTTGGCCAGTTCCGGGTCTTGGAGTTGGCCCAAGCTGGTAATGCCGTATTTTTGCGCGGTGCGCTTGTCCATCAGATAACCCTGCACGGCTCCCGCAGCAAATACACCCTTGCGCGAAAGTGTGGCATCCCCGCCCGCACTTTTGTAGAACTCCGCATGGTGAGGGTTCCAGTGGTTAGCGATGAAGGTGGCATCGCCATTGGCCACTGCCAGGTGTGCCAATGGGTATTCCACTTCCTGGAAAGGAGCAACGTTATAACCTAGCTGCTCCAGCGCACGCATCACCAGCAGGGTCTGAAAGGCTTCCTCTATCAGATTGCTTTTCAGGGGCAATACACGCACGCCTTTGCCTGGTAAGGCCGGGTCTTTGGCCCATGCGGGTGCCGCCGCGCTGAGGCCGAGCCCTGCAGCTACGGCCAACCAGTGGTGCAGATGGCGTCGGCGCTCGGGGTGCGTTAATTCGTGGGTGTTGCGATGAAGAATGTTGTGCGGCAAATTTGACATGCGTACAGGATTTCCTTTCTTCTTGAGATAGTGCCGAATAGCCCTTGCGGATCGCGAGGGACAGCGGACATAAAAAAAGCACTCCGCATGCAGCATGCGAAGTGCCCGATGCAGAGAGCGTCTTAGTCTTTGGTGGCGGCTGCCTTGGCCTGGGTAAGCCAGCCATCAAAAGTCTTCTGGTGGGCCTTGATCCAGCCGTTGACGTGGCGGTCAATGTCGGCAGACTTGCCCTGGCCTTGGCTCATCATGTGGTTTTGGGCGTTGATATCACCCACCGGCAGCTGCATGATTTCAAACAGCTTGGCGGCCGCAGGGTTTTTCTCGGCCCAGGCCTTGTTGGCCACGATGTGCTGCTTGTTCACGACAAAACCGTAGTTCTTTCCGTTGGGCAGCTTGGTGTCGGTGCCTTTTTGCTCGCCGGGGGCTGAAGAGAAAGGTACTTCCAGCCAGACCACGTCTTTGCCGGGCTGAAGCTCGTTGCTCACCCAGTAGGGCGTCCAGGTGTAGTACAGCACGGGCTTGCCAGACTTGAAGCGCGAGATGGTGTCCGCGATCAGCGCAGAGTAGGTGCCTTGCTGGTGGGTGACGGTGCCGCGCAGCTTGTAAGCATCCATGTGGTGCTCAATCATGGCTTCACAGCCCCAGCCGGGGTTGCAGCCGGTCAGATCAGCCTTGCCATCACCATCGGCATCAAACAGCTTGGCGATTTTTGGGTCAGTCAGCTGAGAAATATTGGTGATCTTGTGCGCATCGGCCGTTTTCTTGTCGATCAAGTAGCCCTGTGCAGCATTGTCGGAGTACACACCTTTGCGGTAGAGCTTGGCATCACCGCCGGCATTCTTGTAATAGTCTGCGTGCAGCGGATTCCAGTGCGTAGCCATGAAAGTGGCGTCGCCATTGCCCAGCGCCAAGTGGGCGGTGGGGTATTCCACTTCCTGGATGGGCTGAACGTCGTAGCCCAACTGCTCCAGAGCTTTCACGACCAGCTGGGTCTGAAATGTTTCTTCAGCCAACGAGCTTTTGAGCGGGTAGACCTTCACGCCTTTGCCGGGGGCGCCTTCGCCGGGCGTTTCATTGGCCTGGGCACTTAGACAGGTCAAGGCCAGGGCGCTTGCGGCCACGGCGGTCAGGGTACGGGTGGCATGGGTGATAGATGTCATCGTCGTCCTCCTTGTTGAAATATCAGTCAAATTGGCTGCTAGCCCTTATGTAGCAAGGGCAAGTAGCTATGAATTAAGATTTTTAAGATGGCTTGCGTGGCTTCAGAATCCAGCCTGCAGGGCCGCGGTGCCACCAGCGCTCACCGCCACGGTGCGGCTGGCCCATGGCCTGTGTGATGCGGTCCAGCACGATGGCCAGCAACACAATGCCCAGACCACCGACGGTGGCCAGGCCCATATCCAGACGACCAATACCGCGCAGCACCATCTGCCCCAGACCGCCAACAGCGATCATGGATGCGATCACCACCATGGACAGCGACAGCATCAGCGCTTGGTTGATACCCGCCATGATGTTGGGCATGGCCAGCGGCAATTGCACCTTCCACAGCAGTTGCCATGGTGAAGCGCCATAGGCGCGGCTGGCTTCGATCAAGTCGGGGCGCACTTGACGGATGCCCAGATTGGTCAATCGCACCAGTGGCGGCAGTGCAAAGATGATGGTGACGATCACGCCGGGCACGTTGCCAATGCCAAACAGCATCACCACGGGCACCAAGTACACAAAGGCAGGCGTGGTCTGCATGGCATCGAGCAGGGGACGCGTCCAGCGCTGGATGCGGTCACTCGAAGCAATCAAAATGCCCAGTGGCAGGCCAATTACGATACAGAACACCAGCGAAGTGAGCACCAGCGACAGGGTGACCATGGCCTCTGGCCAAATGCCTAAAGCAGCAATAGCCAACAGTGACAGTGCACTGCCCAGCGCCAGACCGCGTCCGGCGAATTGCCAGGCCACCAAAGCCACCAGCACCGTCAGCACCGGCCAGGGCAGGGCCAGCATGAGTTGCTCCACGCCAGACAAGGTGGCATCAATGGGTGTACGGATGCTTTGAAAGAAGGGGCGGAAGTTATCGACCACCCAGCCTAGGCCTTGGTTGATCCACGCCTCAATCGGCACGCCTTCGGTTTGGAGTCGCTCCCAAAAGCTCAGTGGCGCCTCGGGCGCACTGCTGCCCGTGCTGAGCCAGTCTGTGCCACTGTCTACCGCAGTGCTTGCCGCTTCGGGCGATGCCCAAGGGTCTGCGGCTGGGGCAGTTTGGGTGCTGGCCGCCCAAGGGTCAGCGTCTTGCGCCGCTGCGTTGGTACTCCATGGATCTGTGGCGATTGTGGCCTCGCTCATGCTTGTTCTCCTTGTGGTTGACGGGGGGCTGTGCTGTCGGAATGCTCTTGAAGCATCGTGGGCGAGTCCGTCTCGCCAGTCGGAAACAGGGGGTTGAGTGTGATCGGCGGGCGTACTGGTTGCGGCGGTGGCACAGGTGGGGTGTCCCGGTCCAAAAAGCGCAGCATGGTGGTGCGGCTGACAATGCCCAAGAATTTGCGGTCTTCACCCAGTACGGGAAGTGGGCAGGGTGCGGTGGCCATAGGGCCATACAGTTCGGCGACCGGGGTGTTGGCATCCAGCGGCACCACGCCGTCGATGAACGCGTGCTTGAGGCCCAGCATGCCTTCGTGGCCATGCAGGGCATCACGCAGTGACTGTGCAGACACCACGCCCATCAGGCGTTGGCGCGCATTGAGCACATAGGCGTGGTCACGGTCCGAGTCTTCAATCAAGCGCAAGGCAGCGCGGCAGCCCCGGTCGCTGTGCTCAGAGATGATGGTGAGCGCCTGGCGTGCAATGTCCGAAGCCTTGAACACGGCGGCTGCATCCACGCCCTTGATGAAGCTGCGCACATAGTCATCGGCAGGGCTGCGCAAGATTTCATCGGGCGTGCCGACTTGGATAACTTGGCCGTCTTTCATGATGGCGATGCGGTCGCCAATGCGCATCGCTTCATCCAGATCGTGCGAAATAAACACGATGGTGCGGCGCTTGGTTTCTTGCAGGCGCAGCAATTCGGACTGCATCTCGGTGCGGATGATGGGGTCGAGCGCAGAAAACGCTTCGTCCATGAGCAAGATCGAGGGGTCAGAGGCCAATGCGCGGGCCAGGCCCACGCGCTGCTGCATACCGCCCGACAGTTCATCGGGGTAACTCGGGCCCCAGCCGGCCAAGCCTACTTGCTCCAGCGCGGCTTGCGCGGCTTGCTGGCGCGTGGCGGGTTCTACGCCGGCCATCTCCAAGCCGAATGCGGTGTTGTCTTGCACACTCATGTGCGGCATCAGCGCGAATGACTGAAACACCATGGAGATGTCTTTGCGGCGCAATGCACGCAGGTCTTTGTCGTTGAGCTGGTTGATGTCTTGCCCATCCACCACGATGCGACCACTGGTGGGCTCAATCAGGCGGTTGAGCATGCGTACCAGGGTAGATTTGCCGGAGCCCGAGAGGCCCATGACGACGAAGATTTCGCCGGCTTCAATGGTGAAGTTGGCGTCGAACACGCCGATCGACTGACCGGTCTGTTCGAGAATTTGTTGCTTGGAAAGCCCTTGCCGCACGAGGCTCAAGGCTTGCTTTGGCTGTTCACCAAAGACCTTGAAAACGTTTTCGATGCGAATTTGTTTGGCCACTGGTTGTCCTCCCTGAAATTTTTCTTGGGGGTTACACACAGTGCAGCCGCGTCACAAGCCAAACTTGGACGGCCTACACACGTAGCCGAACGTCATACCAGCCGATGCACCCACGGTGCTTGTTCAAAAGCACGCTGCAGTGAAGGGGTAGATCGGGCCCGAATGGCACAGCTGTGGTGCGCAAGGGCCGCGAGAAAGGGCAGAGGCAGCGCACAAGGGTTGTGCGGCACATGATCCAAACATATCCGTGCATCAGTGCCAGAAGTCCGGCGCTGTGGTGCCAGCGGTCTGCGATGCAGTGCTGACACCGGATCAATTCGCACTCGAAAAGTACGAATTACCTGCATGGCAGGTTGTTAATGAGGCGTTCATTCTAACTATTGTGTATATAGATGTCAATGGTTAAATTATCGACTTTGTCGTCTTAACTAATCATCCGGCGCTATTCAAGTGTCTGGTGTAGTTAAAAGCGGTTAAAAATAAAAAAATTGACCAAAAAATGCCGATTTCTTGTTGTAAGAACTTGGCAAGTCTTACATTGGCCTGGAGTTTGATTGACGTAATGAGTCAGTGGTATGTAAGTGCTGCGGCCGACATTTGCCCGCAAACAAACCCAAAATAGCAAGGAGACAAAACCATGAACGCCACAAATAACGCGATTGAGTCTGTGTTGGTGGAAAACCGCGTGTTTCCACCTCCGCAAGCCTTCCAAAAGGCCGCCCGTATTTCAGGTATGCCAGCCTATGAAGCGCTGTGCACAGAAGCACAACAAGACTATGAAGGCTACTGGGCACGCCTGGCGCGTGAGAATGTGGTCTGGGCCAAGCCTTTTACCGAAGTGCTGGATGAAAGCAATGCGCCGTTTTACCGCTGGTTTGCAGATGGTGAGCTCAACGCCAGTGCCAACTGCCTGGACAGGCACATGGGAACGGCGGTGGAGCAAAAAACAGCCATCATTTTTGAAGCCGATGATGGGCAAGTTACCAAAGTCACCTACCGCGAGCTGCTGGAGCGTGTGTCGCAGTTTGCCAATGGCCTAAAAGCGCACGGCATCCAAAAGGGCGATCGTGTCTTGATCTACATGCCGATGACCATTGAGGGGGTGGTCGCCATGCAAGCGTGCGCACGCATTGGTGCAACGCACAGTGTGGTGTTCGGTGGTTTCTCTGCCAAGGCGGTGCAAGAGCGCGTTGTGGATGTCGGAGCATCGGCGGTGATTACCGCCAACTACCAAATGCGTGGCGGCAAAGAGCTGCCGCTGAAAGCCATTGTGGACGATGCGCTGGCGATGGGCGGTTGCGGCGCTGTCAAGCATGTGTTCGTCTATGAGCGTACAGCCACGGCTTGCAATATGCAAGAAGGGCGGGACGTCGCGTTCGCACAGTTATTGGCAGGTCAGTCCAAGGAATGCGCGCCCGTGAATGTGGAGGCCGAGCACCCCCTGTTCATCCTCTACACCAGCGGCTCTACCGGCAAACCCAAGGGCGTGCAGCATTCCACGGGTGGCTACCTGCTGTGGGCCAAGCAAACCGTGGAGTGGACGTTCGATCTGCAGCCCAGCGATGTGTTTTGGTGCACCGCAGACATTGGCTGGATCACCGGGCACACCTATGTCGCTTATGGGCCACTGGCTGCCGGTGCAACCCAGATCGTCTTTGAGGGCGTACCCACGTACCCCAATGCGGGGCGCTTTTGGCAAATGATTGAGCGCCATGGCTGCACCGTCTTCTACACAGCACCTACCGCCATCCGTTCCCTTATCAAGGCGGCGGAGTCGGATGAGAAAGCCCATCCAAAAAACTCTGATCTGTCGAGCCTGCGTCTTTTAGGCAGCGTTGGAGAGCCAATCAATCCTGAAGCGTGGATGTGGTACTACAAGAACATCGGCGGCGAGCGCTGTCCGATTGTGGACACCTTCTGGCAGACCGAAAACGGCGGGCACATGATTACGCCTTTGCCCGGTGCCACCCCGCTGGTGCCCGGCTCCTGCACATTGCCCCTGCCTGGCATTGCGGTTGCCATCGTGGATGAAACGGGTAACGAAATGCCCAACGGCGCGGGCGGCATGCTGGTAGTCAAACGCCCCTGGCCCAGCATGATTCGCAATATCTGGGGCGATCCAGAGCGGTTTAAAAAGAGTTACTTCCCCGAAGAGCTAGGGGGCACCACGTATTTGGCCGGTGATGGCGCAGTGCGCAGTGCAGATCGTGGGTACTTTCGCATTACGGGGCGGATTGATGATGTGCTCAATGTGTCGGGCCACCGTATGGGCACCATGGAAATTGAATCTGCCTTGGTAGCCAAGACTGATTTGGTGGCAGAAGCCGCCGTAGTGGGGCGTCCAGACGATATGACGGGTGAGGCGATTTGCGCCTTTGTGGTGCTCAAGCGGCCTTTGCCCACGGGTGAAGAAGCCAAGCAAATTGCCAATGAGCTGCGCAATTGGGTGGCCAAGGAAATTGGCCCGATTGCCAAGCCCAAAGACATCCGTTTTGGCGAGAACTTGCCCAAAACGCGCAGCGGCAAAATCATGCGCCGCTTGTTGCGCTCCATCGCCAAGGGGGAAGCGATCACGCAAGACACCAGCACCCTGGAAAATCCTGCCATCTTGAATCAACTCGATAAGGTCAACTGACCCCCCTTTTTTGGGATGCATGACGGCCTAGCCACCTTCGGGTGGCTTTTTTGTTGGATGTAGGAGGAGGGATCGCGGAAGATGCGCTGCGCGCTGGCGTTGGCCGCTCCACCTTTACAGCGAGAATGTCTGCATAAACAAACAAGGATAGTGATCATGAAATCTCGTATCGCCTTGCTCACGCTCATCATGGTGGTGATTGGCGTGCTGGCATTCTTTAATTTCCCTTATCTGGCGCAGAACGTCACCACTTCCCTAGGCTTTACTTCAGTAGAAGCGCCGTTGGGCCTGATTTTGATGGGCCTGACAGCGTTGATGGCGATCGTTTTTGTGGCGTATGTCATTGCCATGCAAGGCGCATGGTTGCTGGAAGCACGAACCCATGCCAAGGAAATCGCTGCGCAGCGGGAGCTGGCTGACAAGGCTGAAGCCTCGCGATTTACCGAGCTGCGCATTGCGATTGAAAATCTGCACCGCGAAGAAGAGCAGCGTTTGGTGGAGCGTATGGATCGTCTGGAGTCCCACCTGCATGCGCGCGTGCAAGAAAGCGACAATTCAACAGCAGCTTATGTGGGCCAGCTAGAGCAGCAATTGCGCACCGCACCGACGGATGTGACGCCCAGAACTTATGGTCTGTAACCACTGGCTATTTTAATAAGAGCGCCCTGCCCTTGATGTATCTACAGTTCAGCTAGAAACATATCTGAAAGCGTTCAATACCAAGGGCAAACTGCTATAAAAAAAGCCACCTGTCGAGGTGGCTTTTCTTTGCAGGGTAATAGCGCTGAGGCCGTACACCCTTAGACGCGCTTGCGGTATTCGCCAGTGCGTGTGTCGATTTCGATCTTGTCTTCTTGTGCCACAAACAAGGGCACAGAAATTTCAAAACCAGTAGCGATCTTGGCAGGCTTCAACACCTTACCGGATGTGTCGCCCTTGACTGCTGGCTCAGTCCAAGTGATTTCGCGCACGATGGTGGTGGGCAGTTCGCAGGAGATGGCCTTACCGTCATAGAACACCACTTCGGCAACCATGCCGTCTTCGAGGTAGTTCAGAGCATCCGCCATGTTTTCGGCTTCCACTTCGTACTGGTTGAACTCTTCGTCCATCCACACGTACATAGGGTCAGCAAAGTAGGAGTAAGTGCATTCCTTCTTGTCCAAGATCACGTTGTCGATCTTGTCGTCGGCCTTGAACACGTTTTCTGTGCCGAAGTTGCCGATCAGCGACTTGAGCTTCATACGCACAGTTGCTGCACCACGGCCGCCACGTGCATATTCGGTCTTCAGGACAATCATGGGGTCCTTGCCGTGCATGATGACGTTGCCGGCGCGGATTTCTTGAGCGATTTTCATAGCTTGCTTAGCTGGTTGGGTGAAGCCGCTCAACACGGCAGGCAAGCATGGCGCTTCGAGAAAGCGTAAGGCCTGCCGCATGTTCCGCGGCGGGAGCCGTCTAAGCGGCGGCTGCGCATGAACAGGCAGCCGCTCTCAGAAGGGCAAAGGCGAGATTTTAGCTTTTTTCCGCGGTGAACTCTTGCAGCTGTGTGATCAAGTCAATGTGGCTATGTAGTTTTTGTTGTGCCCGCTCTACGCAAAGGCGCCATTCCTGTAGCAATTGCGGCGAAATAACGGGCAGCGATAGGGCCTCTGCCATGCCATTCCAGGCATGGTGAAATTGGCGCAAGCTGTGTGGGGCATTCATCCAATCCAAAAAAGCATTGAGCTTGGCGTGGTGGGCGTTGTCTTCTTGCGGGTAGATGTGCCATACAAAAGGCCGCCCTGACCACAATGCGCGCACGAGTGAATCTTCGCCGCGTACCAAATTCAGATCACAAGCCCACAGCATTTCATCGAACTGCATTTGGGTGCAGGGATTGAGGTAGGTCGGCTGGAGTGAATGGGATGCCGCTTGTCTTTTGACAGCCTGCGCTGCGCGCCCCGGTGTCACCAGCAATTGAGGGCCCCACTCGGCATTCGCAGCAGACGTAACAAGCTGGTTCAAGAACTGCGGTAACGCGGCGGGTTCATAGCAAAAAAGTGAAATCGCGCACTGCGTCGTTTTCAAACCATGGGCAGTTCTCCAAGCTTGGCTATCAAAACTTGCTTGCCGGGCGGGCAAAGATTGCTCACGGATCAATCCCCCTGTTTGCGCAGTAAATCCTGGATAGAAAAACCATCGTGTCAGGCCTTTTGCAGGGCCGGACATGATCAGAGAAGGCAGGCGGTGGCAGCGCTCCACGTAGGGCTCTGCGGATAAATATTCCAGATTCACCAAGACAGGCAGGCGCGTTGTCTGTGCTTGGGCTGCGCCGTGGTGCTGGGCCAAAGCGGCCAAATAAAGCGGTGGGGCCTCACAGCCAAAGGCTTCAATCACGACTTGGGGGTGCGGCGCATAAGGCGCATCGTAGGGCAGAACTTGCACGTCCTTGAAACCTTCCGGAGCCATCCAGTTCAAGGCGGAGGCATCATCAATGCGCAAATTAACGGACAAACCACGCGCCGCTAATTCAGTCGCCAAACGCCAGCACACACCGATGTCGCCATAGTTGTCGATGACTCGGCAAAAAATATCCCATGTGGTAGCGGGCTGCAGAAGATTGGGTTCAACGGTGGCGGTCATGGCGTGCATTGGTAATAAAGCGCAGCGATGGTAGCGCAGCCTCGTACTTATAGGTTGGGGCACGGCATTGGTAGTCCTCATACGCAAATACGGCCTGAGCCCAATGCCAGCAAAGGGATGAAGCTATTTTTTTGTGATCTTGTAAGGTGAGCTGCGCAGGCAGCACAATGGGGTTATGTCGTCTTCTGTGCATTCTTCTGAGCTGCTGGCCCAAGTGGCTACCTTGCCTGCTTTGCCAGGCGTGTACCGGTACTTTGATGCGGCCAATACATTGCTGTACGTGGGCAAGGCGCGCAATCTCAAACGCCGCGTGAGCAGCTATTTCCAGAAAGACCACGGCGGAACGCGCATTGGTCATATGGTCAGCAAGATCACGAAACTAGAAACCACCGTGGTGCGCTCTGAGGCCGAAGCGCTGCTGCTAGAAAATAATCTCATCAAGACCCAGCACCCTAAATACAACATTTTGTTTAGGGATGACAAAAGCTATCCCTACCTCAAAATCACCGGGGTGGCAGAGCTGGACGGGCGCAGCGAATTACCAGGACAGCAATTTCCCCGCATTGCTTATTACCGTGGCGGCACCGATAAAAAACACCGTTACTTTGGCCCTTATCCCAGTGCCTGGGCCGTCAAGGAAAGCATTCAACTGCTGCAAAAAGTGTTCCGTTTACGCACTTGTGAAGACACGGTGTTTGCCAACCGCTCGCGGCCTTGTTTGCTGTTCCAAATTAAGCGTTGTTCGGGGCCTTGTGTCGATCTCATCAGTCCGCAAGATTACGCAGCGGATGTGCGCAATGCAGAAGCGATGCTGCGGGGAGAAACGCAGGCGCTGCTCAAAGATATGGAGCAGCGCATGATGAAATACGCGCAAGAGATGGAGTATGAAAAGGCTGCTGAAATTCGCAACCAGATGAGCGCGCTGGCCGCCGTCTTGCACCAGCAGGCCATTGAGACGGACAGTGACAAAGATGCCGACATCCTGGCTGTCAAAGTCCAGGGTGGGCGCGCTTGTGTGAATCTGGCCATGGTGCGGGGTGGGCGGCATTTGGGTGACCGTGCCTATTTTCCATCGCAACTCGATGATGCTATGGGGGTCTACGAATCAGAGGATGACGTGCAAGGTCAAAGCGTGGAGGTGCGCGTGCTGGAAGCTTTTCTGGCGCAGCACTACATCGATGTGCCAATTCCCCAAGTATTGGTGCTGAGCGAGTCTGTGGATGCGCTGCTGATTAAGGCATTGTCTGAGCAGGTAGGTTACAAAATTGCCGCCGTGCATCAGCCGCGTGAGCAGCGGCGTATCTGGCTGGAGATGGCGCTGCAAAACGCAAGCATTCAGCTGGCCCGCTTGTTGGCAGAAGAGGGCTCACAGCATGCGCGCACACGTGCCTTGGCCGAGGCACTGGATTTGCCCCAAGAACGTTTGGATGAGTTGGCCATAGAGTGTTTTGATATCTCGCATACAGCGGGCGAGAATACGCAGGCTTCTTGCGTAGTATTTCGGCAGCACAAAATGCAGAACAGTGAATACCGGCGCTTCAACATCACCGGTATCACACCCGGAGACGACTATGCGGCGATGCGGCAGGTGCTCCAGCGGCGCTATAAGCCGGTGGCCGATGCGCTGCAGGCCGCTGATGGTGTCGAGCTAGAGGTGGGAGCCCCTCAATTACCCGATTTGGTGCTGGTGGACGGCGGTAAAGGCCAAGTCAGCATGGCGCGTGAGGTGTTTGCTGAGCTGGGGCTGGATATTTCGCGCATCGTTGGGGTTGAAAAAGGTGAGGGCCGTAAAGTGGGCTTGGAAGAGTTGGTGTTTGCCGATGGCCGAGCTAAGGTTTATTTGGGCTATGACTCCGCAGCCCTGATGCTGATTGCCCAGATCCGTGATGAGGCACACCGTTTCGCCATCACAGGCATGCGTGCACAGCGCGCCAAAGTGCGCACTGGTCAAAGTAGTTTGGAAGAAATCCCTGGCGTTGGGCCTAAGCGCCGCGCGCGATTGCTGCAGCGTTTTGGGGGTGTGCGTGGTGTATCCAATGCCAGTGTGGAAGATTTGATGACCGTCGATGGCATTTCTGCAAGCTTGGCAGAAGATATCTATAAAGTCCTGCATTAAAGCGGGGCAGATAGCGATTCATCATCTTCGCTCGCTCGTAGGCTTGCTTTCAAACCGCTTGAGCCATGACACAATCGCTAGCATGTTCTTCACCATACCCACTTTAATGACTTGGACGCGCATTGCCGCTATCCCTTTGATCATTGGAGTGTTTTACGCACCATTTGAGCTGGAAACTCGCAATTTGATTGCCGCACTGATGTTTATCGTCTTTGCCGCCACAGATTGGTTGGATGGTTTCTTGGCCCGAAAACTTAATCAAACGTCTTCTTTCGGAGCTTTTCTAGACCCTGTCGCAGACAAATTTCTGGTGTGTGCTGCGCTGCTGGTTCTTGTGGATCTACAGCGGGCTGATGTGTTTGTGGCGCTCATCATCATTGGTCGTGAAATTGCCATCTCTGCCTTGCGCGAATGGATGGCGCAAATTGGGGCCAGCAAAAGTGTTGCGGTGCATATGCTCGGTAAGGTCAAAACTACTGTGCAAATGGTCGCTATCCCATTTTTGTTGTTTGATGGAACGCTAATGGGCGTGATCGACACCAAGCTTTGGGGGCAGGTACTGATTTGGGCGGCTGCCGTGCTCACGGTGTGGTCGATGGTCTACTACTTGCAAAAAGCAATTCCAGAGATACGCCGTCGCGTCGATAAGTAAGAGCTCTTGCCGCATTGGCAACTAAGAGGCTAAAGGCTCTATGGTTGTACGCTGAAAAATCGAAGTGGTGACTTACGCGCAAAGTGGCTATTTTTGAAGCCTTGATGACTTCCTGTTTTGAAAATTTCGTTTTTTCGGAAAAACAGCCATCAAACCTAGCTAGAATCTAGGCCAACGCAGACAAGCACTGATTTTGGTGTTGAGTGATTTAAAGGTTGCTCGTGTCATACTGGCGCTCCAACAACCATTTCTCGAGAGGAATCTTGTGAATAAGACTGAACTGATTGAGCACATCGCTAACAATGCCGATATCTCCAAAGCTGCTGCTGCACGCGCACTGGAGTCGACCATTGATGCGGTGAAAAAAACCCTCAAAAAGGGCGGTACAGTTTCTCTGGTAGGTTTTGGAACTTTCGCAGTCGGTAAGCGTGCTGCACGTACTGGGCGTAATCCCCGTACAGGCGATACTATTAAGATTAAAGCCGCTAAGGTGCCTAAATTCCGTCCGGGTAAGGCGCTGAAAGACGCTTTAAATTAAACAGATTTAAGCAGTGGGGTGCTTAGCTCAGTTGGTAGAGCGGCGCCCTTACAAGGCGTAGGTCAGCGGTTCGACCCCGTTAGCACCCACCACTCACCCACTGTCACAAGTATTTAGATTTTTCTATTTATTTTTTGTTTGAGGTATAAAAATCACAGCGGGTGCTTAGCTCAGTTGGTAGAGCGGCGCCCTTACAAGGCGTAGGTCAGCGGTT
>JADMKK010000030.1:0-75187 GCA_015478895.1 Comamonas sp. | reverse complement strand
GCGGCGCCCTTACAAGGCGTAGGTCAGCGGTTCGACCCCGTTAGCACCCACCACTAAATTAATGCAAAAGCACTTGGAGCAATCTAAGTGCTTTTTTTGTTTTGGTATTTGCCGGGCGCCTTAGCTTGGTCGTAGCGTAGAAGGAAACCAAGGTTAGAATCTTTGAGTTTCCTTAACCGGTAGGTGCGGTCGCCTGTAGTCTAGGGCTTGGCGTAGGTCGAAGCGCGGGGCTTTGTGCGTACTGTTCCGGCAAAAAGGCGGGCGTGAGTTCGCCTTTTTTTGCATCTCAGAAAGATTGACTATGCTCGAATCCATCCGCAAGCATTCCAAGTTCGTGATGATCTTGTTGTTCTTGCTGATCATTCCCTCGTTTATTTTCGTCGGTATCGACCAAAGCTATTTTTCGGGCTCCAGCCCAACAGTAGCGCGAGTGGATGGGCAGGACATTACCCAGAACGACTGGGACAATATGCATCGCTATGAAAGTGATCGCCTGCGTGCGGAAAATCCAAATATAGATACGAAGCTTATGGATTCTCCTGAGGCTCGTTATGCATCGCTGGAGCGCATGGTGCGAGATCGTGTCTTTCAAGTAGCTGCACAAAAGATGAACCTCGTGACAAGTGATGCGGCTTTAGCGCGCACTTTGCATGAGATGCCTGCAATTGCCAGTTTGCGCAAACCAGATGGCAGCTTGGATGCAGATGGGTATCGCGCGTTGCTGGCTGCGCAAGGCATGACTCCGGAAGGCTATGAAGCATCATTGCGCCGTGAAATGTCTTTAGCGCAAGTTGTTGGCGGTGTGATGAACACTAGTATTGCTACGCCAGTGCTGGCGAAATCTGCAATGGATGCATTTTTGCAGCGCCGAGAAATCCAAGTGGCGCAATTTAATGCCAAAGATTTTGCTGTAGAAGTCAAAACGGATGACGAAGCGCTGAGATCTTACTATCAGGCCAACGCTGCACAGTTTCAACAATCTGAGCAAGCGAGCGTTGAGTATGTGGTCTTAGATCTTGAGAGCGTACGCAAAACCATTGAAATCAGCGAAGAAGATTTGCAAGCTTATTACAAAGAGAATGCAGATCGTCTGGGTAGTGGCCAAGAGGAGCGTCGCGCTAGCCATATCTTGGTGAATGCTGGAAAAAATTTGCCGGCCCAAGAGCGTGAAGCTGCCAAGGCTAAAGCGCAAGCATTGGCTGAAAAAGTCAAAGTTGATCCTTCTGCTTTTGCTGCAGTTGCCAAGGTCGAATCTGAAGATATAGGTTCGTCCGTAGCTGGAGGTGATCTTGGCTACTTCGCACGCGGCGCGATGGTGCCCGAATTTGAGCAAGCTGCCTTCTCTTTGGAAAAGGGCGCTATTAGCGAGGTAGTGGAGTCTGAATTTGGTTTTCATGTGATTCAGGTCACTGATATTAAGAAGCCTGAAGTTCCTAGTTTCGCAGCAGTGCGTGAAACCATTCTTCATGACCTCAAAGACCAGCAAGCACAGCGCAAGTTTGCTGAAGTTGCAGAGATCTTTGCTAATACGGTATATGAAGAGTCTGAAAGCCTCCAGCCAGTCGTGGCAAAGCTTGGCTTGCAGTTGCAAACTGCTCAGGGTGTGACCCGTGAACCTGCACCAAGCGCACAGGGGGCGTTGGCACAAGAAGTATTTTTGGATGCTTTGTTTGCGACCGATAGCTTAGATGGCAAGCGCAATACCGATGCGATTGAAGTTGGTTCAAACCAAATGGCTTCTGGCCGCGTAGTTGGCTATCAACCTGCAAAACAACTGGCATTTGAGGATGTGTCTGATCAAGTGAAAGAACTGTTCGTTGCGCAGCAGTCAGCAGTACTGGCTCGTGAAGCCGGAGAAGCAAAGCTAAAAGAGTTGCAAGCTGATGCGACGAAAGCACAGGGCTTTTTGCCTGCAGTTGTGGTATCGCGTGACAACGCAGTTGGCATGCCGCGTGAAGTACTAGAGGCGGCCCTGCAAGCTAAGACAGATACACTCCCAGCCTGGACCGGCGTTAGCTTGGGAAATGCGGGTTATACGGTGGTGAAGGTGAATAAAATTGTCGCTCAAACTGAAAGAGATGAACAATTTGACCGCCGGGCCTCTGCCCAGTATGTACAATTGCTCAGTACCGCAGAAGGGGCCGCTTACTACGAACTTTTGAAGAAAAAGTTTGATGTACAGATGAAAGTTGCAAGGCCTTAAGCGAGAAATTAATTCTTGCTTTTCTTTTGGAAGCTTTTTAACAAGCTATAATTTAACTCTCTTACGGTGGCTGTAGCTCAGTTGGTAGAGTCCAGGATTGTGATTCCTGTTGTCGTGGGTTCGAGCCCCATCAGCCACCCCAAATTTAAGTTGTTCAGTTCAGGTAAAACTGAATTTTTGCAAAAGTTACGGCGGTCATAGCTCAGTTGGTAGAGCCCCGGATTGTGATTCCGGTTGTCGTGGGTTCGAGCCCCATTGATCGCCCCAGATAAAGCCCATCTTGCTAGCAAGATGGGCTTTTTTGTTTTTGTAATTTTTCAGGCGCTGGAGCATCATTTTGAAATGGCCATGCCAAACGCTTTACCTGTGAATTAGCCTTCTCTCGGGCCGTGGGAATCGCGCAATTGCCCGAAGCGTTGACGGGAGGAAGTGCAGATGGCGGGAACTTTCAAAATTTCTTCGCTTTGGTAAATCTAAGGGCTTGCCTATGATGGAGAACATGCGCTCCACAGAACGCCCTTTATCGCTACGTATCTGGCAATTAGCCCGTGACACCGCAGTTGCTTGGGCGCGAATTTTCCATTTGGGAGCCATGGTGTGGGTGCTCCTGCTCTCACCTTCTACTTACCGCTGGCACTCCCTGCAGCCCATTTTGCAGCGCATGTACCGCGATACCCTGCCGATATTGCTGGGCTTTACCGTTTTGGCCGCTTTAATTTGCCTGGTGATTACGCGCATCGTTGTCGTGACGGCGATTAGTTACGGCCTGTCGCGGTATGCGCTGGAAATGGTGATCCGTGTGCTGGTGCTGGAGCTGATTCCGCTGACCTCGGCCCTCTTTGTGGCGATGCGCTGCACGATTCCTTATGCCAGTGAGCTGGCGCTGATGCGCCAATCGGGCGAATGGCTTGCGCGTGAGCAGCGAGGCGAGCCGGTGATGCGGTTACAAGCCTTACCGCGCGTGGTCTCGGGTCTGTATGCCAGTGTGACATTGGCAGCACTGTCTTGTGTTGTAGCCTTGGTGATGGTGTACGTCGGTGTCTACGGATTTACCTTGGCGGGGATAGAAGGGTACACCCGCATGTTTGGTCATGTGTTCAACACTTCGGTGACGTTGGTGTTCGTCCTCAAAACTTGGTTGTCCAGTCTGGCGGTGGCCATCATCCCTGTTTCCACCGGCCTGTATGCCAAGCCTCGCAGATATGGTGCCCGTCCCGGCGATGAACTCAATGGGCTGGTGCGCATGTTTGCGGTGCTTTTATTGATTGAGCTGGCTTCCCTGATGGGTAACTATTATTGATTGACAGGGAGCATCCACACCGTGCCAGAACCACGTTTGCCATCTTCTGAGGCTGTAGACGCTGACAGCGATCCCACACTGCGGCCAGTGGCCCATTTGGAGCTGAAAGCCGCTTTACTGCTGTTTTTTACGTGCTGTCTGATTGTGGGGGCTGGCCTGTATTTGCTTCATGCACGCGGCGCTTTTGAGACGACCCAAACCCTGGTGCTGACTTCGGACGACTCGGAGGGCGTGTCTGTGGGTATGGACATGACTTTCTCTGGCTTTCCGATTGGCCGCGTGAGCAGATTGGAGTTGGCACCCGATGGCAACGTGCGCATTCTGGTGGCGGTGCCGAGCAGGGATGCGCATTGGCTGCGTGAATCGAGTGTGTTTACCTTGGTCAAAGGCATTGTGGGAGGCACCACGATCAAGGCCTACAGCGGTATTTTGGAAGACCCGCCCTTGGCCGATGGCGCAGAGCGGCCTGTCTTGCGCGGAGATGCCACAGCAGAAATTCCGCAGATTGTGGCCATGGCAAAAGACTTGCTCAATAACTTGTCCCTGATGACGGCCCAAGACTCTTCATTGGGCAAATCGATGGACCAGATTCGCCAGCTGGGAGAAAAGCTCAACGGCGAAAACGGCGCGATGCAAGTGCTGCTGGGCACGCCGGAGAATGCGCGCAAAACGGTGGAAATGCTTGATCGCGCCAACCAGCTGCTGTCGCGCATGGATCGCGTGGTGCACCGCGCCGATCAGCAAGTGTTTGATGCCAACGGTGTCATGCCCCAGGTGCGTGCCACCGTCCAGACCCTGCAACAGTTGCTGGAGGCAACGCGTGGCAGCCTCAACAAGCTCGATGCGGTGCTGGTGAATGCCGAATCCATTACCTCCAATGTGAATGAGGCCAGCAGCGATATTGGCCAGCTGCGCAATGAGGTGGAGAGCAATCTGCGCAAGATTGAAGACATGCTCACCGACTTGCAGCGCAAATGGCCATTTGCCAAAAAGGCGGAGGTGCAACTGCCATGACTTACTTGCAACATGGAATTTATGGCGCACTGCTAACGCTCAGTGCTGGATTGGCAGCTTGCTCCAGCCAACCTAAGCCCGCGGATTGGCAGCTGGAGTCAAAATCTGCCTCGGATCGCGCCGTATCTGCGTATTTAAAAGGGCAGCAGCGGGTGGCCGAGGTGGAGTGGGGCAAGGCTTTCCAAGAGGTGGCCGCCACCGGACAACCTGGCGCCATGGCCCGCATGGCCTTGCTGGAGTGCGCAGCGCAAACTGCTGCGCTGGAGCTGGGCGATTGCCCGCGCTACCAGCGCTACGCCACAGGCGCTGCTGCGGCTGAGCAAGCCTATGCGCGTTATCTGCAAGGGCAGCATGGTGCGGCGGATGTGGCCTTGCTGCCTAGTGCGCAGCAGGCCGTGGCGCAGCAACTGCTCAGTGCATCGCCCCGGATCGAAAGTCTGCCGCAAGCAGCGGCGTTATCCCAGCTGACGGCGGCCGGGGTGGCTTTGCGTGCTGGTGCTTTGGGGCTGGATGGCGTGCGACAGGCCGTGCAGATCGCTTCAGAACAAGGGTGGCGCAGGGGGGGCATGGCCTGGCTGCTGGTGGAGCAGCGTTGGGCGGTGCAGGCGGGCGATGCTGCGGCTGCGCAGGCCATTGCTTTGCGCTTGCAAGTGCTGCAAGAAGGCCAGCGTCAAGATGGCGTAGATCTTAAAAAGTGAGCTGTGTGCCATTGTTAAATAAAGGTTTCAGCTATAAAAGGCATTGAAATGCTTATTTAGCAACGGCATGCAGCTATCAAAATAAGCAGCGTACTGCATGAAAAAAGCCCCTGCGAAGGGGCTTTGCATCAGCACGAGCCTGGATTAGAAACGGTGGCGGATGCCCACAGCAACGCTGGTGCCTGACTTGTTGGCGGCGAAACGGTCATCCTTGTCGTACATCGCCACAGCGTAGGCATCGGTGCGCTTGGACAGGTAGTGGTCGTAACCCAGCGATGCGGTCTGGCGCTTGAAGTCGGAGCCGACAACCCAGTCAGTTTTGGTGTGGGCGTAGGCTAGCTTGACGGTGCCTGCCTTGGTAACTGGAACATCGAGGCCCAGGGAGTAAGTCTTTTGATCCAGCTTCTTGGCGTTGGCAACTTCCTTGTCCGAAGCACCATAGGTGGCGTACAGCTTGGCTGCGCCGAAGTCATAGCTGCCGCCCAGCATCCAGTTGCTGTTTTTGGTGCCTGCAACGTAGTTGGTGGGGGTGGGGTTGTTGAGCAGGCCGGCGGTTTCGTAGAACGCCGTCAAGGCCAGAGGGCCGCCAAAGTACAGCACGTTGACACCGATGTTGTTGGCGCCGGTCTTGCCGGCCTGTTCACCAAACTGGTAGTGAATGTTGGCAGTCACACCACCGAACGAGGGCGTGGTGTAGGTGATTTGGTTGCTCCAGCCCGTGTCCGACGCGGTCGTCTTGTAATCGGCGGAGTTGTTCATGTTGGCGTGCAGCACCAGCGGCGAAACGGTGAACGAATCGCCAAAGGGGTTGAACACGATGGTGGGCAAGAAGTTAGGCGCCATGGAGCGGCCCAGTTTCAAGCTACCAAAACCGCCTGACAACGACACATTCGCATCGCGTGCAAAGAATGTTTCGCCAAACGCTTGGTCAAAACGGCCGGGAGTACCGGTGTCCGCGCGGAAGAATGCGCCCAGTGCAAAGCCTGCTTTGAGACCGTTGCCCAGATCTTCCGTGCCATTCACGCCCCACCACGAGGTGGTCATGCCGCCTGAGCCCAGTTCGCTGGTGCGGTCATTGCCCGCCAGCTTCATGGAGCCGGCATACATATCCACCAAACCAGACAGTTGCACACTGCTTTGTGCTTGCGCAGCACCCATGCAAGTCACAGCCACGCCAAAAGCGATCAGAGTTTTTTTCACGTGAATTTCCTTTAGAGGAACAATAAAAAGGGAGGTCAGTTGCTGCCCATATCAGGTGCGAAATTGCATCCTGAGTGCTTGTTTTGTATACACAAGCACAAGCTATGCCAGTTTTTTATTGGTCGCAGATGGCGTGGCTAGAAGGTCCGGGAAAGCTCAAGTAGTCTGCATGCAGGCCAATAAATGCTGGGCGGCAGTTTCAGGATCAGGGGCGTTGACCAGTGCGCGCACTACGGCAATGGAGCCCACACCAGTGGCCAGAATCTCGGGGAATTGCTCAGCCGCAATGCCGCCAATGGCAACCAGCGGGTACTGCTGCATCAGGCGCACATACGCTTGCAGGCGCGCTACGCCTTGGGGCGCTGTGAGCATCTTCTTCAGGGTGGTGGGAAAGACGGCACCCAAGGCGATATAGCTGGGCTGCACCGCATGGGCACGCACCATTTCGGCATAGCCGTGGGTGCTGACACCCAGACGCAGGCCACTGGCGCGAATCGCATCCAGCTGCGCGTCTTGCAGTGCATCTAAATCTTCTTGGCCCACGTGAATACCGTAAGCCCCGGCATCAATCGCTTGTCGCCAGTGATCGTTGATGAATAGGCGCGCATGCGTGCCCTGAACGGCTTGGATTGCGGCCGCAATTTCATTGAGAATGGCGACTGGGTCTTCACTTTTAAAGCGCAATTGCACCGTAGGCACGCCAGCGTGCGCCATGCGGCCCACCCACTCTGCGGTAGGCAGTACACCGTACAAGCCCAAAGCGCGGGGACATGCAGGAAAAGCCAAGGCAGGGTCGGCGGCAACCAAACCAAAGTCCTGCGGCTGATCGGGCCAGTGGGCTGCATCGAAATGGCCGGTGCGCTGGGTCTGGCGCAGCCAGGCTTGGGCCAGACATTCGGCATCCACCGCGATAAAACCCAAGGCACTGCAGGCTTGCAAAGCCGCCTGATAAGCCGGTACGGGGCTGGAGGCTGCAGGCACAGGCTGTGCGGGCAGTCGATTGCCTTCAGGGGCAAAGGTGGCGCTGTGTGCGGCCACGATGGCTTGTGCCATTTCGGTGATGTGCTGCTCAGTCATGGTGCCAAAACGGTGTGCCTAAAACGGGGGTGCTGGGCTGCGCGGCAGTTTGCTGCGCCATGGCGCCGGCCAAGTAGCCATCGCGGCCGGCTTGCACCGCATCGGCAAAAGCACCGGCCATGCGCACCGGGTCTTCCGACAAGGCAACGGCGGTGTTGAGCAGCACGGCGTCAAAACCCCATTCCATGACCGTGCAGGCGTGGCTGGGGCGGCCTAAGCCGGCATCCACAATCAGCGGCACATTCAGGCGCTCCCGCAGCATTTGCATGGCGTAGGGGTTGGCGGGGCCACGGCCCGTGCCAATGGGCGCAGCCCAAGGCATGACCGCCTGGCAGCCCACATCGACCAGGCGCTGGCACAGCACCAAGTCTTCTGTGCAATAGGGCAGCACTTGGAAGCCATCTTTGATGAGGATGGATGCGGCTTCGACCAGATTGAGCGTGTCGGGCTGCAGGGTGTAGTCGTCGCCAATGAGTTCGAGTTTGATCCACGGCGTATCAAACACTTCACGCGCCATTTGCGCGGTGGTCACTGCTTCCTGGATCGTCATGCAGCCAGCGGTATTGGGCAGCACCGGCACATTCAGCTTGCGCAGCAGTTCCCAAAAGCTGGCCCCGGTTTCGGCGGCATTGCTGCCTTGACGGCGCAGCGATGCCGTCACCATGGCGGGCTTGGAGCGCACGACGGCGGCTTCGAGCACTGCAGGCGATGGGTAGCGCGAGGTGCCGAGCAACAGGCGGCTGTGGAAAGTCTGGCCGTACAGCACCAAGCTGTCTGCGGAGGATATGTTTTCGCTCATGGCTTAATTTGATAGCTGTCTGCCCTTTATTTACAAGGGCTTGAGGCTGATTTGAGTATATATGGTGACGGCTGGCGCTTAGCCGCCTGTCACGGGTGCAATCACTTCCAGGCAATCACCTTCTGCGAGGAGGTGGTTCGCGTAGCGCGATTTGGGGACAAACTCGGTATTGACTGCCACGGCAAACGGTGGCTGGGCTTGCCATTGCGCCATCGCGTCAGCCACGGTGGCATTGGCTTGCAGCACAACAGCTTGTTGATTGATGGTGATGTTCATGTTCATGGGGAGCAGTAACAGTTAAGCGGTTGCGGTGAAGGTGGCGGTGGCGTGCACGGCCACCTCCATCGACGCGGCAAGCTGGGAGCTGCCGGTGCGCAGCAGCTCCAAAGTGATATCCAGCATAGCGGGCGAGATCATGTAGCCATGCCGGTACAGCCCATTGACTTGCAAAACGCGTGCGTCCAGCCAGCGCAAGGCCGGCAAGTTGTCGGGCAAAGTGGGGCGGCATTGCGTAGCAATTTCCAGAATGCGCGCCTCGGCAAAACCTGAATGCACGGTGTAGAGCGCGCTGAGCAGCTCCATCACCGAGCGCACGCTGGCAGGCCCCATGTCGTCTGACTCAATCTCGGTGGCGCCGATGACAAAGATATGGTTTTCCTTGGGGGCTATGTACAGCGGATAGCGGGGATGCACCAGGCGGGTGGGGCGCTGCAGCGTCACTTCAGGCGCGTGTACGCGCACCACTTCACCGCGAATGCCGCGTACTTCGTTCCATTCGGTACGCGCGCCCAGGCCACGGCAGTCAATCACCAAGTCAGGCTGCCCTGCTGTGCCGGGCGTGAACTGACTGGTTTCGCGTGGGCAATGCCAATGCAGTGGCACACCCAGGCGCGTCAAGGTGATCTCCAGCGCAGCCAGCAACTGGCGATTGTCCAGCTGGCCTTCACCGGGCAGGTAAACGCCTTGGCTAAAGCGGCCTTGCAATGCGGGCTCAAACTGGTTGAAACGCGGTGTCTCCAGATTTTCCAAGGCAGGCAAGCTGGGGTTGATGCGGCGATGTTTTTCAAACAGGCCACACAGACGGTGAGCATCCGCCGCATCTTGGCGGTGCCAGACGACCAACGTACCGTTTTGTTGGAAGTAAACATGCGCATCCAGCTGCGCAATCAATTGGGGCCAGCGGGTCAAGCCGTATTGGCCCATTCGCACCACGCCGGGCTCGGTAATGGCAGATTCGGCCAGTGGTGCCAGCATGGCCGCGGCCACGCGGGCGGCAGCCCCATCGGCTTCGGGGCCCTTGGCTTCAAATACTTCGACTCGATGGCCTTCACGCGCCAGCTCCAAAGCCAGTAAACGGCCCATCAGGCCTGCACCCAGGATGGCTATGTGGGAAGGGTTGGTCAGAGCGATCATGGTGCGAGTTTCGTCCGTTGCTAGTTGCCGCTGATGGACAAAACGGGCGTTGCAGCCGAGTGCGACTGCCGCTCTGGTGAAACTCCCCACGCCAGCATGATCTGGATCGGGTAGCGGGGCACACGTGGCCGTGTTGTTTGCCCCAGGGTTTTTTCTCAGCCGTGCGCTGGACAAGTACATCACTCGCCAGCAGGACACCCCTGTTTCGTCCGCAAGTCGCGATTACAGCACAAGGGGCGGACATCAGGTTGTGTAGTCCTCAACAAGCCTTGGCTTAGGTCATAATTTTCGGCATGACTACGCAACAACAGCCACAAAGCAGTGCCATCTCCTCTTTGCCACGTTATGCACGGGTGCTCTCCATCGCTGGCTCTGACAGTGGTGGTGGCGCAGGCATACAGGCAGACCTGAAAACTTTTAGCGCTTTGGGCTGCTATGGCATGACGGCAATCACTGCCATCACGGCCCAAAACACTTTGGGTGTTACCGGTATCCACGGCATTCCGGCAGCCATGCTCAAAGCGCAGATTGATGCAGTTGCGCAAGACATTGGCATAGACGCCATCAAGATCGGTATGTTGCACGCGCCGGATGTGGTGCAGGTGGTTGCCCAAGCGATTCGGCACTATGGCATCACCAAGGTGGTGCTGGACCCGGTCATGGTGACCACCAGCGGTGACAAGCTCATGCGCGATGAGACGGTCGAGGTATTGGTTCGAGAGCTTTTTCCGCTGGCGGCAGTGATTACGCCCAATCTGGATGAAGCCGCATGGTTGATTGGCCGCAAGATTAGCGATGCGGCGGACATGGCCGCTGCTGCACAGGCACTGCTTGATATGGGGGCGCCTCGGGTGCTGCTCAAAGGTGGGCATTTGCCCGGTGACTGGGTGGTGGACTTGCTCGCAGATCGCAATGGGCTGCGCAAGGAGTTGGGATCGCAACGTATTCACACCCACAACGGGCATGGCACAGGATGCACGCTGTCATCGGCGATTGCTGCGCACTTGGCGCTGGGTTTTGACCTGGTGACCTCTGTGGAGAGCGCACGCACCTACATTCTTGGCGCAATTGCTTCGGGAGCAAGGGTGCATACCGGGCAGGGTCAAGGGCCGCTCAATCATGGTTTTGCACCTCTAGCGCAGGTAGTCATTAGCGATTAATAGCCTGCCAGCTTGGGTGTCTCAATGAACATAAAAAAACGGCGCTGTCAGCGCCGTTTTTTGTTGGTCTGATTTACCAGCCCCAGCCAAGGCTTTCCAACATCCAGCCTTCTTGGCCATCCGAAGTTTGTACCTTGGCCCAGTTATCACGTTTTTCCAGCGTTTTGACGATGTCGTATTTGCTGAGCTTTGTGATCACGCCGTTGTTGGTGCCAGGGCCTGCACGCAGATTGACAGTTTCGGCCTTGATCAAGAAATGGGGCTCTGTCATGGTCAAAGGCTGGTGTACCCAACCCAGCATGCCTTCAAAGTCTTTGACTTTGACCCAATCGTCTTTACGATCAATGACTTGAACCGGATAACCCTGGATTAGCTCCCAGGCAATCTCAGAGCTGGTTGTAGGTTTGGCCCGAATATTGACCGTATTCCCTTTGATGCTCAAAAATTCCTGGGCTTGGGCCAAGCTAGAGCTGGTTGCTGCGATTCCAGTCAACAGCAGGGCGGCAGTAGCACCGCGACTGAGGCGGCAAGACAGTTGGTGGGCAAGGTGGTTGAACACGCGGCAATAACTCCTTGTAGGGAAATGGCTCACGCATGCTTAAGGCATGCGCTGGCTTAATAACTTGCGAATGGGCGTGAGCGTACAAGGTTTTTTCAGGAAATACATTGAAAAAGTAGGGTGTGGCGCAGCAGCCGCAACGTTTATCTACTTTTCCAGGCTGATCTTCGATCGCTGTCGAACAAGCCACCGTTGCTCAAGAAGAACGCCTAGTCCAACATCTTGTCGCTACAAAACAGATCAATAACGTGGGTATCGCTCGACCTGCATCAGCCCAGATCCACGGCATGGTGTGGTAGAGCGCAATACCTGCCAACCATAGGAAGACGGGGCCCGCATGAAGGCTGCGTGCTTTAGCTATCCAGCCCGAGGCGTGGGCAGCGCGGTCGTCGTGACGCTGCCAAGCCAAGTGACCCAAAATAACGCCGAACAAGGGTACAAATACAGAGCTAAGCATGAGCAAAAAAGGCTCGATGCTGTGCATGGGCAGTATCAGTGCCAAAAGAACGCATACCAAAGTCAGTACCAAGCCCCAAGCGCGAAGGCTCCAGCGTGGCATGACGCTGTGTGCGGACATGGCGCCGGAGTAAGTGTCTCCATAGGCGTTGTCGACTTCATCAATCAAAATTAGTGTGAGGGCAATCAAGCCGCCTTGGGCCAACAGCAACGCGGTCACTAAATCTGCGCTCGGAAGTGTGAGCGTGACGAGCACTCCAAGGCCGTAGCACCACATATTGGCTGCTGCATAGCCCAGCCAAGTACCGCGCATGGCGCTACTGCTATTGCGTCCATGGCGCGCGTAATCCGCGACCAAGGGAAGCCAAGAAATCGGCATGGCAATGACCAAGTCCATGGCCGATAACCAACTCATGCCTCCAGCAGCTGGGCGCTGCCACAGGCTTTGCCAGCCTTGTTCTAAGGCCAAGCCCAGAAAATGCCAAGTCAGCCACAACAATGATGCGATGACCAAAGGCAAGGCAATGCGTGCAATCAACTGCCGTACTAGTTTGAGCATGGAGCCGCTAATCAGCAATGCGATTACAGCACCCCATGCCAATGTCATAACAAGGGGCCAAAACGTCCCTGACATTCCACCTGCTTGTCGAGCAATGGCCACGCTTGCGTCGCGCATCACCACCAGTTCAAACGTACCCCAGCCAATCAGCTGTACCAAGTTCAGCAGAATTGGTAATTTGGCGAACTGGCGACCATAAACATGGGTCATGAGCGCCGCACTGGATAGACCTGTTTCGCAGGCAATCTTGGCCATCCAGCCCAAGAGCCCCGCACCGAGTATCGATCCCAAAAAAATAGCAAGAACGGCTTGCTTTGTCGAAAGCGCGGGCAATAAATATGCACCCACCTGCATTACCAAAAGGCCGACGCCCAGGCTGAACCACAGCGCCGCGTGATCGCGTGTTTCAAATACACGCTCGTGCATGGGGGTGGGGGATAACGCCGAATTGCTGGGCGTTGATGGAGAAGGATTCATGAATTGCTCCGTATGCCTACGAAGCAGGGGCCGTGACAGGCAAGGCACCATACGTGCACAGAGACGCCGGATGGTATTGACCCAGTTAACAGCTTCCCTGCGCGAGGATGATCTCAAGCACACAAAATATATAAATGTGTGAACAGGTTCGAAGGGTTTTCTCTCAGCCCTGCATTGCTGCAGGACACCCCTAGCTTTGCTGCATTGCAGCAGCGGCGCGATTCTGCCATGAAGTGGCGAAAACGAAAAAAGCCCTCTCAGGTGATTGGAGCGGGCTTTCTTACAGGGTTTCTGGAGGCCAGAGGCTTTGTAGTGCAACAACGCCCTTGGGACCTTAATTTAGAACGATTTATAGGGTTTACCCTTTAATCTTTATTTTGTAAAGATAGAACTGTCACTTTCTGGACAGCTTTTACGCCTTATGGGTTTCTTACATGGGAATGTACTGGTCACTGACGCGACAATGGGGCGGTTTTCAGTCACAGAAACGACAGGCTATGGACGACCCGATTCTTACTATCGAAGAACGTGAAGCGATCAACTCAGGTCGCTGGTTTTCTTCCCTTTCACCCTCGCTAAGGCATGACATTTTGCGATGTGCATATGTCAAACGATTTAAAGATGGCTCGCTGATCTGCGCACGTGGAGAGGTACCGGAAGAATGGTTTGCATGTGCTAAAGGCGCAGTGCGGGTGAGCTCCACATCTATTACGGGAAAGCAGATTACGCTGACCTATGTGGAACCAGGGTTGTGGTTTGGCGATACCTCCATTTTTGATGGAGACAGGCGTACACATGATGCATATGCGCATGGCCCAACCACATTGCTATGCGTGGCTAAGGCGGATTTCAAACGCATCTTGGCCACGCATACAGAGTTTTATGAAGCCATGCTGTGGTTGGCAGCGCGGCGTATACGCCAACTGTATGGTTTGGTTGAGGACTTGAATACTTTGCCGCTGCGGGCGCGCTTGGCCAAGCAATTGCTGCATTTGGCGCGCAGCTACGGCATACCTAGCCTTGCCAATGGTGAGGAAGTGCGGATTGGCCTGCAACTGGCGCAGGAAGAGTTGGCCCAGCTGCTCGGGGCTTCACGCCAACGCGTGAACCAAGAGCTCAAGGGGATGGAGCGCGAGAGCATCATCCGGATTGAACCGGGTGGTCTGGTAGTGCGCGACCGCGATGCGCTGCTGCGCATTGTGGAAACAGACTTGTAGGGACGTATGAGCAACTTTGACCATTTTGTAGGCACCAAACCCGTCAGCAACAGCCACGCTTTTGATGTCGCCGCGCTGACCCACTGGATGGAACAGCACGTTGCCGGCTTTGAAGGGCCAGTGACTGTAGAAATGTTCAAAGGCGGGCAATCCAACCCCACCTATAAATTGGTCACGGCACAGTGCAGCTATGTGCTGCGCTCCAAGCCCGGTCCGGTGGCAAAGCTGCTCCCCTCGGCACATGCCATTGAGCGTGAGTTCAAAGTCATGAGTGGGCTAGCGGGCACTGATGTGCCTGTGCCGCACATGTACGCGCTGTGTGAGGATGAGTCCATTATTGGCCGTGCCTTTTATGTCATGGAGTTCAAGGATGGCCGCGTGCTGTGGGACCAGTCCCTGCCCGGCATGAGCAACGCACAGCGCAGCGAAATCTATGACGCCATGAACCGTGTGATTGCCGCACTGCATACGGTGGACGTGCAGGCCCAGGGTTTGGCCGACTATGGCAAGCCCGGCAACTATTTTGAGCGCCAGATTGGCCGCTGGACCAAGCAATATGTGGCCTCAACCACTCAGCCCATCGACGAGATGGACAAGCTGATGGCGTGGCTGCCCTTGAACATGCCCGACAGTGCCAGGGACGAAAGCAAAGTCTCCATCGTGCATGGCGACTATCGGCTCGACAACGTGATGTTTGCTCCAGATGATGCGCAAGTTATTGCTGTGCTGGACTGGGAGCTGTCTACCTTAGGCCACCCCTTGGCTGACTTTAGTTACCACTGCATGGCCTGGCACATTCCTGCCAGCTTGGGCAGGGGCATCGGTGGTTTGGATATCGAAGCGTTGGGCATTCCCAGCGAAGCCGAATACATGCGCCGTTACTGCGACCGTACCGGGCTGGCGACGCTTGAGCAGCTGAACGCCGACTGGAATTTTTACCTGGCCTACAACATGTTCCGCATTGCGGCCATCTTGCAAGGTATAGCCAAACGTGTGGAAGCTGGCACAGCCTCCAGCGCACAGGCCAAAGCAGCAGGCGACACGGCCCGGCCGATGGCGCAACTGGCTTGGTCTTACGCGCAAAAGCACGGCGCATAAGACGCGCAGTTTTCGGATTTTCCCCTTGAGTTTGAGACGGCCTGTCGCTGCCGGGGGTAGCGCACGCCTATGTTGGCCTGTTAACCAAAAGGAGCACTCTATGGACTTTGACTATTCCCCTAAAACCAAGGAACTGCAGGCGCGCTTGCTGCGCTTCATGGATGATCATGTCTATCCCAATGAAGAGGCTTTTCATCGTGAACTTGAAGTCAACACCCAAGCAGGCAGACGCTGGACGCCTCTGAAAGTGATTGAGGGGCTGAAGGAAAAGGCCAAGGAGCAAGACCTGTGGAATCTGTTCTTGCCCAAAGACACCGCAGAAATCGCCGGGGTCCAGGGCGCAGGGCTGACCAATCAAGAATACGCACCACTTGCTGAAATCATGGGCCGCGTGGGTTGGGCTTCGGAAGTGTTCAATTGCTCGGCACCCGACACCGGGAACATGGAAACCATTGCCCGTTACGGTAATGAAGAGCATCGCCAAAAATGGCTGCTGCCTTTGCTGGACGGCAAAATTCGCTCGGCCTTTGCCATGACCGAGCCAGAAGTTGCTTCTAGCGATGCCACCAACATCTGCACCCGTATTGAGCGCCAGGGCGATGAGTACGTCATCAACGGCCACAAATGGTGGATCTCGGGGGCCGGTGATCCACGCTGCGCTATCTACATCACTATGGGCAAGACCGACCCGGAAGCGGCCCGTCACTCGCAGCAAAGCATGGTGCTGGTGCCTGCGGACACCCCCGGTGTGCGCGTGGTGCGTCCTTTGACCGTGCTGGGTTACGACGATGCGCCGCACGGCCACATGGAAATGTATTTTGAGAACGTGCGTGTACCCGTCAGCAACGTGCTGTTGGGTGAGGGCCGTGGCTTTGAAATTGCCCAAGGCCGCTTAGGCCCAGGGCGCATTCACCACTGCATGCGTTTGATCGGCCAGGCAGAGCGGGCCTTGGAGTTGATGTGCAAGCGCGCTTCCTCTCGTGTGGCGTTTGGCAAAACTATTGCTCAGCAAACCGTCACCCAAGAGCGCATCGCCGAAGCACGTTGCCGCATCGACATGGCGCGGCTTCTTACGCTCAAGGCCGCGTGGATGATGGATACCGTGGGCAACAAAGTCGCCCGCTCTGAGATTGCGATGATCAAGGTGGTCGCCCCGCAACTGGCCTGTGACGTGATTGACTGGGCGATGCAGGTGCACGGCGGTGGCGGTTTGAGCCAAGATTTCCCGTTGGCCCATGCCTACGCCAATTCACGCACCTTGCGTTTTGCCGATGGCCCGGACGAAGTACACCGCAACGCCATTGCCAAGTGGGAGTTGGGTAAGTACGGTAACTATGGCCGTGATGCACAGGTGCCAGTTACACGCGGCTCCTAAAGGACGAAATGCAGTGACGTAAAAAAGCGACCCGCGGCGGGTCGCTTTTTTTGTGTGCCAGAGAAAGTCTGCTTATTCGACTTTTGCCTTGGCTCGCAGTTCTTCTTGGAATTGCATCATTTTTTGCTGTTCCAGCTGCTCGGCGATTTGGGGCTTAACGTCGTCCAGAGCAGGCAACTCAGCATCGCGCAGATCATCCACGCGGATGATGTGCCAGCCAAATTGGCTCTTCACGGGCGCTGCGGTCATGCCGCCTTTTTTCAGTTGCACCATGGCTTCGGTGAACTCGGGTACGTAGTTGGCGGGGCTGGCCCAACCCAGGTCGCCGCCCTGGGCTCCCGATCCTGGATCCTTGGACTCCTTCTTGGCGATGTCTGCAAACTTTTTGCCCGCCTTCACTTCGGCAATGATGGCTTTGGCGCGGTCTTCCGATTCCACCAAGATGTGGCTGGCGCGGTATTCCTTGCCAGCGTTGGCGGCAGCGAATTTGTCATATTCGGCCTTGATCTCAGCGTCCGTTACAGGATTTTTCTTCTGGTAGTCCGTAAATAGTTCGCGGATCAAAATGGTCTGACGCGCCAGATCCATTTGTTGTTTGTACTCTTTGGTGGCGTCCAGGCCACGCTTGCTGGCTTCTTGCAGGAAGATTTCGCGCGCAATGACTTCTTCCTTGATCTGGGCATCCATTTCGGCCGGTACTTGACGGCCCGAGCGTTCGATTTGCTCCTTGAGCGCGGCGGCACGCTCTAACGGTACAGGCTTGCCGTTAACAATGGCCAAGTTTTGCGCAGAAGCCGAAAGGGCGGCAGTGCCCAACACGGCGACAGCCAACAGGCTGGGCAAAAGCTGTTTTTTCATGCGGAAATCCAAGAAAAAGGTAAGAGGTTGGGTTGCCTGCCAACGACCGCTGGCAGGTCTAGCAAAACATTTTGCTTAGAGCACTTCAATCGCCAGTGCGTGCAAGCCCTGATCGATAAAGTGTTGCAGAGAATCATACACAACGCGGTGGCGTGCTACGCGGCTCTTGCCTTCAAAAGAAGGTGCGGCGATGCGTACGCGAAAGTGCGTGCCAAAACCCGTGCCATTGGCTCCTGCGTGCCCTGCATGCGCAGCGCTCTCGTCGATCACTTCCAGTTGTGTGGGCGCGAGTTTGTCGCGCAGCATTTGCTCAATGGCTGCTGCTGTGATGGATTCATTCATGGCCTGGCTCCTTGGCAGCGCCTTGCTCAGGCTCTTTGAGGTAGCGGCCTAGATAGAAAGCCTGGCCCACCACAAACACCAGCATGAGGCCAATACCGCCAAACATTTTGAAGGACACCCAGGTGTCGGTATCAAAGTTATGGGCCACCCACAGGTTGAGCACGCCCATCACGGCAAAAAAGCCGGTCCAGGCCCAGCTCAAGTTGCTCCAGACGTTCTCTGGCAATTGCATCTGCGCGCCCATCAAGGACTTCAAGAAGTTCTTTTTCAGTATCAATTGGCCAAACAGCAGCGCCCCGCCCATCAGCCAGTACAGCACCGTAGGCTTCCATTTGATGAAGTTTTCGTCTTGGGCGATCAATGTGGCGCCGCCAAACAAAACAATGATCACCAGGCTGACCCACTGCATGGTTTCTACTTTTCCGGTTTTAAAGCGCAGATAAGCGATTTGCACGATGGTGGCCACGATGGCAACGGCAGTGGCTGCGTAAATGCCCCACAGCTTGAAGGCTGCGAAGAACAAAATGATGGGAAAGAAGTCGAGCAGAAGTTTCATGAAAAGCATTGGGGCTTGGTAGAGCCCCTTGTCACGCGAAAAAGATGCCAAGCATGCCACAGGCTAGGAAGTCTGCAGCGCAGCGCGTACAACGCGCTGGGGGCAATACGTTGCGCTCAGTTGCCGGAGTCCGCGTCGGTCTGTCCAGCGCTGTCTGCACTGTCTTCAAACTTGGCATTTTCCCCCGCAGCGGACGCAGGATCGTGAAACTCCAGCGAAGCCGAATTCATGCAGTAACGCAGTCCAGTTGGTTGGGGGCCGTCCTCAAAAACATGGCCTAAATGGGCGCCGCACTGGGTGCACACGTTTTCGGTGCGCACCATATGGTGGCTTTTGTCGATGATGTTGGTGATGGCGCCGGGCACGGCTTGGTAGAAGCTGGGCCAGCCGCAACCTGCATCAAACTTGGTGCCGGAGTTAAACAGCTTGGCGCCGCAGCATACACAGTGGTAGCTGCCGTCGGCCCAATGCTGCTCATACTTACCGGTAAAAGGGCGTTCGGTGGCGGCGTGGCGAGTGACTTCATAGGCCACAGGCTCGGCACCTTTGGCTTGCAGTTCTGCAAACCATTGCGCGTCGGTCTTTTGGATAGGGTGTGTCATGAGGAGCAACTGATTTCAATGGAAGATGCCCAGTCGGGCGGAAATCCTGCCCAGGCTTCGTAGGCAGGGTGCGCATCAAAGGGGTGCGTCAGCACATGGTGCAATTCTTGAACCACGCTGAAATCGCCCTGCTGTGCCGCGCGAATGGCCAGTTCTCCCAAGTGGTTACGCAGCACAAAGCCTGGGTTCGTTTTAAGCATCAAATTGGTATCTAGCCCTTGTCCTGTAAGGGCTGATAGCTCTTGATAGGTGAGCAGCCAGCGGTCAAATGCTGCGCTGTCCAAGAACAAATCGCGGGTGGTGGCAAAGTCGCCCTCTTGCGCTGACAGTGACAAGCGCCGCCAGAAGATGGTGTAGTCCACCGCGTTGGTAGCCAGTAGCTCCAGCAATTGGCCGATCAAGGGCGTGACGGCGGCCTCATGCGCATGCGCCGCTTCAGGCAAGCCAAGTTTCTTGCACATCAGGTGGCGAAACGTGTAGCTGAAGGTGGGGCGGTACGCTTCCAGAGACTGCACCGTGATGTCTTCATCCCCAATCAGCGGCAGCAGGGCCTGTCCCAGGCAAAACAGATTCCAGTAAGCAACTTGCGGCTGCTTGTTGAAGGCATAACGGCCCTGGGTGTCACTGTGGTTGCAGATATGGGTGGGATCAAACGCATCCAGAAACTGAAACGGGCCATAGTCAATGGTCAGGCCCAGAATGCTCATGTTGTCGGTATTCATCACACCGTGGCAAAAGCCCACAGCCTGCCAGTGGGCCACCATGTGGGCCGTGCGCTGGCCCACCGCATACAGCAAACCGGCGTAAGCGTTGCCCTGGTTAGCGCCATCCGCGCTTGGCCAGCCGTTGCTGCATTCGGGGTAGTAGCGCTCAATCACATAGTCTGCCAAGGCCCGTAGATTGGCCTGCATGTCGCGCGTCGCAAAATGTTCAAAGTGACCAAAGCGGACAAAGCTGGGCGCAGCCCGAGTAACCACGGCGGCGGTTTCTGTAATTTCGCGGTAGACGGGTGCATCTGATGCGCTCAGGCTCAGCGCACGTGTAGTGGGCACGCCCAGCGCATGCATGGCCTCGCTGCATAAAAACTCGCGGATGCTGGAGCGCAATACGGCACGGCCATCGCCTCCGCGTGAGTAAGGCGTGCGCCCGGCACCTTTGAGCTGCAGCTCCCAGCCGGCGAGGGTTTCACCCAGATTGATGGCGCGCCCATCGCCCAACTGGCCGGCCCAGACACCAAATTGATGTCCGCTGTAGACGCTGGCGTAAGGCTGGCTGCCTGGTAGCTTGGCGTTGCCGGTCAGCGCCTGCAAGGCCGCATCAGTCTGAAGAAAGTCTTGCGGCAAGCCCGTCAGACGTGCAACTTCAGGGCTTTGTGCCACCCATTGCGCATTGGGCAGTGGTGTGGGCTGTAAGTGGGTCACGAAGGCCGGGCCAAGCTGCGCAAAGCCGGGTTGCCAATCGAGGGTGTCAGAACCTTTGAGGGAGTGCATCTGAGCATTGTGGCCAAGCTGCGAAACCTTTTGAATTGCAGGAAATGCAGCCGCCAAATGCCGCCCAAAAGCCGCATTGGCGACACATGAGTGCTGGAAAGCCCGCACTCCGCTGTCTGGGGGCAGCGCTTAGGATGTTTGGCGCAGGTACTGACGAACAGACAACTGTGCAGCACCACATAACAACATTCAAGGAGCACAAGCATGCAAGGACTGATGCAAAACCAGCAGTTGCTGATTTCAGGGTTGATTGAGTTTGCCGGGCGTTACCACCGTGATAGCGAAATCGTCTCGCGCCGTGTGGAAGGCGATATCCACCGCTACACCTACGCTGACTTGGCGGAGCGTTCCAAGCAGTTGGCCAATGCGCTGGACAACCTCAAACTGGCCCATGGCGACCGGGTAGCTTCCATTGCGTGGAACGGCTATCGCCACATGGAGATGTACTTTGGTGTCAGCGGCTCGGGCCGCGTGCTGCACACCATCAACCCGCGCTTGCACCCGGAGCAGGTGGCGTGGATCGTCAACCACGCCGAAGACCAGGTGCTGTGCTTTGACATGACCTTCTTGCCCATCGTGCAGGCCGTGCATGCCAAGTGCCCCACGGTGCGCCAGTGGGTGGCGCTGTGCGATGCCGACAAGCTGCCTGCCGACAGCGGCATTCCCGGCCTGGTGAGCTACGAAGCGTGGATTGGCGATCAAAGCAAGAACTACCGCTGGCCCCAGTTGGATGAAAACACGGCGTCCAGCATGTGCTACACCAGCGGCACCACGGGCAACCCGAAGGCTGCGCTGTACAGCCATCGTTCCACCGTATTGCATGCTTATGCAGCGGCGTTGCCGGACGTGATGGGGTTGTCGGCCCGCGACGCTGTGCTGCCCGTGGTGCCCATGTTCCACGTCAATGCCTGGGGCATTCCATATTCGGCAGCGCTGACGGGTGCCAAAGTGGTGTTTCCCGGCCCGGCGATGGATGGCAAATCGCTGTACGAATTGATGGAGGCCGAAGGCGTGACCTACGCTGCGGGCGTGCCAACGGTCTGGCAAATGCTGCTCAGCCATGTGCAGCCGAACAAGCTCAGGTTCAGCACCTTGCGCCGCACGGTGATTGGCGGCTCGGCCTGCCCGCCAGCCATGATTACGGCGTTTGAAGACGGGCTGGATGTGAAGGTGCTGCACGCGTGGGGCATGACCGAGATGAGCCCACTGGGCACCTTATGTACGCTCAAGAACAAACACCTGCTGCTGAGCAAAGAAGAGCAGGCCAAGCTCAACCAAAAGCAGGGCCGTGCCATTTATGGCGTAGACATGAAGATCGTCAACAGCGAGGGCCAGGAGCAGCCCTGGGACGGCAAAACCTATGGCGACTTGCTGGTGCGCGGGCCGTGGATTCTGGAGCGCTACTACAAGGGCGAGAGCCCGCTGGTGATGGATGAGCAGGGCCTGGGCTGGTTCCCCACGGGCGATGTGGCCACCATTGATGAAGACGGTTTCATGCAGATCACCGACCGCACCAAAGATGTCATCAAGTCGGGCGGCGAATGGATCAGCTCGATTGACATTGAAAACATCGCCATGGGCCACCCTGCTGTCGCTATGGCAGCGTGCGTTGGCATGGCGCATGCCAAGTGGGATGAACGGCCGATTGTCGTGGTCTCCCTCAAGCCCGGTGCGCAGGTGAGCAAAGAGGAATTGCTGGCGTTTTATGAGGGCAAGACCGCCAAGTGGCAAATTCCCGATGACGTGGTGTTCATGGATGCCATTCCACTGGGTGCCACGGGCAAGATGCTCAAGACCAAATTGCGCGAACAACTCAAGGACTACCAGCTGCCCAGCGAAATCAATGCCTGACAGGCGTCGCCCCCATCGCAAATAAATTAGGAGCGCTGTGCCCACGCCCTGCTTAGAGATTCAATGGTATTGCCTTTGAAAGCTAAGCAAGACAAGGGCATGGCGCTCTTTTTTTTATGCGCGTTGCTACTAAGGGGGATAGTCCCAAGAGTGAAAGCACCATGCGGTTTTTTGCAAGGTCTGACTACGCTTGGCAGGTGTTTCAGTGAATTCCCGCTCATCCCATTCCTACGCAGGAGACCAGCATGCATTTTGTGTTGAAGACCGTTGCCGCTTCCGTTTTACTCAGTTGTGCAGGCGCCTCGATGGCGCAGCAAGGTGAGACCGTCAAGATCGCGTGGCTGGATCCACTGTCCGGCCTGATGGCCGCTTTGGGTACCAACCAGATGAAGAGCTGGCAGTACATGGCCGAGGAGTTCAGCAAGGACAATCCAGCCGGCGTGAAGTTTGAAATCCTCGCCATTGACAACAAGCTCAGCCCACAGGAAACCACCAGCGCACTGCGCTCGGCCATGGACCAGGGCGTGCGCTATGTCGTACAAGGCAACGGCTCTGGCCCCGCGCTGGCCATCATGGATGCGCTGGAAAAGCACAACGCCCGCAACAAGGGCAAAGAGGTGCTGTACCTGAACTACGCCGCGGTCGATCCTGACCTGACCAACAGCAAATGCAGCTACTGGCACTTCCGTCTGGATGCAGACACCTCCATGAAGATGGAAGCGCTGACCACCTACATGAAAGACGTGCCTGAGGTCAAAAAGGTCTACCTCATCAACCAGAACTATGCGCACGGCCACCAGGTCAGCAAATACGCCAAGGAAATGCTCAAGCGCAAGCGCCCCGATGTAGAAATCGTCGGTGATGACATGGCGCCATTGGCGCAGGTGCGCGACTTCGCACCGTACATCGCCAAGATCAAGCAATCGGGTGCTGACAGCGTGATTACCGGCAACTGGGGCTCGGATTTGTCCCTGCTGATCAAGGCAGCCAACGATGCCGGTCTGAACAACGTCAATTTCTATACCTACTACGGTGCCACCACGGGCGTGCCAACCGCCATGGGTGCGAACGCCGCTGGCAAGGTCTACCAAGTCGCTTATGCCTACACCAACTTGCCCGGCGCGTTCAGCGAAGTGGGCAAGGGCTTTAAGGCCAAGATGAACGACGACATGTACACCGGCGCGGTCTACCACGGCTTTGCCATGCTGACTGAAGCGTTCAAACGCGCCAAGAGCACCGATCCCGTGAAGGTGGCGGCTGTCATGGAAGGCATGAAGTTCAAGAGCTTCAATGGTGAAGTGGAAATGCGCAAGAAAGACCACCAGCTGCAACAGGGCCTGTACATCAGCCGCTGGGACAAAACCGATGCCCAGAACCCGCTGGACATGGAAAACACCGGGCACACCTTCAAACAGGTGAAGTACTACGAGCCCTATGTGGCCAGCACACCGACATCGTGTGAGATGAAGCGCCCTTCCTAACCACCTCGAAATAACGGGCTGCACTGCAAAGTGCAACCCGTTTTTCTAAGGGCGGAGCGAAATCCACCCGTGTTTATTTTTGCGCAGGCACAGTCAGATGAATCTTGAGTTTTTTGTCATTTCCATGCTCAACGGCATCAGCTACGGGCTGCTGTTGTTCATGCTCAGTTCAGGCCTTACGCTCATCTTCAGCATGATGGGCGTTCTCAATTTTGCGCACACCAGCTTTTACATGCTGGGTGCTTACTTTGGCTACATGCTCTCCGGGGTAGTGGGTTTTTGGCCTGCACTTCTGATTGCGCCCTTGCTTGTCGGGGCTTTGGGCGCTGCGTTTGAGCGCTATAGCCTGCGCAAGGTACACAAATATGGCCACGTACCAGAGTTACTGGTCACGTTTGGCCTGTCCTATCTAATTTTGGAAGTGGTGCAACTGGTCTGGGGCCGCAGTGCCGTGCCTTACGGGCTGCCTGCTGCACTGCAAGGGCCATTGTTTACGCTGTATGGCACGCAGTTCCCCAAATCACGTTCCTTCATCATGCTGATGGCGCTGCTCATGCTGCTGGCGGTGTGGCTGGTGCTGACGCGTACGCGCATTGGTCTGGTAATTCAGGCAGCGCTGAAAAAGCCGGAGATGGTCGAATCACTGGGTCACAACGTCCCCCGCGTATTCATGCTGGTGTTTGGTGGCGGTTGTGCGCTGGCTGGCCTGGCCGGTGTGATTGGCGGCAATACGTATATGACGGAGCCTTCGATGGCAATGTCCGTGGGCTCCATCATTTTTGTAGTGGTTGTTGTGGGCGGCCTGGGTTCCCTGGCTGGCGCATTCCTTGCCTCATTGATCATCGGCATTGTGCAAACCTTTGCCGTGGCGCTGGACTATTCATGGGCCACGCTGTTCAACAGCATGGGCATGAATCTCACGCCCGAGAGCTTTGGCTGGTCTGTTCTCAGCCTCACCATCTCTCAGATGGCGCCGATCCTGCCGTATCTGTTCCTGGTGCTCATGCTGATCTTCAGACCCAAGGGCCTGATGGGCACACGGGAGGACTGACGCCATGTCTGCCATCTTGCATTCCACAACACCCAACGAGATCGTGCCTGTGTCCCACGTTGATGATTCTTCCCGCGAACCCATGCGCTACTACCGTTTCAAGCCTTGGAATATGGGGCGTGTCATTATTTGGAGCGTGTTTGCCCTCTTGCTGGTGGGCGCTCCGCACGTGTTTACCAGCTCGCTGGCGCTGACCATGCTCAGCCAGATGGGCTACGCCATCATCATTTGCCTGTCGTACAACATTCTGCTGGGGCAGGGCGGCATGCTCAGTTTCGGGCATGCGGTGTACACAGGGCTGGGCTCTTTCATCGCCATTCACGCCATGAACCGCGCAGCGGACGGGCAGCTGCCCATTCCGCTGTGGCTGATCCCGATTGTGGGCGGTCTGGCGGGCATGTTCTTTGCCGCGCTGCTGGGCTGGGTGACGACCAAAAAGTCAGGCACCACGTTCGCCATGATCACGCTGGGCGTGGGCGAGCTGGTGGCATCGATGGCGCTGATGTTCCCGGGATTTTTTGGCGGAGAGGGTGGCATCACCACCGACCGCGTGTACGGCACACCATTTTTTGGGTTTGATTTTGGTCCAGGCATCCAGGTGTACTACCTCATCGCGGTGTACTGCTTTATCTGCACAGCGCTGATGTTTGCCTTCACCGCCACGCCGCTGGGCCGCATGCTGAATGCCGTGCGCGACAACCCGGAGCGCGTAGCCTTTGTGGGCTACAACACCCAGCGCGTACGCTACATGGGCTTCATCATCGCGGGCTTTTTTGCGGGCATCGGTGGCGGTTTGGCAGCGATCAACTTCGAGATCGTCACCGCCATGGACAGCGTGAGCATCATCCGCTCCGGCACCTATTTGCTGTTCACTTTCTTGGGTGGAGCAACTTTCTTCTTTGGCCCCATCATCGGCGGCGTGCTGATGGTGATTGCCACCGTCTTCCTGTCCGAAATCACCAAGGCTTGGATGCTGTACCTGGGCCTGATCTTCTTGCTGATGGTGATGTATGCGCCGGGCGGTATTGCCAGCTTGATCATGATGAACCTGCGCCTGGCCAAGTACGGCAAGCTGGGGCGCATTTTTGGTGCCTATCTGGCGTTGCTGGGCACAGGCCTGGCCATGCTGGTGGGGCTGGCTGCACTGGTGGAGATGCTCTACCACTTGCAACTCAACAGCGCCTTGACCAGCGAGTTGCGTTTTATGGGCAGCACGCTCAATGTACATAGCGTAGAAAGCTGGATGGGGGCGGGGCTGATCTTCTTGACGGGGCTGGGTTTGTTTGAATTGGTGCGGCGCCAATATATGCGCCAGTGGAGCCAGATTCAGGAAGAAATTGAGCACGAAATTCAGCGTGGAGAAAGCATCTGATGACAACTACCGCACCTTATGCTTTGGAGCTGCGCGATCTGCGCAAAAACTTTGGCAAAACCGAAATCATCCGTGGCGCGAACTTGGCAGTGCAAGCCGGTGAGCGCATAGGCATCATTGGCCCCAACGGCGCGGGCAAATCCACCTTGTTCAACCTCATCAGTGGAAGATTTGCCCCTACCAGTGGAGAAGTGCTGTTGCACGGCCAGCGCATTGATGGCAAAGAGCCTTATGAAATCAACCGCACGGGGCTTTCGCGCAGTTTTCAGATCACCAACATCTTCCCCAAGCTCAGTGTGTTTGAAAACCTGCGCTGCGGCGTGCTGTGGAGCATGGGCTACCGCTATACCTTCTTGCGCTTTCTCTCGCGCATGGACGCGGTCAACGAACGCGCCAAGCAGTTGATGGAGCAAATCGGCCTGCAAAAAAAGCGTGACGAATTGGCCGTGAATCTCACGTATGCCGAGCAGCGCGCGCTGGAGATCGGCATCACTATTGCTGGGGGTGCGGATGTGATCTTGCTCGACGAGCCCACGGCCGGCATGAGCAACAGCGAGACGGGCCGCTTTATCAACCTGATCCGGGAAGTGACCGTGGGCAAAACCTTGCTGACGGTAGAGCACGACATGGGGGTGGTGTTTGGCCTGGCCGACAAGATTGCCGTGGTGGTCTACGGTGAGGTCATCGCCTTTGATACCCCCGAGAACGTGCGCGCCAACGCCAAGGTACAAGAGGCCTATCTGGGCTCCGCCGTGGCCGATGAACAAGCCGCACTGCATTGAAAAGGACGTGCCATGTTGAGCATTAATAACTTGCACGCTTACTACGGCAAAAGCCATGTGCTGCATGGAGTAGATTTCGCGGTACAGCCCGGTGAGATTGTGGCGCTGCTGGGGCGCAATGGCTCGGGCCGCTCCACCACTGCCAAGGCCATCATGGGCTTGGTGGACTGGGAGGGCGATGTCGAATGGAAAAGCCAGCGCTTGGACGGCAAAAAAGCCTTTGAGATTGCGCATCTGGGACTGGGCTATGTGCCCGAAAGCCGCGATGTGTTTCCCAATCTGACCGTGCATCAGAACCTGCTGCTGGGCCAAAAAGGCAGCGGAAAGGGCAGTCGCTGGAGCTTTGACGATATGTACACCATGTTCCCGCGCCTCAAAGAGCGTCAGCACACGGAGGCCGGCGTGATGTCCGGTGGTGAGCAGCAAATGCTGACCCTGTGCCGCACGTTGATGGGCGATCCCGACCTCATCATCATTGACGAGCCTACCGAAGGTCTGGCCCCGAAGATCGTTGAGCTGGTGGGCGAGTACCTGAAAAAGATCAAAGAGCGCGGCGTCTCTGTGCTGCTGATAGAGCAAAAGCTCACCATTGCCATGCGCATCTCTGACCGTGCCTTGGTCATGGGCCACGGTGCCATCGTGTTTGACGGCACACCAGAGGGCCTGAACCAGAACCAGCGCATTCGCAAGGAATGGCTGGAGGTCTAGAGAGGTCTTAAAAGGATAGCTTTCAGCCCTTGATGGATAAGGGCTGGAGGCACTTTTTGTGCTGATTTAAGCCGATTACCTCATCACTCCCCCAAATACGCCGCCCGCACCTTCGGGTCGTGCAGCAAATCCTGCGCTGGCCCTTGCAGTGTCAGTTCGCCCGATTCCAGCACATAGCCGCGCTGGCTCACTTCCAGGGCTAGGCGGGCGTTTTGCTCGATCAGCAAGATGGTGACGCCTTGGCGGGAGATGTCCTGGATGACTTCAAAAATCTTGTCCACCATGATGGGAGCCAGGCCCATGGTGGGTTCATCAAGCAGCAGCAATTTGGGCTTGGACAAGATGGCGCGGCCCATGGCCAGCATTTGCTGTTCGCCGCCCGAGAGCGTGCCTGCGGTCTGTTTACGGCGCTCGGCCAGACGCGGAAAGCGGGCGTAGACCTGTTCCACTTCATGGGCAATCGCGGATTTGTCAGCGCGGCTGTACGCGCCCATGTGCAGATTTTCTTCAATCGTCAGTTGCGGGAAGATGCCGCGCCCCTCGGGCACCATCACCAGCCCTTGGCGCACCATGGCATGCACGGGCTGGCCGGCCAGGCTTTGGCCTTGGTAGTGGATGCTGCCCGCTGCCAGCGGCACCAGCCCGCAAATGGCGCGCAGCGTGGTGCTTTTGCCTGCGCCATTGGCACCGATCAGGGCGACCAGCTCGCCGGGGTGGACATGCAGGTTGAGCTGGCGCACGGCGCGGATGCCGCCATAGGCCACATCGATGCCGTGCACGTCCAGCATGGGGGCGGAAGGTTTTGCTGTGGTCATTGCTTCAGTCATTTTTTCTGGCTTCGGGGTGCAGCAGCGGGTCTTGCGCTGCGCCTTTGCCCAGATAGGCTTCGATCACGCGGGGGTCGCGCTGCACATCGTGCGGCAGGCCATAGGACAGCACTTGGCCGTACTCCAGTACCAGCACACGGTCGCACATGTTCATGACCAGCTTCATATCGTGCTCAATCAGCAGCACGGTGATGCCGTCGTCGCGGATTTTTTCAATCAGGGCGCGCAGCACCACGGTCTCCGACGGGTTCATGCCGGCAGCGGGCTCGTCCAGCGCCAGCAGTGCCGGGCGGGTGGCCAGTGCACGGGCAATTTCCAGCCGCCGCTGGTCGCCGTATGACAGCGACGACGCCACCTCATTGGCCACATGCGCAATGCCTACATAGTCCAGCAACTCCAGCGCGCGCGCTTCGGTGCGGACTTCTTCTTCGCGGGTGGCTTTGTTGCGCACAATGGCGCCCCACAGGCCAGCCTTGGTGCGCAGATGCTGGCCAATCATCACATTTTCCAGCGCCGTGAGGGCCGAGAACAAGCGGATGTTCTGGAAGGTGCGCGCCAGGCCTTTTTCGGCAATCTGGTGTGGTTTGAGGCGCGTCAGGTCCACGCCCTGAAAGTTGCAGCTGCCAGACTCGGGTATGTACAGCGCCGTCATCACGTTAAACAGCGTGGTTTTGCCCGCGCCATTGGGGCCAATCAGGCCAAAGATTTCGCCTTTGCGAATCTCAAAGCTCACATCTTTGAGGGCTTGCAGGCCGCCAAAACGTTTGCTCAGGCCCTGGGCGATCAGCAGCGGTTCATTGCGGGTGGAGGTTGCAGGCAAGGCACTCATGCTTTTGGCTCCTTGCCCTTGTTCAGTTCACGCTGGCGCACCTTGGAGGGCCACAGGCCTTCAGGGCGCAAGATCATCACCGCCACCAGTGCCACACCAAACAGCAGCATGCGGATGGCGTCGGGATCCACCAGCACTTCGCCAAACAGCGTTTGCTGCACGGGCACGACGATGTTGCGCAAGATTTCCGGAAAGATCGACAGCAGCAAGGCGCCAGCGACGACGCCGGGCACATGGCCCATGCCGCCCAGCACCACCATGCACAGAATGGCAATGGATTCGCTCAGTCCAAAGCTTTCGGGGCTGACAAAGCCTTGCATGGAGGCAAACATGCACCCGGCCACGCCGCCAAAGCTGGCGCCCATGCCAAAGGCCATGAGTTTGATGGTGCGGGTGTTGATACCCATGGCCTTGGCGGCAATCTCGTCCTCACGCACGGCTTCCCAGGCGCGGCCCACGCGGGAGTTTTGCAGGCGAATACAGATGAAGATGATCAGCAACACCAGCGCCATCAGCAGGTAATAGTATTTTTCGGGGCCGGTGATGCGAAAGCCCAGAATGGTCTCTGGCTTGCCCAGCGCCCATTCGCCGATCTTGAAGGTATCAATGCGGTTGATACCTTGCGGGCCATTGGTGATGTTGACCGGCGCATCCAGGTTGTTCATGAAGATGCGGATGATCTCGCCAAAGCCCAGCGTGACGATGGCCAGATAGTCACCGCGCAGTTTGAGTACGGGAAAGCCCAGTGCTATCCCTGCGATAGCAGCTAGCCCAATCCCGACGGGGATTACGACCCAAAAAGGCAAGTGAAGGTCAAAGTGCGGTGAGGCCAGCAGCGCCCAGGCATACGCGCCCACGGCGTAGAACGCGATATAGCCCAAGTCCAGCAGGCCGGCAAAGCCCACCACAATGTTCAGGCCCAGTGCCAGCATCACATACAGCAGCGCAAAGTTCAGAATGCGAATCCAGCCCTGGCCTGCAGTGGCACCCAGTAGAAAGGGCAGCACCAGCAAAACAGCACCGATGGCAAAGGCACCCAGCCAGACTTTGGCGGGGGTGTGCGGCTTGGCCGCAGAGAGACTGTGGCTCATGCGCGGTCTCCCGAACGTTCGCCCAAAAGGCCCGAGGGGCGAAAGATCAGCACCACCACCAGCACGATGAAGCTAAACACATCCTGGTAGTGGCTGCCAAACACGCCATTGGTCAAACCGCTGACATAGCCCGAGCCCAGCGCCTCAATCAGCCCCAGCAGCAAGCCACCCAGCACCGCGCCGCCCATGTTACCAATGCCGCCCAGCACAGCGGCGGTAAAGGCTTTCAGCCCCAGCATAAAGCCCATGGTGTATTGCGCCACGCCGTAGTAGCTGGTGATCATGACGCCGGCGACAGCCGCCAGCGCCGAACCAATCAGGAAGGCGGCTGAAATCACAGTGTTGATATTCACCCCCATCAGCCCAGCTACTTCACGGTTCTGGGCGGTGGCGCGCATGGCCATGCCCAGACGGGTTTTGTGCACCAGCAGCAGCAAGGCAACCATGATCAGGCCCGAGCCCGCCATGATGGCGATTTGCAGCAGGGACAGGCGCGCATCACCGAGCTGGAACACGGTGGGCTCAATGATGTGCGGGAAATTTTGGTAGTTGCGACCCCAGAACATCATCGCCAGGTTCTGGATGATGATGGACACGCCAATCGCCGTAATCAGCGCCGCCAGACGCGGCGCGCGGCGCAGCGGACGGTAGGCAATGCGCTCGGCCGTCCAGCCCAGCGCCATGCACACGGGAATGGCCACCAACAGTGCCGCGCCAATGGCCACAAAGGCCGAGACATCACCGTAGTGGCCCACCAGGGCCAGCACCACGCTGGTGGCCGTCATGGCGCCGACCATGACCACATCACCGTGGGCGAAGTTGATCAGGCCAATGATGCCGTAGACCATGGTGTAGCCCAGGGCTACCAGCGCATACACGCTGCCAGCCGTAAGACCGTTGATGATTTGTTGGAGAAAAATATCCATGACGGGCGCGCCCTGCGGCGTGGTCAGACGTCCAAACAGTGGCTGGCGGGTGGGCCAGCCCGAGGTGCTGCAGCGAAGGGCGCTGCAGCCCAGAGGTCAGCCCCAAGGCCAACCCCCGCGGTGTACGCTTACTTGGCGGAATCGACGATGGTCTTGACCTCTTCCCACTTGCCCCCCTTAACGGTGTAGATGGTGACGGCCACTTCGTTGAGGTCACCGTTTTTGTCGTAAGCAATGTTGGCGCTGGTGGCGCCGCTGCGCTTTAAACCGGCCAGCTTGGCCAAGTACTTGTCGGCCTTGGCAGAGCCTGCTTGCTCCATGGCCGTGATCATGTTCCATGCGCCGTCATAGGCGTAAGGTGCGTAGACACCGGGTTCGATCTTGAAGCGTGCCTTGTAGGCGGCTGCAAACTGTGTGCCTTGGGCCATGGTTTTCAGGGGGACACCGGCCAGCGATGCGTAGGTGCCATTAGCGGTGTCACCGGCCAGCTTCAAGAAGGTGTCGCTGCGTGTCATTTCCCCGGAGACCAGCGGCTGGGTAATGCCCAGCGTGGCCATCTGGCGGCGCATCGGGCCGGACTGGGCGTCCAGACCGCCAAAGAAAATGGCTTCTGCGCCCTTGGCCTTGATGCTGGTCAGGATGGCGGTAAAGTCGCTGGCCTTGTCTGTGGTGTATTCACGGGCCACCACAGTGCCACCAGCGCGCTTGACGGCGGCAATCACCTGGTCGGCCAAGCCTTGGCCGTAGGCGGTGCGGTCGTCGATCACGGCAATCTTTTTGGCGTTCAGGTCTTTGACCATGAACATGCCCACGGCAGCACCCTGCTGGGTGTCGCTGGTCATCATGCGAAATGTGGTGTCGTAGCCCTGCAAGGTGTACTCGGGCGAGGTGGCCATGGCGATCTGGGGGATGCCCGCTTCGTTGTACACACGCGAAGCCGGGATGGTAGTGCCCGAGTTGAAGTGGCCCAGCATGCCGTGGACTTTGTCATCCGCAATTTGCTGCGCCACTTGCACAGCGGTGCGGGGGTCGGCCTGATCGTCTTTGGAGACCAGCACAAACTTGGCCTTGTCGCCGTCGAGCTGGATGCCCTTGGCATTGGCCTCTTCCAGCGCCAGCGTCAAGCCGTTGCGCATGTCTTCACCATAGTGGGCTTGGGGGCCGGTCAGCGGGGCGGCAAAGCCTAGGCGCACTGTGGTGTCGGCGTGGGCGGCGCTCATCAAGCCGCCAAAAGCGCAGGCCAAGGCCATGGTGCTGGCGACGGCCTTGAAAGATGGGGAAGAGATCATGCTGCGGTACTCCTGAGTGGGAAAGAGAGAAGGTGGACTGTAAAAAGGCAATGCGAATTGGGAAAGGGGACTAACCCACCATCATCAAACTGGCGTTGCCACCAGCGGCGGTGGTGTTGGTGGAGATGCTGACCTCACGCAATAAACGTTCCTGGCGGTAGCGCTCACCGTTGCGGATTTCTTCGCTGGTCAGCCCTTGAACCAGCAGCAATGGGCCGGGGCGCGCTGCCAGTTGCTGTTGCAGCGGCAGCAGGGCATCGGTATCGCTTTCAGCCAGTGCAGCTTGCAGGGACAGTTGGGCAAGTTCCGGCTCAGTGGCCCATTGCACGGTGGCGCTGTGGGCATTCGGGGTGTGTTGTTGTTGCCATGCCCGCACCAACTGGCGCACAGCGACGCTGTCTTGCAGCAGCACGGTGTTGCCTGTGGTTTGGCAGGCTTGCCACTGCACATGCAGACCTTCCACGGTTTGCGGCATGCACCAAATCAGTCCGCGAGGCTCCAAGCCGTATTGGTCAATTTCTCCGGTGGGACCATCCAGCAGCACGTGCTGGCCAGCCGCAATCGGAAGGTGCTGGGTGCCGCGTGCCGTGATGATTGGCAATTGATCCAGCGCAGGCGCTTGCGCCAGCAGGCGAAACAGGTACAGCGGGCCACCGGCTTTGGGGCCTGTGCCCGACAGTCCTTCCCCGCCAAACGGCTGCACGCCGACTACCGCACCGACCACATTTCGATTCACATAAATATTGCCTGCGTGGATACGCTCCGACACATGGGCCACGGTTTCATCCAGACGCGTGTGCACGCCAAATGTCAGGCCAAAACCCAGGGCGTTGATCTGCGCGAGCAAGCTATCCAGATCCTTGCGCGCATAGCGCAGCACGTGCAGGACGGGGCCAAACACCTCACGGCTCAGGTCCTGCACACGGTTCACTTCGATCAGCGTCGGCGCTACAAAGTGGCCGTGTCGGCACTCGGCAGGCAGCTCCAGGCGAGTGACCTGATGGCCCAAACTGCGCATGTGCTCGATATAGCTTTCGATATCGGCCTTGGCCTGAGCATCAATTACGGGGCCGATATCGGTGGCCAGTTGGTCAGGATTGCCCACGCGCAGCGCTTGCATGGCACCGCGCAGCATGTGCAGCACATGGTCGGCACTGTCTTCTTGCAAGCACAGCAGGCGCAGGGCTGAGCAGCGCTGGCCGGCAGAGTCATAGGCCGACATCAGCACATCGCCCACCACCTGCTCAGACAATGCCGAAGAATCCACCACCATGGCGTTGATGCCGCCGGTTTCCGCGATCAGCGGCACCGGCTTGCCGTGGCTGCCCAGGCGCTGCGAAAGCGTGCGGTGAATGTGTTGCGCCACGGGGTGCGAGCCGGTGAACACCACGGCATCGATAACGGGGTGGGCGACCAGCGCTTGGCCCACGGTTTCGCCATCACCAGGCAGCAGCTGCAGCGCATGCTCAGGAATGCCGGCCTGGTGCAGCAGTGCCACGGCCTGGGCGGCAATCAGGTTGGTCTGCTCGGCCGGTTTGGCAATCACCACGTTGCCTGCCGCCAATGCCGCCGCCACCTGGCCGGTGAATATGGCCAGCGGAAAATTCCATGGGCTGATGCACACCACGACACCCAGCGGACGGTGGCTGTCATTGTTCAAATGCTGCGCGGCCTGCTGCGCGTAGTAGCGCAAAAAGTCGATGGCCTCGCGCACTTCCGAGATGGCGTTGGGCAAGGTTTTTCCCGCCTCTCGGCACAACAAGCCCATCAGAAACTGCATGTGTGCCTGCATCAGATCGGCGGCGCGCTCCAGCGCCTCGGCGCGGGCGTTGACCGGCGTGGCCTGCCAGATGGGGGCGGCATGCTGGGCCTGCGCCAAGGTTGCCTCTACTTCTCCAGCACCTGCCATGCGTACTTCTCCCAAGACATCATTGACCTGGGCGGGGTTGAGTACGGGCTGTGCAGCCAGATGCGCTGCATCAGCGGGGGCTGCGACCTGCGCTGTCACGCTGCCCAGCAGCGCGGCAGACAGCGAGGCCAGGCGCTGCTCATTGCTCAAATCCACTCCCGCTGAGTTGCGCCGGCCTTGCGCGGCGTACAAGTCGGCCGGTGCGGGAATGCGGTCGTGCGGCTGGCCCAAGGGCGTGAGGGTTTGGGCTGCGGCCACGGGGTCTGCCACCAACTGGGCAATGGCCACGGTTTCATCGCCGATCTGGTGCACAAAAGAGCTGTTGGCGCCGTTTTCCAGCAGGCGGCGCACCAGATAGGCCAGCAATGTTTCGTGCGTGCCCACGGGGGCATAAATACGGCAGGGACGCGCCAGTTTGCCAGCGACCGTATCGCCCACCACCTCGTCGTACAGACCTTCGCCCATGCCGTGCAGGCACTGAAATTCATACTGGCCCCGGTAGTAGTTGTGGCCGGCCATGTGGTAGATGCTGGCCAGCGTGTGCGCGTTGTGTGTGGCGAACTGGGGGAACACGGCCTCGGGCGCATCCAGCAGCTTGCGCGCGCAGGCCAAGTAGGAGACATCGGTGTGCAGCTTGCGGGTGAAGACCGGGTAGTCCTCCAGCCCGTCAACCTGAGCGCGCTTGATTTCGCTGTCCCAGTACGCGCCTTTGACCAAACGCACCATCAGGCGGTGCTTGCTGCGGCGTGCCAAATCGATGATCCAGTCCAGCACAAAGAAGGCGCGGCGCTGGTAGGCCTGCACCACAAAACCAATGCCGTGCCAGCCCGACAGCGACGGGGCAAAGCACAGGCGCTCCAGCAGATCCAGCGAGATGTCCAGGCGGTCGGCCTCTTCGGCGTCGATGTTCAGGCCAATGTCGTACTGGCGGGCCAGTTCGGCCAGTTGCAGCAGGCGCGGGTACAGCTCTGTCATCACACGTTCACGCTGGCTGCGGCTGTAGCGCGGGTGCAGCGCCGAGAGTTTGATGGAGATGCCTGGTCCTTCGTAAATGCCGCGCCCTTGCGAGGCTTGGCCGATGGCATGGATGGCCTGCTCATAGGCCTGCAGATAGCGCAGCGCGTCTTCCTCAGTGGTGGCGGCCTCGCCCAGCATGTCGTAGGAGTAGCGAAAGCCTTTGTCTTCGAGCTTGCGGCTGTTGGCCAGCGCCGCGCCAATGGTCTGGCCGGTAACAAACTGCTCGCCCATCATGCGCATGGCGGTGTTCACACCCTGGCGGATCAGCGGCTCGCCGCCCTTGGCAATGATGCGGGTGAGGGCGGAGCCCAGCTTTTGCTCGCTGTGCACGCCAACCAGCTTGCCGGTAATCATCAGCCCCCACGTGGCGGCATTGACAAACAGCGAAGGCGAGTCGGTATGCGATTTCCAGTCGCCCTTGCTGACCTTGTCCCGGATCAGCGCATCGCGCGTGGCCCGGTCGGGAATGCGCAGCAGCGCTTCGGCCAGACACATCAATGCCACGCCTTCCTGGCTGGAGAGCGAATATTCCTGCACCAGCGCTTCCACCCCTGAGGTTTTTTTGTGGCGCTTGTCGCGCAGGGCTTGCACCAGCTTGGTAGCCAGCGTTTGAACGGCTTGGGGGTTGGTGCTAGTGGCCGGTGCCATCAGCAGCGGCAGGCATTCGGTTTCGGGGCGACGGTAAGCGGCCGTGATGGCAGCGCGCAGCACGCTTTGCGGCTGCACATCCTGCGCCAAGGCATAAAACGGGGTGTAGGGTGATTCGGGTACGTTGGCCGCTTCAGGTTCTACTGTTTCTGCGCTGTGGTTTGTACCCAGGTATTGCAGCTCAGGCATTGGTTTGCCGCTTTCAATGGCCTCCAGATAGCTGTGCAGTGCCTGCTTGTGCAACCAATGGGGCGTACAGCCCAACTGCTCAGCAGCTGTTTTCAGCCGCTCTCGCAAAAGCTCGTCAACCTTGATACCGAGGGTGGTGGTAGCCATATCCGTCCAGCTTCTTGCACAGTCTGCATGGGCACTAAAGTTCGGCGATTCTAGAAAGGTGCAACCTGGTTTTCTATCGGGGTTTACCTTCCTGGATTTGGTAAACCTTGAAGCTGAAATAGGTTAACGATGGCTGCGCTCGCCACGTTGAGTCAGTGGGAGTGCACCGCATCGCTATATGCAAAAAAATAGCTGCTAGCCCTTGCTGCATAAGGGCTAGCAGCCTTTTTTGCTTGAATTTCATCGAGGTGCTACTGCCGCAGCACCTGGAGGCAAGGACTTACATTTTGGAGGGCAACGCCGTCGCGATCTCCGGGAAGAACCACAGAATCGCCAGCGCCACCACCATCAAGCCAAAGTAGGGCGCGCAGACCTTGGCGATATAGGTGATCTGCTTGCCCGTCATGCTTTGCAGCACAAACAGGTTAAAGCCCACCGGCGGTGTGATCTGCGCCGCCTCCACGGTAATCACCAGGAAGATGCCAAACCACAGCGGGTCAATGCCTGCCGCCTGAATGATGGGCAGCACCACACTCATGGTCAGCACGATGGTGGAGATGCCATCCAGAAAGCAGCCAATCAGAATGTAGAAGATACCCAGCACCACAATCAGCATGGCGGGTGACAGGTTCAGGCTGCCCACGTATTCGGCCAGCTGGCGCGGCAGGCCGATATAGCCCATGGACAAGGTCATGAATGCCGCACCCGCCAAGATGAGCGCAATCATGCAGTACAGGCGCGTGGCACCGAACAGCGAGGCCTTGAAACTCTCCCAGGACAGCGCTTTTTGTGAGGCCGACAAAATCAACGCCCCTGCTACGCCAATACCTGCGGCTTCAGTGGCCGTCGCAATGCCGCTGTAAATGCTGGCTACCACACTGGCAATCAACACAATGACGGGGATCAAGTGCCGTGCTTCGTAGATTTTTTCTTTAAAGCTCAGCGTGCTATCCGCTTTGGGTACTTTGCCGGGGTTGAGCAAGGCCCAGACAATGATCCAGCCACTGAACAAAACCGCCAGCATCAAGCCCGGCAGTACACCGGCCATGAACAGCTTGGAAATTGAAATCTCGGCAGAGACACCGTAAACAATCAAGATGATGGACGGCGGAATCAGCAGCCCCAGCGTGGCTGGGCCTCCGAGGGAGCCGATGATCTGCGACTCGGGGTAGCCGCGCTTGCGCAGCTCCGGAATATTCATCTTGCCGACGGTGGCGCAGGTGGCAGCGGACGAGCCGGAGACGGAGGCAAAGATGGTGCAACCAATCACATTGGTATGCAGCAGGCGGCCGGGCAGCGCGTTGACCCAAGGGGCCAAACCGCGAAACATGCTCTCCGACAAATTGGTGCGGTAGAGGATTTCGCCCATCCAGACAAACAGGGGCAGGGCGGTCAGCGTCCAGCTACTGGCAGACGACCAGATGGTCATGGCCATGGCATCCCCGGCAGAACGCGGGGTAAAAAACTCCATGCCAAACCAGGCCACACCGGCCAGTGTCAGGCCCACCCACACACCGCCACTCAGTAAAACGAGCAGCACCACAATCAGCGCAATACTGGCGTAAATTTCATTCATGGTGTGCATCCTCGATCGATTTGGACTGGCGTTTGCCCAGCAGCTCCATCACCAGTTCATCGCAAAAGGCGATAAAGAAAATCAGCGTGCCCAGGGCCATAAAGATCTGAGGAATCCACAGCGGCGTGGCGTCGATGCCGACGGAAATATCCTCAATCTCCCAGGATTGCCAGACCAGGCGGCTGGCGTAAAAAGCCAGAAAACCAGAGAGCAGCGTGGCAACTGTCAGCGCTGTCAGCTCCAGCGCTTTGTGCGCCTTGCCCTTGAGCATGCCCAAAATCAAGGTCACACGGATGTGTTCCCCCGCCTTCAAGGTGCTGGCGAGCGCCATGAAGCCCGCACCTGCCATGGCATAGCCTGCGTAGGCGTCGGTGCCCGGGGCAGAAAAGCCAAAGAAACGGCTGACGATGGTGAGCAGCACCATCAGCAATACGCCAATCATGGAAATGCCCGCCAGCCAGGCGCTGCAGGCATACAGACTATCAAGCAATCTGCGCATGGGAAATATCCTTCGTGTGCCTTCAAGCGGCGGCCACGCAATGCGTGAGGAAAGTAAAAGCCCCTGCACGGCAAGCGCTGTGGCAAGGGCAGAGGCTTGGGCTGGTGCGTTTATTTAGCGGCTTGGTAATAGTCCAGCACGGTCTTGCCATCCGCGCCGGCCTTGTCCAGCCATTCCTTGACCACGGTTTCGCCTACCTTGGCCAGATCGGCCTTGAGCTGGACCGAGGGCTCCTCGACGCTCATGCCGCCCGCCTTGAGCGTGGCTAATGAGCGGGCATCCACCTCGCGCGACTCTTTCCAGCCGCGGGCTTCGGCAGCAGCTGCAGCTTTCAGCACGGCGGTTTGGTCGGATTTTTCCAAGGCATTGAAAGCCTTCTTGCTGACGGTGACGGCATTCTTGGGAATCCACGCCTGTACGTTGTAGTAGTACTTGAGGTTTTCAAACAGCTTGTTGTCGGCACCCGTGGCGCTGGAAGTAATCAAGCCTTCAATCACACCCGTGGCCAGTGCTTGCGACAGTTCTGCTTCCTGAATCGTGGCAGGTTGCGCGCCCACCAGTTCACCAATACGCGCTGTAGTGGGTGAGTACACGCGCCACTTCATGCCCTTGAGGTCGGCAGCCGAGCTGACTGGCTTTTTGGTGTAGATGCCTTGCGGGGGCCATGCCACCGCATACAGCAGTACCTGGCCTTGCTTGTCGAGCAGTTCTTGCAGTACTGGCTTTTGCGCCTGGTACAGCTTGAAGGCTTCGTCGTAATTGCTGGCCAGGAAAGGCAGGCCATCAACACCGAAGATTTGCGACTCGTTCTGGAAGCTCACCAGAAAGAACTCGCCCATCTGCGCATTGCCCGTCTGCACAGCGCGCTTGATTTCCGGCATCTTGAACAAGGAAGCGCCAAAGTGCGGCGTGATCTTGAGCTTGCCCTGCGTGGCGGCATCCACGTCCTTGACGAATTGCTCGTTGTTCTTGGAGTGGAAGTTGTGCGCCGGATAGGCGGTGGCGAAATCCCACTTGGTCTGAGCTGCAGCAGCACCGGCAAAGCCAACGCTGGCAATTAGGGTGGCGGTGGCACAAAAAATTCGACGCTTCATGGATAGCTCCTTGCAAAGGGTGAAGGGAGGTGACGGTGCTGCCATGCAAGGCCTGCACCTGTCAGGGTCTGAGTCGCTACAGGCAAATCGCGTGCCAAAAGTAACATTCCCCTTGCAAGTTATCTATCAGGGATTTCAACAATACCGTTGTTTCGTAGGTGAGTTAGTTTCTGGTTGTTGATGATTGATGAATAGATTGTTCAACCAAAATGGTGCGAAGTGCTGACATGTGAGACTTAATGGTGCACACGCTTGCACCTTGGTAGCTCAGGTTGTATGTCTTGCGTAGACCGCCAGCACCATGCGTTCGGATTGCACCAGATAGTTTTCCAGCTCACGCGCAGCGGCGGTGGTCTGGCCTTCGATGAACATTTTCAGCAAACGTGCGTTGAGATCGACATAAGGAGCGTGCAGGTATTCCGGATCGTCCAGCATGCCAAAGGCCAGGCGCAGTTCGGCGGCCAGGTCTTCAAACATGGCGGACAGGCGGTCGCTGTCGCTCAAGGCCACGATGGCGGCGTGAAAGGCCATATTGGCGGAGCCCACGCGCCGCCAGTCCTTGGCCTCGCGGGCGTGCTGGGCATCTTCGACGCCTTGGCGCATGCGCTTGTGGGCGGGGTGCAGCGGCCAGGCTTTTTCGAGGGCCGGGCATTCGATCAGGCGGCGCACGCGGTAGATGTCAATGATGTCTGCAATAGAAGGGATGACGACGGAGACGCCTCGGTTAGGTTCGTGGCGCAGCAGTCCCTCTTTGATGAGGATGCGAAACACTTCGCGCAACGTGTTGCGTGAAATGTCCAGCTGCTGGCTCAGGGCCGCTTCGGACAGGCGCTGGCCTGCGCGCAGTTCGCCATGAATCAGTTGCTGGCGGATGGTATTGGCCACGGTGTCGGCCAAGCTGAGCGAGGTACTGGTGCTGGAGAAGTTCCGAGACTGCATAAGGGCTTATTGGTAAGGAATTTGCTTTGATTGTTCAACAATCAAAGAGCTGATGAAAGAAGAGGATACAAGATGGATATCAACAGCGACTTGGGTGAAAGCTATGGTGCGTGGCGCATGGGCGACGACGCGGCAATGCTCGATATTGTCAGCAGCGCCAACGTGGCCTGCGGTTTCCATGCCGGTGATCCTGCAGGCATCTTGCAAACCTTGAAAAATGCCGCCAGCCGTGGCGTGGCCGTGGGCGCGCACGTGGCCTACCCTGATCTGGTCGGTTTTGGCCGCCGCAATATGGACCCCAGCAGCGCCGAGCTGGTGGGTGATGTGGTCTACCAGATTGGTGCTTTACAGGGCTTGGCCAAGGCGGCAGGCACACAGGTGCGTTATGTCAAACCGCACGGCGCGCTGTACAACACCATTGCGCAGGATGCGCGCCAGGCCGGCGACGTCATCACCGCCATCCAGGCGATTGACCCGACACTGGCCTTGATGGTGCTGGCCGGCGCACCGCTGGTGGACTGGGCGCGCGCGCGCGGCCTGCGCGTGGTGCAGGAAGCCTTTGCTGATCGCGCGTACAACGACGATGGCACGCTGGTCTCACGCCGCCTGCCCGGTGCCGTGCTGCACGACGCTGACCAGATTGCCGAGCGCATGCTGCAACTGGTGCAGACCGGCGAGATCGAGAGCATTACTGGCCAGCGCATTCGCCTGCAGGCCGACTCGATTTGCGTGCATGGCGACAGCCCCGGCGCGGTGGAGATGGCGCGCAGCATCCGCCAACGGTTGGCGCAGGCGGGAGTGAGCCTGCAGCCGTTTGTGGCCATGGGTTAGGGGAACAGCGCATGCGTTTTTTAACCGCCAGCGACCGCGCTGTATTGATCGAATTGCAGGACTTGCCCACCACCATGGCCTTGTACCAGGTGGTGGCTGCGCACCACATCGCGGGCTTGTGCGAACTGGTGCCCGCGGCGCGCACTTTGCTGGTCCACTTCGAACCCTCTGTCATCAGCCGCACCAGTCTGATCGAAGTGCTGCGTGAATGCGCCGTACAAGCCGCTACAGCGCAAGCCAGCGAAGCCGTGCCACTGGGGCGACTGGTGGAGTTGCCAGTGCGCTATGTCGGCGAGGATTTGCCTGATGTTGCGGAGCTGCTGGGCATCAGCGTGGCGCAGGTGATTGAGCGCCATACCGCCCAACCCTACGATGCTGCTTTTGCAGGTTTTGCTCCCGGCTTTGTGTACCTTTCGGGGGGTGCCAATTTTCAGATGCCACGCCGCCAGTCACCGCGCACCAGGGTGCCTGCGGGCTCGGTGGCGCTGGGTGGCAACTTCAGCGCGGTCTATCCCAGCGCCAGCCCCGGCGGCTGGCAATTGATTGGAGAGACCGAGGTGCCCATGTGGGACTTGCAGCGCCCTGAGCCTGCCTATGTGCAGCCTGGCTTTCGGGTGCAGTTTGTCGATATGGCACGCAAGGCTGTGCAGGTGCATTTGCCTGCCAGTCTGAAAATTAAGCCAAATCAGCCTCTAGCCCTTGCTGTACAAGGGCAAGCAGCTATTGAATTCGTTGAGGTAGGGTTGCAAACCCTGGTACAGGATAGTGGCCGCCAAGGTATGGCGGGACTGGGCATTTCCACATCGGGCGCGCTCAATGCCCAAGCCATGCAACAGGCCAATCGGCTGGTGGGCAATCCGCGCCCTACGCCAGTGCTGGAAAACGTGTTGGGCCAGTTGCGCCTGCACAGCCATGGGGCGACGACTGTGGCCGTGACTGGTGCTCAAGCGCAACTGACTTTGCACAGCGCGCAAGGCATGACATCAAATGTGTACAGCCACCAGCCCATCGCACTCAATGACGGTGATGTGTTGCAGCTGCATGCCCCGCAGGCCGGCGTGCGCAGCTATGTCGCCGTGCGTGGCGGCTGGGGCGTCGAGGCCGTATTGGGTAGTTGCGCGACCGACACGCTGGCGCAAATTGGCCCTGCGGCCTTGCAACGCGGCCAGCGCCTGCAAGTGGGGGACGCTGTACCAGCTGAACAACTGCGCGCGGTAGAGCTGGGCAGCGCGCCGCCCTTGCCCTTGCCGCGCGTGGGTGAGACCGTGGTGCTGGATGTGCTGCTGGGCCCGCGTACCGACTGGTTCACACCGGCAGCGCTAGAAAATTTCACCCAGCAAACCTGGCAGGTTACGCCGCAAAGCAACCGCATTGGCATGCGGCTGCAAGGCGTGCAGGCTCTGGAGCGCGCCCGCCACGACGAGCTGCCCAGCGAGGGCACGGTGACCGGCGCAATTCAAGTGCCCATCAACGGCCAGCCGGTGCTGTTTCTGGCTGACCACCCACTCACAGGTGGCTATCCCGTGATCGCCGCCGTGGCCCACCACCATCTGGGGCTGGCGGCGCAGATCCCGGTGGGTTGCAGCATCCGCTTTCGCGTGATCGCCGCCGATTTTGAATGGCAAAAATACCCGTACCCCGACACAAAAGGACCAGCATGATTCGCAAAGTACTGATTGCCAACCGTGGCGAAATCGCCGTGCGCATTGCCCGCGCATGCAAGGACTATGGCGTCGCCTCGGTCGCGGTGTATGCCGACCCCGATGCCGATGCGCTGCATGTGCGAGCCGCCGATGAAGCCTGGGGGCTGCACGGTGTGCGCTCGGCAGAGACGTATCTGGACATGGCCAAGCTGCTTGATATTGCGCGGCGCAGCGGGGCTGATGCGGTGCACCCTGGCTATGGCTTTTTGTCCGAGCGGGCTGAGTTTGCGCGGGCCGTAATCGATGCCGGTCTGGTCTGGATTGGCCCGCGCCCGGAAACCATCGAAGCACTGGGCGACAAAGTGGCGGCCCGCAAGATTGCCTTGCAAGTGGGCGCGCCTTTGGTGGCAGGCACCGCAGAGCCGGTGCAAAGCGCCGAGGAAGTGATCGCCTTTGCCCAGCAACACGGCTTGCCGGTGGCCATCAAGGCCGCTTTTGGCGGCGGCGGGCGCGGCCTGAAAGTGGCGTGGGAGATGGAGGAGGTGGCCGAGCTGTACGACTCCGCGGTGCGTGAAGCCACAGCAGCGTTTGGCCGGGGCGAATGCTTTTTGGAGCAGTTTCTGGATCGCCCGCGCCATATTGAAGCGCAAGTGCTGGCTGACCAGCATGGCAATGTGGTGGTGGTCGGCACGCGCGATTGCTCGCTGCAGCGGCGCAACCAGAAGCTGGTGGAAGAGGCTCCCGCACCGTTTCTGACCGATGCACAGCGTACTAGCATTCACGCATCGGCCCGCGCCATTTGCGCTGCCGCAGGCTATGTGAGTGCCGGCACGGTGGAGTTTTTGCTCAGCCAAAGCGGCCAGATTTCCTTTCTGGAGGTCAATACGCGCTTGCAGGTGGAGCACCCGGTGACCGAGGAAACCACCGGCATCGATCTGGTGCTGGAGCAATTGCGCATTGCTGATGGCTTGCCCTTGTCATTCACCGAAACGCCCGTGCCGCGTGGGCACAGCATTGAGTTTCGTATCAACGCGGAAGACCCCGGGCGCGGCTACTTGCCCACGCCCGGGCACATTGCGCGCTTTGATGCGCCCAGCGGGCCGGGCGTGCGCGTGGACAGTGGCGTGGCCAGCGGCAGCACGGTGCCGGGCAGCTTTGATTCGATGATGGCCAAACTCATCGTCACGGGGGCCACGCGCGAGCAGGCACTGGCGCGTGCCCAGCGGGCACTGCAGGAATTCCATATTGAAGGCGTCGCCTCGGTGCTGCCATTTCACCGCGCCGCGGTCGCAGACCCTGCGTTTACTGCGGTCGATGGCTTCAAGGTACATACGCGCTGGATTGAAACCGAGATGCAGCAGACCTGGGCTGCCGCTGACCGGCCGGACGCTGCCCCAGAAGCCCCGTTGCAGCGCAGCTGGATCGAACTGGACGGAAAACGTGTGGCGCTGGGTTTGCCTGCAGCCTTGCTGCAGGGGATTTCCAACAATGCCCATACGTCCGCACCTGCGCCATCCGCGCCCGCCAAGGCCCACACCGGTGATGTGGTGGCACCGATGGCGGGCAGTTTGATCGCCTGGAAAGTGCAAGCCGGTGCCAGTGTCCAGGCCGGCGAGGTGGTGGCCGTGATGGAGTCCATGAAAATGGAAACCAGCATCACCGCCGAGGCGACAGGCACGCTGCAGCCGATCACGCAAGTTGGGGCGATGCTCAACGCTGGCCAAGTGATTGCCAGCATTCGTTGAAAAGATAGCTGCCAGCCCTTTGTGTATAAGGGCTAGAGGCCATTTTGTTGTTGAAACATCAGCGCATGAAAAAGGGCACCTGGTGGTGCCCTTGGCCCTCTTGGCCCTCTTGGCCCTCTTGGCGCGCGCGCGAGGGCGCCGGGGTTTACTTCATCGCGGTGCGCTTGCCGTCTGTGCCCAGCTTGTAGACCACGAATTCAAAGTCTTTCAAGTCACCCTTTTTGTCGTAGGCGACTTGGCCAATCACGGTATTAAAGGTGTTGGCGTGCATGTAATCGGCCACCTTCTTGGGGTCTGCACCGACGGCTTTGATGGATTGGTCCAGCACTTGCACGGCAGCATAGGCGGGCATCTGGAAAGCACCGCTGGCAGAGCGGTTGGCTTTCTTGAAGGCGTCGACCACGCCCTTGTTTTCGGGGCGCTCGCTGAAGTCTGCCGGGAAGGTGAACATCATGCCGTCAATGGCCGGGCCTGCAATGTCCACCAGATCCTGGTTGTACACACCTTCAGGGCCCATGAACTGGGTCTTCAAACCCTGTTCCTTGGCCTGGCGCAGCAGCAGGCCCATTTCGGGGTAGTAACCACCGAAGAACACCACATCCACTTTGGCGGCTTTGAGTTTGGTGATGACCGCGGAGTAGTCGCTGTCACCAGCGTTGATGCCGTCATACATCACCACTGGCACTTTCATTTTGTCCAGCGTGGCTTTCACGTGCTGGGCGACGCCAGCGCCATAGGTTTGCTTGTCGTGCAGCACGGCAGCCGCTTTGGGTTTGAGTTTTTCTGCGATGTATTTGGCAGCGAACGGGCCTTGCTGGTCATCGCGGCCAATGGTGCGAAAGAAGTGGTGGCCGTTGAGCGTATCCGTGACCAGCGGAGACGTCGCGCCGGGGGTGATGGCCACGATGCCTTCTTGCTCATAGATTTTGGAGGCTGGCACGGTCACGCCCGAGCACACGTGTGCCACGGCAAACTTGGCACCCGAGGTGACCACGCGATTGGCCGCAGGCACGGCTTGCTTGGGCTCGCAGGCATCGTCAATAAACTCCGCCTTGTACTGCGTGCCACCGGCAGCATTCAAGGTTTCCACTGCTGTCAAAAGACCTGCTTTCACTTCATCGCCGTATTGGGTGTTCGGGCCCGTCATAGGGATGGGTACACCAATCAAGATAGGGCCTGCGGTTTGCGCGTGGGCAGCCATAGAGGCAGTGCCCAGCAGGGCCGCTGCGGCCCAAGAGGTGCTCAGGCGAATGAAAGTCTTGCGTTGCATAGAGTCAGCCTTCCGTTGTGGATCAATAGTTTGCACGTGCATGCATGCAGCATGTGCTGTGCACATTGTTGGGTGGGCGCCGTCATGTATAGCTATGGGTTTCCCCAGCGTTTTATTGCGACCACAGACTTGCGCCAGCACGGTGCATGTAGAAAAGGCACTGCAAAAAGCAGGCCATAGATGGCTGGGCGAATGACCGTTCGTCGCTTCGAGCGCCAACAAGGGTTTTTGATCTGGCGCAGAGGCTGTCGAGCCAAGTGCTGAGGCGCAGTGAAGCCTGTCCCTGTTGGGACAAACCAAGGGCAAAACGCCATAGCGCCGCAAGGCTTCTCTTTCTAAAATAATTAGAGAACGCCCGTTCTTTTTTCTTAGAACACAAGGAGACAAGCCATGTCGGCTGAATACAAGGTGCACGGATCTGTGGCCGTGATCACGCTCAACAACCCTCCGGTCAACGGTCTGGGTTTGTCCACCCGCCATGCTGTGGTGGATGGCTTGAACCAAGCCAATGCAGATGCAGCGGTGCAGGCCATCGTCATTACCGGCGCTGGCAAGGCCTTCTCGGGCGGAGCGGACATTAAAGAATTTGGCAAAGAATCGGCCTTGCAAGAGCCCAATCTGCATACCGTGATTGCACAGATAGAAAAATCGCCCAAACCTGTGGTGGCAGCTATTCACTCGGTCTGCATGGGCGGCGGCCTGGAGCTGGCTCTGGGCTGTCACTACCGTATTGCAGCCCCTGGCACTTCGGTTGCGCTGCCTGAAGTCAAGCTGGGCCTGCTGCCCGGTGCGGGAGGCACGCAGCGCCTGCCACGCGCCATTGGCGTGGAGCCTGCGTTGAACATGATTGTCAGCGGGGAAACCATCAAGAGTGAGATGCTGGCCATGATTCCCGGCCAGCAGTTGTTCCAAAAGATGGCCGCCAGCCCTGAAGCGCTGGGTGCCGAAGCGCTGGCCTTTGCCCAGGAAGTCGGTGAGCGCCATGCGGCAGGCAATGCCCCGCTGCCCCTGGTGCGCGAGCTTAAGTGTAAGCACCCCAAAGGCGATGCTTACTTTGGCTTTGCGCGCAATATGGTCAAGGGCATGTCCAAAAACTACCCCGCACCGCTCAAGTGCGTGGAGGCTGTGGAAGCAGCCACCAAGCGCAAGTTCCAGGAAGGGCTGGATTACGAGCGCGAGCTGTTCATCAACCTGATGTGGACATCTGAGTCGCGTGCACTGCGCCACCTGTTTATGGCGGAGCGCGCGACCACCAAGATTGCCGATATTCCGGCCGACACTCCGGTGCGCGCCATCCAGAAGGTGGGCGTCATCGGTGCCGGCACCATGGGCGGCGGCATCAGCATGAACTTCCTGAATGCCGGTATTCCAGTGACGATTCTGGAGACCAAGCAAGAAGCGCTGGAGCGCGGCATTGGCATCATCCGGAAAAACTACGAATCCCAGGTCAAAAAAGGCAAGCTCAAGCAAGACAAGTACGAGCAGCGCATGGCTTTGCTTTCCACCACGCTGAGCTATGACGATCTGAAAGACTGCGATCTGATCATCGAAGCCGTGTTTGAAGAGCTGGGCGTGAAGGAAACCGTGTTCAAGCAACTCGATGCGGTGGCCAAACCCGGCGCGATTTTGGCTTCCAACACTTCCACGCTGGACGTGGACAAGATCGCCGCATTCACCAACCGTCCGCAAGACGTGGTCGGCATGCACTTCTTTAGCCCTGCCAACGTGATGAAGCTGCTGGAAGTGGTGCGCGGCAAAGCCACCGCCAAGGACGTGATGGCCACCGTCATGCAGATCGCCAAGAAGATCAAGAAGACAGCAGTGGTGTCCGGCGTATGCGACGGCTTTATCGGCAACCGCATGATTGAGCAGTACAGCCGCCAAGCCGGTTTCCTGTTGGATGAAGGCGCAAGCCCAGAGCAGGTAGACAAGGCTGCCGAGAAGTTTGGCTTTGCGATGGGTCCGTTTCGCATGGGCGACCTGGCGGGTAACGACATTGGCTGGGCCATTCGCAAGCGCCGTTCGGTCGAAAAACCCGGCATGAAGTACAGCGCCAGCGCTGACCGCCTGTGCGAGCTGGGCCGCTTTGGTCAAAAGACCAGCAAGGGCTGGTACGACTACCAGGCCGGCAAGCGCGACGCCATTCCCAGCCAGGAAGTGCTGGACATGATTGATGCGCACCGCAAGTCGCTGGGCATCACGCCGCGCAAGATTTCCGATGAAGAAATCGTGCAACGCCTGGTGTTTGCACTGGTCAATGAAGGCGCGCACATTCTGGAAGACGGTATTGCCAGCAAGTCTGGCGACATCGACATGGTGTATCTGACCGGCTATGGCTTCCCGATCTACCGCGGCGGCCCCATGCACTACGCCAGTGAGCTGGGCCTGATCAACGTGGTGCAAGCCATGGGCCGCTTTGCGCAAAACCCCAACGACGATGCCCAGTTCTGGAAGCCCGCGCCGCTGTTGGCCCGTTTGGCTGCCGAAGGCAAGGCGTTCGCCTAAGTGCGGTGCGCCGCTTGAATACCCAGCATTTGAAGGATTGAAGTTATGACTTCCGCAGTGATTGTTTCTACCGCGCGCACCCCACTGGCCAAGAGCTGGAAGGGTTCGTTCAATATGACTTATGGCCCCACCTTGGGCGCCCATGCGGTGCAGCACGCTGTGCAGCGCGCAGGCATCGAGGGGGCAGAGGTGGAAGACGTCATCATGGGCCTGTCTCTGCCAGAAGGCACTACAGGCGGCAACGTGGCGCGCTTGATTGCCACCCGTGCAGGCTTGCCGGTGACGACATCGGGCATGACCATCAACCGTTTTTGCTCATCGGGCCTGCAAGCGATTGCCCTGGCTTCGCAGCGCATCATTGCCGGTGAAAACGAGGTCTTGGTCGCTGGTGGGCTGGAGAGCATCTCCTGCGTACAGCAAGAAGTGAATACGCACATGGCCGTAGACCCCGAGCTCATGAAGATGAAGCCCGAGATCTACTGGAACATGCTGCAAACGGCCGAGCAAGTGGCCAAGCGCTACAACATTGGCCGCGAGGCTATGGACGAGTACGGCGCAGCCAGCCAGCAAAAAGCCTTCGCTGCACAAGTCGCAGGTTTGTTTGACGCAGAAATCGCGCCGATCACCGTGACCATGGGCGTGGCGGACAAGGTCATGGGCCTGACGACCAAGCAAGTGACGGTGAGCAAGGACGAAGGCATTCGCGAAGGCACCACCGTAGAAGGCATCTCCGGCCTGCGCAGTGCGCTACCCGGCGGCTTGATCTCTGCGGGCAATGCCAGCCAGTTCTCTGACGGCGCTGGCGCTTGCGTGGTGGTCAGCGAAGACTACGCCAGCAAAAAAGGCTTGCAGCCACTGGGGCGCTTTTTAGGCTTTGCCGTGGCGGGTTGTGAACCCGACGAAATGGGCATTGGCCCTGTGTTTGCTATACCCAAAGTGCTCAAAAAGCTGGGCCTGAAGGTGCAAGACATCGACCTGTGGGAGCTGAACGAAGCCTTCGCCGTGCAAGTGATCTACTGCCGCGACAAGCTGGGTATTCCCAGTGAACGCCTGAATGTCAACGGGGGCGCGATTGCCGTGGGTCACCCCTATGGCGTGTCGGGCCAGCGCCTGACAGGCCACGCTTTGATTGAAGGCCGACGCCGTGGCGCCAAGCTGGTCTGTGTGACCATGTGCATTGGTGGTGGCATGGGCGCAGCCGGGGTGTTTGAAGTGTTGTAAGCACACTGCGGCAGCGTGGGGTTGCCGCGTTATCACTCCCAAACCGCCTTGCCTTGTGATTCGAGGCAGGCGGTTTTTTCTTGCATATATATCAAAAACATAGCTGCTAGCCCTTTGTACATAAGGGCTAGAGGCATATTTGGCTTATAAGATGAATGCTCTGCGATCTACCTTGGACTTTTTGCTCTACGACTGGTTAAAGGCGGAGCAACTGAGCCGCCGTGACCACTATGCCGACCACAGCCGCGAGACGATGGATGCCGTGCTGGATACCTGTGAGCGCATTGCCCGCGAAAAGTATGCGCCGTTCAATCGCACGGTCGATACGCAAGAACCGACGTTCGATGGCGAAAAAGTCATTCAGCCCGCCTGCACGCACGAGGCGCGCAAAGCCTATGCCGCCAGTGGCATGCTCAGCGCCGCACAGCCTTATGAGCAGGGGGGCATGCAACTGCCCTATGTGGTGGAGTCTGCGGCGAACAGCTTTTTTGCCTGCGCCAGCATCAGCATTGGCTCTAACCTGCTCACGGTGGGCAATGCCAATTTGCTGCGCGTACATGGCACGCCCATGCAGCAACAGGTGTTTGCAGACAATGAATTCAATGGCCGCTGGGCGGGCACCATGGCGCTGTCCGAGCCGCAAGCCGGTTCCTCGTTGAGTGACATCGCCACCCGCGCCGAGCCAGATGGCGCAGATTTTGAGGGCGATGCACTGGGCGCGCGCTACCGCCTCAAGGGCAACAAGATGTGGATCAGCTCGGGCGACCACGAGCTGACCGAAAACATCGTGCACCTGGTGCTGGCCAAGATTCCCGGGCCGGACGGCAAGCTGATTCCGGGCGTGAAAGGTATCTCGCTGTTTATCGTGCCAAAAAAGCTGGTGGACGCGGAAGGCAAGCTGACCGGCGAGCGCAACGACGTAGCGCTGGCCGGCCTGAACCACAAGCTGGGCTGGCGCGGCACCACCAATACGCTGCTCAATTTTGGCGAAGGTAAATACCCCGTGCGCGGTGGCAGGGGTGCCATTGGTTATCTGGTGGGCAAACCGCACGAAGGCCTCAAGTGCATGTTCCACATGATGAACGAGGCACGCATTGGCATTGGCATGGCCGCCACCATGCTGGGATTAGCGGGTTATTACGCCAGTCTGGAATACGCCAAGACACGCCCCCAGGGTCGGCCCATGACCGAAGGCGGCAAAGATGCGGCCAGCCCGCAAGTGCCGATCATTGAGCACTCCGATGTCAAGCGCATGCTGCTGGCACAAAAGTCGATTTGCGAGGGCGCACTGGCGCTAAACCTGTATTGCGCGCGTCTGGTAGATGAAGGGCGCACGGGCACAGCTGAATCGGCCGCGCGTGCCAAGCTGCTGCTGGAAGTGCTGACGCCGATTGCCAAGAGCTGGCCCAGTGAAAACTGTCTGGAAGCCAACTCACTGGCCATCCAGATTCACGGCGGCTATGGCTACACACGCGACTTTCCGGTCGAGCAGTACTGGCGTGACAACCGCCTGAACATGATCCACGAAGGCACGCACGGCATTCAGGCTGCCGACTTGCTGGGCCGCAAAGTCATCATGCAAAACGGCGCAGGTTGGCAGCTACTGGCGCAAACCATTCGTGACACCATTCAGCGTGCCCAGGCTAAGCCGGCCTTGCTGTCTCATGCGATTGATCTGACGCAGGCGCTGCAAGCGGTGGAATCGGCCACACAGGCCGCCTGGGCCACGGGCAAACCCCAAGAAGCATTGGCCAATGCAGTGCCCTATATGCAGGCGTTTGGCCACATGGCGCTGGCGTGGGTGTGGCTGGATGTGGCGCTGAAAGTGCTGGAGCAAGGTGCTGTGCCCAGCCAACCTGCGCGGGCTGGACGCCTGCAAGCCATGCGCTACTTTTTTCACTACGAACTACCCAAAATTGCCGCCTGGCTCAAGGTGGTCAATGCACGGGATATGACCTGCGCGCAGATGCAAGTCGAGCATTTTTAAATCTGTTTTTGCAGGCATAAAAATGCAGGTTTTTTTGCGCGCGTAAGCACGGTCTGCGGGCACCGCTTGCCGGCGAGCGGCAACCCTTCGGACAAGTTGGTTGTCGTGCATGCCTTGTGGGTCGATGCGCTGTTTGGCGCAAAATACTTGGCATGCAAACTACTTCTGAGAGCCCGCAACCTACTGCGCCTGACTTTGTTCAGGCGCGTTGTCGTTTTGGGCTTTTGATTGGGAGCGTCTACCGTCAATGGCGCAAAAAAGTGGATGAAAGTTTCAAAGACCAAGGCCTGACCGATGCCTCGCGCATGCCCCTGGTCGTGCTCTTTACGCATGGTCAGGCCATGTTGCAGAAAGATTTGGCGCAGGCCTTGTCTTTGGAAAGCTCTTCCTTGGTGCGGGTGCTGGCGCAATTGCGCGGGGCTGATTTGGTGCAGTGGGCGGCAGACCCCGCGGATCGCCGTACCAAACGCATTGCACTGACCCCAGAGGGGCAACGGCTGGCCTCACAGATCTTGAAAAAAAGCCTGGAAATAGAGCAAGCCATCTTGGCGGGTTTGTCCGAGCAAGAGCTGGACATCACGCGTGCAGCGTTGCACAAAATTGCGCACAGCTTTGACCAGATAGATGGCGTGAATGACCTGGCCCAGTGATCAGGTTGCGCACTCAGAAAAAACAGATAACAGCGGTTTTTCAAAATGAAATTGAAAGTGTCACCCTTCATGTGGGTGAGTTTTGCCATGATCGTCGGCGTGATGGGTACCGCACTCATCAGCCCGCTGTACGCCTTGTACAAAGAAACTTGGGGCTTGCAAGCCAGCGATATTTCGCTGATTTACGTGCTCTACATGGGCGGCGCGCTGTGCAGTTTGCTGTTCCTGGGGCGCTTGCCAGACCGGGCCGGTTTTCGCCGCGTCATGCAAACAGGCCTGGTGCTGGCCTTGATAGGTACGCTCATCAGCATGGCTGCCTGGAATATGACCAGCCTGATTGCGGGCCGGGTGCTGGTCGGCGTTGCCTCCAGCATGCTGACCACGAGTGCCACCTTGGGTTTGGCGCAACTGTCTAAACCGGGGCAAATGCAGCGGGTAGCGATGGTCACCGGCTTCTTGCTGGCCTTCGGGTTTGGCCTGGGGCCGCTTGTGGGCGGCATCATGGGGCAGTGGGCGCCTTATCCCTTGGTCACCACCTACATTCCCACCCTGGTTTTGGGGTGTGTCGGCTGGTATGCCTTGTCACGCTTGCAACTGCCGCCTTCCACGCTACCTCAGAACACCCAAGCGCTGCAGTGGCGTGATGCACTACCCAAACTGACATGGCCCGCGTCCAGTGATTCCGTGGCGTTTTTACTCACCAGTGCGTTGCCATTTCTGGCTTTTGGGGTGTTTGGCCTGTATGCCTCTATGTCGCCTTTGTTTTTGGACAAGCTGGTGCCTTGGCATGGACCGGTCGTCAGTGGTACGGCGATTGCGGTGATTTTGCTGGCCTCTGCCTGCGTGCAGATCATGGCGGGGCGCTTGCCTACGCACTGGTGCGGCACGGCGGGTTTGCTGGGTCTGGCGCTCAGCAACGCCTTGTTGATGGCCAATTTATGGATTGGTTCGGCCATCTTGTTTGCATTGGGTGTGGCGCTGACTGCGATGGGACACGGCATGAGCATGCTGGCTGGCATGGGCATGATTAACCGCATTGCCAAGCCGCACAACCGTTCGGGTTTGCTGTCGACTTATCTGGTGATCGGCTACATCGGCAGCATGCTGCCCATGATGGCGATTGGCTGGATTGCTGACCATTGGGGCATGAACGTGGCGGTGTCCAGTTTCTGCTGCTTTGTCATTCTTTTGGCCATTACGGTCGCTGTGCTGTTCTTCAAGCATCCTCGTCCGCGTACCGCGACGCATTAAGCCGGACAGCTTGTGATGAAAGCAGGGCGGCGTGGGTGCCACTGCACGCCCTGTGCCTGCAACCGCTTAAGCCTGCGCAGTGCGCGCAGCCAGAGCGGGCGCTGCTGGGCGGTGCAGCGTCCAAGATACAGCGGCTGCCAGCAGAAGCAGCACGGCAGCGGCCCCAAAAGCCACCCAGTGGGTGTGGTGTGTTTCATAACCCCAGCCTCCCAGCCAGGCGCTGATCATGGCCCCGACCTGATGGCCTAAATAGGCCCAGCCGTACAGCATGCCCACCTTTTTGACGCCGTACACATCGGCCAAGATGGCGGATGACAGGGCAATACTGCCTGCCCACACCACCCCGCCGATGGCTGCAACGCCGTACAACTGCCAAGCGCTGCCAACCAGCAGCAAGCCCAAAAAGCCCACGCCTCGCACGCCGTAAATCGCACTGAGCAGCTTGCGGCGCTCCACTTTGTCAACGATGCGGCCCAGCACCATGGTGCTGGGGATGGCGACCAAGCCAATCAAGCCAATGCCCAGTGCGCTGGTTGTGGCGTCAAAGCCATGGTCAATCAGCATGGGCATGCAGTGGGTGCCCATCAGGTTCATGCTGAAGCCACAGGCAAACAGACCAAAAGTGACTTTCCAGAACGTGGCTGTGCGCATCGACTGCAGTACGCTCAAATCTGCCCCCCAGGCTGGTTGCGCCGCGCGCAGGGCTGCAGCGCCGGTAGGGGCATCCGCGCCTTCGGGTGCGTTGTCGCGCACCACCAGCAAGGCGGCAGGGATGGTAACCAGGCTAAAAATGGCCGCAAAACCACCCAGCGTTTGCTGCCAACTGAAGTGCTGCAGCGCCCAGCCCAAAGCTGGCGTCATGACCGCAATGCCCGCCATGGAGCCCGTGGATAAAAAGAACAGCGCCATGCCCCGGCGGCGGTTAAACCAGCGGCTGATGAGCGGTGTCAGCGCGACCGGGCTCGTTAAGGCGGCCCCGACCGACATGCACACGCCAAAGCTCCAGAAGATGCCCGAGGCACTGCGCGTATTGATCGCCCATAACGTAGATAGCACCAAAATGGCAGTGCCCAGCAGCAGTACATGGCGCGTACCGATACGCCCGACCAACCAGCCCGCCAGTGGCATGGCCAGGCCATAGCACAGCATGCCGGCGGCCACGATGCTGGCCAGCAAGCTGCGGCTAAAACCCAAGTCTTGGGCCATGGGTAAAAACAGCGGGCCAATCCCCAGTCGCATGCCCACTGTCAATAAAGTGAGCACGGTGGCCGCAGCCACAATGTTCCAGCCAAAAAACCAGCGTGGCTGGTGTGCGTGTGATGTCATTGTTATGTCGCTCCCGAATGCCCCAGCGCGGAGCACGGGGCGCATGCTAGGGCCAAGCGGGGCAGGCCTGTGTCACATGCAAAGAATGCTTTTATTATTTTTTATAGCTGCTAGCCCTTTGTACATAAGGGCTAGAGCCAGTTTTTATTGAAAATCTACACAGAGGCGGGTATTCGATTTTTTAGCGTGCCACTCCACCCATGCGCCAATCGGGCAGGGCGCGGGCAATGCTGTGGACAACCAGTGCTGTCAACCCACACTTGATCAAGTCGCCGGGGACAAAGACCAGGTCACCCCAGAACGCTTGCTCCAGCGGCAGCTTGGCAATCCACACCAAGCCTGCAATACCAAAGGCGTGCAACACCAGAATGCCTCCAACGGCCGAGGCCACAAAAGCAGAACCTGCTGCGCGCAAAGGGGTCGATTTAGGGAGTGCCGCCATGATCCAGCCAGTCACCAGCGCCGCCGCCGTCCAGCCGATCAGATAGCCGGAAGTTGGCGCGAAAAAAGCACCCAGCCCGCCACGCCCGCCCGACAGCAGCGGCAGGCCCACTGCTACCGCCACCATAAACAAAAGCATGGCTTGCAGCCCGCGCCAAGGCCCCAGCAAACAACCTGCGAGCATGACGCCCAAGGTTTGCAGCGTGATAGGCACGCCCAAAGGCAAATCTATTTTGGGGATGAGTCCCATAACCGCCAATAGCGCCGCAAACAAAGCGACCAAGGCAATGGATTCCGAGTTACGACGATGGATGGCGTAAGACATGGTGAGCTTTCAAAGAAGGAAATTAGACGCAGTGCTGCCCGCGTTAATTCATTCTAGACACTCAAACTTCAGTAAAGCCGCCTGCAATATGAATTCATCTGCATTTAAATGCGCTTAAAAACGTGTGCTTATATGTAGTTAACTTGCAGGCTTAATTCAAGTGAGTTGCGGGGATTTAGGGTGGAAATGCAGTCAATTGCAATAGGCCCCAAAACCTTGTCGATAACGCGCTGGCAATTTGCTTTAAAAAACCGTAAATCGCAGTAAGTGCCCTATTGCATTGCCGGTAGTTGCTGCAACATCGCACAAAAGGCTAAAGGCGCTGGGAGAAGGTGGCTTCAAGCTTGAAATAATTATTATTTTTATAGCTGCTAGCCCTTTATCTATAAGGGTTAGCAGCCTATTTTTCTTAAAATTAATCTGTAACGCTGCTGGCTGGGGGCGCACGGTATACCAGCACCTTCAGACTGCGTTCTTCGTCCACATCCGCAAAAGCTGCAGGGTTGGCTATGCGTTCAACAAAATGCAATGCAGGCGCTATCTCCGCCATCTGGTCTTTGAGAAAGGCCGTGCCCAGCTCCGGCGCATTCAGGCATAGCAGCACGTGACCGCCCGGGCGCAGCAAGTCGGGCAGGCGGCGCATCAGCTTGGCATAGTCTTTGGTGGCAATAAAGCTGCCCTTTTGGTAGCTTGGTGGGTCAACCACGATCAGGTGGTAAGGCCCGCCGCGCGTGATCTTGCCCCAGCTGCTAAAGATGTCGTGCGCCAAAAAGCTGGCACCGCTCAACGCATTGAGTTGGTGGTTTTGCTGGCCGGTGGCCAGAGCGCTCTGCGCCATGTCCATATTGAGCACCTGGTGGGCACCGGCCTGCAGCGCCGACACCGAGAACGCACAGGTGTAGGCAAACAGGTTCAGCACCTTGATGCCGTGGCGGTGCTCAGGGTGCTGGGCCACGTGGTCATAGACCCAGCGGCGGCCTTCAGCCATATCCAGAAACAGGCCGTGGTTTTGACCGCGCAGTACGTGGGCGCGGAATTTCAAACTGGCCTCGGTCACGATGTGGGGCTCAGGCACGCTGCCGGCCATCAGGCGCGTTTCAATCTGGTTGCCGGGCTGGCGCGTCTGGAATACCCAGTTCAGCGGCTGGCCTTGACCAATCTGTGCCCACCGCGCCTCCAAAGCTTCGCCAATGGTGGCGACGGCTTCGTCTTCCAGGGGCTGAAAGCTAGTCAAAACCAGCACGGGCGGAAAAGCGTCCAACACCAGATGCTCGCACCCCGGGTAACGTCCACCCCGGCCGTGAAAGATGCGACACGCATCGGTGGGTGCTTCAAATTGGGCGATGGCGTCGAGCAGGGCTTGCATGGAAATCACTGAAAACAAGAAAGGCCGTGAGTATGCGCGACAGGGCTTGACACAGAATAGTCTGGGGTTGGCGCGAACGACCCTGGCTGTGGCGTGCATGGCTGAGGGCCATCCTCTACAGTGACTGCAGCGACAAACGGCGCGCGGTTACATTGGAGGCTTATTACAGGAGATTACTATGGCCAAAGGCATGCAGCTCAACAACAAAATGGTTAAAAAACCAAAGAAGGACACCAGCTTGCCACCGCAGGTCAATACGTCACCAGAGTCCATGCGCCCTTTGGCACCTGTGACTTCGGTGTTGCCCAAAGGCAAGTTGAAGAACAAATAACAAGTAAAAAGCGCGCCTGAAAGGGCGCGCTTTTTACTTTAAGGCCTGCGTGGAACTTACAGGGTGGCGGGGATGGCAGTCCATAGGCCTTGTTCATCGCACTCAAACATGGGGATGTGGCCTAGCACTTTCACGCGTCGCTCCCAATCTTCGCCCAGTGTATGGATCACAGCGCGCCATGCATGGCCCATGCCCACCACATCGGCGCCAGCGCGCTGCAGCAATCGAATGGCAGAAGACAGCGCTGACGCCGGTGTTGATGACATCGTCCACCAACACCACGCGCTTGCCACTTACGCGTTCCACCAAAGCCGGATCCAAAAAGAGAAGTGGCTGTGGTTTTGTGAACAAGTAGCTAAGCGAGATTTTTCCGTAAAAATGGCCTGAAAGCAGGCCAAATCCCTATCTGCTGCGCAGCAAGCCTGTCACCCATGCCAATCAGGTCTGGGCCATGTACATCACCTATGTACGTGTGCACAAAGGCTGGCTTTATCTGTGCGCTGTAGTGGACTGGTACAACCGCAAGGTGTTGGCTTGGAGGCTGTCTAACACCATGGATGTGGAGTTCTGCATGCAAGCGGTGCAAGAGGCCATTACTCGCTGGGGTACACCTGCGATATTCAACATGGATCAAGGCAGCCAATTTACAAGCGACAGCTTCACTGCGCAGCTCAAGCGACGCGGCATTCGCATCTTGATGGATGGCAAGGGTGCTTGGCGTGACAACGTGCGTGCCGCACGCTGTGGGATTGTCCAATACTTGGAGTTCTACAATTCAAAGCGGCCCCATCAGGCGCATCACCAAGCTACCCCTGATGAGGCTTACTTTGCAGCATTGCCGTTTGCACAAATGCAGACGGCATGACCCCGAGGATCTCGCTTAGCAACTGCCTTGAGTTGTTCAAACGACCGGGATCACCTCTTTGTGCGGAAAAGCGCTGGATCACGAAGAGGGCCAAGAAGAACGCAGCAAAAGCATCGAAGGCGCAAAGATTTAATTTTTGTGAGCAACCACCCGTTATAGCAAGCGGGCTAGAGGCACATTTGGCTCAAAAAAAGTACTGGTTGCATTGAGCCCTACCGCTGCTCCAGCACCATTTCATGGCCTTTTCGCGTCATGTGCAGTTGCGACAAAAAACTGTTGCCCAGCAGCACAAATGGCATGGGCTGGGGCGTAACCACGGCATCCACGCCATGCAGCAAAATGTCGCCAACGCGGACGGATTGCAATCGCACCAACCAGCCTTGTACACGGCCGTTGGCGGTATTCAGGGTGACGGGTTGACCTTGTTCGTACTTCAGCCCAATCCGCTGCGCATCGGTTTGGCTGATGCCCACCAAGCTGGCCCCTGTATCCACCATGTACTGAATGGGATGGTTGTTGATGTGACCACTGGGGCGAAAGTGCCCACTGCTGTCGGCACGCATCACAATTTTGCGTGAATGGCTACCCAGTCCTGCGCCTACGCTGGCTGGAGAAGCACCCATATGCAGGGTGTGCCGCTGCCCTTGTATTTGCACGATGGCGGAATGCTTATCCACTTGGAGCACCTGCACGCCCTTGGCGTTTTCATGGGCGGCCAGGGCCTGGGGCGTGCTGCCATCAATGATGAGCAGCGCTTTTTTGCCCATAACGCCGGTGAGTACCACTGACTGTGCATGGCAGATGGACGTCAGCAGCAAGGCCCCACATAGGGGCGTGAGCATGCGTGGCAGATGGCAAAGTGGCATAAAAGCGCTGTATTAAGACTGTCAACAGAATTTGCCAGTCTAGCGGCGCCTTTTTAGTCGCGGAAGTTGTTAAACGACAGCGGGTGATCTCCCATATCCTTGCGAATCAGTGCCATCGCCGCCTGCAAATCGTCGCGCTTGGCGCCGGTAATGCGCACTTTGTCTTCTTGAATAGCAGCTTGCACCTTCAGCTTGCTTTCCTTCATCAACTTTTGCAGTTGCTTGGCAAGTTCAGACTCAATACCGTTTTTGACCTTGACGACTTGCTTGACTTTATCGCCGCCGATTTTTTGCGCTTTTTGAATGTCCAGGAAACGCACGTCCACGTTGCGTTTGGTCAGCTTGTTGCGCAGCAAGTCTTCAACTTGTGTGAGCTGGAACTCGGCATCACCAAACATGGTGATTTCCTTGTCCTTGAGTTCCACGGCGGCAGAGGTGCCCTTGAAGTCAAAGCGGGTGGCGATTTCTTTGGCTGCGTTTTCAACAGCATTCTTCACTTCAACGAAATCGGCTTCGAGTACGGTGTCAAAAGATGGCATGAATTTTCTTTCTAAATGGGGTGTTAGGCAAGGCACTTCGCTGGCTGCGCGGGCGCAGGCATGAGCGCGGTGCGACAATCTCGATGATGTTAGTCGAGAAAAATACCCCCCTGCAGGACTGCAACACCTTCGGTATTGTGGCCAGCGCAGATACTTTGGTGCGCGTGCGCCAAGAGTCCGATGTACAGCAGTTCGCTGCCAGCCCTCACTACCAAGGCCGCAAGGTGCTCGTGCTAGGTGGGGGGAGCAATATTGTGCTGACCGGCGATGTGATTCATGCCGTGGTGCTGAAGATGGAAATTCCAGGTATTGCTGCGGTGGGTGAAATCGACGGCCACTGGATCATTGAAGCTGGCGCAGGAGTGCCGTGGCACGATGTGGTCGCGTGGACTGTGGCACATGGCTATCCCGGACTTGAAAACTTGGCGCTGGTGCCGGGGACGGTCGGTGCTGCGCCGGTACAGAATATTGGTGCCTACGGCGTAGAGCTGCAAGACCGTTTCTACGAACTGGACGCAGTGGATTTGGTCACGGGCGATGCCTTCAGCTTGAATGCCGCACAGTGCGCATTTGGCTACCGTGATTCCATTTTCAAGCATGCGCCAGCGGCGCCAGTAGGCACTCCTGTCGCCAAGGCGCAAGGCATGGGATTGGCGGGCAGGGCGGTCATTACCAAGGTGCGCTTTGCATTGTCAAAACACTGGAAGCCGGAGTTAGGCTATCTGGACTTGCAGCGCAAGCAAGCGGAAGAAGGTGTGCTGCATCCGACTGCCCAGCAGATTTTTGACTGGGTGGTGGAAATTCGCCGGGCTAAATTGCCGGACCCTGCCGTAGTTGGCAATGCTGGTAGCTTCTTCAAGAATCCAACCGTGTCCGAGGAGCAGTGCAGGGACATCATTGCGCGCGAGCCCAAGATCGTGCATTACCCCATGCCCGATGGGTCGATCAAGCTGGCAGCCGGCTGGATGATCGATGCTTGCGGATGGAAGGGTAAGAAGGTGGGTAATGCGGGCGTGTATGACAAACAGGCACTGGTGCTGGTCAATCGCGGCACCGGAGGTGAAAGTGTCACTGGGGGTGAAGTGATGACGCTGGCGGGTGCTATTCAAACCAGCGTGTATGAACGGTTCGGCATTTGCCTTGAGCCTGAGCCCGTGGTGGTCTAGCCATCCATATTGGCTTCATACATGAAAAAAGCGCTGTGATTCACAGCGCTTTTGCGTTGGGCTGACAGTGTGGGAATTGCCAGCAATGAGCCTGTTGCTTCAGGCCAGCGATTTTTGCTTCATCCACTCACTGGCTTGCTGTACGGCATAGGCAATAGCGCGATCTGCTGTTTGAAACAAGGGTGTGAACGTGAAAAAACGCTGCGTGCGGCTTGCTCCATTGCCACTGTCAACCGTCAATTGCGCTTGGAAGCTATCACCGGAGGCTTGAGCAACTGCATTAGGTTCGAAAGTGAAACGATCGATAGTGATGGTGCGCCAGGTGCTGGGGGTTTGGTTATTGGACATTTTGTAGACCCTTTCTTTGTGTTTTATGAATATGCCTTCGCATGATGACAAACAGATGTCAGATCACACAATGGGGATTCACCGTAGAGGTGTGACTCAAAAGAGCAAGAAATGTTCCAAGTTTGTTAGTGTTGACGGACTCCGCGCTCTCCGCTTTCTGTTACGCCATCGAAAATTATTTCAAACTACCAGATAAAAACTTGGCCAATCGCTCGCTGTGCGGGTTGCTCAGTACTTGCTGTGGGGCACCTTGCTCTTCAATCAAGCCTTGGTGCAGAAACACGACGTGGTTGGATACTTCGCGGGCGAAGCCGATCTCGTGCGTGACGACCACCATGGTGCGCCCTTCTTGTGCCAGCACTTGCATCACGCGCAGCACTTCACCCACCAGTTCAGGGTCCAGCGCGCTGGTCGGTTCGTCAAATAGCATCACTTCGGGCTCGACGGCCAATGCACGTGCAATGGCCACGCGCTGCTGCTGACCGCCACTCATATGGTTGGGCCAAGCGTCTTCGCGATTTTCCAAGCCAACCAAGCGCAGGTATTTGCGGGCCCGCTCTATGGCTTCGTCTTTGGAGACGCCCAAGACATGCACGGGGGCTTCAATAATGTTTTGCAACACGGTCTTGTGGGCCCACAAGTTGAAGTGCTGAAACACCATGGCCAGTCTGGTGCGCAGGCGCTGCAGCTGTTTGGCGTCCACAGGCTGTAAGTCGCCTTGGCGATCGACTCGGAGTTTGAGCTCCTCACCCGCCACAACGATGCGGCCTTGCTGCGGTTTCTCCAGCAAATTGATACAGCGCAGCAAGGTGGATTTGCCAGAACCTGAGCTGCCAATCAGGCTGATCACATCACCGGCCTGTGCATTCAGGCTGACACCTTTGAGCACATGGTTGCTGCCGTAGCTTTTGTGAATGCCTTCGGCCTGCAGTTTGAAAGTGGTAGGGCTCATAACAATCAGTGGGTACGGGGTGCGAGGTAGGCGAGAAAGTGCTTTTCCAGCAACCGGAAGCAACCAATCAACGCGAAAGTCACACACAGGTAAATGACAGCCGCTGCCAAGTAGGCCTCAAACGGCAAATAATAGTCGGAGTAAATGCGGCTGGCGACTGCCGTCACATCCGTCAGTGCAGGAACGGTGCTGGCCAGACTGGTCGAGTGCAGCATCATTACCACTTCATTGCTATATGGGGGCAATGTACGGCGCAGGGCACTGGGCATCACCACACGCACCATGATTTGCCAAGAACTCATGCCCATGGCACGCGCCGCTTCCACTTCACCGGGATTGGTTTCACGCATAGCGCCAGCCAGCATTTCTGCGGTGTAGCCCGCAGTATTCAAAGAAAAAGCCAGCAAGGCGCAGAAAAAAGGCTCTTTGAAATGCGTCCAAGGCCAGATGTCGTCCCAGCGGGCCTGAATCCATTCCAGTTGGCCGAGACCGTAATAGATCAGGTAGACCTGAATCAGTAAAGGCGTGCCGCGAATGAAATACGTCATGCCACCTACGACTTTGCGCAGCAACCAGACGCGGCTGGTCAGTGCCAAAGCACCCAGTACCGCCAGCACACCACCAATGGCCAAGCAGGACAGCAACAACCACAATGTGGTCAGCAGGCCTTGCCCGTACATGGCCAAATGTTCGGGTTGGAAAATGATGTCCCAGCTCATAACTGCACCTTTTCAGTGCCCAAGCTGTAGCGGGCATTCAGGCGCTTCAAGAACCACAGCGACACACTGGTGAACACCAAGTAAAGGGCTGCGGCGAACAGCAAAAAGATAAAAGGCTCACGCGTAGCAGCGCTGGCTTGTTTGGCCAGATAAGTCATGTCATGCAGGCCAATCAGGCTGACCAGCGCAGTGGCCTTGATCAGAACCAGCCAATTGTTGGTGTAGCCCGGCAAGGCATAGCGCACCATCTGCGGCAAGGTGATACGCAAAAAAGTTTGCACAGGGCCCATGCCGAACGCCCACGCTGCTTCCATTTGGCCGCGTGGAATCGACATGATCGCGGCGCGGAAAGTCTCTGTCATGTACGCGCCATAAATGAAGCCCAGCGTGGCAACGCCAGCCACAAAAGGGTTGATGTCCAAAACGTAATCAGAGCCGATAGATTCAAAAAAAGTGTTGATACCGATGGCGGCGCCGTAAAACACCAGCAGCATTAGCACCAGTTCAGGGATGCCGCGCACTACGGTGGTGTAGAGCGTGCTGATCCAGACCAAAGGGCGCTTGCCTGATAACTTGGCCGTTGCACCCAGCAGCCCCAGCACAGTGGAAACTAGCAGCGAGGCCAAAGACACTGCAATCGTCAATACAGCGCCTTGCAAGATAGAGAAGTAGTAATCGCTCATCAGCAGCTCAAAAAAGCCCAAACAACAAACCCGCTGCCGGATCATGCCGGGCAGCGGGCTGGCGGATGCCTAGGGCTTAGTTGCCGTATGGATCGAAGTCAAAGTACTTCTTGGCCAAAGTGTCATAAGTGCCATTGCTGCGAATGGTCTTGATGGCTTTGTCGATTTGGGCTTTGAGTTCTTTTTGGCCTTTGCGCATGCCAATGCCGATGCCTTCGCCGTAGTACTTTTCTTCGTACTGGTCAGCGCCGACGTAGCCGTAATCCTTACCTTCGTCCTTGCGCAGGAAGCCGCCATGCACTTCCACCTTGTCGGCTACAGTGCCGTCTAGTCGACCTGCGTTGATGTCCAGATACACCTGATCTTGTGCTTCGTAAGGAATGACATTTACGCCTGCAGGCTTGAGTTCACCCAAGGCCCATTTTTCTTGGGTACTGCCTTTGAGCACGCCAATGCGCTTGCCTTTGAGCGATGCAGGGCTGCTGTATTCCGTACCCTTTTTCACAACGATGGCGCTGGGCGTCTTGTAGTAACGATCCGAGAAATCAATCACGCGCTTGCGCTCTTCCGTAATCGACAGTGAGCTGACGATCACGTCGTACTTGCGAGCTTGCAAACCAGGGATCATGCTGTCCCACACTTGTTCTACAAACACACATTTGCGCTTGATTTCAGCGCAAATGGCGTTGGCAACGTCCACGTCAAAACCTGTGGGCTTGCCATCGGAGGTTTTGAAAGTAAAGGGTTCGTAGGTGGGGTCGATTGCCACCTTCAGATCGGCAGCTTGCGCTGTCATTGCGAAAGTGCTGCAGGCTGCCAGCAGTGCGGTGCTTAAAAGCTTCTTGGCCATACCACTCCTTGGGTTGATGGATGTCTCTCATCTGGACGCACAATGCGTGCCAATTTTTATGACTTCCATTCTAGGAGCAGAGTTGTGCCGGTTTCCTGCAGTTTTCTTGCGATAGGTGAAATCCATAGCAAAGCTCTGCAAGTTGTCTGCCGGCTGCAACGCATGGCATAAAAAAATCCGCTGGCAAAAGCAGCGGCTTTCAGATTTAGCAGTCGGGCCTAGGCTTACTTGCTATCGAGTTGCGGCAGAGCGCTGCTGCTGCTCACGCTCAGCAGACCGGCTTGCGAGTAAATCGCCAGCTTGGCGCGGGTGTCAATCAGATCCAGATTACGCATGGTCAATTGGCCGATGCGGTCGGTGGGGCTGAAAGGCGCGTCTTCCACTTTTTCCATGGACAGGCGCTCGGGCGCGTAGGTCAGGTTGGGCGACTCGGTATTCAAGATGGTGTAGTCGTTGCCGCGGCGCAGTTCCAGCGTCACGGTGCCGGTGACGGCACGCGCCACCCAGCGCTGCGAGGCTTCACGCAGCATGATGGCTTGTGGGTCGAACCAGCGGCCTTGGTACAGCAGGCGACCCAGCTTCAGACCATTGATGCGGTATTGCTCAATGGTGTCTTCGTTGTGAATGCCGGAGACTAAACGCTCGTACGCGATGTGCAACAGGGCCATGCCGGGAGCTTCATAGATGCCGCGGCTCTTGGCCTCAATGATGCGGTTCTCGATCTGGTCGCTCATGCCAATGCCGTGGCGGCCACCAATGCGGTTCAGCTCCAGGAACATTTCCACGCTGTCGGCCACGGGCTTGCCGTTGATGGCAACAGGCTGGCCTTGCTCGAAGGTGATGGAGACTTCTTCGGCCTGCACTTCGACTTCCGGTTTCCAGAACGCTACGCCCATGATGGGGTTGACGATGCGCAGGCCGGAGTTCAGGTGCTCCAGATCCTTGGCCTCGTGGGTTGCGCCCAGCATGTTGGAGTCGGTGGAATAGGCTTTTTCAGCCGACATCTTGTAGCCGAAACCTTCCTTGGTCATGAAGGCCGACATTTCAGCGCGGCCACCCAGCTCGTCAATGAAAGCGTTGTCCAGCCAAGGCTTGTAGATCTTCAGATCAGGGTTGGTCAGCAGACCATAGCGGTAAAAACGCTCAATATCGTTGCCCTTGAAGGTCGAGCCGTCGCCCCAGATGTTGACGTCGTCTTCCTTCATGGCAGCCACCAGCATGGTGCCGGTCACGGCGCGGCCCAGCGGCGTGGTGTTGAAGTAGGTGATGCCGCCGGTGGAGATGTGGAAGGCGCCAGACTGGATGGCGGCAATGCCTTCATTGGCCAGCTGGGGGCGGCAGTCGATCAAACGCGCCAGTTCTGCGCCGTACTCCATGGCCTTGCGCGGGATTTCGTCGTAATCGGCTTCGTCGGGCTGGCCCAGATTGGCGGTGTAGGCAAAGGGCAGGGCACCCTTGTTCTTCATCCAGCGCAGTGCGGCGCTGGTGTCCAGGCCGCCCGAGAAAGCGATACCGACCTTTTGGCCGACAGGTACGTTTTGCAGAATGGTTTCCATCAGAGATTCTCTTTAAATTAATAGCTGCTAGCCGTTGCTACATAAGGGCTAGAGGCAAAAAATGCTTGAAATTTAACCGGCCTACTAATCTTGCAATCAAGCGTAGTGGCAGATGTAGTGGTAGGCCTCGTTCACGCGGATGTCGAACTTGGAGTTGGCGGGAATGTGGAAACTCTCGCCCATGGCCGAAGTCTTCCACTCGCTGCTGCCAGCAAGCTTGTATTCGCAAGACCCGCCTACGCATTCCATGATTTCCGCAGCAGCAGTGCCAAAAGTCAGCGTTGCAGGCAGAACCACGCCAACCGACTTCTTGGTGCCATCGGCCAAGATGAAGCTGTGGCTGATGCACTTGCCATCAAAGTAAACATTGGCTTTGGTGGTCAGAGTAACGCCGGAGAAATGCTCGGTAGTCATGGTGAACGCGCAGTCGCTGAGTGTGAAGGGAAGTTGAGCATTTTAGGCCAGCCACGCCCAGCTTGGAGTTTCGCAAAACGCATGCAAAAAAGCCCCAGCGGCATGGGGCTTTGAAGGTGTCAGCGCCAGTAAGGCTGCGGTGGTGGCGCGCGGTGCCAGTGCGGCGGTTTCTGAGGCTGCGGCGCATAGCCACCATCTACGCCAATGAACACGGGAGGAGCAGGCTGTGTGTAGGTAATGCTTTCTGTCACTACCATGCCTGCTGGGGCCGATTGGTAGACGCCCGAGGGCCCTACAAAGCGTCCAGTAGATGGGGCGGAAGAGGTATAGCGGCCCTGTGGCTGCACGTCGATAGACAGCCACTGGCCGGGATCGTAGTCCAGGCGGGTCAGGTGTCTGCGGCCGGCATATTCGTAGGTCACGTCGTATCCCACCGTCTGGTCTTCGTACACTGTTTCATTGGTGCAGCGGCGCACGGTTTCATGACGGGGCTGGCTGTTGGTGTTTTCAATCACGTTGCCAATGACGCCGCCAGCCAAAGCTCCCACCACGGTACTGGTGCCACGGGTTGAGCCATAGTAATGACCCCGCGGGCCGTAATGCGCACCCCGACCAAGCGCGTTGCCCGCAACGCCCCCAATCAGAGCGCCAATGACTGCGCCTGTGCCGTTCGTGCGTTGGTCTGTGTAGACCTGTGCATCTTCACAAAACTGCTGCGGGATGCCTACTTGCTGCGTCACGGGTATGACTGCCAGCACACGCGCCCGTTCTTGGGCCACAACACTGCCACAAGCCAAGCCTGCCAGCGTCGTGAGAGTGAGCCAATGTTTTAAGCCCATAGCGTGCTCCTTGCCAAATTGTTACGCAATGCTTAACTGCAACTGCTAGAGACAATTTTAGAACGCAGCCGTAAATAGTCTTTGCGGCGCCAGTAAAGCTGCGTAAAGCGCGGTGAACAAGTGTTTCAGGCTTGCGACGCTGCGTTTGTAAGTGCGGCTTCCCAGTCTTGTGCCTTAAATCCAATCGTTACGCGCCCGTCTGTCCATTCGACAACGGGGCGCTTGATAACACTGACATGCGCCTGCAAGACCCGCGCAGCCGAAGTAGCGTCGGTGGCGCTGGCTTGCACCGCAGGATCAAGCTTGCGCCATGTCGTGCCTTGGCGGTTGGTGAGTTTCTCCCAGTCAACGGCCTGCATCCATGCGTTCAGCTGGCCGGCAGATACACCTTGCTTTTTGAAGTCGTGAAACTCGTAAACCAACCCTTGCTCAGTGAGCCAGGCGCGTGCTTTTTTCACAGTGTCACAGTTGGGGATGCTGTAAACACGAATAATCTTGTTGGTACTCATGGTGTTGGTGATAGTGCATGCGTAGGTACGCCACAATCATGCCCTGTATGCAAAGTACCTTCTCCACACTTTCCGAATGGCTTGCACATTGCGAGCAAATTCATCCGCAAAACATTTCAATGGGCTTGGAGCGTGTACGCGTCGTGGCGCAGCGCATGCAGCTGAAGTTCGATTGCCCGGTGATTACCGTAGCAGGCACCAACGGCAAGGGCTCCACCTGCGCCATGCTGGAGGCGGTTGCGCTGCAATCGGGCTATAAGCCTGGGGTGTATACCTCGCCGCATCTGGTGCATTTTGAAGAGCGCTGCCGCATTCATGGGGAGATTGCCCAAGCCTCTGAATTTCTGCCCCATTTTGAAGCGGTAGAAGCTGCGCGCTTTAACGGCGAAGAAGTGCTGCTGACGTACTTTGAATTCACGACGCTGGCCATCATGCGCATGCTGAGTCTGGCCAAGATGGATGTGGTGATCCTGGAAGTCGGGCTGGGCGGGCGCCTGGATGCCACCAATATTGTGGATTCCGACTGCGCCGTCATCACCAGCATCGACATTGATCACACTGCCTTGCTGGGCAATGACCGTGAAACGATTGGGCGTGAGAAGGCCGGCATCATGCGCGCAGGCCGCCCCGTCATTGTCGGTGACCCCGTGCCCCCACAAAGCGTGATCGATTACGCCGCAGACATTGGTGCCGATCTGCGCATGTTTGGCCGTGACTTTAATTACAGCGGCGACAAGCAGCAATGGAGCTGGGCCGGGCGTGACCGGCGTTACGCTGGGTTGTCTTACCCTGCTTTGCGTGGCGCGAACCAACTGGTGAATGCTGCTGGTGTACTGGCCGCTTATGAGGCCTTGCGCCCTGTATTGCCAGTAACAGCGCAGGCCGTGCGCACAGGGCTTGCAATGGTGGAGTTGCCGGGTCGCTTTCAGATTATTCCCGGTCAACCAGTGCTGGTGCTGGATGTCGCCCACAACCCGCATTCTGTGGCAGCCCTGACCGCCAATTTGGATGCCATGGGCTACTACCCGACTACGCACGCTGTGCTGGGTGCGATGGCAGACAAAGATTTGGGCCCTATGCTGTTAAAGATTGGGCCGCTGATTGACCGTTGGTATTTGACGGATTTGCCAACCAGCCGCGCTGAGACCGCTGCTAATTTACAAAAAAAGCTTCAAGCACTGCAGGTGGTGGCAGGTGGCACACAACGTGAAGTCCCCACCAGTTTGCATGTAAACCCGCAAGCAGCTTTGGATGCCGCCGTACAAGCGGCAGACCCGGCTGATAGAATCGTGGTCTTTGGCTCGTTTTATACGGTCGGCGAGGTTTTGAAAGATGGGCCACCTCGCTTGCACGCCAAACATTTGGGCGAATAAGGTCCGCTACGCGACGCATCTTCATGGCACTTTTCAAATTCCGTTGGCCTGGTCAGAAAGAGCAACGCGAGCAAGCGCCCGTTCGGCGCTCTTGTGTTGCGCAGGCTGAAAGCGTAGACGACATGCGCCGCCGCGCCCGCCACCGCTTAATCGGCGCGGCTGTCTTGGTGGTATTGGGCGTGATCGGTTTTCCGCTCCTGTTTGATACACAGCCTCGTCCCATACCTGTCGATATACCGATTGAGATCCCGGATCGCAACCAGGTGGCACCTCTCATGGTGCCCGGTAAGGCGTCGCAGACGGTGGGGCAGGCAAGTCAGCAACCTTCACCTTCTGCCAATGCGCCGATGCTCACCGACGGCGCATTGAGTGATGGGGAGGAGCTGGTGTCTATTGCGCCGCCACCTCCTATCGTTGCGGTGGCGCCGATTTCTGTGCCCAAGCCACCTGAACCGCCGCGTTTAGCGCCTGCGCCTGCCGCACCGGTAGAGCCTGCCAAGGCTGCTCCGAAGGTAGCAGCCAAGCCTGAGCCTGTAACACCACCGCCACCGGCAACTCCTGCACCTCCGCCGCCACCTAAGCGTACCGTGGATGAGGCGGCACGTGCACGTGCGTTGCTGGAAGGGCGGCCGCTACCAGCGCCCGCTGCTCCTGCAGCAGTCGCTGCAAAGGAAGGTCGTTTTATCGTGCAAGTTGGTGCTTTCGCCGAGGTGGCCAAGGCCAACGAGGTGCGCAGCAAACTGGAGCGCTCGGGCTTGAAGACCTATACCCAGATTGTGGACACCAAAGATGGTCAGCGCACCCGTGTTCGCGTGGGCCCTTATGAGCAGCGCAGTGAGGCGGATGCCGCCGCCGCGCGCATCAAGGGCCTGGGTTTGGCGGCATCAGTATTGAATTTGTAATGACCGCTCACGCAGACACAGGCTGGTAAAGCACATGGCAGTTTTGGATGGCGTGTTGCTGGGCATCTTGCTGGTGTCCATGCTCTTGGGGGCTTGGCGCGGCTTGGTGTTTGAGCTGTTTTCTTTGGTGGGTTGGGTGGCGGGCTTCTTTGTCGCCCGCCTTTTTGCCGAAGATGTAGCGGCCTGGCTGCCCTTGGATAGCTTTGAACCCACTGTGCAATACGGGATCGGCTTTGTGCTGACTTTTGTGCTGGCCGTATTTGCTTGGGGGCTACTGAGCGCGCTGGCCAAGAAAATGATTGATGTAGCAGGCTTACGCCCCGTGGATCGCACGCTGGGTGCCGTGTTTGGCCTGCTGCGTGCGGCAGTGCTGATGGTGGTGCTGGGCGTGGTCGTAGTTTCCACACCTCTGCAGGGGCAGGTTTGGTGGACACAATCGCTAGCAGCTCCATGGTTGACGCAAGCGGTGGCGAGTATCTTGCCCGCGTTGTCTGTGGAATGGGGAAGGCTGTTGCCTTCCGCGTGAGAGAGTGAGGGCTGTGCCCGATCGGGGCGCAGTCTGCAAGCAAAGAACGCAGGAGCAATCCTGCAGATAGATGGAACTCGACTATGTGTGGAATTGTTGGGGTGGTCAGCACCACGCCTGTGAATCAACTGATCTATGACGCCTTGTTGCTGTTGCAGCACCGTGGTCAAGATGCAGCCGGTATCGTCACCCAGCAAGAGCGCAAGTTCTTTATGCACAAAGCCAAGGGCATGGTGAAGGATGTATTTCGCACCCGTAACATGCGCGCCTTGCCTGGCAATGTGGGCCTGGGCCAAGTGCGTTATCCCACAGCGGGCAATGCGGCGAGTGAGGAAGAGGCGCAGCCTTTCTATGTCAATGCGCCGTTTGGCGTTGTCATGGTGCACAACGGTAATCTGACCAACGCCAAGCGACTGCGGGGCGAGTTGGCAGAAACGGATCACCGCCACACCAACACCGAGAGCGATTCTGAAGTCCTGCTCAACATCCTGGCGCATGAGCTAGGTCGCTCCACCAGCGGTGCGCCTTTGAAGCCGGACGACGTGTTCAAAGCCGTGCGTGCCGTTCACAAGCGTATCAAAGGTTCCTACGCAGTGATCGCCTTGATTGCTGGCTATGGCCTGCTGGCATTTCGTGATCCATTTGGCATTCGTCCGCTTTGTCTGGGTAAAAGCGCTGATGGCACTTACATGCTGGCCAGCGAATCGGTGGCACTGGAAGGAACGCTGCATACCCTGGAGCGCGATATTGCTCCGGGTGAAGCGGTCTTCATCAGCACAGATGGCAGCATTCACTTTGAACAGTGCGCGGAAAACTCCCAGCTCAACCCTTGTGTGTTTGAGTATGTCTATCTGGCCCGACCCGACTCCACCATGGATGGCATCTCGGTCTACCAGGCGCGCCTGAATATGGGCGAGACGCTGGCCAAGCGTGTGATCTCCACCGTGCCACCGGCTGAAATTGACGCCATCATCCCGATTCCAGAATCCAGCCGCCCCAGCGCCATGCAACTGGCGCAGCTGCTGGGCATTCCGTACCGCGAAGGCTTTGTCAAAAACCGCTACGTGGGTCGCACCTTCATCATGCCGGGCCAGGGTGCGCGCAAAAAATCGGTGCGCCAAAAGCTCAATGCCATTGGCAGCGAGTTCAAGGGCCGCAATGTGTTGCTGGTCGATGACTCCATCGTGCGCGGCACTACTTCCAAAGAAATCGTGCAGATGGCGCGCGATGCGGGTGCCAACAAAGTCTATTTGGCTTCGGCGGCGCCTCCGGTGCGTTATCCCAACGTGTATGGCATTGATATGCCGACCAAGTCGGAGTTGGTGGCGCATGGCCGCACGGTGGAAGAAATTCGCCAGGTCATCGGCTGTGATGCGTTGATCTACCAAGACGTGGATGCCATGAAGCAGACCGTGGGTAAGATCAACCCGAAAGTGCAAGGCTTTGAAGCCTCGTGCTTTGACGGCATTTATGTGACGGGTGATATTTCAGAGGCTGAAGTGACCGCGCTGAACGAAGGGCGCAACGCCAGTTCGCAAGAAGAGTCGGAAGAAGATACTTCCCGCCTTTCACTGCCCAACGCGCAAGAACAATAGGCGCAAGCCTGAATGGGTGCAAGGCCCATAGAATATAAAAACAGGAGCTGCTTGCCTTGGTAGAGCAACACTTTCAGAGTCGTTAAGTACTGAAAGTGTTGTTTGATAAGGGCATGCTGCTCCTTTTTTCGATCATGGTGCAGCAGTGATTAACTGCGCCTTATAGATAAGGACGAGCGATCGTGACCCACAAAACACTTCCAGAAGGTCTACATCCAGAAACATTGGCCGTGCGCGAAGCGCTGCCGCGCAGCCAGTGGGGTGAGCACTGCGAGGCGCTGTATTTGAGCAGCAGCTTTGTCCAGCCAGACGCAGCGACTGCCGCGCGCCGTTTTGCTGCGCAAGAAGAGGGCTACACCTACAGTCGCACCTCCAACCCCACGGTCACCAGCTTTGAAAAACGCCTGGCTGCCATGGAAGGTGCCGAATGCGCGGTGGCCACCAGCACAGGCATGTCTGCGATTTTGCTGGTGGCGCTGACCACGCTCAAAGCAGGCGACCATGTGATCTGCTCGCGCTCCATGTTCGGCTCCACCATCAAGTTGCTGGGCTCGGAAATGTCGCGCTTTGGCATCGAGACTTCGTTTGTTTCTCAAACGGATGTTGCACAGTGGGAGGCCGCCATTCAGCCCAACACGCGCTTGCTGTTTGCTGAAACACCAACCAATCCCCTGACCGATTTGTGTGACATTGCCGCTTTGGCAGACGTGGCGCATGCCCACGGCGCCTTGCTGGCGGTGGACAACAGTTTTGCCACGCCGATCTTGCAGCAGCCGATCAAGCTGGGTGCAGACATCGTGGTGCATTCCGGCACCAAATTCCTTGATGGCCAAGGCCGCACCATGGTGGGCGCGGTGTGCGGCTCCATTGCGCTGGTCGACAAGGTCATGGGCACCTTCTTACGTTGTGGTGGCTTGAATGCAGCGCCGTATAACGCCTGGACGGTGATGAAGGGTTTGGAGACGCTGGCACTGCGCATCAAGGCGCAAAGCGCTGCCGCGCTAGAACTGGCAACGTGGCTGGAGGCGCACCCGAAAGTGGCCCGTGTCTACTATCCAGGTCTTTTGAGTCACCCTCAACATGCACTGGCAATGCGCCAGCAAAACGGTTTGGGTGGCGGTGTTCTGGCATTCGATGTACAGGGCGCTGGTCCTGAAAATCTGCGCAAGAATGCCTTTCACGTGATCGACCACACACAGGTGTGTAGCATTACGGCCAATCTGGGCGATGTAAAGACTACCATCACCCATCCCGCCAGCACCTCGCATGGCCGCCTGACCGAGGAGCAGCGCCAAGCTGCAGGCCTGGGTCAGGGACTTATTCGCATCTCTGTGGGTCTGGAGCACTTGGACGATATCAAGGCTGACCTCTCCCGTGGACTGGACACTTACTCATGACACAAAAAATTCGCACCCGTTTTGCCCCTTCGCCCACTGGCTTTATCCATCTGGGCAACATCCGTTCGGCTTTGTACCCTTGGGCGTTTGCACGTGCCAATGGTGGCGACTTCATTCTGCGGATTGAAGACACCGACCTGGAACGCTCCACCCAGGCCTCGGTCGATGTCATCATCGAAGGCATGGAATGGCTGGAGCTGGGCCACGACGAAGGCCCGTTCTACCAAATGCAGCGCATGGAGCGCTACAAGGAAGTGCTGGCGCAGTTGCAAGCCAAGGGCTATGTCTATCCTTGCTACATGAGCATGCAAGAGCTGGACGCGTTGCGCGAGCAGCAAATGGCCAACAAGGAAAAGCCCCGGTATGACGGTACATGGCGCCCGGAAGAGGGCAAAGTGCTGCCCACGATTCCTGAAGGCGTGAAACCTGTACTGCGCTTTAAGACGCCCCAGGACGGCATCGTTGCTTGGGAAGACAAGTGCAAGGGTCGCATCGAATTCCAGAACTCGGAACTGGACGATCTGGTGATTGCCCGCCCAGATGGCACTCCGACGTACAACTTCTGCGTCTGTGTGGACGATATGGACATGAGCATCACCCACGTGATACGCGGTGATGACCACGTCAACAACACCCCGCGCCAGATTCACATCTTTGAAGCGCTGGGCGCTGCGGTGCCAACTTTTGCGCACCTGCCCACTGTGCTCAATGAGCAGGGTGAAAAGATGTCCAAGCGCAATGGTGCCAAGGCAGTGACGCAGTACCGCGACGAAGGCTATCTGCCCGACGCCATGGTGAACTATCTGGCCCGCCTGGGCTGGAGTCACGGTGACGACGAAATCTTCTCGCGCCAGCAATTCTTGGATTGGTTCAACCTCGATCACCTAGGCCGCAGCGCTGGTCAGTTTGATGAAGCCAAACTGCGTTGGGTGAATGCCCAGCATCTCAAGGTCATGGATGACGTGGCTTTGGCCGCCAAGGCCAAGCCTTTCTTGATCAAGGCCGGTGTGGATGCTGCGGTGATCGATGCCGATGACCGCCTGGTGCGCATCTGCGCGCTGTTTAAAGACCGCTGCGAAACCTTGGTGGACTTGGCGAACTGGGCCAAGCTGTTCTATACCAGCAGCGTAGAGTGCAACGCCGAAGACTTTGCCAAGCACGTAACCGAAGCAGCTGCCCCTATCCTCGATGCATTCGCTGCAGCCATCGAAACGATTGAGTGGAATAAGGAAGCGATCTCTGCGGCGATCAAAGAAGTACTCAAAGCCCAAGGCATAAAGATGCCTGTATTGGCCATGCCAGTGCGTGTTCTGACAGTCGGTACAGCGCACACACCATCGGTCGATGCTGTGCTGGAATTGTTAGGACGCGAAAAAATTCTTGCGCGTTTGAAAAACCGCTAAAAACCTGTCTATAATTCGAGTCTCTGAACAACGCAGCAAGTAATTGTTGTGTTGTCAAGAGGGGGTATAGCTCAGCTGGGAGAGCGCTTGCATGGCATGCAAGAGGTCATCGGTT
>JADMKK010000029.1:1235-22048 GCA_015478895.1 Comamonas sp. | reverse complement strand
GAATACCGGCCTGTCACGCCGGGGGTCGCGGGTTCGAGTCCCGTCCACTCCGCCAAATACCAAAAGCCGCATGAAATTGCTTTCATGCGGCTTTTGCTGTTCGAGGGCAAGAAATTATTTCGGTGCCAAACGGATGGCTCCGTCCAAGCGTATTACTTCACCGTTAAGCATGTCGTTTTCGATAATGTGCTTGGCTAGTTTGGCGTAATCGTCTGGGGTGCCTAGACGACTAGGGAAGGGCACACCAGCGGCCAACGTATCTTGCACTTCTTGCGGCATTCCAAACAGCATGGGCGTGCCAAAAATACCGGGGGCAATGGTCATATTGCGGATGCCGTTGCGTGCCAAATCGCGGGCAATAGGCAAAGTCATGCCTACTACGCCTCCCTTGGAGGCTGCATACGCTGCTTGGCCTATTTGGCCGTCATAAGCAGCAACGCTTGCTGTGGAAATAATGACGCCGCGTTCACCTGTGGCTTCTGGCGCGTTCTTGCTCATCGCTTCGGCCGCGAGGCGAATCATATTGAAGCTGCCGATGAGATTCACCTGAATAACTTTTTGGTAAAGGGTGAAGTTATGCGCCCCATTTTTGCCGACAGTTTTTTCAGCGGGTGCAATACCTGCACAGTTGATGAGTCCCATCAGCTTGCCAAATGCTGTGGCTTTTTCTACGGCCGCTTGGGCATCGGTTTCAGAGCTGACATCGCATTTGACAAAAATACCGTTGATTTCACTGGCAACAGCAATACCTTTTTCTTCTTGCATATCGGCAATGATGACTTTGGCACCGTTGGCAGCCAGCATGCGTGCCGTACCTTCGCCCAAACCTGATGCGCCACCAGTTACGATAAATGCGTTGTTTTGGATGTCCATAAGCTTGTTCCTTATTTTCTTTGACGTAAACGTCAATTATGAACAAGATGGATTCATCCCACCAGTCCCGTAGGTGGCAAGAAATCTGATGGAGCAACAGACGAAAAAAAGCCCGGTCAGAAACCGGGCTTAAAGGGATCCAAGAAACGGGGGTTTCAAAAGGATCCAAGGAGACAACTAGAGATCAGAAGAACTGATTGATATCTATATTTTAGGGTAAACCCTGAAATTTGTCTAGAGGCATTACTCTATGTGGTGCTTTAGCTCTTAAGAATTGGATTTTGTGGCCGCTTGTGTGGCATTAGCCGCTGTAGAGGCGACGGCTTTAAAGTTGGCTTCTGCCAAGTCCGAAGCTTGTTTGACGGCTTTTTGGACGCCCTCAAAAGCATTGTTTGCAGCAGAGACTGCACTCTTCATCATGGCGACTGCAGTTTCAGAGCCAGCGGGGGCATTTTGAGTCGTGGACTCTACCAAGCGGTTAAAGCTTTGCTGGTATTCGCTGGACTTAGCTTCCAACGCCTTGTTCAACTCTGTGCCAGTGCTGGTAGCAATGTTGTACAGATGGCGGTTGTAAGCAGCAGTTTTCTCAGCCAAAGGCTGGAAAAAGCTGGTTTGCAGAGCCAAGAGGCTTTGAACGTCTTTAACATTCAACAGTGCTTGGCTGTGGTTGGCTGCTTCATTGAGTGCAGCGCGCGAAGCAGCCACGTTCAATTCAACAATTTTTTCTACGCCTTCGAAAGCTTTGGTGGTCAGACCAAACAGGGTTTCGATGTTGGCTTTTTGTGCAGATGCGATTTGTTCAGGTGTGAGTGCCATAGTGTGCTCCAGCAGTGAAAATAAAACTGAGGGTTAAGGGCCGCCGCACCTGGTAGATGACTTTGCGAGTCATGTTGCAGCGCAGCATAGATCGAATTCTAGGCATTATTGAAATCGGATCAAGTGTTTTTGTTGCATTGCAGCAAAAAAGCATGCAAATGGTGGCGGTGTCTGACATAGAAGGCTTTCAATCTGACTAGCGGTATGTCTTGATGGGGGCTGTCGCCTGTTGGCAGGCTAAGCGTTGTCCTTGGATACAGAATGGCGCGCTATGACCTCAATCGCCACAATTGCTGAAAAAAATGTCCGACCCCAGGCTTTGCCACGCAGTGCATTTGCTGTGTTTCGTGATATCTCAACGCGTTGGTCTGACAACGATGTGTACGGCCATGTCAATAACGTGATTTATTACAGCTGGTTCGATACCGCAGTGAATACGTATTTGATTGAGCAGGGCGCATTGGATATTCACCACGGTGAAACCATCGGTTTGGTGATTGAAACGCAATGCAATTACTTTGCACCACTGGCCTATCCACAATTGGTACAGGCAGGGATTCGCGTGGGCAAGCTGGGCTCCAGCAGCGTGCGTTATGAGGTCGGTCTATTTGCGCAGGGGCAGGAACTTAGCGCTGCCCACGGCCATTTTGTGCATGTGTATGTAGGGCGCGAAGACAGGCGGCCTTGCGCTTTGCCTGCGTCTTTAAGGGCTGCTTTGAGCCCCTTGGTGATGGTTGGATAAGCACCCTACAAAATTAATAGCTGTATGTGCTTGTTTATCAAGGGTTTGATGGATATTTCGTGCACAAATAATCCAGCAAAAATAGCCATGGTTTGGCCTACACTGTAGTTTTCGTTGCTAGGCATTGGGCCATGATCATTACGAGTTTGCTGGATACGGATCTCTACAAGTTCACCATGATGCAGGTTGTGCTGCATCAGTTTCCCAGCGCGCAGGTGCAGTACAAGTTCAAGTGCCGCAATCCGGGTGTGCAGCTGGCGCCTTATGTGCAGGAAATCCGGGATGAAATTCGGGCGCTGTGCCAATTGCAGTTTCAAGCGCCAGAGCTGGCTTATTTACGCTCGCTGCGATTTATTAAAAGTGATTTTGTTGATTTCCTCAGTCTTTTCAAACTCAATGAAAAGTACATTACGGTAACGCCGCTGGACAATGGCGAAATCGACATCACCATCCAAGGCCCTTGGCTGCACGTCATTCCTTTTGAAATTCCCGTACTGGCGATCATCAACGAAGTCTATTTTCGCAATACGCAGCGCGTGCCAGACTTTCTGGAGGGTCGCAGGCGGCTGGACGCGAAAATTCAATTGCTCCGCGGTGACAGTCTTGAGGGGCTCAAGATTGCCGACTACGGCACTCGCCGCCGTTTTAGCCGCGCCTGGCATGAAGAAGTGCTAGGTGTGCTGTCGGCCAAACTTGGCACGGGCGATAAAAGGCCGTTACCCGGACACGGCCCTGGCCAATTTGCCGGTACCAGCAATGTGCTGTATGCCATGCGCTTGGGCATTACGCCACTGGGCACGATGGCGCACGAATTTTTGCAGGCTTGCCAGGCGTTGGGCCCGCGTTTGCGCGACAGCCAGGTGTTTGGCTTTGAATCGTGGGCGAGGGAGTACCGTGGGGATTTGGGTATTGCCCTGTCTGATGTCTACGGCATGAGCGCATTTTTGCGTGACTTTGACCTGTACTTTTGCAAGCTGTTTGACGGTGCCCGGCACGACAGTGGCGACCCGTTTGAATGGGGGGAGCGCTTGTTAGAGCACTACCGCAGCAACCGGGTTGATCCGCTCAACAAGACACTGATTTTTAGCGATGCCCTGACCGTCCCGCGCACCATTGCGCTGTATTTGCGCTTTCACGGTCGCTGCCAGCTGGCCTTTGGTATCGGCACCAATCTGACCAATGACCTGGGCTATGAACCCTTGCAGGTGGTGATCAAGATGACGCGCTGCAACGATCAGCCGGTGGCCAAGTTGTCGGACACCCCCGGAAAAAGTATGTGTGATGACGCGAAGTACCTTGCGTACTTGCGGCAAGTATTTGAGATTCCTGAGGAGATAACCGGATGAGAGTGACGCGTTTTTTGGTGGCAATGTTGGCCGCTTTGCCGCTGCTGGCACACGCTGCTGATTTGGATGGAGCCAGGCTGTCTTTGTGGTGGGCCGCTCCATTTGCGGGCTTGCTGTTGTCGATTGCCTTACTGCCTTTGCTGGCGGCCAACTTTTGGCACCACCACTTTGGCAAAGTGACGGCAGCATGGTCACTCGCCTTTTTTGTCCCCTTGCTACTAACGCACGGTGCAGGCACTGCGGTGGCCAGCTTGGTGCACGCCATGCTGGCGGAATACGTGCCTTTTGTGATTTTGCTCACGGCTTTGTATGTCGTGGCGGGTGGCATCTACATTCGTGGCAGCTTGACGGGTACGCCGTTGCTCAACACTGCCATCCTGGCGATTGGTGCGGTACTGGCCAGTTTGATGGGAACGACGGGCGCCTCGATGTTATTGATCCGGCCGTTGATTCGCGCCAATGCGCACCGCTCGCGCGTGGTGCACATCGTGGTGTTTTTTATCTTTATCGTCTCCAATGCGGGCGGCTCGCTCACCCCATTGGGCGATCCACCGCTATTTCTGGGCTTTTTAAAAGGCGTTGATTTCAGCTGGACGCTGGTACACATCTGGCCCCAGGCACTGTTTTTGATCGGGGTGCTGCTGGCCCTGTTCTTTGTGCTGGACAGCTGGATACTCAAACATGACGACAACCGGCTGCCGGCGCCCGTCAGTGATGCCACACGTGCAGCCATTGGTTTTGACGGCAAGGTCAACTTTGCGCTGCTGGCCGTGGTGGTCGGCCTGGTGTTGATGAGCGGGATGTGGAAGTCGGACGTTGTTTTCAACATCGCCGGTACCGAGGTTGGTTTGCCCGGCATGGTGCGCGATGTGGGATTGATTGCTGTGGCCTTGGTGTCATTGGCGATCACGCCCAAATTGGTCCACAGCAACAACCAGTTTGGCTGGGGCCCGATGCAGGAAGTTGCCAAGCTGTTTGCCGGCATCTTCTTGACCATCATTCCTGTCATTGCCATGCTCAAAGCGGGTGTGGATGGGCCTTTCGCAAGCATTGTGCGCGCGGTGACCAATCCGGATGGCACGCCCAATACGACCATGTACTTTTGGGCGACAGGCGTGTTGTCTTCGTTCCTGGACAACGCTCCCACCTATTTGGTGTTCTTCAATACGGCAGGCGGCGACCCGGCGGTGCTGATGACGGCGCTGGCGCCCACTTTGGTGGCGATATCTGCGGGTGCTGTGTTCATGGGTGCCAATTCCTACATTGGTAATGCGCCCAACATGATGGTGAAAGCCATTGCGGAAGACCGTGGCGTGCGAATGCCGAGCTTCTTTGGCTACATGCTGTGGTCGGTGGGCATTCTGGTGCCACTGTTTGTGATGATGACCTTTATTTGGTTTTAAGTAACGATGACAAAGCCTTCTATCTTGATCGCCCGTGCCATTTCACCCAGCGTGGTGGCTTTTCTGCAGCGGCATTTTGTGGTCACTGTCAACGAGAGTGATGAAGTGTGGAGCCCTGAAACACTGACAGCGCAGCTGCAAGGCAAAGACGGCGTGCTGACGACCGGTTCTGAGCGCATTGATGCCGCACTGCTGGCTGCCTGCCCGCAGCTCAAAGTGGTGGCCAATATGGCCGTGGGTTACAACAACTTTGATGTCGCTGCGATGGAGCAAGCGGGCGTGCAAGGCACCAATTCCCCTGACGTACTGACCGAAACTACGGCTGATTTTGGCTTTGCGCTGCTCATGGCCACGGCGCGCCGCATCACCGAGAGCGAGCACTACCTGCGCGCCGGAAAGTGGACGAAGTGGAGCTACGAAATGTTCTCCGGCGCCGAAGTGCACGGCAGCACGCTGGGCATTATCGGCATGGGGCGCATTGGCCAAGGCATTGCCAAACGCGGCGCACACGGCTTTGGCATGCAAGTGATCTACCACAATCGCTCCCAGCTTTCACCGGAACTGGAAGCAGAATGCAAGGCCCGCTACGTGAGCCAGCAAGAGTTGCTGCAAACCGCCGACCATGTGGTGCTGGTGCTGCCGTACACGCCTGAGAACCGCCACACCATTGGCGCTGCCGAGCTGGCGCTGATGAAACCCACCGCCACGCTGATCAACATCGCACGCGGCGGCATTGTGGATGACGCTGCGCTGGCACAGGCACTCAAAGAGCAGCGCATTGCTGCGGCAGGTCTGGATGTGTTTGAGGGCGAGCCCAAGGTACACCCGGATTTGCTGACCGTGCCCAACGTGGTGCTGACCCCGCACATTGCCAGCGCAACGGCGGGCACCCGCATCAAAATGGCGCAGATGGCAGCAGACAATCTGGTGGCAGTGCTGGGGCGCAAAGCAGCGCTGACAGCGGTGAACACCCCGGACGCAGCAGCGCAGGCCAAGCGCTGGGCAGTTTAAAAATAAGAGCTACTTGCCGTTGTCAATGCTTGATTTCAGCTACTTAATTACCTGAAGTCCAGCAAATTCAACGGCATGCAGCTATCTTTTTGATGGGTATATTTGTGGACAGCTTGCTCGGTTGGTCATTGCTGGCGCTGTTGCTGCTGATCCTTGGGCTGCAACTGCTGGCGTGGCTGCGGCCTCGGCCAGTGCCCGCGGATCTGGATGTGCTGGAGCGGCTGGAGCATCTGGAGCGCGCGCTGCAAATGACGCAGATGGCCACCAGTAAAACCGAAGGCGCCATGGCAGGCATGGGCCAGCAGGTACACAGCCTGGTGCATACCTTGGGCCACAACCAGACGACCGCGGCCGACAGCTTGCGCCAGATGGTGGACACGCACATGGCACAACAGCTCGATCAAGCGCGCCACAGCCGTCAGGACATGCAGCAGCACTTTGCCGCCTTGCAGCAAGCACTGGCCCAGCAGTTGCAGCGCCTGCACCAAGACAGCGGGCAGATGGCGGAGCACTTGCGCACCACGCTCAATGAGCGGCTGGCTGCCATTCAGACCGATAACGCCAGCAAGCTTGAAGCCATGCGCCGCACGGTGGATGAGAAACTGCACGAGACCCTGGAGCAGCGCCTGGGTGAATCCTTCAAGCTGGTCAGTGACCGGCTGGAGCAAGTACACAAGGGGCTGGGCGAGATGCAATCGCTGGCCGGCAGCGTGGGCGACCTCAAGCGCGTAATGACTAATGTCAAATCACGGGGCACCTGGGGCGAGGTGCAACTGGGTGCAATCATCGACAACGTGTTGACACTTGAGCAGTACGCACGCAACGTGAAAACGGTGCCGGGCAGCGATGAGATGGTGGAATTCGCCATTCGATTGCCGGGGCGCAGTGGTGAGCACGCGGTGTGGCTGCCCATTGATGCCAAATATCCGGTCGAGCACTACCAGCGTCTGCAAGATGCGATGGACACGGCAGACAAGGTGGCCATGACATCGGCGGGCAACGCATTGGAAACCTCGATCCGCAACGAGGCCAAAAAGATCGCGGCCAAATATGTGTCGCCGCCTTTTACGACCGACTTTGCCGTCATGTACTTGCCCTCGGAAGGGCTGTTTGCGGAAGTCATGCGGCGACCAGGGTTGGTCGAAGCGGTTCAAAATGACAGCCGTGTGGTCATCACAGGCCCGGCCAATCTGGCAGCTATGCTCAATAGCCTGCAAATGGGCTTCAAGACCTTGGCCATCGAAAAGCGCTCTTCTGAAGTGTGGGGCGTGCTGGGCCAGGTTAAAACAGAGTTTGCCAAGTTTGGTGAAGCGGTCGATGCCACACGCAAATCTATCGATGCCGCCGCCAAGAAGTTTGAGCAAGTGGATGTGCGCACCCGTGCCATCCAGCGCAAGCTGCGCGACGTGCAAACGCTGCCACAAGCACCGTCAGCGCCTGCTGAGCTGCCTGCGGCAGACAGTGACAACGGGTAATTTTTCGTGACCTCTTCTTTGCTGCGCCTGATCTTGGCGCAAATATCTATTCACGCCTGCATGACCGGCATGCGCATGGCCACGCCGTTGCTGGCATTGCGTGAAGGTTATAGCCCGGCCTCGGTGGGGTTTTTGCTCGCCCTGTTTGCGTTGACGCAGGTGTTTTTATCACTGCCCGCTGGGCGCTATGCGGATAAACACGGCCTGAAGCGGCCGCTGGCCATCAGCGTCATCGCAGCCAGTTTGGGCGCAGGCGCTGCGGTGATTTCCCCCATTTACCCCGTGCTGTGTCTGGCGGCGCTGCTCAGTGGCGGTGCCTCAGGGGCTGCGGTGATTGCGCTGCAGCGCCATGTGGGCCGTGAGGCACACGACAGCGTCACGTTGCGCAAAGTGTTTAGCTGGCTGGCCATTGGCCCGGCAGTTTCCAACTTTTTTGGCCCGTTGTGTGCGGGCCTGTTGATTGACTATGCGGGCGGTGAAGCAGCCAGCGATACCGGTTTTCGCGCTGCATTTTTACTGATGGCTTTGCTGCCTTTGAGCGCATGGCTCTGGGTGCGCACGTTGCAAGAAACCAAGCCTGAGCCTAAACCCGAAGGCGGCAAAAAGACGACGGCGTGGGACATGCTGCAAAACCAGGGCTTTCGCCGCTTGTTGTTGATGAATTGGGCCCTGTCTTCGTGCTGGGATGTGCACACTTTTGTGGTGCCCATCTTGGGCCATGAGCGCGGTTACTCTGCCTCGTCCATCGGCATGATCTTGGGCGCGTTCGCCATTGCGGCTGCGGCCATTCGTCTGCTCATTCCGCTGGTTTCCGAGCGCATCAGTGAATGGAAAGTTGTCATGACCGCCATGCTGTGCGCATGTGTGCTGTTCATGGTCTACCCGTTGATGTCCAGCGTCTGGACCATGATGGCCTGCTCGGTATGCCTGGGGCTGGTGCTGGGTTCAGTGCAACCCATGGTGATGAGCATGATTCACCAGATCACACCGCCACACCGGCAGGGTGAGGCCCTGGGCTTGCGGATGATGGCCATCAACGCCTCCAGCGTCGTGATGCCGATGCTGTTCGGCAGCATCGGTACAGTGGTGGGCGTTTCGGCGTTGTTCTGGGCGGTGGGCGCAGTGGTGGGTGGGTCCAGCCGCTTGCCTTGGCTGATTGGCAAAGACGCTCTCGCGCCTGCAGCGCAAGCGCTGTCCCATGGCATTCGCAAACCGTAGAACGCACATAAAAAAGCAGCCGGGTGGCTGCTGAATGTGCGACTGCTGAATGCAGGGCCGCGCTAGGGCGCTATCTGGTAGAAGTCGGTGATTATTTTCCAGGCTTCCTCGGGCGTATCCACCATGTGAAAGAGCGCCAAGTCTTGCGGGGAAATCATGCCTTCCTCCACCAGTAGCTCGAAGTTAAAGGCTTTCTTCCAGAACGCACTGTCAAACAGCACGATGGGCACGGGCTTGGACTTGGTGGTTTGTACCAAGGTGAGCACTTCAAACAGCTCGTCCATGGTGCCAAAACCACCGGGAAACGCGACCAGGGCTTTGGCGCGCATCATGAAGTGCATTTTGCGCAGCGCAAAGTAGTGAAACTTAAAGCTCAGCCCGGGCGTGATGTAGCGGTTGCCCTGCTGTTCATGCGGCAGCAAGATGTTCAGGCCCACATTGTCAGCACCTGCGTCAAATGCCCCCCGGTTGGCCGCTTCCATAATGCCGGGGCCGCCGCCGGTGCAGATGTAGATGCGCTGGTCCTGCGGCTGGCGCTGGCTGTGCTCGCCCACCAGGCGCGCAAAAGCACGGGCATGCTCGTAGCGCACGGCATTGCGCACATGGCGTTCAGCAAGGCGTATCTGCTCCGCATCGCCATCCATCTGCGCTTGCGCCAGACGTTCTTGCGCGGTGTCCATATCGGTAAAGCGGGCGCTGCCGTAGACGACGACAGTGTGCTCAATGCCATGCGCTTCTTGACCCAAGTCCGGTTTGAGCAGTTCCAGCTGAAAACGAATGCCGCGCGCTTCACGGCGGGCCATGAATTCTGGGTCTGCAAAAGCCAGGCGATACGCGTCAGGTTGCTGCAGATCCGCAGCCGGACTTTCACGAGCGGGGTCTGGAACTTCCAGGGGAGTCAAATCTTCAGCCAGGGTGCGGTCGTGCAAAGAAGTCATAGCGTCCATAAATCTCCAGAGAGCTCCAAGATGACAGAGCCTCTACATCTTCGCAGAATGCAGCGCTCGCTGGTAGTAAACACTAGTTAGTCGGCATCGTTGCTGCACAGGATGCTATGGTTTTGCGGGCAGCAACCATTGCATGTTTTAGCGCAGCGCCTGAACACTCCACATGCCGATGATGGTGAGTGAGAGCGATGCCAGCAGGTGGGCCCCCGCCCACGCCAGCGCGGTGAACCAGCGTTGGGCCTGCAGCAGGCTTACGACTTCGGCGGAGAAGGTGGAGAACGTGGTCAGCGCACCCAAAAATCCTGTGACGATGGCCAAGCGCCACACAGGGCTTAGTTCAGGCATGGCCTGTAAAACGGCCAGCACAGCACCAATCAAATATCCGCCGATGGCATTGGCTGCCAAGGTGCCCCAAGGCAATTGTCCCGCAGTGCTTAGCCACAGCCCCAATTGCCAGCGCGCCAGAGCTCCGAGGCTGGCTCCAAGGCAGATAGCGGCAATGTGTAGCATGGAATTTTTAAGTCAAATATGCCACTAGCCCTTATGCAGTGAGGGCTAGTGGCTTAACTTTTTGAAGATTTTGTTTCTTCCGCCACGTCTTCTTCAGACAGTGGGGCATTGGCCACAATACGGCTGATGCTGGGGGGCACGCTGCGCCCGGTGCGACGCGCGCGAAAGAGGGCCGCACGCATCAGGAAGATGGTGGTGATGGGCACCGTCAGTGCAATAAATACGGCAATCAGCAAGGCATGCAAAGCAAAACCCTGACCAGTGGCCGTGAAGAACACAAACGTCGCCCACATGATGAGCCAGCAGCCCATGGTGGCGATGATGGAGGGGGCGTGCACGCGTTCGAAATAGCTCTTCAAACGCATCAGGCCCAGTGAGCCCAGCAGCGCAATGATGGAGCCGCCAAGCACCAGTGCCCCGACGGCAATTTCGGCCCACAAGGGCAGGTTGACTTCGTCTGTCATTCAATTACCTCACCGCGCAGCAGAAACTTGGCCATGGCGGTCGACCCGACGCAGCCAAACAGCGAAATCAGCAAAGCGGCCTCAAAGTACATGGCAGAGCTGTACAGAATGCCCAGCACCAGCATGGTCAGCATGCCATTGAGGTACATGCAGTCCAGCGCCAGCACGCGGTCTTGCGCAGTGGGGCCTTTAAGCAGGCGGCTTAGCGAACAAGCCATACCCAGCAGCAGCAAAAACAGGGCAAAGGACAAGACCCAGATCAGCCATTGACTCATTCGAAAATCTCCATCAAGGGGCGTTCGTAACTGTTTTTGACGTGGGCGACGATGAGGTCATGGTCATAGGCTTCCAGCACGTGCATCAACAACATTGAGCGATCCCGCGAAATTTCTGCCCATGCAGTGCCAGGGGTAATGCAGGTAATCATGGCCAAGACAGCGAGGCCATTGGGGTCACGCAAATCGAGCGGGATATACACAAAGTCTGCCGGGTGCTTGCGCATGGACGGAAACAGCAAAAAGCGCACTACCTGAAAGTTGGAGACCGATGTGTCATACACCACGGTGGCTGCCAGCTTCAAGATGGTCCAAGGGTGGCGCACTCTGACGGGAAGAGGGCGCAAGCCGCGCGTTACGATAGGAATGAGTACGCCAAAAATGGCGCCCAGCACCATGTGACCAGGACTGATGGAATGGTTCAGCAACAGCCACATCACAAACAGTGCCACCGTCAGCAAAGGGGCGGGCAAAATGAGCTTGATCATGGCTGCGCCTCCGATGGGCTGGCGATGGAGATACTGCTGGTGCTGCTGGTGCTGCTGGTGCTGCTGGTACTCGTGGAAACAGGATTTGGAATAGGTTGGGTGCCCATCACGGCTTCAATATAAGTATTGGGTGCATGCAAAGTGTTGGCCGCATTCTGGGTGTATTGCATGACGTCATCCGCTTTGACGGTCAAGACAATGCACAGCGCCATCAGCCCTGCAATGGGCACACCTTCGGAGATGCGCAACTCTGGCGTGCCGCGCTCATGGGTGGCCCAAAAGTGGCGTATGCCAGCGCGAGTGAGCGCAATGAGTGCGAACAAGCCGGTGCCAATCATCAAGGCCATCAACACCCAGCCCCAATGGCCGGCTTGGTAGCCCGCTGACTGGCCTAGGCCTACAGGGTTGATCAGGTTGGTGAGCATGGCGAACTTGCCAATAAAGCCCGACAGCGGCGGCAGCCCTGACACCACCAAGGTGCACATGATGAAGGCCAAACCCAGAAACGCGGCAGAAGCAGGAATGGCCCGGCCAATCAGGACCTGTTCGTTTTCGTCCAAATTCAGGTTTTGTGTGGGCACGAGTTCGGAGTTGAGAAACGGTGCTTCCTCATCATCAATGTCTGACAGATTGCCGTCGTTGCGCCAGCGATCCATGATGTCCGCCAGCATAAAAAGAATAGCGACAGCCAAGGTGGAACTGGGCAGGTAGTAGAGCAAACCTGCAGTCAGCATGTTTTGGTTAAAGCCAATGGCCGCCAGCAGCGTACCTGCTGACAAGATGGCTGCGTAGCCAGCCAGGTGCGTTAACCTTGTCGCAGCCAAGATGGCAATGCCTGCAAAAGCCATGGTGACCATACCGCCAATAATCAGCCATAAGGAGCCAAACATGGCCGAGTCTCCTGCTTCACTGGAAAACATCAGCGTCCAGAGTCGCAAGAGGGTATAGATGCCGACCTTGGTCATCAAGGCAAACAGTGCGCCCACTGGGGCCGTGGCGGCGCTGTAGGCTGGCACCAGCCAGAAGTTCAAGGGCCAGACAGCGGCCTTGATCAAAAACGCAGTGGCCAAAATACCGGCAGCCGCATGGAGTAAGCCACGATCGGCATCGGCAACCTGGGGAATGGCTTGCGCAAGATCTGCCATATTGAGCGTGCCAGTGATGCCGTACAGCATGGACACACCAATCAGGAACAGCGAGGACGCGGCCAGATTGATCGCAATATAGTGCAATCCTGATTGCACGCGTGCACGCCCGGAACCATGCAGTAACAAGCCATAAGAAGCTGCCAGCATAATTTCGAAAAACACAAACAGGTTAAAGAGATCGGCAGTCAAAAATGCGCCAGCCAGACCCGTCAATTGCAATTGAAACAGTGGATGAAAGTGCACACCCGCACGGTGCCAGCGCGCAGCAGAAAACACGTAACATGCCAGCGCAATGGCGCTGGTCAGCACCAGCATCAGTGCAGTCAGACGGTCCACGGCGAGCACGATGCCAAAAGGTGCTTGCCAGTTGCCCGGCAGATAAACACCCATCGTGGTGCTGGAGCCCGATTGGTCCGACCAAATGAGCAGCGCAATGGCTGCGAACAAGCCCACTACGGTGGAGCCAATGCTCATGACCTGCTTAATGCTTTGCTGTTCTTCTTTGAGCAAGAGCATCAGAGCTGCCGTCAGCATGGGCAACACAATGGGTATCAGCATGAGATGCGGCATCAGCGATGCCAGCCAGTCGAGCAACCAACTCATGGCATCTCCTGCACGTCACGCGATTTGACGCCATCTACATGGTCGGTCCCAGACATGCCGCGCGAGGCGAGCAATACGACCAGAAACAGCGCCGTCATCGCAAAACCAATCACGATGGCGGTCAGCACCAAGGCTTGGGGCATGGGGTCTGCGTAGTGCGCCAAGGTTTCAGGGACGCCGGGGCGTAAAACGGGTTCCTTATCAATGGCCAAACCTTCTCTGCCCATGCTGAAAATAAACAGGTTGACTGCATAGGACATCAAAGACAGTCCAACAATGACTTGGAACGTGCGGGGGCGCAACAGGAGCCAGACTCCCGAGCCTGCCAGCACGCCAATAGCGATAGCCAGTACGGTTTCCATTAACGTGCTCCTTCCTGAGCAGCTTGCTCTTCTAGTATGCGGGCGTGGTAGCGGTGGCCGCGCACCGATTGGTGGGCAATGGCCGTCAAGATGAGCAGGGTAGAACCCACAACCAAGGTAAACACTCCTATGTCAAAGAAGGTGGCACTGGCCAAGTGAATTTGACCGATCCACGGCAAACTGAAGTGAAAGGTATGGCTGGTCAAGAACGGGTAGCCGGCGAACAAAGAGCCCAATCCCGTCAAGATGGCAAATAACAGACCAAAGCCAATCCAGCGACGTGGGTACAAAGGCATGTGCGCTTCAACCCAATGCGTGCCAGAAATGATGTATTGCAAGATCAGTGCAACCGAGAACACCAAACCTGCTACAAAGCCGCCGCCAGGCTCGTTGTGGCCCCGCATAAACAGGTAAAACGACACCATCGTGGCAAAGGGTAGCAACAGACGCACTAAGACCGCAGGCACCATCAGATAACCCACTGCAGTGTCTGGCGCGTGGCGTGGGTTGATCAAGTCGGTTTGCAGGTCGCCTGGCAGATAGCGCTGTTGTTCTGGGATGTCCATGGTCTCGCGTGCAGGCCGGAAACGGCGCAGCAACGCATAGACCGTCAAGCCCACGATGCCCAGCACGACAATCTCCCCAAAAGTGTCAAAACCCCGGAAATCTACGAGCATGACGTTCACCACATTGGTGCCTCCGCCCTCACTCAAGGCACGCTCCAAGAAGAAGGTCGAGGTGCTTTTCGGGAATGGTCGACTCATCATCGCAAACGCCAGCCAGCCCACGCCGCCTCCAGCGGCGACTGCGATGAGCAAATCACGTAAACGACGGGCACGGGCGGTAAATTCGGTAGACAGCGTGGGGATGCGCAATCCTTTGTCCCGCTTGGGCAGCCAGCGCAGACCTAACAAAATAAGCACGGTGGTGACGACTTCAACCACCAATTGTGTCAATGCCAAATCTGGTGCCGAAAACCACAGGAATGTGATGCAGGTACAAAGCCCCGCACCCCCGAGCATGATCAGCGCAGCCATTCGGTGGTACTTGGCTTTCCAAGCCGCGCCCAAAGCGCACAGGCCTCCGATCGACCACAGCAATACAAAAGCAGGGGACAGAGGTAAGTTGGTGCGATGGCCCAGTTCCAAGCCGCGTATCCACAATGGCAGTACACCCGCAGCGATGGCGACGATCACCAGCCACATCATTTGCCATTGCAAATGCTGGGTGCTGAGCAACATGCGCGTATTGCGTGCCAGAAGGCTGGTGCGGGCAAGCAAGTTCTCAAAGATGCGTTTGCCATTCAAAATTTCTAAGAAATTCGGCTGGACAGTGATCACATTTTGATTACGCAGCCAGCGCAGTGCTGCATACAGAATAATGCCGCCTAGCAAGGCAATCACGCTCATGATCAAAGGCGTATTGATGCCATGCCACACCGCCAAGCTGAAATAAGGCAGATTGCCGCCCACCACGGGTGTTGCCGCTACGTTCAGGAAATCACCGACAGCCCATGCAGGGAGGATGCCGACGATCAAGCAAATCAGTACCAGCAACTCCACGGGTACGCGCATCCAGTGTGGCGGCTCATGGGGTTTGCGTGGTAAATCAGTGGCCTTGGCACCAAAGAATACATCAGCGGTGAAGCACAGCGAGTAAGCCACACTGAACATACCTGCGACAGTGGCAATCAGCGGCAATACGATGCGTAGCCAATGGCTGGCGTCTAGAAAGACCGTCTCTGCAAAGAACATTTCTTTGGAAAGAAAACCGTTGAGCAGTGGTACTCCGGCCATGGCTGCACTGGCAACGCACGCAAGGGTGGCCGTGATCGGCATCATTTTGCGTAAGCCAGACAAGCGGTCCATATCACGCGTGCCGCTTTCATGATCCACAATGCCTGCGGCCATAAATAGCGATGCCTTGAACGTGGCATGGTTCATGATGTGGAACACTGCAGCGACTGCCGCCAATGGGCTGTTAAGGCCCAGTAATAGCGTAATCAACCCCAAATGGGAGATGGTGGAGTACGCCAGCAGACCTTTGAGATCACGCTGAAATAAGGCTAGAAAACCACCGAGCAGCAGGGTAATCGCGCCTGCGCCTCCCACCAGCCAGAACCAAGCGTCTGTACCACTGAGTACCGGCCATAGGCGTGCCATAAGAAAAACGCCCGCCTTCACCATCGTAGCCGAGTGCAGGTACGCAGAAACAGGCGTTGGCGCTGCCATTGCATGTGGCAGCCAGAAATGGAAAGGGAATTGTGCGCTCTTGGTCAGCGTACCCAAGAGAATCAGAACCAGCATAGGCAAGTACAAGCTGTGGGCGCGCACTTGTTCGCCCGCAGCTAAGACATTTTCTAACTCGTAGCTACCAACGATGTGCCCCAGAATCAGCATGCCCGCAAACATGCAAAGCCCGCCAGTGCCAGTCACCGTCAGCGCCATGCGGGCACCACGTCGAGCGTCCTTGCGATGGTGCCAGTAGCCAATCAATAAAAATGAAAAGAGGCTGGTTAGCTCCCAGAAGAACACCAATTGAATGATGTTGCCTGAAAGAACCACCCCTGACATTGCCCCCATAAAGGCTAGCAAGAACGAGAAGAAACGCGGAACAGGATCAGCTGGCGACATGTAGTAGCGCGCATAAAGCACCACCAAGGAGCCAATGCCCAAGACCAGCATGCTGAAGATCCAGGCAAAGCCATCCATGCGCACGACAAAGTTCAGACCTAATGCAGGAAGCCACACCAGCTCTTGTTGGATAACTCCGCCGTCTGCAATCTCCGGATAAAACATGGCTGCTTGTATTGCACAAGCTAGAGCAATGATGCCGGCGAGGGTGGATTCGGTATTGCGTGCATTAGCAGGCAATACGGCAGCCAATAAGCTGCCGATGAAGGGAAGAAGAATGAGCGAGATCAGGGGCATGAATTTTTATTTTATGAGCAGATGGTCTCGGTTTGCTATTGAAATCTGAGCTAAAACGTGCTGAACGCAAAAGCACAGGGATGAAAAAAGCCCACCTAGGCAGGTGGGCTGTAAGCATAAATGAGAAGCCTTAACCCTTATTGTCTTTTTTGCCGCTAGGTTGTACGGGCTTTATAGATTTTTCGCCACCTGTGGTTTGAATCGGAGTGGCTCCGGGCTTAAAACCCTGTCCATTAATGGTCAAGCCAGCCGCAGAGAGTTTGCCTGCAGAAGTGGGAGCGATGCCTTTAACGCGCAGGATGAAATCATCCCAGTTCTTGAAGGACGCTTGTTTGCGGGCATCGATGATCCGATCTGCAGTGGCAGTGCCAATACCTTTAATTGTTGTCAGTTCGTTGCTGGTGGCTTTGTTGGCATCCACAGCTGCCCAAGCGATGGTGGTACAAAGTGCGAAAGCAATTGCGATAAATTTTTTTAGCATGAATGAGTCCCCCTCAAAAAATTGCTGTAATGGAGTTCGTGCACGGGTGTGCCGGTCCATGCTAAATGAAGCAAGTCATTGAATTGAATTTGAAAAATAGTTTTTGGACATGCGGTAGAAGGCGGACTGGTGGCTCGACTTGAAGCGTCGGAAGGCGCTAAGTTTGCCAGTTGCCTTCATGCTGGGAATTGAGCCCTAGATGCATGGCGCAGCAGCCAAATCGATGGGGTCAATTTGTTTTGCTGACGGTTATGCTTTTCAATGAATGAGATCTTTACTTCATCAAGGTCTTAAAAACTTCTTAACTTTTGCGAATGGTTGCCGAAATGTAGGTTGTTTGTATCTTTGAAAGCATGGTCCTATGTTGCTTGTCAGCCCAACCTCTAATGATTTTGACCCTGCGCAGCGTGAAGCAAGGTCGTGCAAGTTCCAGATGCCCGTGTTCAAGCCTGGAGTCCGGGTAATGGAAGCGGGGCGTGAAGAAACCGTCAGCCACGTAGTACTGCGTCGTCGCGAGATGATGGTGTACTTAGTAGGTAAAGATGAGCCTGTAAAACCAGAGCGTTTGCGCGTCACGCCGACGTGGTTTACGACAGAGCGCAGTCCTGAAGCGCTCAACTGGTACCTTTAAAAGCGCAAGCCCCAAACTATCCATAGAGTTTGGGGCTTGCTTTTTGGGTTTAGGGCGCTTGGTCAGCCATCATCTGACCCAGGCGAACGGGGGTTGCCGCTTGCCATGTAGAGTTCCACTGCATATTGCTACGCGGAGTCAATAAGACAATCGTTGAGCCCAGCAGGAATCTGCCCATCTCAGCACCTTGCGGGAGTTGGATATTTTGCTCGCGGTAATCCCATTCGCGAATTTTCCCAGGGCGTGGAGGGTTCACTACCCCATGCCATACGGTGGCCATGCTACCTACCACGGTGGCACCTACTAGCACCATGATGAAAAGTCCGTGTGGCCCGTCAAAGACACAGACAAGCCGTTCATTGCGAGCAAACAAGCCTGGTACGCCCCGTGCCGTGGCCGGGTTGACCGAAAAAAGCTCGCCAGGGATGTGAATCATGCGCAGCAATCTGCCAGCGCAAGGCATATGAATGCGGTGATAGTCACGAGGGCTCAGGTAAATGGTGGCGAAATTTCCATCCTGAAATTGGGCTGCCAGCGCGGCATCTCCTCCGACCAGTGCTTGGGTGGAGTAGCTGTGCCTCTTCGCTTGAAAAATCTGATTTCCTGCAATCGCGCCTAGCTGGCTGACAGCGCCATCGACAGGGCAAATCCAGTCTGCCTGAGCTACAGGGCGTGCATCGGCTTTGAGTTCGCGTGTAAAGAAACTATTGAACGTGGCGTAGGCAGCGGGGTCTGGGTTAAGCGCCTCTGACATATCTACCTTGTAGCGCTCGATAAACCAGCGGATTACAGCCGTGGTCGTGGCACCACCTTCTAGATTGGCCAATCGACCCATCACGCGGGTAAGGGCTTGCTTGGGCAAAAAATATTGAGACAGAACAGAGAGGCGATCAGACACAGGCTGTTAATTTCTTAAATGCAAAGATTGGCGATTCTATCGGTGCCCACTATGAAGATGTCTTGACTAGATTCCAAGCACTTTTTATTGGTTGCACAATGGGGCGTAGCGCAGAGCGATCTGTTTTTGTTTTTGATCTATGGCCGGTCCATTGAAGCCTTCAGCACATACCACCCTCGAAGCTAGCCGTGTTCAACTTACCCGCCTTGGGTTGTGGCTGCGCAATTTCTTACCCGGTTCGGTGCGCATTGGTTATGCGGAAGCCCTCCGGATGTCGATCGGTGTCGTGATTGGCTTGCTAGTTACTGCATTTTTTTCTCGGTGGTGGGGCGGGGCTGCTCCTGATGTGTGGATGGTGTCCTCGCTTGGGGCCAGTGCCGTCTTACTGTTTGGTATGCCGGCCAGTCCCATGGCACAGCCTTGGCCAGTATTGGCAGGCACGGTGATTTCCGCTTTGGTCGGAGCGGCTGTGCAAGTGGTAATTAAAGACGCTGCCGTTGCATGTGCAGTGGCAGTGGGCGTGTCTGTGATGTTGATGGTTCCGCTGCGCTGCATGCATCCGCCGGGTGCTGGTATTGCTGCTTATGTAGTACTCGATCACATCAATGGTGTGGATTTGGTGGCATTTCCCATTTTGTTTAATGTGATGGTGCTGCTGGGGTGTGCCGTTGTCTACAACACCATGACCGGTAAACGCTACCCGCACCCGCAACACAGTCTCAACAAAGTTTCTGCCCAGCAAGATCAAGGATTGTTCAGCTCAGAAGATTTGGACGCAGCGCTCAAGCACTACAACCAAGTGCTGGATGTGAGTCGTGCAGATCTTGAAGGATTGATGCACATGGCCGGGCGCTCGGCCTTTAATCGAAGTTTCGGCAATAAACGTTGCGCCGACATCATGTCAAGACCAGTGTTTGCTGTGGAGTCTGATATGCCGCTGAAAGAGGCCTGGGCCTTGATGCAGCAAAAGCGCGTCAAAGCGTTGCCGGTCATTGATGAGCGAGAGGAGGTGATGGGTATGGTGGGGATTTCAGACTTTGTTGTGCAGGCACCGGCCGAACAGCAAGGCTTCGTGCGCAGATTGCGCCGGATGGTGATGGGCTCGGGTGGAGAAGCAGTCGGCCGTGTGCAAGATCTCATGGATGCGGCGCCGCCTATGGTGCGCGCTGACTGTTTGCTGGTGGATTTAGTGCCCCAGTTTTCTGCGGGTGGCTGCCATCATGTACCAGTGGTGGATGAGTTGGGGAAGTTGGTGGGCATTGTCACGCAAACGGACTTGATTCGCGCCCTCAGTGCAGCCATCAGCGTCCCTGCCAAAGAGTAGCTCGGTGTCAATGCATACGCGGCGTTAGCGTTGTGAAAGTGTGCGTAGAAGGCCCTGAAATTTCGTCAGATATCAGGTCAAACCGCTACAATCGAACGATTTTCTTGCAGCTAGGTAGCTGCATTTTTCTGCCGTCTTGGCCCTCTGTTCGGATAGTGTAGTGCGCACCATCCCCACCGTTTGCAGACCGCCACGCTTGGTAAGCGTCGGGATACGCTGCCGTGGTTTTACAGCAAAGGCGCCTCTAACAGATTTATTGAAGAGAATTGAACATGGCAAAAGAAGAACTCATTGAGATGCAAGGCTCGGTTATTGAAGTCTTGCCTGACTCGCGTTTCCGCGTCACGCTGGAAAATGGTCACCAACTCATTGCCTATACAGGCGGCAAGATGCGCAAGCACCATATCCGTATTTTGGCGGGCGACAAGGTGTCATTGGAGATGTCTCCCTATGATTTGACCAAGGGACGCATCACATTCCGTCATCTGCCTAATCGGGGTCCCGGGCCTTCGTCGCGTTAAGCGGTGGTTGCTTGAGTCATGGTTTTTTGAATAAATTTTCAGATTTGCCAAAAGTAATGGAAAACCTGCATATAATTTGAGTCTTGTCGGAGCGTAGCGCAGCCTGGTAGCGCATCTGCTTTGGGAGCAGAGGGTCGCGAGTTCGAATCCCGCCGCTCCGACCAAAAGATTAAAGGGTTAGATCGAAAGATCTAACCCTTTCGTCCTAAGGAATCCTGGTTTTGCACTCAGTGAAGCTTGGAAACTTTTCCCGGATTTTGTTTTTGTGACTTGTTTTTGTGCCTATAATTCAAGTCTTGTCGGAGCGTAGCGCAGCCTGGTAGCGCATCTGCTTTGGGAGCAGAGGG
>JADMKK010000029.1:0-1135 GCA_015478895.1 Comamonas sp. | reverse complement strand
TCGCGAGTTCGAATCCCGCCGCTCCGACCAATTGATTCAAGGACTTAGCTGAGAAATCGGCTAAGTCCTTTTGTCTTTTCTGGGCTGAGGGGTAAACAAAGGGGTAAACAAGAAATTTGCTACTTAGCCCTTTCAGGCTTATCAAGCTATGAACTCTGGCTATGACAAAGTACGCAACTTGCTCTCAGCCACATCCCAAGAATTCGCCCAGCCAATGGTGCGTTGCGGCGTTTTGTTCATCTTGAAGATGATCTCAGTCAGGTCGCAGTGTGCAAGCCCGCCCATGTAATCAACCATGGACTGATAGCGCCACACCATATCGTTCATGCAACCCATGGCTGCTCGGCTGTCATTTTTGGCGTAACGAAATTCAATGTACGGATCAATCGCCCGTGCAATCGCATCACCGGGCAAGCCCCGCATCTGCAGCAGTTGCACCAAGCCGCCAATCAGCATGTCTGGCAAACGCTGTGGTGTCATCGGCACCTTGCCACTGAGCAAAATAAAAGACAGCAGCGTGGATTCGCTCATGAAGACATACGCCTTCCTGCGCTCCACCATAAAGCGGTTAACCATCCAATGCCCCAGCGGGGCATCTGAAGGCTCAATCGGTGAGAGTTGGTTTTTGTGCAAACCGATGGCTTTTTGCACATCGGCTGTGCATTTCAAATAGAGCATAGCGTTTAAGTCGTTTAGGGCAACTGCACCAATGACACAGCAGCCGAGGCTTTTTTGTCCATGCAGTTGGTGCTTGCTCGCACGCCCCCTCCGTGCCTATTCCAGCCCGCTTTGAGCGGTGGCAGGGTCAATGAACTTGAAGCTGATGACTGCTTTGACCGCTGAGTTGTTTCTCATCCAGCGCGTGTCTCCACGAACCTCTAGAGTTTGAACTTATTGTGGCAAATCCGTACTTGGAGCACTGGATTGGAGTGAGGCAGCAGAACAATAAACTTGCGGAAGGCAAGCTTAATGCTGATTGCAGACGTCCAAATCAGAAATGCCAATGACTGCTGATGCTCAGAGGATTCATACTTAAACGAAGGTCTGTTTAAACCGCTAAGTTGTCTTCAGGCTGCCACGATGTTGATTTCCACGCAGAACTGACCCGCCGGGCATGCGGACAAAAACTTGGACT
>JADMKK010000028.1 GCA_015478895.1 Comamonas sp. | reverse complement strand
TCGTCTCCATCGCTTTGATTTGCGAACACCTGCGGTAATGTGAACACGCCCTAGACGAGTGGTAGGTGCCTGCCATGCTCGTCTTGAAGTTGCCCAGCAGGGTATTGACCCAATGCAGCTCGGGCGTGAGAGCGCCTTGGCGCCCGGCCACCAATGTGCTCTCGCATCGGTGCCGTAAAGGGCGTAAAACTGGGACAGCGACAGGCCGCGCTGGAACTGGATGGCGTTGATGGAGAACGGCGGACTTGGCGGGCCAGCCCTTGGCTGCGCAGCCAGGAGCGCTGTGCCATTCGTGGCAATTTGACTGTTGGGGCACAAAGATGCGCATGAAGCAGCGGTGGTGGGCAATGGGGTGTGGCGTATTGGGCGCGGTGGCGCTGGCCGGTTGTGCCAGTGCCAGCAAGGGCGGCACGGATGCCGTGGTGCAAGTGGACGTGAACCATGCCCGGCGCGTCACCACCATCGCCTTTTCACCCCAATTAATGGATTGCGGTCGCGTGGCGCACTGCCCCACGCTGGGCGCGCAGTGGAGCAGCGAGACCCCCAATCGCACGGTGATCGAAGAAAACATGTACAGCGGCGAGCGCTCCAGCCCGGCAGCCGATGCTTTGAAGCGCCTGGTCTACGAAGCCTACAAGGGCACTGACAAAGAAATGTCCATGGGCCTGAGCGGTATCTTTGGCGACAAACCGTACGCGCCTAACCTCGGCAAATAAGCTGCGCGTGGGTTGGGCCGGGCGTTGGGCTGCCCACAGGCCGTGGGCAATGCCAGGCAAATCACCACACAGACAGGTGCTCACAAAGACCCCGTCGCCGGCGCTTTAGGTGCTGGCAAGGCCCAGCCGTTTGCACAAGCGCAGCAAATTGGAGCGGTCCACCTGCAGGCTGCGCGCGGTGCGTGCCAGATTGCCATCGTGCGCTTGCAGCGCTGCGTGGATGTAGGCGCGCTTGAACTGGTCTACGCGGCTGCCCAGGTGGGTGGGCAGGGCCACATCAGTGGCGGTGGCATGCAAAGCGGGGCTCAGCGCTTCAGACAATACCGCATTCAGCACAGGCAGCCCGGGCGCAGGCCCCAGCGCCTCGGGGTTGAGCTTGAGGTCGGCAGCCGCAATGCTCACGGGCTGCTGCGGCCCGCGCGGTTTGCGCAGCGCCTGCAGCACGCTGCGGCGTATGCAGTGCTCCAGTTCACGCACATTGCCGGGCCAGGGGTGGTCCAGCAGCGCGGTGTGGGCGTCACTGGTCAGGCGCACCTGCTCCAGCCCCATTTGCGAGCGCGCGCGCTCCAGAAAATGGCCGGCCAGCACCAGTACATCGCCCTCGCGTGCGCGCAGCGGCGGCACATGCAGCGGAAACACGCTCAGGCGGTGGAAAAAATCGGCGCGCATCTGGCCGTTGCGTACGGCAGCCTCCAAGTCCTGGTTGGTGGCCGCAATGATGCGCACATCCACCGTGCGCTCGCGGTCCAGTCCCAGGCGCTGTATCTGCCCGCTTTGCAGCACGCGCAGCAATTTGGCCTGGGTGGCCAGCGGCAGCTCGCCCACCTCGTCCAGAAACAAAGTGCCCTGGTGGGCCTGCTCAAACTTGCCGCTGCGGTCTTGCACGGCGCCGGTGAACGCGCCGCGCACATGGCCAAACAACTCGCTTTCGACCAGGTTGTCGGGCAGGGCCGCGCAGTTGAGGCTGACAAACGCATGGTCGGCACGCAAAGACTGCGCATGCAGGGCCTGGGCCACCAGCTCTTTGCCCACGCCGGTTTCACCGGTGATCAGCACCGCCAGATCGCTGGCGGCCACGGTGGCAATGTCGCGCTGCAGATGGCGCAGGGCGGCGCTGTGACCCAGTAGCTGGGGGCTGCGCGTGGGCGCGTGGCGGCGAAAGTGCTCGGCACGCTGGCGCTCGTGAGCGGCGGTTTGCTCCAGCTCGCGCATGCGCGCGGCGGTGGCCACGGTGGCAGCGGCCAGGTTGCTGAAGGCCTGCAAGGCGGCCAAGGGCGCATCGCCGGCAAAGCTGCCGGTTTGCAGTGCATCCAGCGTGAGTAAGCCCCAGGCCTGTTCGTTGACCATGAGCACACAGCCCATGCAGTCGTGCACCGGCAGGGGCGCATCGGTGTGGTGGTTGACCAGGCCGTCATATGGGTCGGGCAGGGTGGTGTCGCTGGGAAAGCGCATGGCCTGGCCGGCGGCCAGCAGGGCGGCAAAGCGCGGGTGCTCGGCCACGCGAAAGCGCCGGCCCAGGGTGTCGGGGCTCAGCCCGTCAATGGCCAGCGGGCGCAACCAGGTGGCGCCGTCTTCACAACGCAGCAGCGCCACGGCATCGGCCGGCAAAACAGTGCGCAGCGCGGCCAGCAGGCGCCGGTAGCGTTCGGCTTCGGACAGGTGGTTGGAGAGCTGGGCAATCAGCGGCAGCAGGGCGCTGAGCAGGTTGGCATCGGCAGTCATTGTGACAGCATACAGGGTCATTTTGACCAAGGTGCGATGCGGTCATAAAGACAGCTTTGATGTTAAGTCATTGAATTTAAAAGTTGCTCATGCTGGCACACCGCTTGCAAATGTCAGTGTGTGGCAGCGCGGGGCGCTGCCAGGGTTTATGTTCAAAGGAAATAGTTCATGCTGACCGACCGCCAACGCGCCATTGTCAAATCCACCGTGCCTTTGCTTGAAGCAGGTGGTGAGGCGCTGACCACCCACTTCTACCAAATCATGCTGTCGGAAAACGAGAGCGTGCAGCCCCTGTTTAACAGCGTGCACCAGCAAACCGGTGCCCAGCCACGCGCGCTGGCGCGCAGCGTGCTGATGTATGCCAAGCACATTGACGACCTGGTCGGCCTGGGCGACTTGCCCGCACAAATCATTCACAAGCATGTCTCGCTGCAGGTGCAGCCCGAGCACTACCCGATTGTGGGCGCCTATTTGCTGCGCGCCATCCGCGAGGTGCTGGGCGCCGAAGTGGCCACCGACGAGGTGATCGACGCCTGGGGCGCGGCCTATGGCCAGCTGGCCGACATTCTGATCGGCGCAGAAACCAGCATTTACGCCGCCAACGCCCAGCAAACCGGTGGCTGGGACGGTGCGCGCCGCTTTGTAGTGGCGCAAAAGACCGCCGAAACCGCGGAAATCACCTCGTTCATGCTGCGCCCCGAAGACGGCGGCCCGGTGCTGGTCTACCAGCCGGGCCAGTTCATGGGCCTGCGCGTGGTGGTGGACGGCAAGGAGCAGCGCCGCAATTACTCGCTGTCGCAGCTGGCCGATGGGCGCAGCCTGCGCATCAGCGTCAAGCGTGAAGCGCAGGGCGTGGTCTCGTCCTATCTGCATGACCAAGTGCAAGAGGGCGATGTGCTGGAGGTGTTCCCGCCTGCTGGCCACTTTGTGCTGGACGCAAGCGCCAAGCCCGTGGTGCTGATGGCCGGTGGCGTGGGCATTACCCCGTTGATGGCCATGCTGCAGACCGCGCTGGCGGCGCAGCGCCAGATCACCCTGGTGCACTGCACGCGCAGCCCCGAGCTGCAGCCGTTTCGCAGTGAATTGCTGCGCCTGGCCCAGCAGCACAGCAATTTGCAGCTGCGCTTTGGCTACGAGCAGGGCGCAGGCGCGCAGTCTGTGTCTGGCGCCCAGGTGGCGGCCGGCACGCCAGACGCGGCCTTGCTGGCCAGCTGGCTGCCTGCCCAGTCGGATGTGCAGGCCTACTTCCTGGGCCCGGTCGGCTTTATGCGTGCTGCGCAGCAAGCGCTCAACGACGCCGGTGTGCCCGCCGCGCAGTGCCATTACGAGTTCTTTGGTCCTGCCCAGGCGCTGGCGGCATAAACCTGTCTTGCCGACCCTGGCAGCGGCGGTTTGACCGCGCGCCTGCCGGGGCCGGGCGCCTTGCATTGCCCTTGTTGGCAGCGGGCATGATGGGCGCCCTATCTGATTGCCTGGCGCTGTCACAGCGCACCAAAAAAAGAAGCAACCCCGCCTGCACCGGCGGGTTTTTTTCGTGTCACCCTCAATGAATATCAAAAACGCTTGGAGACCTGCGGTAGCGCCTGCCGCTCGCAAAGATGTGGCCCGTGTCGGGCTGGGCGCCATGTTGGGCCTGGGACTGGCAATGCTGCTGGTGTTTGAAGCCCGGCACCTGGGGCTGGCGTCCGGCTTGAGCCTGTTTGCCCCGCTGGGCGCCAGCGCCGTGCTGCTGTTTGCCGTGCACACCAGCCCGCTGGCGCAGCCCTGGTCGTGTGTGGTGGGCAATGTGGTCTCGGGCCTGTGGACCTGGCTGGTGCTGCAGTGCCTGCCGCTGGAATGGGCGCCGGCCGTGGCCGTGGGCGGCGCCATCATGGTGATGCAGCTTACGCGCTCGCTGCACCCGCCCGGGGGCGCTGGATGCGCAAAGCGGCCATGCCCACAGCTGGAGCTATGCGCTGTGGCCCATCGGCGTGCTGACGGCTGGCCTGGTGCTGGCGGCCATGCTCTACCACCGCCTGTGGGGCAAAACCTACCCGCTGCAGCCCCAGCCCGCAGCGCGCCCCAGCACGGCGCAGCATTTGCCGGCCATGGATTTGTCCACCGCCGACTTGCAAGCGCTGCTTTCGCGCTTTGACCAGGGCAACAACCTGACCGCGCAAGAGCTGGGCCAGCTGGTGCTGGCCGCCGAAGAGCAGGCCATTGCGCGCCGCTTTGGCAGCGTCTCTTGCGGCCAGATGATGACGGCGCAGCTGTGGACCTGCCGCCCCGACGAGGGCCTGGACAGCCTGGCCTCCAAGTTTCAGCAACACCCCATCAAAAGCCTGCCCGTAGTGAACGCCAGCGGACAGTTGCTGGGCGTGGTGGCGCGTGGCACCTTGCTGGACTGGGTCTGGCAGCAGCGCGCCAGCGTGCAACAGCGCCGCCAGCAGCGCACCTGGCGGCTGTGGGGCAAAAAACCACCGGCCCAGGCCACGGCCTGCGCCGCCGACCTGATGGAAGATGCCCCGCTGTGCGTGCAAGACAGCACGCCGGTGTCTGCCCTGCTGGAGGAGTTGGCCCAGCACGCCGTGCCCTTTGTGGCGGTGCTGCGCGGCGACAAGCTGGTGGGCCTGATTACGCGCACCGACATCATGCGTTTGCTGTTGCATTAAGAACGGTTAACAAACCTTCGAAACGTCGTTGTTGCGCTTTGCCGGCTGGTGGCAATGATTGTGGCGGGCCGCTTGGATGGGCCTATGGCTTGCTGCAGCGATGGAAAAAATAATAGTGTTTAGCGCTTATCTATGCATGGTTTGCGAGTCTTTTCACCTGATTAGCGTACCTACCTCAGACATACGCAAGAGCTTCCAAGGCAGGGGCCTGCAGGTCACCAGCGCATTGAGCAGCCTAGGCAGCATGGCTGCAAGGTCAAAGCGCCGGTTAAACCGGTAGCAAAACTCCGCCAGATAGCGTTTGGCATATTTGCGGTGCTTAGACGAGTGGTAGGTGCCTGCCATGCTCGTCTTGAGGTTGCCCAGCAGGGTATTGACCCAATGCAGCTCGGGCGTGCGAGCGCCTTGGCGCCTGGCCACCAATGTGCTCTCGCATTGCGCCTCGGTGCCGTAAAGGGCGTAAAACTGGGACAGCGACAGGCCGCGTTGGAACTGGATGGCGTTGATGGACATACCGCGCTCCTGGGCCGATGAATCGGCATTAGTGGTTAGACAGCGGACAGATCAAATCGTTCCAGTGGCTCTAAGGTAAGTCGCTAATCAGGCCAAATCAGCCTGGAGCGTAGAATTAGCAAGGGCAAGCCGCTCCTCTTTTTGCAAACTGCCATGAAAAAAACTGCCAAAGGCATGAGCCCTTGGCAGCTTTTTTATGGTTGGGGTCGCGCTTGGGTCGTGGCCGCTGGGCTTACTTGCTCCAGGAGTCCTTCAAACCGGTGATCTTGTTGAACACAGGCTTGTCGGCCGTGTGGTCCTTGCGGTCGGCCACAAAGTAACCAAAGCGTTCGAACTGGAACTTGTCATCGGCCTGTGCCGTCTTCAGCGAAGGCTCGACGTACGCGGTCACCACTTTCAGGCTGTCTGGGTTCATCAGCGCCAGGTAGTCTTTGCCGCCGGCATCGGGCTGGGCATCGGTAAACAGGCGGTCGTAGATACGCACTTCGGCTGGCATGCCATCGACCACGCCCACCCAGGTGAGGGCGGCCTTGACCTTGACCGCATCGGCGCCGGGGGTGCCGCTCTTGGTGTCGGGCACCACGGTGGCCAGCACCTTGGTGATGGTGCCGTTGGCGTCTTTTTCGCAGCCGGTGCACTCGATCACATAGCCGCCCTTCAGGCGCACCTTGTTGCCGAGGAACAGGCGCTTGTAACCCTTGGGGGGCACTTCGGCGAAGTCTTCGCGCTCAATCCATACTTCGCGGCCAATGCTGAAATGGCGCTCAGGCACGGCTTGGCCTTCGGCAGCATGGGGAAGGGCGGGCAGGGTGCAGGCTTCCAGATGGTCGGCGCTGCCAAACACTTCGGCCCAGTTGGTCAACTCCAGCTTGACCGGGTCGAGCACCACCATGGCGCGCAAGGCCTGGTTTTCCAGGTCTTCACGCAGACAGCCGTCGAGCGTGGCGTAGTCGATCCAGCTGTAATCCTTGGTCACGCCAATGCGTTCGCAGAAGTTGCGGATCGATGCCGGGGTGTAGCCACGGCGGCGCAGGCCGACGATGGTGGGCATGCGCGGGTCATCCCAGCCAGTCAGCAGGCCGCTGTCCACCAAATGCTTGAGTTTGCGCTTGGAGGTGACCACATAAGTCAGGTTCAGGCGCGAGAACTCGTACTGGCGAGGCTGGGGCGCATCAATCAGGCCACCTTCGCGCAGGTGGTTGAGCAACCAGTCGTAAAACGGGCGCTGGTCTTCAAACTCCAGCGTGCAGATGGAGTGGGTGATGTGCTCGTACGCATCTTCAATCGGGTGCGCAAAGGTGTACATCGGGTAGATGCACCATTGGTTGCCGGTGTTGTGGTGCTCGGCATGGCGCACGCGGTAAATCGCGGGGTCACGCAGGTTGATATTGGGCGCCGCCATATCAATCTTGGCGCGCAGCACGGCAGCGCCATCAGCCAGCTTGCCCGCCTTCATGTCTTCAAAGCGGGCCAGGTTCTCGGCCACGCTGCGGTCGCGGAATGGGCTGTTCACGCCGGGGCGTGTGAAGTCGCCGCGGTTGGCCTTCATGTCCTCGGCCGACTGCTCATCCACATAGGCCAGACCTTGCTCGATCAGGTACACGGCGCAGCGGTACATGAAGTCAAAGTAGTTGCTGGCGTAGTAGAGGTTGCTCTCGCCATTGGCACCCTGCCAGTCAAAGCCCAGCCATTGCACGGCATCCTTGATGCTGTCCACGTATTCCTGGTCTTCTTTTTCGGGGTTGGTGTCGTCAAAGCGCAGATGGCACACGCCGCCATAGGCCTTGGCCAGGCCAAAGTTCAGGCAGATCGACTTGGCATGACCCACGTGCAGGTAGCCATTGGGCTCGGGCGGAAAGCGGGTACGGATCTTGGCTTCATCCATCTGGCCTTGCTGGTGGTGCTGGGCATCGCCCGGTGTGCCGCCCCAACGGCGACCCGCGTGGGTGCCCTTGTCCAAGTCGGCTTCGATGATTTGGCGCAGGAAATTGGTGGGTTTCACCACTTCCGGAGTGTCGTTGTGGGTGTTGGCGGGTGTGCTCATATCTTGCTGATTGTAGGACGCCTCGCAAGAGAAAGCAGGCTCTGCGGATGTTGCCACGCACACGTATGGATACAAGCTTTTACGGCAGGTATGACATCCCTTAAGCAAGCTGGCGCGTTAGAGATGTATGAGCTACTCAAAAGGACTTCGACGCATGAACCTCACCCTCAACCGGATGCGCCAGTGCGCCCACCAAGGAGTGGCCGCCATGGTTTGTTTCGCCGCACTGGCCGCTGGCAGTGCGCACGCTGGCAATGTCGGCATTTCAGTGGGCATTCATGTTCCCGGAGCCCCTGTGTATGTGATGCCGCCGCCCCCTCCGCCGCCGCGTGTGCACTACTACCACTCAGCGCCACCACCGGTGGTCTATTACGCCCCGGCGCCTCATGGGTACTGGGCACCACCGCCCCCACGCCACGGACATGGCAAGCATTTCAAGCACCGTCCACACAAGCATGGGCACCCTGCGCAGCGCGGCCCTCATCGCCACCATCGTTGATAGGTGCGGCGCTCCGTGCCGTAGGAGCCGCATAATTGCGGCTCTTTTTTGTTTCAAAGAGTTGTTGCAATGGCGAAGACCGTATTTGTCTTGAATGGCCCCAACCTCAATTTGTTGGGCACGCGCGAACCCGCGGTCTACGGCGCGCAAACGCTGGCGGATGTGCAAGCTTTGTGCGAGCAAACGGCAGCGCGCAACGGTCTGGCCTTGCGCTTTCACCAGAGCAACCACGAAGGCCAGTTGATTGACTGGATTCATGAAGCCGGACAACTGCACGCCAAGGGCGCGCTGGCAGGGCTGATCTTCAACGCGGGGGCCTACACCCACACCAGCATCGCCCTGATGGATGCCGTCAAAGGCACGGGTGTGCCATTGCTGGAGCTGCATATCAGCAACGTGCATGCACGTGAAGCGTTTCGCCACCATTCCTACCTGTCCCCCGTAGCGCGGGCTGTGGTCTGTGGATTGGGTGTCGCTGGCTACGGCCTGGCAATAGATGCCGTGGCGCAATGGTAAGAAAGCTAGGTGCGTGAATGGCTGAGGAAATCATGCGATCGGCTCTGCCCTGGGTTGGAACAGAAACAGAAGATGCCGCCTTGGCCGCCGGGCAATGGACAGGTGCAGAGGTTGCGCATTGGCAAGCCTTGGCCGAGCGCGTAGAGCACGCCCATGCTGGCGGGCGCACGGTGCTGTACCACTGGATGCCCCATGTGCCCAACGGCTTGGCACCTTTGGTGCTTTTTCATGGCGGCAGTGGCAGCTGGACGCACTGGGTGCGCAGCATTGGCCCGTTGCTGCAGGCAGGGCACGATGTGTGGGCGGTGGATTTGCCGGGTTTTGGTGCTTCCGAGGCACCGCCCGATGTGACCGATGCCGACGGCCTGCTGCCTGTGCTGGCAGACATGCTGCAGGCGCAGTTTTCGCTGCAAACCGTGCGTTTGCTGGGCTTTTCTTTTGGCGGGATGACGGCGTGCATGCTGGCGGCCGCCTATCCGCAACTGATCGAGCAACTGGTCATAGTGGGCGCGCCGGGCATGGGCGTGGTCAAGACGAAATCGTACCGGTTAAAGGGCTGGCGGCATCTGGCGGACCCACGTCAGCAGTTGCTGAACCATCTGTTCAACCTGGGAGCGCTGATGCTGCTGGACCAGCGTGCCATTGATCGCGAGACCGTGGCCCTGCACGTTCAGAATGTGCAGCGCGATAAGCTGCCCCGCCGCCGCATTTCGAGCACCGACATCGTGGTTCAGTCGCTGGCCAAGGTGGAATGCCCTGTTGCTGCCATCTATGGGGCGCAGGATGTGCTGTATGCGGGCAACTTTGACCGTGTCGAAGCACTGATGGCCCAGCAAACCCGGCAATGGCAAGGCCTGCAGTGCATTGCAGATGCCGGGCACTGGGTGCAGTACGAAAAGCCCGATGCATTCCACGCGGCTTTACTGCCCTTGCTGGCAGCACAACGTTAGACACCATGCGCTGGCAACTGCAGCCTGACGAGGTAACGTGGACTGCGGTGCGTGCCCAAGGGGCCGGTGGGCAAAACGTCAACAAGGTCTCCAGCGCCGTGCATCTGCGCTATGACGTGGCAGCGTCTTCTTTGCCGGATGAGATCAAAGAGCGCTTGCTGACCACGTCCGATCAGCGCATCACGCAAGATGGCGTGGTGGTCATCAAGGCGCAAAGCCACCGCACCCAAGAGATGAATCTGCAAGACGCCATGCAGCGCCTGCACGATCTCATCGCCCAAGCTGCGCACATACCGAAAGCGCGTAAAGCCACCAAGCCCACGCGTGCCTCCCAGAAACGCCGGGTAGAAGGCAAAAAGCGCGACGGCGCTACGAAAGCGCTGCGCCGTAAAGTGGATGAGTAATCCGCAGGTAGATTGGGGCTAAATTTGAGACGGTGTATGCCATGTTGGGGGACTAGTTTATTTGTTGGGACGAACTAAAATTCCAGGTATGCAAAACACTGTCTCTTGCGTCGCCGCATCCACCTCGGAAATTCAGCCATTGCCCGTGCTGTTTGTCTCGCATGGCTCACCCATGTTTGCCTTGGAGTCCGGTGAAACAGGCCCTGCGCTGACGCAGTGGGGCAAGACCCTGCGCGCGCAATATCCGCAGTTGCGCGGCGTGGTCATCATGTCGCCGCACTGGATGGCGCCGGGCGTGCAGGTCATGAGCAACCCGGCACCCGACACCTGGCATGACTTTGGCGGTTTTCCGCCCGCGCTCTACCAGCTGCAATACCCTGCCAAAGGTGATCCTGCTTTGGCCCAGCAGGTGCTGGATTTGTTGCATGCAGCCGGTATGGATGCGGTGGCCGATGCCCAGCGCCCGCTGGATCACGGTGCCTGGGTGCCTTTGATGCACCTGTTGCCACAGGCTGATGTACCCGTAGTGCAAGTGGCTTTGCCCATGCAGGCAGATGCGCACGCGGTGTATGCACTGGGCCAGGCTCTACAAAGCTTGCGCGAGCAAGGGGTGCTGCTTATCGGCAGTGGCAGCATGACGCACAACCTGCGCGAGTTTTTTGGCGGTGCGCGCCAGGCGGCCGATTACGTGGTCGAGTTCACGCGCTGGGTGGAAATGCAAATTCACGCCGGCGACATCGACACCTTGCTGGACTGGCAAACCCGCGCGCCGCATGCGCTGCGTGCCCACCCGACGGACGAGCATTTCCTGCCGCTGTACTTCGCTTTGGGCGCTGGCGGGAAGGGCGCGCAAGCCCATTACCTCAGTCGGGAAGTGATGTACGGCATGCTGGCCATGGATGCTTTGGTGCTTCAATATCACAATGCATAGCTGCCTGCCCTGATGAACAAAGGGCTAGAGGCTGATTTGGCTTATATTTTTGCAATGCGCTGGTGGCTGTCCACCAAGGAGTAAGAGATGTTGAATTTGCCTCTGGATAGCCTGTACCGCCCAGCGCAAGAAGGGATCGCGCAGCCCTGGTTGCTGGTGCTCATGCACGGCGTGGGCAGCAATGCCGAGGATCTGTTTGGCCTGGCCAGCTATGTGCCTGCGCAATACCACGTGTTAAGCCTGCAAGCGCCCTATCCTGCGGGCCCCAATGCGTTCGCATGGTTCATGTTTTCGGTCAATGCGGATGGCTCGCGCCGCATTGATGAGGCACAGGAGTTGCAAAGCCGCGCTTTGGTCGCACAGGCGGTAGCTGCGGCCAGCGCGCAGCTGGGCGTGCCAGCTGAGCGCGTGATTGTGGGTGGCTTTAGCCAAGGCGGCATCATGAGCTTGAGCCTGTTGCTGACCCAGCCAGAACTCTTATCAGGTGTCTGCGTGTGGCACAGCCGCTTATTGCCTGAAATGATGGCATCCCAGGTGAAGGCCGAGCAACTGCAAGGACGCAGCGCCTGGGTGAGCCATGGCACGCAAGACAATGTCATCCCATTAAGTAGCGCACACGCTATTCGTAGTCACCTACAGACCTTGCCCTTGGCGTTACGTTACCAAGAGTACCCGTGTACTCACACCATTCATCCCCAAGAGCTCAGCGACAGCATGCAGTGGCTGGCAGAGCGTGCAGCTACGCCACACAGCGATTTTTAAGGCGTATCGCCTCCAAAACGAGGGTATACGTTAGGTGGTGAAGCGTTTCAGGGTTTACATAGCGCAACTTTTTGCCAATGAAATGGGGCACACTGATTTCCAGTGTTCGTTGAAATCTCGATAGACACCGTCAATCGACCACTGAATCTATGTTTGGATGAAAGGTGAAGAATGTTCCCTGAATACCGCGAAAAAATTGCCCAGTTGCGTGCCAATGACCGTCATTTCAGCCGCATTTTTGACGAGCACAACCGCCTTGACCATGAGGTCAAGCAACTGGAAGAAAAGCACTCTCCAGTCCACCAAGACGATATAGAAACGCTGAAAAAGCAGAAACTGGCACTCAAGGAAGAGATCTACAGCATGTTGCGCAAGGAAAGCGCCGACGCAGCGTAGACAAGCAAGAGCAGCACCGATGGGTGCTTTTTTTATTTCTGCAAGTGTGCGTAGGGGTGTTACAGCCTTTTGGGGCCAGACCCAGCACAATCGTTTTACCACTCTGGGTAGCGCAGGCTATCCAGCTTCTTGTTGAAGAAAGGATGCGTATGTTCACTCAATACCGCGAAGAGATCGAGCAATTGCGAGCCAGTGATAAAAACTTTAGCCGCCTGTGTGACAAACACAGTGCTTTAGATACCGAAGTTGAGGCCTTGGTACAGCGCAAGTCACCGAGCTTGCAAGTCGAAATCGAGCACCTTAAAAAACAAAAGCTGGCAGTCAAAGAGGAGCTTTACAGCATGCTCCGCGAGGCTGAGCCCGTATTGGTGCTCAAGCAGCAAAAGAATTATTTGAATCTGGAAAAAATGGCTGCAATGTCCGGCGTGCGTTTGAACGCCTGAAGCTTGCTTTTTGCCCTGCAACCATGACAAGGCACCTGCGGGTGCCTTTTGCTTGTGGATCAGTCCAAGGTAGTGCTACTGGGCAACAGGGCGTTGAAATAAGCCATCAAGCAAGGGCTTGAGTGTGGGCAAGGCTCTGGCAAAGTCATGGGGGGCCACCCAGTAAACTTCACAGGCCACGGCAAAGAACTCCGCAGGGTCGGTGGCGGCGTAAGCATCCAGCCAAGGAGCGGGTTGACCAAAGCGCTTGTGTGCAGACCGTGCTTCGCAAAAATCCTCATAGGCTGCCAGCCATTGCGTGGCCCACAGTTGCTGGGCTTGTTGCGCGCTGTGCAGGCCCATGAAACCTGCGGGTAAGGGTGGGCAGCCGTCAGCGCCTCCATTGCCCATATCCAGCTTGTGCGCAAACTCATGGATCACGACGTTCGTGCCATGCAATGCACCATCGAGCCTGCCGGGCTGTATGGCTGACCAGCTCAAGGTGACGGGGCCCCGCTCCATCGCCTCGCCCATCAGCGTTTCCTGGTAATGATGCACCACGCCAGCAGCATCTCTGACCGTGCGCCGCGCTATGACATCGGAGGGGTGAATGATGATGCCCACAAAGTCGTCATACCAGCGCAGCGCTTGCTGGGGCGTTCCCCAATGGATCAGCAACACGCACGCTTGGGCGGCCACGGTCAAGGCCATGGCATCGGTAATTACCAGGCCGTTAGCGCCTGTAAATTCTTTGCGTTGCAGAAAATACGCGCACAGTGCTTTGAGCTTTACCAGCTCTGACTCAGACAGTTGCTGCAAAAAAGGATGACCCGTCAGCGTGGCTTGCCATAGGTCTTCAGGAATCTCTGGTAGGGCGCCAAGGTTGTACGGCAAGCGGTGACGCAGCCAGTCAGAGAGATTTTTCCACATAAGCTTGCCCGTGCTACTTGGCCATTTAGCAAGTAGAAAGGTGAAATGGCAAGCGCTGCCAGCCTTGGGGTGTGACGCGCAAGACTTCAGCGCGGCGTGTGCTTGCATCCATGTGCCAGTCACTTAATACGATACGGGTGCGCGCCATGCCGTCAGCGTCAGGGGGCAGTACGTGATCCGCTGGACGGTGGGTATGACCATGTATACACAGATGGCTGTGTGTCGCATCCATCCACTGCAGCAGCGCGCCAGTGTCCACGTCGGCATATCCAACCCCCGTTTCTTTGCGCATTTGACTTTCAGCACGCATGGCTTTGCCCAAAGCGCGGCGCGCAGCCAAGGGCTGGCTCAGGGTGTGCTGTATCCAAGCAGGAGAGCGGCTGACCGCACGAAATTGCTGGTATTCCACATCGTCCAGGCACAGCGCATCGCCATGGGTGAGCAAGATGCGCTGCTCTCCAAATACGAGCAGCGTCGGGTCGCTTAACCCCGTCATGCCACTGCGTTGCAAAAACTGCGTGCCTGCCAGAAAGTCGCGGTTGCCTACCATGAAAAATAGGGCGCGTTGTTGGGCGGCTTCATGCAGAACGGCAGCAGCTTCGGCTTCAAAGCTGCCGGGCTCGTTCAAGGTGTCGTCGCCCACCCATACCTCAAACAGATCACCGAGCATGAACACCGCATCAGCTTGCGTGGTGCGCAAATATGCGCGCCATGCCGCCAAGGTGTCAGGCTCTGCAGGGTCAAGGTGCAGGTCAGAAATGAATTCGGCCGTGTGCCAATGCGCAGGGGCGATAAGCGCTTGCGCAGGCAACACGGCCGCAATATGGTCGGCAGTCAAGACCAGTAAAAGCTGTGGGCTTAGATCGCCACAGCCTTGTCGATCACCACGGCATCAAAAGGTACGTCGTCATGGAAGCCCTTGCGTGTGGTGCGCACCTTCTTGATAGCGTCCACCACTTCTTCGCCCTTGACGACCTTGCCAAACACGGCGTAACCCCAGCCTTGGGCAGTGGGTGCTGTGTGGTTCAGGAAGTCGTTGTCTACGGTGTTAATGAAGAACTGGCCAGTGGCGCTGTGTGGGTCGCTGGTACGGGCCATTGCCAGTGTGTACTTCGCGTTCTTCAGGCCATTCTTGGCTTCGTTCTCGATAGGATCTTGCACGGGCTTTTGCTTCATGTCAGCCGTGAAACCGCCGCCCTGGATCATGAAATTCTTGATAACGCGGTGAAAGATCGTGCCGTTGTAGAACTCAGCATTGACGTAGTTCAGGAAGTTTTCGGTCGACTTGGGCGCGTTCTTGGCGTCCAGCTCGATAGTGATAACGCCTTGAGTGGCAGTGTCAGCAACGTTGATAGTCACGTGCAGTTCGACTTGAGGGTTGCTCATGGCAAAACTTTCTGAAAGGGAGAGAAAAAGCAGCCTTCGCCTTTACTTGACCAGAGTGGTTGACGTAATGGTGATGGCAGAAGTGGGCACATTTTGGTGCATGCCACGGTTGCCCGTAGCGACTGTGCGGATTTTGTCAACGATAGCTTGGCCTTGCACCACCTTGCCGAACACGGCGTAACCGTGTCCGTCGGGCTGTGGAGCGTTGAGCATGTCGTTGTTGGCCACATTGATGTAAAACTGGGACGTGGCTGAATTGGGATTGCCCGTACGCGCCATGGCTATGGTGTAGCGGTCGTTCTTCAGGCCGTTCTTGGCTTCCAGAGGAATGGGCGCGCGCGTGGGTTTTTGCTGCAGGTCGGCCGTAAAACCACCGCCCTGCACCATGAATCCGTCAATCACACGGTGAAACACCGTGCCTTCATAGTGCTTGTCAGCGACGTACTGCAGAAAATTTTCTACTGTCTTGGGGGCTTTGACAGGTTCCAGTTCCACCACAAACTCACCCATACTGGTGGCGATCTTCACGCGGGGTTTTGCAGTGTCTTGGGCCGCAGCTAAACCGGCGGCACTGGTCAGCAGCAATCCAGCCAGTGTGAATGTGAGGGTTCTGCGAGACAAAGTCATGGCAGGGCTCCTTAAAGAATAAAAAATGGAGCGCCCGCTGCGCAAAAAAAACGCACAGGCTGCGCTCATGAAGAATAGGGCTTGGAGTGCTGTCAGCGCTCAACGTTCCATTAACGTGCAGCCGGTTGCAGAATGTCCGCCAACGTGGACATTTTCAAACGCAGCGCCCGGTTGTTGCCGCTGATTTTGAGCGACTGGTTATAGGAGTCATGCGCTAAGCGCGCGTAGATATCACCCAGGTTTTCATGCGCTACCGCATAGCTGGGGTTGTTGCGTACTGCCATTTCCAGCGCGCCGCGTGCTTTCTCCAACTGGTTCTGGCTAGCAAAAATCACCGCCAGATTGTTGTAGGGCTCAGGCAGCTCTGGGTATTCTTCGATCAGCAGGGTGAACGTGGTGGTGGCCGCCTCCAAGTCGCCAGCTTTTGATTGCGCCACCCCTTTGAGAAAGCGCATTTGCGGATCGCGTGGGTTGGTGCCCAGATATTGCTCCGCTTTTTCGATGGCTTGCGCAGTCTTGCCCGACTTGGTCAGCGTGGAGACATCGCCATACACATCGGCTTGCGCCACGCCAGCAACCAGAAAGCCAGACACCACCAGAAGGCGCAACACGGAGCGGGGGCGGAGGTAAGAGGACATGTAGGTGCTTTCCAAGAGCGACAGGAGTCCGCCTCTACGGCGGCTTATACTGCGAAAGATTGTAGCTGAGGGGTGCTATCGTTTTGTGTAGCAACCTCTTGTCGCAGGCCTTGCCCGGCTGCATGGAGTCTGCACTGAGCATTCGCCTGCGCACTACTCCCTACCTAATTTCGTTCTAAATACTCCATGAGTTTGCGTATCTACAACACGCTGTCGCGTGCATTGGAGGCATTTTCGCCGCTTGAATCTGGACATGTCCGCATGTATGTATGCGGCATGACAGTGTATGACCTGTGCCATTTGGGCCATGCGCGTTCCATGGTCGCTTTTGACGTGGTACAGCGCTGGCTGCGTGCCAGCGGCTACCGCGTGACTTATGTGCGCAATATCACGGACATTGACGACAAGATCATCAAGCGTGCGGTGGAAAACGGCGAAACCATCCGTAATCTCACTGACCGCATGATTAATGCGTTGCACCAAGATGCCGATGCACTAGGAATTGAACGCCCCACGCACGAGCCGCGCGCTACCGATTACGTGCCGCAGATGCTGTCCATGATTGGCACTTTGCAAGACAAAGGCCTGGCCTACCAGGCGGGTAATGGCGATGTGAATTTTGCGGTGCGCAAATTCCCCGGCTACGGCAAGTTGTCGGGCAAATCGCTCGATGAACTGCAAGCGGGTGAGCGTGTGGCTGTGCAAGATGGCAAAACCGATCCGTTTGACTTTGTGCTGTGGAAATCCTCCAAGCCCGAAGAACCTGCTGACGTCAAGTGGCCCAGCCCCTTTGGTGAAGGCCGCCCCGGCTGGCACATTGAATGCTCGGCCATGGGCTGCGAGATGTTGGGTGAGAGCTTTGACATCCACGGCGGCGGCGCGGACTTGCAGTTCCCGCACCACGAAAACGAGATTGCGCAAAGCGAAGGCGCTACTGGCAAACCGTTTGCGCAAACGTGGATGCACAACGGTTTCATCAATGTGGACAACGAGAAGATGTCCAAGTCGCTGGGCAACTTCTTCACTATCCGCGATGTGCTCAAGGAATACGACGCAGAAACTGTGCGTTTCTTCGTGGTACGCAGCCATTACCGCAGCCCGCTGAATTACTCGGATGTACATCTGGACGATGCGCGCAATGCGCTCAAGCGTTTGTACACCGCGCTGAGTTTGGTACCTCCTGCAGATGACATGCAGATGGATTGGGCAGAGCCCCATGCGGCACGCTTTCAAGCCGCGATGAATGAAGACTTTGGCACGCCCGAAGCTGTGGCTGTGCTGTTTGATTTGGCCGGCGAGGTTAATCGCACCAAGTCGCCCCAGGTCGCCGGCTTGATGAAGTCCTTGGGTGCCTGCTTGGGCCTGCTGCAAGATGATCCGCAGAAATTTCTGCAAGCCGGCACCGAAGGCGTGGATGCTGCTGCCATTGAGGCACAAATTGCCGCACGTGCCGCTGCCAAGGCCGGCAAGAACTGGGCCGAGGCCGACCGCATTCGCAAGGTTTTGCTGGAGCAGGGCATCGTTCTCAAAGATTCCGCAACGGGAACGACTTGGGAGGCCGCTCAGTAAGCGCGCACGCACCACATGTCCCCTTCTCCGAAAGAGCTGTCTCTTCCTCCGGCGCACGCGCCCGCGTATTGGGCAGAAGCGTGCAAGCATCTGGTCAAGAAAGACCGGGTGCTGCGCCGCCTGATTCCGCAATTCAACGCCGAAGCACTGCAAACACGCGGCGATCCATTCGTAACGCTGGCGCGTTCGATTGTTGGGCAGCAGGTTTCCACCAAATCCGCAGATGCCACCTGGAAGCGTTTTGCAGCGCTGCCCGAGTCCATGACGCCAGAGCATTTGCTGCTGCTGAAAGTCGATGACATGCGGGCTGCTGGTTTGTCAGCGCGCAAGGTGGACTATTTGGTGGATTTGGCGCTGCACTTTACGCAAAAGCGCTTGCACGTGCAGGAATGGGCGCAGATGGATGATGAGGCCGTGATTGCGGAGCTCGTGGCCATTCGTGGCATCGGCCGCTGGACGGCCGAGATGTTTTTGATTTTTTACCTGTTGCGGCCCAATGTTTTGCCATTGGACGATGCAGGATTGCTCAAGGGCATCAGCCTGAATTATTTTTCAGGCGATCCCGTGAGTCGCAGTGATGCCCGAGAAGTTGCTGAGGCCTGGAAGCCTTGGTGCACCGTGGCAACTTGGTATATTTGGCGCTCGCTCGACCCGCAGCCAGTGGCCTATTGAAAGACTGTCTGGGCCCCATCGCGCAGGCCGGGACAAGGAGAAATAACTTGGCGAAAAAGACCTTTCTGGATTTCGAACAGCCGATTGCTGAACTCGAAGCCAAAATCGAAGAACTGCGTTATGTGCAGACTGAAAATGCAGTGGATATCTCCGACGAGATCGATCAACTGAGCAAAAAGAGCGGCCAGCTCACCAAGGATATCTACAGTGACCTGACCCCCTGGCAGATCACCAAGATTGCGCGCCACCCCGAGCGCCCTTACACGCTGGACTATGTGCGCGAGTGCTTCACCGACTTTGTCGAGATGCACGGCGACCGCCACTTTGCGGACGACAAATCCATCGTCGGTGGCTTGGCGCGTTTCAACGGCCAGCCCTGCATGGTCATCGGCCACCAAAAGGGCCGTGATACCAAAGAGCGTGCACTGCGCAACTTTGGCATGACCAAACCAGAGGGCTACCGCAAGGCGCTGCGTTTGATGAAGACGGCCGAGAAGTTCAAGCTGCCCGTCTTCACGTTCGTGGATACGCCTGGCGCTTTCCCCGGTATTGATGCCGAAGAGCGCAGCCAGTCCGAAGCCATTGGCCGCAACATCTACGAAATGGCGCAACTGCAAACGCCCATCATCACCACCGTCATCGGTGAAGGTGGTTCGGGCGGTGCGCTGGCGATTTCGGTGGCAGATACCGTGCTCATGCTGCAGTACTCCGTGTACTCCGTCATCAGCCCGGAAGGCTGTGCATCGATCCTGTGGAAAACCGGCGAAAAGGCCGAAGTGGCTGCCGATGCCATGGGTATCACCGCCCACCGCCTGAAGGCACTGGGCCTGGTTGACAAGATCGTGAATGAGCCCGTGGGCGGTGCCCAGCGCGATCACAAGCACATGGGCAGCTTGCTCAAGCGTGCCTTGAATGATGCATGGCGCCAGCTGTCGGACTTGAAACCGCAAGAGTTGCAAGACCGCCGCTATGCACGTTTGCAAAGCTATGGTCGCTTTAACGACACCAAAGCCAGCTGAGCGCCAGCGCGCAGCAAGCCTGGCGGTAACGACTACGATGGCCCTTCGGGGCCATTTTTATTGCCAGTTCCACTGATAAAAATATAGCTGCATGCCGTTGTAGAACCTTAACTTCAGCAATAAATAGTGCTGAAAACCAGTGTTTACTACGGCATGCAGCTATCAAATTAATTTTAAAGATACCTGTGACTATCTCGCTGCACCAAGCCATGCGAACATTTACGCCGCCCTTGCCGCTGGTGGTGGCGTACAGCGGCGGGGCCGATTCCACCGCGCTTTTGTATGCCTGTGCGCAGCGTTGGACGGGGCAGGTGTATGCCATTCACGTCCACCACGGCCTGCAAGCTGCTGCCGATGATTTTGAGGCGCACTGCCGCGCCACCTGTGCTGCGCTGCAAGTGCCTCTGGCGGTAGTGCACGTGGATGCGCGTTCTCAAGCAGGGCAAAGCCCTGAAGATGCGGCCAGGCGACACCGCTACGCTGCGTTGGCCGCCCACGCACTGACGGCGTTTGCGCAGCCGGCAGCCAGCATCGCACTGGCGCAGCATGCCGACGACCAAGTGGAAACCTTGTTGCTGGCGCTGTCGCGCGGGGCAGGGGTAGCAGGTTTGGCGGCCATGCCGGCACATTGGCAGCGTGCGGGGCTGCAATGGTGGCGACCCTTGCTGGGCGTCAGCGCGGTCGCCATCCGCACGCATTTGCGTGAACTTGCCATCACCTGGGTGGAAGACCCCAGCAACGCCGACGATGGGTATACGCGCAACCGCATTCGTCGCCACCTGTTGCCGGTGCTGGAGCAAGTTTTCCCCCAGTTTCGCGATACGTTTACCCGTAGCAGCGCGCATGCGGCGCAGGCTAAATCGTTGCAGCAGGATTTGGCAGAGGTGGATTTGCAAACGGTGGGGGTGCCGCCCCGTATTCAAGCCCTGCAGGCTTTGGGCGCGGAGCGCCAAGCCAATGTGGTGCGGCACTGGTTGCTGCAACACCATGCTGTCACGCCCACGGCAGCGCAGCTCAAAGAGCTGCTGCGGCAGGTCAGTGCATGCCATACGCGGGGGCACCGCATCCATATCAAGGTGGGCTACGGGTTTGCCGTAAGAAATGGAGCAAACCTCGGTTGGTACAATCCCTGAGTTTTGGTCCCAACTTCTGAGTGCGAAAACCGGCGGCGCGCCAAAACACGTTTTTACCAACAGCGCCGTGCCAAGCAGTTTCGTCACCCCAATATCAATGGCACTGATCGTTCATAAATACGGCGGCACCTCGATGGGCTCTCCAGAGCGCATTCGCAATGTTGCCAAGCGTGTGGCCAAGTGGGCTCGGGCAGGTCACCAAATGGTGGTGGTCCCCAGCGCCATGAGTGGCGAAACTAACCGTTTGCTGGGTTTGGCCAGCGAGCTGGCACCCAGCGCTGCCCAAGCGTCTTACTACCGGGAGCTGGACATGCTGGCGGCCACGGGCGAGCAAGCCTCTTCGGCATTGCTGGCCATTGCGCTGCAGGCAGAGGGCGTAGAGTCGGTCAGCTATGCAGGCTGGCAAGTGCCAGTACGCACCAATAGCAGCTACACCAAAGCGCGTATTGACTCCATCGATGACGTGCGCGTGCGCAAAGACTTGAATGCCGGGCGCGTGGTGGTCATCACCGGTTTTCAGGGGATTGACCCTGAAGGCAACATCACCACGCTGGGGCGCGGCGGCTCAGACACTTCAGCAGTCGCCGTTGCGGCAGCCCTGAAGGCGCATGAGTGCCTGATCTATACCGATGTGGATGGCGTCTACACTACCGATCCACGCGTCGTGCCAGCTGCAAAACGCTTGGGCACGGTCAGCTTTGAAGAAATGCTGGAGATGGCCAGCTTAGGCTCCAAAGTGCTGCAAATCCGCTCGGTGGAATTTGCAGGCAAGTACAAAGTTCCCATGCGTGTGCTTTCGAGCTTCACGCCTTGGGACATCGATTTGGCAGAAGAAGCCAAGTCCGGCACGCTGATTACTTTTGAGGAAGACGAAAAAATGGAAAAGGCCGTCGTTTCGGGCATCGCATTCAACCGTGGCGAAGCCAAGATCTCCGTACTTGGCGTGCCTGACACCCCGGGTATCGCCGCTGGAATTCTGGGCCCCGTTGCGGATGCCAACATCGAAGTCGATGTGATCATCCAAAACATCTCCAAGGATGGCAAAACGGACTTCTCCTTCACCGTCAATCAAGGCGACTACCAGCGTGCACTGGATCTGCTGCGTGAAAAAGTAGCGCCTGCCCTCGGTGCTTCTGAAGTCGTGGGTAATCCCAATATCGCCAAGGTCAGCATTGTTGGTATCGGCATGCGTAGCCATGTCGGTGTCGCATCCACCATGTTCCGCACGCTGAGCCAAGAGAATGTCAACATTCAGATGATCTCCACGTCCGAGATCAAGACTTCCGTCGTGATCGATGAAAAGTACTTGGAGTTGGCAGTGCGTGCCCTGCACACTGCCTTTGGCTTGGATAAGAGCGAATAAGTCCTAAGTCGGCTTTTTTCTAAATTAGACGCAAAAGCTGATTAGAATCGCAGACTCTAGGAAACGTGACCGAGTGGCCGAAGGTGCTCCCCTGCTAAGGGAGTATGGGGTGTAGAGCCTCATCGAGGGTTCGAATCCCTCCGTTTCCGCCAAACATAAAGCCCGCTGCATGCGGGCTTTGTTGGTTTCAGCCGGTGGCAGCTTCAAGCTGCGAGCAAGTTTGGAATTTTTCGGGTTTGTCAGCTTTTTTGAAAAAAGCGCTCGGAAACCTGCTTACAATAGCGTCATTCTGGAAACGTGACCGAGTGGCCGAAGGTGCTCCCCTGCTAAGGGAGTATGGGGTGTA
>JADMKK010000027.1 GCA_015478895.1 Comamonas sp. | reverse complement strand
CGTATGTGTACATGAACTATCTCCTCTGATAGTCCAAGTTTTTGTCCGCATGCCCACCGGAGGCTAGTGGGTCACTTCTGGATGGAAATCAACAAGCGACCTTCTTGGCGCTCCGAATGACCGCTATCAGGCAGTGACAGGTAGTTCGCCCTGCTGACATGAGCAGTAGCAATCGCTGCATAGGAGAAGTAGCTAGCGGCAGACGGCTTCAGGCTGGATGCGGTCGCTCAAATTAGCAGAGCCAATGACTGCTGTCACCCAAAGCAGTCATTCCTCCGCTTCATTTTTGTAGGTCCGCTTTGTACCTCAAAGCAGTCCCAGAACTCTGCCCCACGAGAAAGTAACAGCATTCTGTGAAGCTGGCAGCTATCTAGGAAAGCCTAGTCGATTCAGTTCAGCCCAGCCTATTAGCCGGAGCGCTCAGTGCTCCATTCTTAAAAAGTAAGCTGTGTCTATTCAGGCTGAATACCAGCAGCCTTAACGACTTCACCCCATTTTTTGGCTTCTTCTGCCTGGAACTTGGCAAGTTCTTCGGATGTACTACGCCATTTGCTTGTTCCCGATTGTTTGTAAAAACCTTCTCCAGATTTACTCTCGACCGCATCGCCCAATAATTGCGTGAGCTTGTTGACCACATCTGTGGGCGTGCCTGCAGGCGCATAGGCAGCAAACCAGTAGCCCATGTTGTATCCCTTCACTCCTGCTTCAGCAATGGTTGGCACATCGGGCAACATCACGCTACGCTCTTCTGTAGAAAAACCAAGCGCTTTGAGCTTTCCAGCTTGAATTTGTGGAATCCCGGTAGAGACGTCCGTGATCATCAAATCAATCTGGCCGCCCATCAAATCAGTGATGGCCAATGGGTTGCTTTTATAAGGTACGTGCAGGATATCTACACCGCCCAGTTGTTTGAGCATTTCACCAGCCATACGACTTGAAGAGCTACCACTACCAAAGGAAAGCTTGCCTGGATTCTTCTTGGCATGCTCCAACAACTCCTTTACGGAATTGAAGGGGGCAGAAGCATTTACTACCAACACTTGGCCGCCTTTGCCCAAACCACTCAATGGTACAAAGTCCTTCACTGGGTCATAAGGCAGTTTCTTATAAAGATGCTCGTTGGCCGCATGCGTGGTGTTGGTAGTGATAAGTACCGTATAACCATCCGCAGGTGCACGCGCTGCTGCTTGGGCTGCAATCATGCCGCTTGCGCCACCCTTGTTTTCTACGATCACGGATTGGCCCGTGCTTTGCGTCACCGCTTGCCCTAACGCACGTGCAATCAGGTCTGTGGCGCTACCTGCAGCAAAAGGCACAACAAAAGTAATCGGCTTGCTTGGGAAATTGGCCGCTTGTTGTGCCGATACTGGCAAAGCAGCCACCATGAGAGCACCTAGTGCAGCACCCATGATCGTTCGACGAGTCTTAAAAGCAGAAATTTGGGCCATGTTTGTCTCCTTCAATTTAATAGTTGGCCAAGGTCCAATTTCACGCTGATGGGCGTGAAGCGAGTGAAAGCGTCATAGTTTTTCTAGCCCTTTGCAGTACGGTAAAAGTGGCTGCTCGACGGTGATGGTCATTTGAAGCAGATCGAACGAAAGCGCTTTGCCGTGACTGTCCAAATTCAATGAACTGTTGACGCCGCCGTCCAGCACGTCATCAATCACAAAGTTCATGGCATGAAGATTGGGCAATAAGTAGCGCTTTACGTTGCTCGGATTTCTCGACTTGAAATATGTCGCCACACGTTCTTCGGTGACTTGCTGCACTAAGGTCTCCCAGAGCCTGTCGTCATAGGCGATCACACTGATATTGCTGCGATTACCCTTGTCTCCGGTGCGTCCATGCGCTGCTTGAAACAATGCGATTTCAGGCATGTGCTTCTCCTGTGCTGTCTTTTACGCTGGCCCAACGCCAGTCAGCCGAAACGTATTGCTGGCCAATCAGGCAAGAGACGGTGTTCAAACGAGATCGCACCGTAGTGCGCACACCACCACCGCCTCCTGGCCCGCATGTATAAAGTGCATTCACTTCTCTGCACAGCAACTCTGCTTCGGCATGCGTGGCACGCTCCCAAGACCAGCGCACACGAATATCTCTTGCATCGACACACAGCAGTTTCTGGTCTTTTTTCCAAGTGCTGCGGTCATCTCCAAGAATGCTCATGAGTCCAATAAAGTCTGTTCTGATGGTGCTCAGATGGCCAATCCGTTGCTCAATCACTTGATCCGCTAATTGCGCGCGCTGGAGCGCATGGGCACCTGCATACGAAATTTCAGCTTCTGCCAGCCATCCTGCAGTGGAGCAAACATTGACTTTTAACGACGCAGGTCGGGGATGCCCCTTAACCCCTTCAAGACGAACCTTGTCCTGCCCAAGCTCAATGACCTGCGCTTGTGAAATATCTGCAATCACATCAGGCGTGAGATACGCCGCAGGATCATGCATCTCATAAAGCAACTGCTCTTTGACGGTTTGCGCAGTGACGTATCCGCCCGTATTTGCGGCCTTGGAAACTGTGCAAATGCCTTCTGGATCGATCTCTGCAATGGGGAACCCCACATTCGCCAGGCCCGGTACATCTTTAAAGCCTGGATCTGCAAAATATCCTCCGCTCACTTGCGACCCGCATTCCAAAAGATGCCCAGCCATCGTTCCGCGGGCCAACTTATCCCACTCGTCCCATTGCCAGCCGTAGTAAGCAGCAGCAGGGCCTAAAGCTAGCGATGGGTCTGCCACCCGGCCTGTCACCACAATGTCAGCGTCCGCTAGCAAGGCTTGGGCAATAGGCTGCGCCCCAATATACGCATTTGCACTCACCACCTGCGCCTTAGGCCAAGCCTCACCACAAGCTTGCTGTAGCAGTGGCAGGTGCTCCTGTGTCATCACATCATCACCAAACACCACGGCAATGCGCGGCGGCCTTGCTCCTAATCGTTTGGCAAGCTGTTCAATACATTGCGCAGCACCTGCAGGATTGGCAGCTCCAAAGTTGCTCACTATGCGAATGCCATGCTTCAAACAATCCGCCAGCACAGGCTCAAGCATGGCCTCTAACAGCGGCTCATAGCCTTTAGATGGATCTTTGTTTTTGGCAAGCTGCGCCAACGCAAGGGTGCGCTCTGCCAAGGTCTCAAACATCAGCACGCTGGGCTGATGGGAGGCAATCAAAGTGTCAACCACAGCACGCGCAACGTCAGTGCGGTCGCCAGAAAAGCCCGCGCCACAGCCAATCAACAAATGGGGGCGCTCATCTATAGGCTGTGAAAGTGCATGAAGCCACAAATCAACCATTTAGCAATCCTGTCTCTATCTATGAGCGCAATTTAGACCAACTCGTTTAAGCTGTAAATTCGATAGTTCAGATTGATTAATCTGGTTAACCAATGAATCTCTCCATCAGACATCTACAGGCTTTTACAGCCTTGTGCGACACCTTGAACTTCACGCGCGCCGCGCGGCTGTGCCATCTCTCACAGCCTGCTTTTAGTGCGCTGATTCAAGGCTTGGAAGATGGTGTCGGCGTGCAGCTTTTCGAACGCAGCACACGGTCCGTGCAACTGACGCAGGCGGGTAAAGATTTCCTTCCCCAAGCACATATGCTGCTGCAAGATATAGGCGCAGCACTAGAAAAGCTTCGTGGCATCTCGGCCCAACAGTCCAAGCACGTATGCATTGCCTTACTGCCTTCACTGGCCGCGCATTGGCTGCCAACGGTTTTAAAAACATTCGCTCAGCAGCAACCGCACATCAAAGTCACCGTCAAAGATGTGCTGAACGCGCCTTGCTGTGAAGCCGTCCTCAACGGCCAAGCCGATCTGGGTTTGGCAAGCGTAATGAGCAGCCACCCCGAACTACAGTCCCACGCAGTGGCCAATGAGCACTTTTTTATAGCCTGCCATGCCAACCACCGGTGGGCAGCCAGTGCACTAGCGATTGAGGCATCCGCCTTGGCCCACGAACCATTCATCCAAATGGCTCCCAGCACCAGTGTTCGGCAAGCGGTAGACCAATGGGCCCACCAGCATCTTGCGGCCCCACTCCATCAACTGATGGAGGCCGAACAGCTTGCAACTGTGATGGGCATGGTGCGCGCAGGGTTTGGCGTTAGTCTCATACCTGCGCTGTCGCTGGAATACTTCCAAGACCCCAACATTGCCATCCGCCCGCTTAGTGGCACACCGCCCCAGCGAACCATTTACTGGGTGAGTAGCAAACATCGACAACTGTCGCCTGCTGCCAAAAGTTTCTACAGCTTTGCGAGCGCGAGTTTAGAAAGCTGGCTACTAAATCAGCACCTTTCTTCAGCGTTGGATTAAAAACTGGGGTTTCTACGCTTTTGCTCAGTTTTCTCGGCAGCACCTAGTACTTGTACTGAATTCCTTTGTGCTCTTGAATGCTGCTTCAGGCTGGCAGCAGTCCTTCAAATCAGAAATGTCAATGACTGCTGATGTTCACAGTAGTCATTGCATTGAAACTTCTTTGATCTGAAAGCCATCTAGGAAGAGCTGGCCCACTCAATGACTGCTATCCATCAGAAGCTGAATTGGAGCTGACTAAGCGTAGTGGATATAAGCTTGATAGCCAGCACCTTATGCATCAGCATCCAACAAGATAGCTCGCAAGACTAATTTAAAAAACAGGATATTTAACGAAATAAATTCGTTTAACAAATCTGTTACAGCACCTCAAACTTCGGTTCAAGTAAATCTGAACATGGAGTCAAAGGTGCAAACTATCCCTTTTAGCGCCCCCACACATTTCTTGCGCCCTTCCCGCTCACAGGCCGTAGTGGTCGGTGGCGGCACGATGGGCGTCGACGTCGCAGTGGTTTTGTGCCGTGGTGGATGCCAAACAATCATCCTTGAAGCCGATGCGGAGCGTCGCGCCAAAGTACCTGAGCTCGTGGGCAACGGCTTATCTCAACTGCAAGCTTCAACACAACAGGACAAGCTGACGGTGGTAGGTTCTCTCCGGGAGATCGATTGGAACAAGATCGATTTGGTCATCGAGTGCATCCCTGAACGTCTGGATATCAAGCAAGCACTGTTCAAGGAACTTGAAGCCTTGGCACGTGATGATGCCTTGTTGGCTAGCAATAGCTCCAGCTTCCCTATTTCGGCAATTGCCGAGGGATTGCAAACGTCCCATCGTATGTTGGGCTTGCACTTTTTCATGCCTGCCCACCTGACGCCATTGGTAGAAGTGGTATGTGGTCAAGCCAGCCACCTGGAATGTGCGCAGAACCTGCATGCCTTCATGCGTCAGTGCGGCATGGTGCCCGTGCTGGTGAAGAAGGATTTGCCGGGGTTCTTGGCCAACCGCTTGCAGCACGCGCTGGCACGTGAAGCGTTTGCTTTGATTGATGCCGGTGTTGCTACGCCCGAAGATGTGGACGCGGCAGTGCGCTTTGGCTTTGGCTTCCGTTTTCTGGCGGCCGGCCCTGTGCTACAGCGCGACCATGCTGGACTGGAAGTTCACTGCGCTGCGGGTGCCACGATGTATCCCTCGCTGGCCACTAATATCGTGCCCAGCCAGTGCTTGGCGCAAAGGGTGGCAGAAGGAAAGTTTGGCATGAAGACTGGCGAAGGCTTCTTCAAATGGACCCCTGAAACTATCGCCCAAGAACGCCAGCGTTATCAGAACACACTGCTGGCAGGCCTGGACATCCTCAAAAACGAGCTGCCACCCGTTGGCGACGCCGTAGAGCAATAAGGCGCCGCGAAATGAACACACCTCTGATTATCACTGTTGCGCCCAATGGGGCCTACAAGACCAAGGAACAGCACCCTCATGTGCCCTTGACTGCTGCAGAGCTCGCGCAGACCGCTAAAGAGTGCTTGGATGCGGGAGCTTCCATGATCCACGCTCATGTCAGAAAACCCGATGGGAAGCATTTGCTGGATGCGCATGCATACCAAGAAGCCACTGCTGCTATACGCAAGGCAGTCGGGCAAGAGCTGGTGGTACAGATCACCAGCGAAGCTGCCCAGGTCTACCAGCCACAAGAACAGATGCAGGTTGCGCGTGAGGTGGTCCCTGAAGCCCTCTCTGTAGGGTTACGTGAAATCGTTAAGCCAGAAGTACCGGAAGCCGATATCGCGGCATTTTTTGCCTGGATGAAAAGCTGCAACGTCATGACACAGATCATTCTGTATGACGTGGCAGATGTACAAACCTGGCAGCAATTGCGCGCACGCGGCGTGATTCCAGACAACAAATGGTTTTTGCTGTTTGTGCTGGGCCGTTACTCGGTGGGGCAAACCTCATCGCCCACGGACTTGCTACCGTTTCTGGCTGCAGACGATGGTGCCTACCCCTGGGCAATGTGTGCCTTTGGGGCGCAAGAGAATGCTTGCGCGATCGCGGCCGCGTGTTTGGGTGGCCATGCACGCGTGGGATTTGAGAACAACCTGTTCCTTAAGAATGGCGAGCAAGCGCCCGACAATGCGGCGTTGGTGGCCCAAGTGGCTCAAGGTGCCCAAGCACTGGGCAGGCCATTGGCCAAAGCCGATGAGGTTCGCCAACTTTTTTTGAACTAAGTGGCGGCTGCTTTTAAGCTTGCAGCATCTCTTGTGCCTTCAAGTAATGATCTCTTGAAGGCACAAGATGCTTCCTGGTCAGTTCGATCAAGCACTGTCGATCGCCACTTTCCAAAACTTGCAGCAGCTCGTGGTGTTCTTGCTTAGACTGAAGTTGGTGTTCGCTGGAAATCAACGCGCCAAAACGAATGGCGTGCGTTTTACGCGCAAAGTCCTCGATAGTCTGGGCCAGGAAAGCGTTGCCGCATTGGGCAAACAGATGTCGATGGAACTCTTGATTGGTCCTGAAGATGGAGCGCGCATCCCGCTGCTGCACAGCTCTATCGTGCGCGTGCTGGATCTGCATCAGCACATGCAGCGGCTGCGTCGGCACAGGCAATGGAATCTTGCGCATGGCCTCTACCTCCAGCAGTTCTCGCATCTCATAGAGCTGGATGACTTCTTCGCGGCTGAATGCTTTCACCTGCGCGCCAATATTGCGCTTGCGCTCCACCAGCCCCAAGGCCTCCAACAGCACCAGGGCCTCTCGCACGTGGTGGCGCTTGGCGCCAAAGCGCCCTATGAGTTCGTCTTCGACCAAACGTACCTTGGGCGCCAGAAGGCCCAACACGATGTCTTCTTCCAGCGTGGCCGCAATAACCGAAGCACCGCCCTCAAAAGGACGGCACTCGGGGGGACGAATGCCAGTCAACATGCAGATTTAACTCCTTGGAATAGCGCCTTTGCTTTCGGTGGCTGTCAGAAAGTCAAAGTCAGCCCCACGATCGGCTTGCAACACCGTCTTTTTGAACAAGTGTGCGTAGCCTCTTTCGGCGCTAGGAACTTGCACCGGCTGCGCGCTCTGGCGACGGTCCAACTCAGCAGAATCAACCATCCATTCAATACTGCGCTGACTGACCGACAGTTTGATTCTGTCGCCGTTCTGCACCCATGCCAAAGGTCCGCCGATGGCAGCTTCTGGGGTGACATGCAAAACGATGGTGCCAAACGCTGTACCGCTCATGCGGCCATCCGAGATTCGTACCATGTCCTTAACGCCCTGCGCAGCCAGTTTTTTAGGGATAGGAAGATAGCCTGCTTCAGGCATTGCCGCTGCCTTGGGGCCAATATTTTTGAGTACCAAAATATCGTTGGCCTGAACATCCAAATCCGGGGCATCAATGCGTGCTGCCAGATCTTCGGCATTTTCGAACACCACGGCACGGCCTTCGTGCTCCATCAGTGCGGGATTGGCTGCCGACTGCTTGATGATGGCTCCACCAGGCGCGAGATTGCCATGGAGCACAGCAATACCGCCCTGGGGGTACAGCGGTTCCTTGAGCGTTTTTACAATGGTTTGCTTAAAGCCTGGTCCTGCAGCTTCCAGCTCTTCACCCAAAGTCTTGCCAGTGACCGTCAAGGCCTCCAAATTGAGCAAAGGCTTGAGCTCGCGCAGCAGCGTCGGCATACCACCTGCTGCGTGGAAGTCCTCCATATAGTGATCGCCCGAAGGCTTGAGATCCAGCAACACCGGTGTGTTACGACTAAAGACATCCAAGGCTTTCAAATCGAGCTCGTAACCCATGCGTCCTGCAATAGCGGCCAAGTGCACGATGGCATTAGTAGAGCCGCCCATGGCCAGCAGCACGCGGATGGCATTTTCAAATGCGGCGGGGGTCAGAATCTGATCGATCGTCAATCCGGCACGCGCCATGTGGACAGCGACTTCCCCAGTTCGTTCGGCAATGCGAATGCGGTCTGCCGTAACAGCCGGTGGGCTGGCGCTACCGGGGATCGCAATACCCAAAGCTTCAGCAATACACGCCATGGTGCTCGCCGTCCCTGCCACCGAGCACGTCCCCACACTGGCCACCAATTGGTTGTTTACGTCCGAAATTTCTTCACTGTCAATTTCTTCGGCGCGAAATTTGCCCCAGTAACGTCGGCAATCCGTACATGCGCCGACACGTTCACTGCGGTGCGAGCCCGTCAGCATCGATCCAGTCACCAACTGAACAGCAGGCAATCCTACCGAGGCAGCTCCCATGAGCTGTGCAGGGACCGTCTTGTCGCAGCCGCCGATCAATACCACCGCATCCATGGGTTGGGCGCGCAGCATCTCTTCGGTGTCCATAGACATCAGATTGCGCAAATACATGCTGGTGGGTTGCGAAAAGCTCTCGTGCAAAGAAATGGTAGGAAAGTCCATAGGCAGGCCACCCGCCATGAGGATACCGCGCTTTACTGCCTCCATGAGCTGGGGCATGTTGCCGTGGCAAGGGTTGTAGGAGCTGCCCGTGTTGGTAATGCCAATCACCGGGCGCTCCAGTGCTTTGTCCGTAAAGCCTGCACCCTTGATAAAGGCTTTTCGCAGGAACAACGAGAACCCACGGTCTCCGTAATTGGTCAGCCCTTTTGCCATCCCGCTTGTAGCAGCTTCAGGGTGGATAGAGGATTGTTGGCTTGGCTTGTCTGTCATGGGAGGGTTAACCACTGTTGAAGATTTGGATTATTAATAATATTGTTGATTTATAAAAAAATCGAGCGTTTCACAAGAAAACGCGTACCTACAAACCCTAAGGAGACTCAATGAAAACTTCCAGCACCAATCCCAAACTGGCACGTCGCCAAGCTTTGACTGCTCTGTCTGCTACTGTTTTAATGTCTTGCGGCATATTGGGTAACGCCTATGCCCAGAGCAACTACCCTAACAAGCCTGTAAAGCTAGTCGTACCTTATGCCCCCGGAGGTGCGACTGACGTGATTGGCCGCGTGCTGGCAAAGCACTTGTCGGATGAACTAGGCCAGCAATTCATCGTGGAAAACCGTGCGGGTGCTGGTGGCAGCCTAGGCGCAGGCCAAGTTACTAAATCCCCCGCTGACGGCTATACGCTGCTTATGGGCGCCTTTACCAGCCACACCATCAACGCGGCGCTAATGCCTGCGGTAACGCCCTTTGATATTCAGAAAAGCTTCGCGCATATTTCGCTGGTTGGCACTGTTCCACTTGTGTTTGTGGTCAATCCCTCAATACCAGCCAACTCTGTAAAAGAGCTTGTTGAGCTCGCCAAGGCAAAACCTGGCGCACTCACTGTTGCTTCAGCTGGTAATGGATCTCCACAGCATCTAGCCCTTGAGATGTTGAAGTTGCAGACAAAGATTGATGCAGTACACGTTCCATATAAGGGCAGCGGCCCCGCCATTGCCGACCTCTTAGGCGGTCAAGTCAATGCCATGATCGATACAGTCCCGGCTGCACAAAGCCAAATCAAGGCAGGCAAACTGCGTGCCCTCGCTACTACGACCAAGGAGCGCGTAGCATCGCTGCCCAATGTACCTACAGTCGGTGAAGCAGGTTATTCCGACATGCTGGTGAGTTCGATGTTTGGCATTTCTGCGCCAGCAGGTACCCCGGATGCGGTAATTCAAAAGCTCAACAGTGCTTTGAAAGACATTTTGACCAAACAAGAAGTCAAAGAATCCATGCTGGCACAAGGAACAATCGCAACCTATAACACCCCAGCAGAGACATCGAAAATCATCAATGATGAATATGCCAAGTGGGCCAGGTTGATCAAGGACGGCAACATCAAGCCTGAGTAATGCAGCGAAGCGGGGCCCTTTTCCAGGGGTCTCGCTGTCTATACTGTGCTCGTGGAACCCAATTTATCAACGAAAGAACTCAAAGCGGTTATCGCTTTGAGCCAAACCCGCAACTTTGGTCTGGCCGCACTACAAGTGCATCTATCGCAATCGGCTTTTTCTGCATTGATTGCACGAGTGGAAACCCAGCTTGGTGCGCGCCTTTTTGAGCGGACGACACGGGCTGTGGAGCTAACAGACGTGGGGCACATTTTTGTCGCTCATGCACAAGAGTTGATTCGCGATACTCAGCGCGCACTGCAGGCAGTAGCAGATACTGTGCTGCTGAAAACAGGCACGGTGTCCGTGGCAGCTCTTCCCTCCTTAGCAGCTTCTATCGTGCCTAAAGTTTTTGCTGCATTTTCCCATGCCTATCCGGGGGTTAGGCTTTCCTTACACGACACTCTCTCAGACCCAGCCTTTGATCTAGTGCGTAATGGGAAAGTAGATCTTGCCCTCACTGCAGCGGACCCAAAGCAAGAAGATCTCGCCTATGAGCAACTCACCACTGACGAGTTCTTATTGGTCTGCCCTCGAGACCATCCTCTATGCAAAGAACCAAAGCCCATTTTGCTGGAAGCCACGCTGCATTTCCCCCATATTTCGATGAGCAGCTCGGCAAGTGTGCGCCAGTATGTGGATGCCGAACTGGCAAAGCATGACATCAAGTTCACACCAGCTTTCGAAGTTGACCACATCGCAACAATTGGAGCGCTAGTAGTTCAGGGGTTAGGCATCAGCGCGTTGCCTGAAACGGCCATCGCCTTACTGCAATCACATCAGATCCGCTGTTTGCGCTTGCACTCCCCAGGAATACAACGGCCTTTGGGTGTAGTCACGCATAGACATACACCACTTAGTGCGTCGGCACAGACACTAATAAGGTTGCTAAAACAAATGTTGGAGAGGCACCCAACTAAAACCAGCTTTGTCTAGATCCCCTGAAGTCACATCCTCCTACCTGGTGTGAATCGACCAGTGCTCTTTACACAGTTTTAAACTCCCAAGAGAGCCGGAACGGTGCAATTCACCTTATCGAAAACGCTTGATCAATCAGCGATTCCCCTTTTTTGATATCGCACTCGTCAAAAGTGAATCGACCAGCGTTTTGTAGATAGTTCAAAGCCTCTTATTTCCGTTTAACTAGGAGCCCATATGAACGCACAACGATACCCATAAGAATCAGGATTGAGTCCGTCAATCAAATATTGGATGCCGCCACAACATGGCCGATGTCTCATCGTTATGTAGGGGTGAGCACGCATAGCCTGTGCAAGTTGTTTAAGTTGCAGAAAATCCCTGCTGCGCAGCGGCTTGATCAGTCCAGTCAAAGCGAAGGAATGCGGCGTTTGAAGGCGGAACTCAAACGAGTCACCGAAGATGGTGATGTTCTAGAAATGCTGCCTTGGATTTAATCTGTCAATGCAACAACATGTACCTGAGCATGTGCTGAGGGATGGCTGGTATGGCAAGGATATCGAGGGGGTTTATCCCCAAGGAACGCTTCAGGTGGAAAGCAGTCAGCAGCATCACAGACATCGAGATTGCGCTCAGCAGACTGCCCGGCACTATCCATGGCCAAAACTATCTCTGAAAACGGTATTTCCCCGGCATCACTTAGCGATCTCGCCCTCGCCTGGGAACTCGACAGCCGTTGAATGCACTAACATATACAACCGACCTTGACTGCATGTGTACGTCACCTAAACGTTCCCCCCTAATTGACGACTGCACGAAGTCCTAAAGTCATGGATAAATCAATCAAGCCCTCACAATTGCATCACAGACTGCAGCTCTGCCGCTGTGTTAAGCAGAACAGATTCTTAAGCGTGAAGCAAAACTAGATAGCAGCATACAAGAACCTAGGGTTATGCCCGCGTTTACTACTGATAGGCAAACCAGCGCAAGCGCTAGTTCACCGACACGGTCAATGAACCCCATGCTTTATAGGAGGCGTTGTGATACTTCTCGTTCGTGTTGCTGTAGCGGGGATTGTTGGTTACGCTCATATGCCAATGCAGAATTGGTAAATGCCCGCAAAAGGCGGGAATTTGAGATTGCTTAATTTCCATTTAAAGATCAAGAAAGCAATATTAAATCACCATAAGATATGGAGAGTTCAGTCATTTAGATAATACATAGTCTATATAGTAATAAACATTAGTATATTTTTCATTTAACCTGAATTCCTAAACTTTCAATAATTTTATTCCATTTTTTTGTTTCTATTTCATTACGAGCATTGGCGTCTTGAATACTGCCTCCAATAGGAAGAATCCCCAATCCATTCCATCGAACTCTCAAATCATCCGACTTGAGTGCCTCATTAATTTCTGCATTTAACTTGTTCACGATTTCATTAGGAGTTCCCTTGGGGGCCGAAATTGTGTACCAAGGCACCGATGCATATCCGGGCACACCAGACTCCGACACCGTAGGAATATCGGGCAGGCTTGCTGTGCGTTCAGGGCTTGTTACAGCCAAAGCTTTCACTTTCCCTCCTTTTAAATGTGGATGTGCTGTACCCAGACTTTCAAAAATCAAATCAATTTGGCCACCGAGCAAATCGGCCATCGCTGGTGCACCGCCACGGTATGGAACATGCACCAATTCCACCTTGGCCATATCCTTAAAAAGCTCTGCGGCCATGTGCATGGCAGAACCATCACCTGCTGAGCCATAAGTCAATTTATTGGGATTTTTCTTAGCAAAATCAATCAACTCCGCCACACTTTTAATCGATGAATTACTATTCACAATAAGAACACTGGGAGCTTCTGCAATCAATGATACTGGCGTAATATCTTTGGTCGGATCGTATCGCAAACCTTTATAAAGCTTGGATGCGCCATTGTGCGAAATGGTGCCCAACATAAGGGTATAACCATCAGCAGCAGATCTGGCAACCTGCTCTCCCCCTGTGTGACCACCAGCCCCAGGCTTATTTTCAATAATAATTGGTTGTGATAATTTTTGCCCCATCTTATCACCCAGAGTTCTTGCCAATAAATCAGCAGGACCTCCTGCCGAATATGGAACTATTATTTTTATGGGCTTGTTTGGAAATGCTTGCTGAGCAAAGGAAAAACTGCAAGCCAAAGATAAACCTGTTACCAATAAAAAATTACGCTTATTCATTTTAAACATCCTTAATTATTAATCCAACTTCAGATTTGCAGATTTAATAACTTTCTCCCATTTCGTTGTCTCGGAATTAAAGAACTGTTTGGCTTGTTCAGATGTATTCGGTGTAAATCTCATCCCCAATTTTTCATAGCGACTTTTAGCGTCGTCGCTTAATAGAATTTTTTGGACATCCTTATTCAATTTCTCCACAATATGAGCAGGCGTGCTAGCTGGCGCTGCCAATGAAAACCATGAAGTACCAGCGTAGTTCGGGAGCCCAGATTCCGCAATCGTCGGAACACTCGGCAAGCGTGGATCACGTTTTTCACTGGTCACCGCTAAAATTCGAAGCTTTCCAGCTTCTACATGCGGCAAACCGGAAGACATATTGTCAAACATGACATTAACTTGACCGCCAATTAAATCGACCAACGCCGGCCCACTTCCGCGATACGGTACATGCACCATTTTGCTGTCACTCAACATTTCAAAAAGTGCTGTCACCATATGTATAGAGCTTCCCGGTCCAGCAGATGCGTAGCTGATTTGACTCGGATTTTTTCTCACACCATCAAGTAAATCAGGTAATGTTTTATAAGGCGATGTCGTCGGCACAACGACGATATTTGGGGCTTCAGCCACAACCATAATTGGTTGTAAATCCTTAGCAGGGTCGTAATTAAGCTTGCTATAACTTGAATATGCAGCATGCACGCCAATCGTACCTAGCAGCAAGGTATAGCCATCACCTGCAGATTTGGCAACCAAACTTGAACCTAGGTGACCGCTAGCACCAGGTTTGTTTTCAACAATCACAGGCTGCTGATACTCCTGCTGTAACTTATCGGCAATCAGTCTTGCAAGAATATCGACAGCACCGCCTGGAGCAAGTGGTGCAATAATTTTTATCGTTTTATTCGGATAATTCTCTTGAGCACTAGAGGCTAATGGAAAAGCAATCGATGCAACCAGCAACGAAGAAAGCAAGGATAGCTTACCTCGATGGAAATTAATTTTTTTCTTCATCAGTGTCTCCTACGTATTATTTAATGCTTTAATTAATAAATTGCTACATTCTTAATGAGCAATGCTGGGCTGCCAAATAACCGAATGTGAGTGCAGGGCCTAATGTAATTCCAGGCCCCGGATAGTTTCCTTGCATCACCGAACTCATGTCATTTCCGCAAGCGTAAAGGCCATCAATCGGTTTTCCTTGTTGATTCATAACTTGCGCATTTTCATTGGTTTCAATTCCTGAAGACATTCCTAAATCACCAGGATAAACTCGAACTGCATAATAAGGTGCAAATTCGACAGGAGCTACGCACGGATTCATAGGATTATCACTGTCACCTAAATACTTCTCATAGGCAGTCTCTCCTTTTGAAAAATACGGGTCTTTGCCCAATCTGGCATGCAGATTATAAGTTTTCACAGTTTTAACAAGCTCTCCTTCTGGAATCGAAAGATTTACCTCCATTTCCTCCAAGGTATGACCTTGAATCAAATAACCATTAGCCAATGCATGATCGATATTTTTCTCAAATGGTTTAATACAACCTAAACCATACTTCCAGAGAAAATGGCTATCCACAAGCAAATATGCTGGGCATGCATTATTTTCCTACTCCAACTGAGAATAATAAAAATCATGGTACGAGCGCGCCTCATTGGTAAATCGCCGCCCCACAGCATTGACTGCAATAAGCCCAGGCTTTGATCGATCAGTCACTGTATGGGGGTAATAAACCTCAGAGCCATCCGGTCTGACATAGTGCGACAATGGAACACCAAAAACACCATTTTTCCCATTATCGGAAATCTTAGCATTGGCCATCATTGCAATTTTCGCACCGCTTAAACTATCACCTCTTGAAATCGTTGCACTTTTAAAACTATCAATTTCCGAGAAATATTGATTTCGCAATGTATGGTCATGAGATAAACCACCAGTAGCTAAAATAACACCTTTGGCTACATTAATTTTCTTATCGTTATTATCTTCTTTAACAATAATTCCCGTGATATTCCCTGAATCAAAAATTATTTCTTTGGCTGATGCATTCAATAAAAAATCAATATTTAAATCCAACGCTGATTTAAACAATCTAGCTACCAGTGCATTGCCCAAATAAAGCCTGGTTCCTCTTGGATGAAAAATACGCTGCGTCAAATATTCAAACACCAAGGATGCAGCGTTGAATACAGCAGTCAAAGACTTTCCTTGCCTGGCTTTGCGAAGGAGTGGTATGTCTTGGCGGCTGACCATCATTCCGCCAAACACCATGAACTCGGGCAATGGCGCACGCAACAAATGAAAATGCTTACCTAGAAGCTTTCCATCAAAAGGCTCTGGCTCCAGTACACGGCAACCAATACTGGCGCCGTCCAGCTCCGAGTAATAATCCGGATAACCTGTCACTGGGCGCGTGCGGAGATGGGTATGTTTTTCCAGATACTGCAAGGCGGGACTGCAGTGCGCCAAAAAAGCCTCCATCCGCGCATCAAAAGGCTTGGCTATAAAGTTTTCAAGATATTGACGGACGTTCTGAGGGCTGTCTTTCAAGCCGTTTTGCGCCAAGTAGGGGTGGCCTGGAATCCAGAGCATCCCACCTGAAATGGCGCTGGTTCCTCCGACATAGGGGCTTTGCTCGATCACGACCACTTTCTGCCCCATTGAGGCAGCCACACATGCAGCCGTTAGGCCTGCTGCGCCCGAGCCCACTACCGCAACGTCGTAAGCTTGGTTGTTCATAAGCAAGGATGCGTCTTTCAAAGATCAGACTTTTTCAGCTGCCAGCGACCGCCATTGCGACAGCGTCAGAACACTGCGCTGGTCATACGGCATATCCCACAGGTGGCAGTTATGGCGGTCCACGATGTCCACGGGTAACTCAATGCGCGCGGGCACCGTCTCACCCTGTAAATAACGTGCAGCCGCTTCTGCAGCCAGGTAAGCCATTCGCATGGCGTTAAAGTCCGCAGTCGCCAGCAGTTGGCCTGCTTGAATTGCAGTGATGGCTTCTGGAATCGCATTGACCCCCACCACAGGTGCCTTACGCTGGGCCTGATGCAATGCGTCAATCACACCGACGGCCATGATGTCGTTGGCCACTAGACAGGCATCAATTTTTTGCTCTGAATGCTGCTGCAGCCATGCAGCACTACGCTGGAACGCTATGTTTTTCACATAGTCACCAGCAATACGATCTACAAATCGAATCCCCGCAAATTCTTGCTGAGCCGCTTCAAAGCCTTTGACGCGCTCCATGCTGGTGTAAGAGCCCACATGGCCCGTCACCATCAGCACCTCCCCTTGGCCCTGCAAATGCTCAAACAAGCGCTTTGCAATCGCATAGGCCAGCGAAAAGTCATCAGAGTTGACAAAACTTACGACGGGGACTGCCTCAATCGGAGTGACCAAACCCACGATGGGAAGACCTCGGGCATGGATACGCCCCAGCGCCTCATCAATCGCCGTGCTGTGCACAGGAGACATGACGACCGCATCTGGCAAGGGGCCTGCCAGCATCTGGTCGATCAGCTCAATCTGCTCGGCAATGTCATCAGGGACTGACGGGACGTAGTGGGTCGTCCTTGCGCCGAATTGCGCTGCAGCCCTGTCTGCGCCCAAGCGGGCCGCCAAATACGCAGGATTGGTGAGATTTTTTGTGAAAACTGCGATGTGCATAGCCTGATCTTTCAGAAGATGGAAACGGCACCGCCATTGGGCTGGATGATTTGTCCATGCACCCAGCTCGCAGCATCAGAGGCCAAGAAGGCGACCACTTCGGCCACTTCCTCGGGCGTTCCGATACGGCCAAAAGGGCTCATGCTTGCGGCTTTTTGCTTCTGTGCATCGCTCTTGCCTTGGTGAAACAGAGCGGTATCCACCGCACCTGGCGCAACGGCATTGATGCGCACACCTCGCGGCCCCAGCTCGGCAGCCAAAGTGCGCACCAGCGACTCCACGGCGGCTTTGCTGGCGGTGTAAGGGCCTGCGCCGGGGATAGACAGGCGCACCATTGAAGTCGTCATGGCGATCACGGATGCGCCCGCCTGCACATGCTTGGCGGTGTGCGAAAGCATGTGAAAAGCGCCAAGGAGGTTGACCTCCATCAGCGCGCGAAACTGCGCAGACGTCCATGCCTCCAAAGGCGCTGGCGGCATGTTGATGCCTGCATTGGCAACCACGCACTGCAGCGGCTGCGCGAATTTTTGCGCAATCTGTGCGAAAAGCTGCGCGACTTGCTCGTCGTCCGTGATGTCCAAGCAAAACGCAGACATATTGCGGGATACCAGTGGCTCAGCAACGGGTTGTTGGTAGGTGTAGAGCACGTGGTAACCCTTGTGCTCCAGCGCCACTGCACATGCCCGGCCAATACCTCGGCTTCCGCCAAAAACCAAGGCCAATGGGCGTGTGGCGACGTCTGCCGAGCTGCTGCTTAAGCTCGCCATGGCTTGCCAAACAAAGGTTCTTTGTAAGGAATGGGAGGCAGCTCCCAAGTCCCTGTCGATGGAGGACGCACCTCGGAGTCAACGTGCACATCAATCACACAAGGACGCTTGTTTTTCAGTGCCGCCTGGACGGTCGCACCCAAATCTTGCGGGCGTTTCACGGTGTAGCCATCTGCGCCACAAGCACGCGCCCACGCTGCGAAATCGGGGTTGTAGCGCTCACCGGTTTCACCATGGTAGAAGGCGGTGCCAATTTCACGACCATCAAACAAACCGTATTGCAGGTCGCGAATAGCTCCCCAGGCAAAGTTGTTCCAGACAATCCAGACAACAGGCAGGTTTTGTTCCACCGCCGTGCACAACACATAGGGAGCCATGGTGAAACCACCGTCACCGACTACCGCGACGCAAGGGCGATCCGGTGCAGCCAGCTGCGCCCCCATAACGCCGCAGACGCCAAAGCCCATGCTGGAGTAACCCCAGCTATTGAGCATGCTCTGTGGCCGCTTGGACTGCCAGAACTGCATGAACCAGTTGTGGTGCACGCCAGAGTCCAGCGCCAAAATCACGTCATCAGGCAAAACTTTTTGCAAGGTGCCGACCACAAATTCCGGGCGCAGTGGCGAGGTTGAGCTTTCAAAATGCGGGCTGACAAAAGTGTCCCACTGGCGCTGCCAGCCGCGCACTTCATCCAACCATGGGGCAAACTTGGCTGCAGTGATTTGGGGCTTACCAGCCAATCCACGCTGCAGCTGCTGCGCAAAGGTTTTGATGTCCGCGATGATGCCCACCGTCGGTGCGTAGTTGCGGCCCAGCTCCTGCGGATCAATGTCTACATGAATGAGCTTGGTGCTCGGGAAGTTCCAGGAATAACCGGGCTTCCAGCTCGATGAACTGCGGTCATCAAAACGCGTGCCCAAAGTAATCACCAAGTCGGAACGTCGGCCTGCTTCGTTGGCAGGGTATGCGCCATTGCGACCGATAAATCCCAGTGCCAGAGGGTGATTGCCGGGAATACAGCCCATACCGTTGGGCGATGTAATCACAGGAATGCCCAGCGCCTCGGCCAGTGCAGTGATTTCTGCGCCCGCTTCAGACAGCGTGGCACCATGGCCAATAAAGAACACGGGCTTGTGCGCCTGCTCCAGCAATTGCAGGCATTGCTGCAAATCGATGTCGCTGCAACCGGGTCGGTGCATGCCATGCTGCACGGAAGCTGGCGGCAGCTCGACATCAGCCTCTTCCTGATAGACGTTGTAAGGAATGTCCAAGTTCACCGGGCCAGGACGGCCGCTCACCATGGTGTCCATGGCCTGGCGCAGCGCCAGAGGCAACATGTCTACCCGCGATGGCTGGAAAGAACGCTTGACCACCGGGCGCAGCACTTGTGCAAAGTCCGCCTGATTGTGGTGGTACAGCTCTTGGAAAGGCGCGCGGTTGTGCTGCGACGTTGGCACATTCGATGTAATCGCCATGAAGGCCGAGGAATCTGCCAAAGCAGTCGCCAGTGACATGACCATATTGGCCGAACCGGGGCCTGTCGAGGTCAGCGTGGCCACCGGCTTGTGCTTGACGCGAAAGTACGCATCCGCCATATGCCCAGCGCATTGCTCATGGCGCGGAGAGACCAACGTGATTTTGTCTTTGCGCTCATGCAGCGCATCCAAAATTCCAACGTTGCCGTGGCCACAGATACCAAAGACGTAAGGAACGTTTTCTTGAACGAGGTAATCGGCGATCAGCTCGCCACCTTTCATGCGACTCATGGTGTAGGTCCTGTCGTGTTTTTTCTAAAGTTCATTGGAGAGTGAGCGTGACCACGCGCTCTTCGGTCATCTCGTGCACGGCGTGGTGCGGGCCTTCGCGACCAAAGCCGCTGTCTTTAGAGCCGCCATAGGGCATCAAATCCACCCGCGAACTGGAGGTTTCATTCACATGAACACCGCCGACCTGCAGCAGGCGCGCAGCCTTGAATGCATCGTTGATTCGATTGGTAAAAATGCCTGCCGCCAATCCATAGGGCGTGGAGTTCACGCGCTGGATGGCTTCATCCAGATCATCAAAAGCGACCACCGACATGACGGGGCCAAACACTTCCTGGCAACCCACAGGGGTGTCTGGCGCAATATCCGCCAGCAACGTGGGAGCGATGACAGAGCCTTGCCGACTGCCACCAGCCAGCACTTTGGCGCCCTGCGCTACTGCTTGCTGAATCCAGCGCTCAATCCGCTGTGCCGAAGCTTCACTAATGACAGGGCCCACAAACGTATCTGCGGCGCTGGGGTCACCAAACTTCAAGGCAGCGACCGCTGGAGCCAGCTTGGCGCAGACCTCGGCATAGCGCGAGCGATGCACCAGCAAAATTTGAATGGAAGTGCACACCTGGCCTGCTTTGCGATAGCCAGCGTTGACAATTTTGGGCAGTGCTTGCTCCAGGTTCGCGTCATCACACACGATGGTGTGTGCAATGGAACCCAGCTCCATCTGCGTGCGGCGCAAACCTGCTGCCTGCTGAATTTGTCGCCCAACTTCCGTGCTGCCAGTAAAGGCAAAAAACCGCACACGCTCGTCTTGCAGCAGGCCTTGCGCCACTTCCGCGCCACCTTGCAGCACTTGCAACATGCCTGCTGGCATGCCTGCGTCTAGAAATGCCTGCACCAACAAGCACGCAGTCAACGGGGTATGGGTGGAAGGCTTGAGGATGACAGCATTACCGGCGGCAAATGCCGGCGCAATCTTGTGCGTCACAGTATTCAATGGCGCATTGAATGGCGTAATGGCCGCCACAATGCCCAAGGGAACGCGCACCGTAAATCCGATGCGATTTTTTTGATCAGGCGCACCGGTCAATGGAATCATTTCCCCGCTGAGCTTGCGCGCCTCTTCAGCAGACAGCTTCAAAGTTTCCAGGCAGCGCTTGAGTTCACCCTGCGCATCGCTGGCAGTAAATCCTGCTTCTTGCTGCAACGTCTGAACCACTTCAGCAGAGCGCTGCGCCAATAGCTTTCCAGCCTTTTCAATAATGATTCCACGCTCATAATTGCTAAGAGCATCCTTGGAAAAACTTTGCTCAGCAATGTCAACGCATTTTTTTATTTGATCGCTGCTTGCAGAATTGATCTCTTCTATCTCTTGATAGGAGTATTTATTTTGCAATTTAAATTTATGACCTTCTCCTTCCACCCAAACACCTTGGAGAAGGTTTCTAAATTTTTTTGTCGTGATTTTCATGTAACTAATAAATCAATGAAGGTCTAGGTTTTATTTGATTAGTAAAACCAACTAACTTGGAGCCAATGTATCTCCAACATAAATTCTTGAAAAATACTGTTTTGCGAGGACTGCTATAGGTGATTCTTATAGGCTTGCAAGCAATTGTTTTTTATGGATTTTTCGAGCAATATTCTTTCGCTTCAAGGGTTAACACTAGTTTTCGTTTTGTCTGCGCAAAGCCTTTTCTCAGATAGGCTTTGCCACATCTTTTTCCTCGCGATGTTAGGAGTACACGTGGATCTGAGACAGCTGAAATATTTCGTGCAGATTGTCGATAGCGGGAGCTTGGCCAAGGCTTCCAGAGAGCTGCATATCGCTCAGCCAGCGCTCAGCCAACACATCGCCAAGCTGGAAGCAGAGGTTGGGAAAACCTTGCTCATACGCACCTCTAAAGGCGTAACGCCTACGGAAAGCGGCGCTGCACTGCACCACCATGCACGTTTTATCCTGCGGCAACTGGAAAATGCTTTGTCCATTGCCAGACAGGAAACTGGCGCTATTCAGGGTGCCGTCACACTCGGCCTTGCGGCCACCACAGTTTGTGCGGTGGGTGCGCCATTAATGCGAAACATTCGAAAGAAATACCCCGGCATCGTGCTCAATATCGTCGAGGGCATGAGCGGTCATTTGGCACAAATGATGCGCGGCAATCAATTGGATCTGGCTATTCTTTTTGGCCGTGATTTAGTCTCAGATTGCGAATATGAAAATATTTTGGAAGAAGAGCTTTTTGTACTCGCCCCCGATGAAAATCCATTCATTGATTTGTCGGTTCAAAGCTTGACGATGGAACAAGTTGCCATGCTCCCGCTTATCATGCCCACAAGCATGCATGGACTTCGAAAAAGGGTAATTAATATTTTTGAGCAAAACAAATTTGAAATAAAAATATCTGCGGAAATTGATTCACTCTCCTTGCTGATGCACTGCGTTAAAGAAGGTATGGGATTAACGATTAAACCCATGTCTGCCATGTTGCTCGATGGCACAATGCGATCCAATTGGCGCGCACTTAAGGTAAACGATGTGAGTTTAAAAAGAGACAACTATCTTTACTCATTTAATAATGAAAAAATGACGCCTGCAGTATTGGCTGTTAAAAATGAATTAAAAAATACAATAAAAAATCTTTTTGATGAAAATAAATGGCAAGGTATTGAGATTTTTTACTAATGCTTTATGCGTGAGATACAGGATTCATACAGATTAGAACGCACGAGCAGCCCAAGAGCACGTTGCCGCAGTACGCAAGGGGCAGCTTCTTTATTGAATTTAACCGGCTTTATCCCTTATTTAACGTGCGCTATCCACTAGTGTTTTAGATAGCAAAACTGCCCCACGCATATACCGACACTGGATACCGCCACATCGCAAAACGGACAGACTTCACTTAAATGGCGTTGTTGCACTACAGAGACTTCCCATAAAAGCAAGCGCTGATGGTTTTCTTTTTTGATAGACCTGACTGCCGTAGTGATCACGATGCGTAGAACGAGGAGCAGACTGCACATCTACAGACGGGGTTGTGCACTTGGTGTGCTCCCCAAGAAACAAACCGCGCAGCAGGACTCCATTCAAATCTCGTGATGTCCTTGGACTCACAATGCAACAAGCGAGCTTGTCTGCTGCTGGTCTGACCTGTCTATTGCATCTTTGATTTCACGTCTGGCAAGTTAAGAGGTGCGGGCTTAAGCGATGATCTTGGTCTTGCCCCCGTATTCCCGACCCCGTCCTATCCGCAATAAAGCACCTCGTT
>JADMKK010000026.1 GCA_015478895.1 Comamonas sp. | reverse complement strand
TTCTCCTGTGAGAGTCTCTACTTCTCAGCGCACTGGAATTACGGGGGGATTACCCCATCAAGTACGAAGAAATCTATCTCAAGGCCTATGACAGCGTGCGTGCCGCACGCTGTGGAATTGCCCAATACTTGGAGTTCTACAATTCAAAGCGGCCTCATCAGGCGCATCACCAAGCTACCCCTGATGAGGCTTACTTTGCAGCATTGCCATTTGCACAAATGCAGGCGGCATAACCCCGAGGATCTCGCTTAGCAACTGCCTTGAGTTGCTCAAACGACCGGGACCACTTCTATCGTGTCTGTGTTGATGAATGATTTTTTCTGCCGTCAGAAAATCCAGAGCGTCGGCTAAAAATCTAAAGCATTTAGTGGTCGATCACTTCACTACTAAAAAAGCTCAATATCATCATGGGAAACCTGCCTACGCAGCAAACCCTCGAGTTGAAGCGTCTCAAAATGACAGACTTGGTTACGGCCATGCTCTTTGGCGTAATACAACGCTTGATCGGCTTGTCCCAAAATTTCAACGGGGGAGCACAGCTTGGCTCCTGCAAATCCTACGCTGACGGTGACATAGCCGACTTGCGGAAAATCGTTCGAAGCCACCATTGTGCGAAATTTTTCTAATGCAACTCGGGCCGTGTCTTTGCTCATAGGTGGCATAAGTACGACGAATTCTTCACCGCCAAAACGGAAGATACGATGTTGCTGACCAAAAGAAGAACGCAAGAGATTGGCAACAAGGATCAGTACTTCATCGCCAAACAAGTGACCAAAGCGGTCATTGACCATTTTGAAATGATCAATATCAATGACAGCCAGCCAAGGCATGTACCCGGCATTGGAGGCTTGCACTGAGGAGGCAAAGCGCAGCAAGTGCTCGTCAAATGTTTTGCGGTTAAGTAACCCCGTTAAGGCATCGCGCTCGCTGTAATCGAGCAGGCTTTGGTAGTTCTGATAGACGTTAAAGATGCCTGTAATGACATCCAAACTGTTTTCAGCAAAAGGCTGAGACTGGGTGACTTCTATACAGACATGCGCTTGCTCATGCATCCAGACAGGCAGCCAAATGACATGTTCATCAGGCTGGGGGCTGTGTTGTATCTGGCTCAGTCTTTGCTCAATACACGCTTGCAGGTGAGGCAACTCTTCCAGCGGGAAAATCTGGGGATCTTGGACGAACTCAAGTTCAGAAGAAGTTAATTGCCCAGCCTCATGCCATGTACGAGGGCGAACCCAAGTTTGGTGCTCTAGCTTGGTCAGTTCCAGTGCTCGCACCTGGGTGGTGTGAGGCAGCTGCAAGAACGTAGAAAGCACAGAGACTTCCAAACGCAAATGATCGCGCTGGCAAGTCATTTGAACTAAATTTCGCAATATGTGCATGAAGGCCAGAGCAGGTAGAGCTAGAAGATCAATACAGGGCTAGCGCTTGCGAAATACCAAGTCCCAAACACCGTGGCCTAGACGCAATCCACGGTTCTCAAACTTGGTCAACGGGCGGTAGTCTGGCTTGGCAGCATAGGTTTCAGCGGTATTGGTCAGTAGAGGCTCTGCACTCAAAACCTCCAACATTTGCACCGCATAGGGCTCCCAATCTGTAGCGCAATGCAAATAGCCGCCACTTTTGAGCCGAGAGACAAGCTTAGCAATGAGTGCCGATTGAATCAAACGGCGCTTGTTGTGTTTTTTCTTATGCCAAGGATCGGGAAAGAAAATATGCACGCCGTCAATGCTGTTTTCGGTCAGCATGTTCTCAATGACTTCCACTGCATCGTGCTGCAGGATACGGATATTTTCAATGTCGTGCTCGCCAATGCGCTTGAGCAAAGCTCCAACGCCAGGCTCATGCACTTCGCAGCACAGGAAGTTGTCGTCTGGGCGAACGCGGGCAATGTGGGCGGTGGCCTCGCCCATGCCAAAGCCAATCTCCAAAATAACTGGAGCAGATCGGCCAAAAGCAGCGGCACTGTACAGCGGCGCATTGCTGTAGTTCAGCAAGAACCTGGGGCCCAGACCTTCAAAAGCCTTGGCTTGGGCCAGTGTGGTGCGGCCAGCGCGACGCACAAAGCTGCGAATGGTTTTAGGAAAAGCAACGTCGGCTGGAGGCTTGCCTGCAGCAGATGTTGTCGTGGTAGTGGTGGCTGCGTCGAGGTCAGCCTGGGGAATGTTTTGATGCTCAGTCACGGTGCGTATTGTATGAGGCTCGCCACATATTGACCCATTGTGCGAGTGCATCAGTGAGTGCAGTGTCAGGACTTACCGGAAGCAAGTTCAATGCCTGGGCCGCCTTATTTAAGGCGCGCAGTGGCGTGCTGACATCCACGGCCGGTGCCCCATGCTGTTTGGAGAGTTTTTCCCCATCTGGCATGCGTACCAAAGGCGTATGCAGGTAGTGCGGATGTGGAAGAACTAAGGCCTGTTGCAGCAGCATCTGTCGCGGCGTGTTGTCGGCAAGATCTTCACCGCGAATGATGTGTGTGATGCCTTGTAAGGCATCGTCTACAACGACGGCTAACTGGTAGGCGTACAACCCATCTGCGCGTTGCAGCACGAAGTCGCCTGCAACTTGTGCAGGGTTTTGCTGCTGTACGCCTAAACGGCGGTCATGCCAAATCAAAGATGGTGGATTAAGTAAATAGTGAGCACCTTGTCTAGGCCTATCAAGGGCTAGAGGCCAATTTTCTATAAATTTTTCTAAAGCGAAGCGCCAGCTTCGTAAGGATTTTCCGTTGAGACCATGGCGGCATACGCCGGGGTAGGGCCGCTCTACGTGGCGCTGCTGCACCATGCCCAAATTTTGCCAGGCTGCCTCAATGTCTTTGCGAGTACAGCCGCAAGGGTAGGCCCAGCCTAATTGCTCCAGCCGCTGCAGCGCTTGTGCGTAGTGGGCGTGGCGCTGTGATTGCCAGACAGGAGGTGCATCGGGAATCAGGCCGCATTGCGCTAGCTGTTGCAGGATGATGTGGTCGGCCCCGGGCTGGCAGCGGGGTGGATCGATATCTTCGATACGTACTAACCACGTGCCATGGTGCGCGCGTGCATCCAGCCAGCTGGCCAAGGCTGCGACCAGCGAGCCCGCATGCAATGGGCCGGTAGGGGATGGGGCAAAACGACCGCAATAGTGGGTAGCGGGAGGCATGGGCGACGGGGATAACGAGAGATCAAATGGAAGGTGATTCAAGCAAGGCCTGGCGTGTGACGGCGCTTTCAAGCTGTGTGAGCCACCACTGTAGGGCGCGGCCTAGCTCGCCGCCGTTGCTGGGCGATTTCCACGCGTAACGCATGCGTATTTTTCGGGTCGGGCGGCTGACAGCTTTGACAATGAGTTGCCCTGTGTGCACATAGGGGCGCAAGGCGCTTTCTGGAAGAAAGCCGCAGCCAATGCCGCGCACTTGGGCATCAATCTTGGCTTGTATGCTTTCCACTGTGAAAGTGTCCTGTCCACCCAGCAGGCCGATGGATGTACGCTCCCGTTGCGCAGAGTCAGCCAGCACCACCAAGCGGTGCTCTAACAGCATGGCGTCGGTGATGGGTTCTTCGTTGTGTGCGAGGGGATGAAATGGCGAGACTGCAAACAAGAATGTCATGTCACCCAGATCAAGCACTTGCAAACCGCTGATGGATGACACATTCGTCCCAATGCCCAGTGCCAAATCTGCGCGTCCACTGGAAAGTGTTTCGAGTGGCCCAGATAGCGTGCCCATACCTAACTTCAGCTTGGTGGGCGCGCCAAGTGCGTAAAAGGCCTCGACCAGATCAAGCAACGTTGTCCGGGAAATGACCTCATCGGCGACCACGGTGAGCTCAGCTTCCCAGCCGGTTGCAACGCGGCGCACCCGGTGCGCCACGGCGTCCATGTCCTGTAGGAGCCTTGCACCTTCAAGTAACAGTGCCTGCCCCGCTTCAGTGGGCTGTGCTTGGCGCGCGCTGCGGTCAAACAGCAAGACGTCCAGCGTTTCTTCCATTTGACGTACGCGGTAAGTCAACGCGCTTGGAACCAAACCCAACTGCCGAGCAGCTGCAGCAAAGCTCCCAGTGTCGGCAATGACTTGCAACATGGCGAGGCTATCGGGTGTCAACACGTCTCGGGGGCTGGGCATATGTACGCTTATCGTTCAAAGAGTTTGAATGATGCCACCAAAGAACTGCATTGCTTAAAGCTGCGTCGCTATGAAATGGATCGCCTAGCCGGTTTGAGGAACCGGGGAAAAGGATGACAAATGCTGGCGCGGCATGTGCTGACAATGAACGCAGACTGCAGTTGCGTTTATTGAACCACCCAAGCTTGGAAAGCGTACAGCTATGAACTATCCCGCAATGAGCAACATGCTCGCCTTGGCAGGTCGCATTTTGCTGGCCTATTTATTTATTCCTGCAGGTTTCGGCAAGATTGCTGGCTTTTCAGGGGCTGTTGGCTATGCCGCTTCAGTCGGCATGCCATTACCCGAAGTAGGCGTGGCTATTGGATTGCTCATTGAGCTGGTAGGAGGCCTCATGCTGCTGATCGGGTTCATGACGCGGCCCGCCGCATTGTTGTTGGCATTGTTCACCTTGGTCGCTGGATTTATGTTTCACGCCTACTGGTCGATGCCAGCGGACCAAGCCATGATGCAGCAACTAATGTTCAATAAAAATATCGCAATTGTTGGAGGTTTGTTGGGTTTCGCGGCCTTTGGAGCCGGTGGTTGGGGCGTGGATGCACAACGCGGCAACATCAAGTACTAAGTCAATCGTAGCGATGAATTTGCCCGGCTTGGCAAAGATGATTTCGTTGCGCTCAGTAAACATTTCCCAGCTTCTTCACGGGAAGAGAAAGGCGGCTCTTTTTGGAGCTTGTTAAATAATTTTGGATAAAAACGTGCGTACGACTTCACTAATCAGTCTCCTGAAAGCTAGCTATCCCACATATTAACGATGGCGAATTTAATCAAAGCTTACATGGTTTAATAAAAATTGCATTTTGCAAGCTGCAAAGCTATGGCTTGTTAAAAGCCATAGCAGCGAGAAATCCAGCTCATCTGCATAACGCTTTTGATAGCTGCACAGGCTTTAAAATCAAGGGCTAAGGTTCAATTTGGCTTGAAAGCACATACTATGTCTCCCACACATTCACAAGCTTCTTTGTTCGGCCTCAGTTACGGCTGGTCGTATGCTTTGTCCGCTTTCACGCTCACGATTTGCGGCTGCTTGCCGCTTGCATTGATCGCCACTATGGGCGCCACTGGCACAGGTGAAGAGCGCGCCAACGTGTTGATTGCGTGGTTGCCGGTGATGGCTGCGATCTTGGCGGTGGGCACGGCAGTGCTGTATTTTACGTACCTGCGTCATCACACAAAGTGGCAACGTCACGCACTGATGGCACTTTGGGCATTGTCCGCTTTAGGTATGGTGGGTTGGTGGAAGCTTTAAAGCGCACCTGTCACAGCAGGACTGAAAAGTTTAGCCAAAAGGCTTAGGCCTTCTTCAAGAACTCAGACTTTAAGATGAACGGGCCTTGCTCGGTTTTGCAATCAACGTCGTGGTCGCCGTTGTCATACACCAATTGAATGCCTTTGATCTTGCTGCCCTTCTTGATGACGGTCGAAGAACCTTTGACCTTCAAGTCTTTGACCAGCAATACGGTGTCGCCATCGGACAGCGGCGTGCCGTTGGCGTCTTTGATGGTGCGGGGGCCAGTGTCTTCTTCATTGCTGGCTTCGGCTTGTGTCGACCATTCGTGGACGCAATCAGGGCAAATGAAAAGTTCACCATCTGGATAAGTGTTGTCCAGACCGCATTGAGGACAAGAGGGGAAAGTAGAAGTACTCAAGAGTAGGCCTCACAAATCAAAACGAGCGAGGTTACCCTGCTTTGAATCGCCCAGCATTGGACTCTTGCAGTTGTAGAGTCCTGACAATAACGGCGATAGGCAATGCTGCTGAAAGATGCACGCTCTTACAGCGTGAAACTACAGAAAAACGTTACGTCTTTGAAGTTCGGAATTAGGTTGCGCTAAGCGGGGAAGCTTGTCCTGCAATTACGAGATAGCAGCAGCTTTAACAGCACAGTTGTTGGCTAAAGTGAGCTAAATTGCAGGGGGAAAGAGGGCGAGGTTTGCACGCACAAGGTGCAGAGGCTGGTGCGGGCGGCTCTAAAAGTATTAAAGAGTCTGGCCCGCAGCGAGCCATCAGCGAATAGCTGGATTAAGCGCGGACAGGAGCGCGCTTGCGGTCACGTTCGTCTTCAGGCCAGATAGAGCAGATGGTGTTCATGGTGTAAATATTCCTTTGCACATTCAACGCAGCGGAAAGCTGATGGGTTGACGGCGTTGGCATAAAAAATTTTCAAAGTCAGAGAAAGAGTGCGAACCGCATTCAGATGCGTGCAGGGCTGCGTTTGCGATCGCGTTCGTCTTCAGGCCAGATGGAAAAAACGTTGGTTGTGTTCATGGGACTTACTCCTTATGTACAGCAACCAACGCGTGGGCTTCTCAGGGCGTTGACAGAGAAAAGTAAATAAATGCGTGGAATATTTCAGCTTGTTCGCGCTTTAAAGGCACTACACCTTAAGCAGGCAAGCCTGCCGACTGTGTCAATGCTTCGATTTGCTCGCTCAACTCTAGCCAGCGCTCTTCCAAATTGTCCAGTTCATCCCCTATAACTTTCAGGCGCTTGCCTGCTTCAGCGATTTCTGCGGGTAGCAGCGGTGTTGCCAACTGGGCTTCGATCGCACTTTTCTCAGCGCCGAGTGTGGCAATGCGCTGATCCGCCTTTTCTAGTTCTTTCTTGAAAGGTTTGGTCTTTTCAGTCAGCAATTGGCGCGCCTGGGCTGCTAATTTGCGTTGTTCGCGCTGGTCGCCTTGTGGAGCTTCGATGGCAGGCGCAGCCGTTGCCACGGTGGCTACCGGAGTGGCCACAGCTGCGATGGGCGCTGCATTGGCTTGCAGCTTGGCGGCTTGGTGTTGCGCTTGCTCGGCATTCTTGGCTTCTTCGCGCAGGCGTTTGGACTCTTCCAGCAGATAGCGCTGGTAGTCGTCCAGGTCGCCGTCGAAGGGGCCAACGACGCCCCGGCCGACCATCCAGAAGTCTTCACAGACCGAGCGCAGCAAGGATCGATCGTGCGAGACCAGCATGACCGTGCCATCAAAGTCGTTGAGCGCCATGGCCAGCGCTTCGCGGGTGGCCAAGTCCAGGTGATTGGTTGGCTCATCGAGCAGCAGCAGATTGGGGCGCTGCCAGACAATCATGCACAGCACCAGACGGGCTTTTTCGCCGCCGCTCATGGTGCCTACTGCCTGCTTGACCATGTCGCCGGTGAAGTTGAAGGTGCCCAGGTAGCTGCGCAGATCTTGCTCGCGGCTGGGCTGCTTGGCGTCAGCGCCCATTTCGCGGGCCAGACGCACCATGTGCTCCAGCGGATTGTCTTCGGGGCGCAATACATCCAGCTCTTGCTGCGCAAAGTAGCCAATGTTCAGGCCCTTGCCTTCAGTGACGTCGCCGCCCAGCGCCTTCATATCGCGCGCAATGGTTTTCACCAAGGTCGATTTACCCTGGCCGTTGGCACCCAGAATGCCGATGCGCTGGCCCGCCAAGACCGAGCGGCTGACGCCGCGCAAGATGGTGGTGGCGTTGCCGTCTTCGTCGCGATAGCCAAACTCGCCATCGGTGATCGACAGCATGGGGTTGGGCAAGCTGGCCGGTTCTTTGAACTCGAAGGTGAAATCGGCTTCGGCCAGTACTGGGCCGATCTTTTCCATGCGCTCGAGCTGCTTGACGCGGCTTTGGGCCTGCTTGGCCTTGCTGGCCTTGGCCTTGAAGCGGTCAATGAACTTTTGCAGATGGGCCATTTTCTCTTGCTGCTTGGAGAAGCTGGCCGCTTGCAACTCGAGCTGCTGGGCGCGCAGCTCTTCAAACTTGCTGTAGTTGCCGCCGTAGCGGTTCAACTCACCGCTTTGAATTTGCAGCGTGACATTGGTGATGGCATCCAGAAACTCGCGGTCATGGCTGATAACGATCATGGTGCCGGCATAGCGTTTGAGCCAGGCTTCCAGCCAGACCAGGGCGTCCAAGTCCAGGTGATTGGTAGGCTCATCGAGCAGCAGCAGGTCTGACGGGCACATCAGCGCGCGCGCCAGCTGCAGGCGCATGCGCCAGCCGCCGGAGAAGCTGTCGACCGGGTTGTGGAGCTCGCTGGCGCGAAAACCCAGGCCCAAAATCAGCGCCTGGGCGCGGGCTTCGGAGTCATGGGCGCCGGCGTCGTGCAAGTCGGAATAGGCCTGGGCAATGGCCATGCCGTCGTCGGCCGCCTCGGCTTCGGCCAGCTGGCGCTGTACGTCGGCCAAGCGGGTGTCACCGTCCAGCACAAAGGCGGTGGCGCCTTGGTCGGTCTCGGGCATGTTCTGGGCCACTTCGGCCATGCGCCAGCTGGTGGGGATGTGGAATTCACCGCCGTCTTCGGTCAGCTTGCGGCTGAGCAGGGCAAACAGACTGGACTTGCCGGCACCGTTGCGGCCGACCAGGCCGACGTTTTCACCAGGGTTGATGGTGGCGGAGACGCTGTCAAGCACAACTTTGGTGCCGCGTCGCAAGGTGACGTTTTTGAGGGTGATCATCAGAGAAGCGCTGGGGAAAAGGCGCACCCGCGCGAAGCGGGTGCAGGTGTCTGAGAGGGGGCGCAACACGGGTTTAACCCCGTGCCGACAATCCCTTTATTGTGACTGCAGCTTGGCTTGGGCGAGCAAAGCCTGCTTGGTAACCAGTAAAACCGCATCCTCGCCCACGCTGGTGTCCAGCCAATACACCAGCATTTCGGGGAAGGCAGCTTCGAAAAACGCGCGCTCGTTGCCAATTTCAAGCACCAGCACGGCGTCGTCGGTCATGCAGGCTGGGGCAGCAGCAAATAAGTCGCGGATAAAGTCCATGCCGTCGGTGCCACCCGCCAAGGCCAATTCGGGCTCGGCCAGATACTCAGCAGGCAGTTTGCTCATGCTGTCGGCATTGACGTAGGGTGGGTTGCACAAGATCAAGTCCCAAGGGCCGGGCACCTGGGATAGCCCATCAGTTTCGACCAGCGTCACGCGCTCTTGCAGACTGTGCTTATCCACGTTGATGCGTGCCACGGCTAGTGCATCGGTGGAGATATCCGCGCCCGTGACTTGTACTTCTGGATAAGCCATCGCCGCCAAACAGGCCAGCGAGCCATTGCCGGTGCACAGGTCCAGCACGTTTTTGGTTTTGTCCGACAGGAAGTGGTCAATGCTTCCATCGGCCAGCAACTCGGCAATAAAGCTGCGCGGCACGATGGAGCGTTCGTCAATGTAGAACGGCACGCCCATCAGCCAAGCTTCTTGCGTGAGGTAGGCCGCAGGCTTGCGGGTGTCGATACGTTCTTTAAAAAGCGTAGCTACTTGCCCTTGCTGGTCAAGGGCTACAGGGCTATTTTCTATAGAATCTTCTTCGTCACCTAGCGGCGCGTCAATCGGGAAACCCAACTTCCACAGCACCAGCCAGATGGCTTCTTCTTCGGCATTGCTCGTGCCGTGGCCAAAGCCAACGCCGGCTTGGGTCAGGCATTCGGTGCCCGTCGTAATCAGTTCACCGACGGTAGCTCCGTGGGGCAGGGTGTAAGCGTGGCTCATGCAGCGGCTCCTTGTTCAATCGCAGCAGGCTGCAGGCGCGCATGCAGGTTCTCCAGCATGCGGCGGTAAATGTTTTTGAGGGGTTCCACATCCGCGACCACAATGTGCTCATCGATCTTGTGGATGGTGGCGTTGGGCGGGCCCAATTCAATGACTTGCGGGCACGCCTTGGCAATAAAGCGACCATCGCTGGTGCCGCCGCTGGTCGACAGCTCCGTATCCAGTCCCGTTTCAGCGCGGATGGCTTGCTGGGCCGCTTCCACCAAGTCGCCTGGCGTCGTTAAGAATGGCTCGCCCGAGAGACTCCACGTTAAGTCGTATTCCAGCACGTGGCGATCCAGAATCGATTTGACGCGCTGCTTGAGGCTTTCGGCGGTGTTCTCAGAGCTATAGCGGAAGTTGAAGTCAATCACGACTTCACCGGGAATCACGTTGGATGCGCCCGTGCCGCCATGCATATTGCTGATTTGCCAGCTGGTGGGCGGGAAAAATTGATTGCCTTTATCCCACTCAATGCTTGCCAATTCAGTCAAGGCGGGAACGGCTTGGTGAATGGGGTTGCGTGCCAGTTGGGGGTAGGCGATATGGCCCTGGATGCCTTCCACCGTCAAACGCCCGCTGAGCGAACCACGGCGGCCGTTTTTGATCATGTCGCCCGTCTTATGTACGGCCGTAGGCTCGCCCACAATGCACCAGTCCATGCGTTCAGCGCGCGCTTGCAGCGCTTGCACCACGATCTTGGTGCCGTCATGGCCGGGGCCTTCTTCGTCGCTGGTCAGCAAGAAGGCAATGTCGAGTGGGGTGTTGTGTGCATGCTCTGCCAAAAACTCTTCTACGGCCACCACAAAAGCGGCAATGGAGGTTTTCATATCGCTGGCACCACGGCCAAACAACTTGCCACCTTGGTAGGTTGGGGTAAAGGGGGGGCTGCTCCACTGCTCCACCGGGCCAGTGGGCACGACATCGGTGTGGCCGGCAAAAATCAGCGTCTTGGCATAAGGCTTGCCACTAGAACGCTTGGCCCACAGGTTGTGAACACGAAAACTGTCCGGGCCGCTGTCGATACGCTCGCAGACAAAGCCCAAGGTGCTGAGCTGCTGGCTCAGAAGCTCCAGACAACCCGCGTCTTCAGGGGTGATGGAGGGGCGGCTGATAAGCTGCTCAGCCAATTGCAGGGTGCGGGACATGGGTGAAAAATCCAAAATAAAAGCCACTAGCAGTGGCTGTGCCCCATGCAAGTCGCATGAAGCGCTAAGTTTTGATTCCGGTGTTGAGCAGTAAGTCGCCAAACTCCGGAAGGGCAGGCATGACCGACTCGGGGACAGGGGCTGGCGCATCCACGCGCTTGGCATACGTTGCGCCAGCCTGGGGCGAATTTTGCAGCCGCCACATCAAGTTGGTGGGAGAGTCTGCATTGGCCAAACCTTCCTCACGGTCAATTGTGCCACTGGAGATCAGGCGCGAAAGGTCTTCTTCAAAGGTTTGAGAGCCTTCTGCCATAGATTTCTCCATGCTGTCACGTACACCTGAGAAGTCGCCCTTTTCGATCAACTCCGAGACCAGTTTCGTATTGAGCAGTACTTCCACCGCTGCAACGCGGGAGCCAGACGGCGTGCGCAGCAGGCGCTGAGTGATGACGGCCTTGAGTGATGACGATAAATCGCCCAGCATGGTGGCACGCACTTCGACGGGGTAAAAACTCAAAATACGGTTGAGCGCGTGGTAACTATTGTTGCCATGCAATGTCGCGAGCACCAAGTGGCCCGATTGCGCATAGGCAATGGCTGCAGACATGGTTTCACGATCGCGAATTTCGCCAATCAAAATCACATCGGGCGCTTGGCGCAGCGCATTTTTCAAGGCGATTTGCAGCGATTGGGTGTCAGAGCCCACTTCGCGCTGATTGACGATGGAGCGCTTGTTGCGAAACTGAAATTCAATAGGATCCTCAATAGTGAGAATGTGGCCTGTGCGCTGTTCATTGCGGTTATCAATCATGGCCGCCAAGGTGGTGCTTTTGCCTGATCCTGTGGCGCCGACCACCAGCATTAACCCGCGTTTTTCCAGGATGAGCTGATTCAAAATGGGTGGCAACTGCAAATCTTGCAGTTTGGGCACTTGCTGCGAAATAAAGCGGATCACCACAGCAATAGAACCGCGTTGTCGCATCGCGCTGATACGAAAGCGGCCTACGCCTTGTAAAGGCACGCCCATATTCAGCTCACCGGTCTCGTGCAGTGTTTCCATGTCCTGCGGTTTGACCAATTCGGCCAGTAAAGAGCGCGGTGCGTCTGGGGGTAGCAATTGGTTGTTGATAGGGACGCAGACACCGTCGATCTTGATCAAGGCAGGGGAATTGGCGGACAGGTAGACGTCCGAGGCTTTTTTCTCCGCCATCAAACGCAGAATGCGTTCCATCATGCTCATGCAGTCAACTTTCTTTGAATAGCCAATTAGTTCATGGTGCTTTCGCAGTTGCACAGTCTGCCGGAAAAAAGTGAAAAAAGCCGAACGCTAGGTTCGGCTTTCGATACGTATCAAATGCGCATCAATCATCCATCGTTGGTTCGTGCTTTTTAATCACGCAGTAAATCGTTGAGGCTGGTCGTTGAACGGGTCTTGGCATCGACGGTCTTGACGATGATGGCCGCATACATGCTGTAGTCCTTGCCATCCTTGGTCTTTTTGGGCAAATTGCCAGAGACCACGACGGAGCCAGCAGGCACGCGGCCGAAAGTAATTTCACCGGTTTCACGGTTGAAAATCGGGGTGGACTGGCCGATGTACACGCCCATAGAAATCACTGAGTTCTCTTCCACGATCACGCCTTCCACCACTTCAGAGCGCGCACCGATGAAGCAGTTATCTTCGATGATGGTGGGATTGGCTTGTAAGGGTTCCAGTACTCCGCCCAGGCCTACGCCCCCTGACAGGTGCACGTTTTTGCCCACTTGCGCGCAAGAGCCCACGGTAGCCCAAGTATCGACCATAGTGCCTTCATCCACATAGGCGCCGATGTTCACATAAGAGGGCATCAAGATGGCACCCTTGGCAATGAAGGAGCCACGGCGCGCTACAGCCGGAGGCACCACGCGCACCCCAGTAGCTGCGATGTCGGCTTCAGACATGCCTTCGTATTTGGTGGGTACCTTATCGAAGAAGTTCAGGTCGCCGGAGGACATCAGCTTGTTGTCATTCAGACGGAACGACAGCAGCACGGCCTTCTTGAGCCACTGGTGCACCGTCCATTGGCCGACACCTTCGCGGCTGGCTACGCGCAGTTCGCCGTTGTTCAGCGCATTCAATGCATAGTCAACAGCTTCGACCACTTCTTTAGGCGCTGACTTGGTCGAGATGTCTGCTCGGTTGTCCCAGGCCTGGTCGATGATGTGTTGCAGTTGTTGGTTCATAACAATCTTTACTTTTTACTTGACGTTTTTCTGAATGAAGTCTGCGATGCGCTGAGCTGCCTCGACGCACTCTTGTGTCTCTGCCACCAAGGCTAAACGGACACGCTGCGCACCGGGGTTGTGCCCATGCATATTTCGTGCCAGATAGCTGCCGGGGAGTACTGTGACGTGACTTTGTGCGAAGAGCTCACGTGCAAATTCGGTCTCGTTCATGCCCAGTGCATCGGGGATGCGGGGCCACAGATAAAAACCGGCATCAGGCAGACGCACGTCCATCACAGGCTCCAAGATGGGCATCACGGCGGCGAACTTCTCCTGGTACAGCGCGCGATTGTGTTCAACATGGCTTTCATCAGACCATGCGGCAATTGACGCGTGCTGGATAGGCAAGCCCATAGCACCACCGTGGTAGGTGCGGTAAATCAGGAAAGATTGGATGAGCTGCGCATCTCCCGCCACAAAACCGCTGCGCAAGCCTGGCACATTGCTGCGCTTGGACAGACTGGTAAAAGCGACCAGATTGCGAAAATCATGGCGGCCCAGCTTGACAGCCGCTTCCAGCCCCCCCAATGGTGCTTCATCGCGAAAATAAATCTCGCTGTAACACTCGTCGGACGCAATCACAAAACCGTAGCGGTCGGACAGGGCAAACAGCTTCTTCCACTCTTCCAAAGGCATGACTGCACCGGTTGGGTTACCGGGCGAGCAGACATACATCAACTGAGTTTGAGCCCAGACCTCTGCGGGAACGCTGTCCCAGTCCACCGCAAAGTTACGCGCAGGATCGCTGGAAACAAAGTAAGGCTGAGCACCCGCTAGCAGCGCTGCACCTTCATAGATTTGGTAGAACGGGTTGGGGCACAGCACGGTGGCACCGGCTTGCGCGGGATCAATGATGGTTTGAGCAAAGGAGAAAAGGGCCTCGCGAGAACCATTGACCGGCAAGATCTGTGTACTGGCATCCACATGAATACCATAGCGTTGCAACATCCACGCACTACAGGTTGCACGCAAGCGTGCATCACCTGCTGTAGCAGGGTAGCTAGCCAGGCCGGTGAGATGATGGTTCAAGCTGGCCTTGATGAATTCCGGCGTGGCATGTCTAGGCTCACCAATGCCCAAACTGATCGGCGCCAGATCAGCGGGGGGCGTAACTCCGGTGAAAAGCTGGCGCAGACGCTCAAATGGATAGGGTTGAAGGTGTTGAAGCAGGGGGTTCATGGTGGAAAGATTATGAATTAGGTCACTCGTAATTTTTCGAAGTATGCGTAAAACTTCATGGTTTATGCGTCAATCGCATGGCGTGACCTAATGAAAACCCGCGCCATATTCCTACATTTCAAAGGGTACAAAGGAAGATTGATTCAACTAGATGGGCGCGCTATGTGGATACAGAAACCGATGCTGTGGGTTTTAAGGCGCTTGAAACTGGGGGCAAAGTTAGCGCTCGTTGCCATGAGTGCCCTGTGCGTCATCGCTGCCATCCTGGCTGCGCCGCAACTAGGCTTGAGTCAAAACGTTCAAATGACTGTGGGATTGCTCGGGGGGCTGTGGTTTTTGTATGTATTGCATGGGGTCTATTGCAATATTGCGTTTGAGATAGCGCGCCTTCTGCAGTCCATGAGCGAAGTTGCCCAGGGCAATTTAACCTGCCGCATTACTGCCACAGGGGTGGATGAGCTGGCACAAATGGGAAGACTGCTGGACACGATGGTGGTGGCGCTGTCGAGCATGGTGGCTGAAATTCGCAGCAATGCAGCGCTGGTCACGCAAGCCGGCCACAGCCTGACGCAAGACAACCGCGCCTTGGCTGCCCGCACCGAACTGCAGGCCACCAGTGTGGCGCAGACGGTCGTGAGCGTGGAGCAAGTGACGGTGGTGGTACAAAACAACGCAGAAGCAGCAGTGGCTGCGGATAAACAGACGGCCATGGTGCGCAAATCCGTAGAAAACGGCAGCGGTGTCATGGAACAAGCCGTGCTTTCGGTAGAAGCCATTGAGCGCAGTGCCGGTCGCATGTCCGAAATCATCGCGGTCATTGATGGCATTGCGTTCCAAACCAACATCCTGGCGCTGAACGCTGCGGTGGAGGCTGCGCGTGCTGGGGAGCAGGGACGTGGCTTTGCTGTGGTTGCGTCTGAAGTGCGTAGCCTTGCGCAGCGTTCCTCCGAGGCCTCCAAAGAAATTCGCTCTTTGATTGAGGACTCTATTCAACAAGTGGCCAGCAGCACGCGGTTGATACGACAGGCTGGAGAGGGGATGCAGCAGGTGGCTAAGGGCATTCGCAGTGTGGCCGGTCACGTAGAGGCCATCTCTGAATCCGGCAATAGCCAAGGGTCAGGGCTGCAGCAAATCAATCTGGCGGTGCATGAAATTGACAAGGTCACTCAGCACAATGCCGTCATGGTGCGCAACGTGGTGATAGAAGCCCAGGCACTAGAAAACCGGGCTGCTACGCTTTCTGAAGCGGTGGAGCGTTTTCGTTTGCAGCAAGGTACTGCGAGTGAGGCTTTGAAATTGGTGGAGCGTGCTATAGCACTGCGCAAAATGGGCATGCCTTTGCAGCAGTACTGGCAAGCTCTGACAGATCCACAGCAGCCGTTCCACGACCGGGACATGTACGTTTTTGTTTTGGACAGTGAGGGCCGTTATCTGGCTTTCGGAGGCAAACCTGAAAAGCGCGGCAGCCTTTTGCAAGATGTACCGGGTGTCGACGGCAATGCTTTGCTCGACAGCATCATCGCGCAAGCCGAGCAGGGCCCGGGCTGGGTGGAATACGACATTCACAACCCTGCCAGCGGCAAGATACAGAGCAAAATGTCGTATGTCTGTAAACAAGACGGCGTGTACCTGGGCTGTGGTGTCTACAAGAGTTTTGCGGCTTAACCTTGGCGCAAGCCACGAGCCTTGGCCAATGCCGCTGCAATAGCGGCTTTTTTATCAGGGACTGCTGTAGGCACGGGGGCCGTGGCCTGCGCATTGCTTGCTTCTTGCGGATGCACGGCAATGCGTTGCTGGCGCGCCCCATAACGCTGTTTGGCGTGTTGCGCTTGCTCGACGGACCATGCCTCCCAGCCGGTGCGATGACTGCTTGCTACATCCAGCTCAATGCAATCGACAGGGCATACCGGAATACACAGCTCACAGCCCGTGCAATGCTGCGGTATCACGGTGTGCATTTGCTTGTTGGCACCCAAGATGGCATCGGTGGGGCAGGCTTTGATGCACAGCGTGCAGCCAATGCACCAGTTCTCGTCGATGCGCGCCAGAGTTACAGGGCCTTCGATGCCAAATTTTGGATTCAACGGCAAGGTGGCTTGACCAGTGAGCGCAGCCAAGCGCGCAATGCCTTGCGCACCGCCAGGCGGGCATTGATTGATGGGCGCGGCTTCATGCGCAATAGCATGGGCATAGCTGGCGCAGTCAGGGTAACCGCAGCGTGTGCACTGCGTTTGCGGCAAGGCCGCATCAATCGAAAAAGCCAGCCCGGTGAGGACTGGCTTGGTGCTGTGGGCAGTATCGGAAAGAGGCATTCTCAATTAGCGGGAAGCACGTCGTCGCTTATTGCTGTGCACCGGTGCTGCGCGTGCGACTTCAACCGTGGAAGTCGCAGAGTCTGTCGCAACTTCTGCAGGGACGCTGTCTTCAGACACGATGTCCTGCTGCGGCACTGGTGCATTGCGCACGCTACGTGAATGCGTGTGATGGGCTTGAATGAAGTCTCGAATCTGCGGATACACCAGCTCACGCCAGCGGCGGCCACTGAAAATGCCATAGTGCCCTGCACCTGCCACATCCATTTGCTGGCGCTGCGCATCCCCAATACCTGTGCACAGAGTGTGCGCAGCGTGGGTTTGACCAGAGCCAGAGATATCGTCCAGTTCACCCTCTACCGTAAAGAGCGCCGTTTTCTGGATGTCTTGCGGCCGTACACGTTCAATGTCACCGTTGGGCGCGCGCACGTCCCAGGTGCCGTGGACCAGCTTGAAGTCTTGGAAGATGGTCTGAATGGTTTCCAGGTAGTAATCCGCATCCATGTCCAGCACGGCGTTGTACTCGTCGTAGAACTTGCGGTGCTGCTCAGCGCTGGCATCGTCGCCTTTCACCAAGTCTTTGAAATAGTCGTAGTAGCTGGTGGCGTGTCGATCCGGATTCATGGCCACAAAGCCGGTGTACTGCAAGAAACCTGGGTAGACGCGGCGTCCCGCACCCGGGTAATTTTCTGGAACCCGGTAAATGACATTGTTCTCAAACCACTCAAAGCTACGCTGCGTTGCGAGGTTGTTGACCGCGGTAGGCGATTTGCGAGCGTCAATCGGTCCGCCCATCATGGTCATGGACAGGGGCGTAGGCTCTCCGCGGCTGGCCATGAGCGAAATAGCTGCCAGCACAGGCACAGTAGGCTGGCAGACGCTAATCACATGACAATTGCCGTATTGCTTTTGCAAATGGCGGATAAATTCCTGGACGTTGTTGATGTAGTCATCCAGATGGAATTCGCCTTCGGACAGGGGCACCAGCCGCGCGTTCTTCCAGTCGGTGATGAACACTTTGTGGTCGCCCAACAAACTTTTGACGGTATCGCGCAGCAGCGTGGCGTAGTGCCCGGACAAGGGCGCGACCACCAAAACAGGTGGCTGCTGGATCAGCGTATCAAGCGTCTTGGGGTCGTCAGAAAAGCGTTTGAAACGGCGCAGCTCACAAAATGGCTTGTCCATTTCAATGCGCTCCAGCACCGTGATATTGACCCCGTTGACGGGCACCGATTGAATGCCGAACTCGGGTTTTTCATAGCCTTTACCCAGTCTATAAAACAGATCAAACCCCGCCACGATGCGCTGTGACAGGGGCGATTGCGCCAGAGGTAGCAAAGGGTTGCTGTAGAGCTTGGCAGTAGCTTGCGCAAAATCTGCAAACGGCTCAATCAGGGCGCGTTGCGTTTCATAGATTTGATAGAACATGGCAGGGCGCTTTATTCGTTATGTTGCAGTGCAATATAACAGCACGTCTGCCCAGAGAGAAACTGTGACTTACCGCACTTTCAGTCGCACAAGCGACATGAATTTTGTCAGCGCTTTGCACCTCTGGCGTAAGGAAAAGACAGGATATCTAAATTAATAGCTAAATGCCGTTGTAAACATTAGGATTCAGATAGATAAGTAGCTGAAACCTAACAAGAACAATGGCAGTTAGCTTTAATTAATATAGCAATTCTCCAAGTTACTGCGGCAAAGCCGCTTCTGGCTGCGCGTTGGCAATGGCTGATACTTCACTGGCTGGCAAGTTTTTCAGGCGGTGATCGCTCCACACTTGGCGCCAGCGGCGCGCGCCTGGCAGTCCGTGGCGCAGGCCGAGCATGTGGCGTGCAATCGAATACCAGTTGGTGCCGTGGTCGCGGGCCTCGCGCTCCATGTAGCGGACCATCGCACGCTCAATATCCAGGTGCGTCAGCTCGGACGGCGCAGCGCCAAAGTAAAGCTCGTCCCAGCGGCTCAACCACCAGGGGTTGTGGTAAGCCTCACGGCCCACCATCACACCGTCAACCAGGCGCAGCTGTTCCTGCACCACTTCATCTGTTTTGATGCCACCGTTGATGGCGATGGTCAGCTCCGGAAAGTCCCGTTTGAGCTGTGCCACGATGTCATAACGCAGTGGCGGAATGTCGCGGTTCTCCTTCGGTGACAGCCCTTGCAGCCAGGCATTGCGCGCATGCACAACGAAGATGCTGCATCCAGCCTCGGTAACCGTGCCCACGAAGTCGCGCACAAAGTCGTAGCTTTCGTTCTTGTCGATACCAATACGGTGTTTGACGGTGACGGGAATGCCCACCACATCGCGCATGGCTTTGACGCCATCGGCCACGAGCGGTGCCTCATTCATCAAACAAGCGCCAAACGCACCCCGCTGTACGCGCTCGCTGGGGCAGCCGCAGTTCAGGTTGATCTCGTCATAGCCCCAGTCCTGCCCGATTTTGGCTGCTTTGGCCAAGTCCGCAGGTTCGCTGCCGCCCAACTGCAGCGCAACTGGGTGCTCTTCTGCATTGAAGCGCAGGTGGCGCTGCACATCACCGTGCAGCAGTGCGCCGGTGGTGATCATCTCGGTGTACAGCAACGCGTGCTTGCTCAGCAAGCGATGCAGATACCGGCAATGTCGGTCACTCCAATCGAGCATCGGCGCTACGGACATGCGTGGGTAAGCTGTATATCCTTGATTTTGTTTGTTATTTTCTTGGTTCATGGGGTGTTTTCATCATCTGTAAAAGACGATGGGATCGATATCAGCAGGAAAGCGTGCGGATGGCACGGCCGCATACGCAGCACAGATTCGTCTTAAAGATCAAGACGTTATTGTGCCCATACAAGCGCAGGCCTTCACGCAAAAGGCTTTGGTTCATGCCCGTCTCCAGAAAAAACAAAAACCACCTCGGCATGCACCGGGCGGGCTGGGGTGGGTAATGGTGAAAAGTGGCTCTAGCCCTTATGGGGCAAAGGCTGGCAGCTATAGAGACTGACGCTTAGAGGCATGCTTTGCTGTCAAAGGTTGCAGCATGTCTTCCAAATGTTTCAGTTGATTCTTCAGCTCTTCATTCATGGAATCGGATGCCATTGAATGGAGGCAATCAGCAAGCACTTTTTCTGACTGAAGTTGAAATTTGCTGGCCACCAAATCTTTGGTGGATTCACAACTGGATTGCACGATTGCGACGAGCAGTGCCTCTTGAGCAAGCAGTTGACCCTTCATCTTCCGAAGCTGCTCGCCTTGCGGTCCTAAAAAATCCATGTTTCACCTTGCCTTTTTTCATATGCTATTCAAATTTTTTCTTGTGTCTGATAGGCGATCAGTTTGAAAGGGCATGCAGTTGGCAGGCATGTTTTGAGGGCCAGGAGACGACACCTGAAACACTTGAGTTAGCTTGGGCGGTGCTTTGCGCTTTGCCTTCACCTTGGCGACCTCTTTCTCCAGCGCTGCATGGTCGTGCTCGCTGCGCCTGCGACTCCCCACGCCGCTTGCGGGCGACGACGATGTTTTGCGCTAACTGCTCAATTTGCTGGAGCACAGCTTGTGGGTAGTCGGCAGGAGATGTGTTTTGGCGTGGCATACATAGAGGTTAGTCATTTTGCTAAAACGCGCAAATCTATGAATTATTTTTTAGACTCAAGGGGGTAAGTCGTCGTGGCGGTGAACTCCAGAAACAATTAAGCCTGCGGAGTCGGAGTGCGGGCTTGGTGGGTGGTTCATGAATTTGTGAGCAGCTTGCCGTTGCCTTCGATGGATTTCAAAGTAGTTTCCTATTGAAAACAAGCGCTGCTCAGGGCAAGTAGCTTTGCTTTTCATAGCGCGCGGTTGGCAGGTGCATGCTGACCAGTAAGCGCACTGCATAAGAAGCGAAAACCCCGTGCGTTGCGACGTTTTGGGGCCCATTGCGAGATACAAAGCGCAAACGATCTGATGATCAGGCCCAGAGTCAGCAAATTCCCCCCAGCCTTATAGACTGGCTTTGCATCACTGCATTAGGAGTACCTATGAAGCAAAAATTGATCCAAACTGCTTTGGCAACCACCTTGGGCTTAGCGTCTTTTGCAACACTTGCAGCTACTCCCGCGCAGTGGCAAACAATCACAAGCGGCCTGTCCGTCAGCTTGGAAAATGCCATACAGAGCGCCTTGAAAGCAGCACCGGGAGCCATCCTTGACATTGAAGTGGATGATGGCGATGGACAGGGCGTACGTTATGAAGCTGAGGTGTTAACAGCTGCGGGTGACACCGTGGAAATCTGGGTGGACGGCGCAAGCGGTCAAGCCCGGGTACATGAGCACAACAGCAAAGCAAAACGCAAAGACAAAGAGCGTGTTCAGAACGCAAAGGTCGACATCCAAGAAGCGATTCGCTCCGCGCTGACCCATACCCCAGGCAAAGCCGTAAAGGCAGAACTGGACAACCACTGGGGCACGACCACCTACAAAATTGATGTGCTCCAGGCTGACTTTTCAGTCATGGAGCTGAAGATAGACGCGGCCAATGGAAAAGTATTGCGCGCCAAAAAAGACTAGGTACTGGATTTGCCATTTCTTTGCTGGCCAGCTCAAACAGCAAAGAGATGGAACCCTGCTGGGCTCAAAGCCTGCCTCACACCAAGCTTTGCAATCAAAATTTGGCAGGAGGCACAACTCAAATCCTGAATGACAAATGTGCCGTTATTGTGCAAATACAAGCCTAGGCCCGTGTGCTCTATGCTGGTGAGAAAGCATGGGTCGCCGTCTAAGTTTTGCCAACCATCTTCTGCACAAATTTGCATATTTCTGAAGGCATCAATGCCTTGATCTGGGATGATCGACGCTGAATTGACCTCCAGCCATGTCGAATGTACCAATTCAAAGGCTGCTTGCCTTGAGCTGCAAGGTTCAGCTTTTTCTAAAGCAGCCAAAAAACTAAGAATTCTGCGAACACGTTGATGTGGCACTCGATACCCCAAGTTTATTTTTGACGTGGGTCAATTTACGCGGGAGTCTGAAGCATTGTCAAACAAGGGATACCGTTTGGTTACTGCTTGTAAGCAACGATGGTGAGGCGTCACCATTGCACGCTGCCCGCCATTCAGACAAGCTGGTTGATTTACTTCGCAGCTCTGGCGGAGGGCGGCACTACCCAATTTAGTCCTCACTAGCACGCGGGTAGCCTGCATCTGCCCAAAGCTGTGCAGATGCGCGTGTGAGGTTGTGGTCAGGGCGAACTGGAACCTTGGCCAGCTGGCTGCCATCAGCTGCAGTAGCCGTGAGCGTGGCACTAGGGTTTTCCTCATCAGGCTCAATATCGAGAGCTACCGTCACGCGCAATCCGCGAACTTCAATCTGGACAGATTTGTGCAGCATCGCTGCTAGGTGCTGCTCATGCCGGCGTATGATTTCGTTGGCAGTTTTTACCAGCGTATTGAAGGCTGACACGTCAAGTGGCTTGGGATTCTTCTTATCGCGACCCATGGTCCACGGGCCCACCAAAGCTGGTTCCGTTTGGCCTTCCTGGGTCATTGAGACAGCCCATCCATCATCGTCTTCATTCTTGATGACGCGGGCTTCCCAGCCCTTGTGATGCCAAAGCCGGTCTTCAAAAATTGAAGCGCTTTCGTGTTCGATTTCTACAGACACGCATGACCCTTTTTCTTTGTGCGAACAAGCCCAAAGTCTACTGTTTTTTCATACAGTTTCGTGAGGCTGGAAGAAATCCATCGCTGGCTTGGATAGCGAACCAGCACGGCATGAAGGCGCTATTGATTCGATGTTTAGGAGGCTGGACTCGTGGAGCAATGCGATTTGCAGTCTCCGGGGATCAGGCAGCCGGTAACAGAGGAACAAACGATAGCGATTTCGCGTGCCTGCTTTTGGATCTTGATGTCCCACAACTTTTCGTGGAAGTAGAAAAAGAACATCTGGACAGTTGGCTCTAACAAACTCAGTGTGAGTGCGGTGATGAGATCGCCTGTCACGGTATAAGCCACAGCAGCTGCAACGACCAAGTGCACTGCATAGTAGGACGCAGTTTTTACCAGTGTTCGCATGCGCTGCAAGCGGATATTGGCCCAAGTCTTGTCGTGCAGAAAGTAGGCCACTGCTTGGGTGGTCGGTTCAAGCAAGCTCAAAGTAATTGCTGCAACCAAGCTTCTGGTTACGGCATAAGCAACAATTGCAGCTACAACAACGTGAATAACGTAATAGCTAGCTGTTTTTAGCAGGGTTGTCTTGTTTCTCTTGACGAGGTAGGCGAGATTAGTCATTGGTATGTATTTTACAAATGATAACTATTCTCAATAATAAGCATCGCGCTAAAAAAACCAATGTCGTTAATAACTTCTTTAAATGAAAGGGTTTGACTCCAATATGGGCATACCCTGCGATCCGTTTGAAGCGCTTATTTAACGGGATAGCCGCCCAGCAGCTCAACTGCGAGCCTTGAACCGTTGAGTGCCAATCCGGTAGAGCAAGTACGGTAATCCCCCCGTAATTCCAGTGCGCTGAGAAGTAGAGACTCTCACAGGAGAATCTCTACCATGAAGAAATCACGTTTTACCGACAGCCAGATCATCGACGCACTCAAGCGAGCAGAGGCCGGCCTGACGGTGCCTGAGCTCTGCCGTGAACTGGGCATAAGCTCGGCAACGTTCTACAAGTGGCGTGCCAAGTTCGGCGGCATGAATCGACCAGAGTTTTGTAGACAGTTCAAAGCCTCCTATTTCCATTCAAATAG
>JADMKK010000025.1 GCA_015478895.1 Comamonas sp. | reverse complement strand
ATTCTCCTGTGAGAGTCTCTACTTCTCAGCGCACTGGAATTACGGGGGGATTACCATTGAGGCTCTGTCCTACAGAAAAATAAGACTTTTTTTGTAATGATATGATTTTGGTAAGATTCCCTTAAATAAAATTAAAGAGACATGCGCATCTTATATATTGAAGATAATGACGAATTAAGAGCTTCCATTGCAAGTCTCATGGAAAATGAGCACCGTACGATTTTTGCCTGTGCGTCGGCAGAAGAAGCATGGCTCCTGGAAAAAAGCCAAAAATTTGATATGGTTATGGCTGACATCAGCTTGCCAGGAATTTCTGGCGTGGATTTTGTAAAAAAATTGCTGGAAGAGGATTCACAAAGAAATATTATTTTGTGCTCTGGCTACGATTTGGGGCATTATCCTAAGCAATGGGGGCCTAATGTGTACACCCTTCTTAAACCATTTGAGATCGAGGAGCTTGACGAAGTTCTAGAAAAAATAGAAGCTGGTATTTTGAAGCAAGATGCGGTTTAATATATATTTTTTATATCTTCGATTTTTGTTTGCTTAGGTAGAATAATATTAAATTCGGTGAAATGATCGCGGGAATTAACGGTAATTTCTCCTTGATGGGTCTTGATAATTTGCTGTGCGATATAAAGGCCGAGACCTAAACCTCCCTCTAATCCAGAGCGGGCTTCTTCCCCTCTGAATGGGGTGAAAATATTTTTTAATTTTTCCGCCGGTATTTCTCCGGAATTTTTAATAGAAATATAAATATTATTTCTATCTGAGTTGATAGTGACTTCGATAGGGCATTCTTTTTCCCCATGCTGGATTGCATTGCCTAATAGATTGTTAAAAACTTGATGTAGTTTTTCTGCATCCCAATATCCAATAGCATTTTCTTCTTCTCTAAAAGAAAAAATACTGGAGGGATGAAATTTTTTAATTTCCTCAATTTTTTCTCTTAAGAAGCTATTTAAGTTTAGTTCTTGGGTATTTATGCGTAAGCCCCCAGATTGACGAATTCTTGTAACATCTAATAGTTCTTCTATCATATGTGCCATACGTTGGCTGCTTTTCAGTATTCGCTCAGAACAATCCAGTGCTTTGGGGTCTGGTAACTGCCGCTTTAAAAGCGTCGCACTGTTTTTGATGATCTGTAAGGGATTGCGCAAGTCATGGCTGAGGACAGCCATAAACATATCATTGATGCGCAGAGCTTCTGTTCTCTCTTCCAGTTGGCGAGAAATTTCCTGTCTTTGGCGGTGCAGATCGAAAAAGATATTAACTTTGCTGGCCAGAATGTGAGGATTAATGGGCTTGTAAAGGAAATCAACAGCACCACTTTCATATCCTTTAAATTGCCAGTTTTCTTCATTGGAGCCTGCAGTAATAAAAATCAAAGGAATGTGACGCGTTTTTTCGCTTCCACGAATATATTCAGCCAGCTCAAATCCGTTCATTTCTGGCATTTGAACGTCGAGGAGCGCCAAAGCAATATCGTTATTTGCTAAAAGCAGCTCCAAGGCTTCATTGCCTGAATGCGCTTTGAGGAAGACTACACTCTCATTTTTTAATAAGGCTTCCAAGGCAACAAGATTTTTTGGAATATCATCCACTATCAGGCATTTAATGGTTGTTTTTTTTGTCATAAATGATTGCTCTTTAAAATATTCCGAGTAGATAATTTTCTGGAAATTTCAAGGGACTTTTTTTCTGTATATTTTTTCTTTACTTGAAAATTCTTCGAAATTATTGTATTGCTCCGTAAAACGTATGCTCTCCCTTGCGCCAAGACCTAAAAATCCTCTGTAACACAGGGACTCACTAAAAAGTTGTACAACACGTTCTTGTAATACTGAATCGAAATAAATTAAAACATTCCGACAGGAAATAAACTGCGATTCTGCAAAGACACTATCTGTGGCTAAGCTGTGGTCGGCAAAAACGATGTTTTTTCTCAGGCTCTTATCAAAGGATATTTTTCCGTAACGGGAAATATAATAATCTGATAATGATTTTTTTCCGCCAGATATTAAATAGTTTTTCGAAAAGGAATCTGCTCGGTCAATATTATAGACTCCCTGTTCAGCAACCTTTAGTGCTTGAGGATTAATGTCGGTGGCATAAATTATGCTTCGGTCAAGAAGATCTTCTTCCTGAAGCAAAATGGCCAATGAATAAACTTCTTCACCGCTACTGCAGCCAGCGACCCATATTTTTAAAAAAGGGTAAGTGCGTAATAATGGTACGACTTTATTTCTTAAAACTAAAAAATATTCAGGGTCGCGAAACATCTCACTGACCTGAATCGTTAAATAACTGAGCAACTCTGCGAAATCATTTGGGTGATGCAAGATCCTATCTTGTAGCTGGGAGATCGTATTGCAATTGAAATGATTCAGTGCGGCTTGCAAACTTCTGGAAATAGAAGATTTGGCATAGCCTCTAAAGTCATAGTGATAGCGATAATAAATAGCGTCAACAATCAAGCGTTGTTCTATTTCAGCAATTTGGATTTTTTTTCTATGGGGCATTGCTAAAGAGAGGAATTAATTCCTTCTTAATTAGGCATCCAGACACGAATAAGGGAGAGCAATTTTTCCACGTCCAGCGGCTTGGCAATGTAGTCATTTGCGCCTGCTGCTAAGCACTTCTCTTGATCGTCTTTCATGGCTTTGGCTGTCAGCGCAATGATGGGCAGCCGACGCCATTGCGGATTGCGCCTTATCTCTCGCATTGCGGTATAGCCATCCATTTCGGGCATCATGATGTCCATCAGTACCAGGTCGATAACATTTTCTTTCTGTTTTAAAGTTTCCAGAGCTTCCATGCCATTACGTGCTATTTCTACATGCACGCCTGTGGGCTCCAAGATGCTGGTCAGGGCAAAAATGTTGCGCACGTCATCTTCCACTACCAAAACAGTTTTTGCCTCCAGCGCAGCATCGCGGCTGCGTACCTGCATCAGCATCTGACGGTGTTCTGGAGAAAGCGTTTCTTCGATTTTGTGCAAGAACAGGGTGACTTCATCAAGCAGGCGTTCCGGCGAGCGGGCGTCTTTCACAATGATGGAGTTTGAAAAGCGGCGCAACTGAATTTCTTCATCGCGGGTCAAAACCCGGCCGGTATAAACAATGATCGGCGGGAAGGAAATTTTTTCTCGCTCGGCCATTTGCTCCAGCAGCTCAAACCCGCTCATATCAGGCAAGTTCAAATCAATGATCACACAGTCATAGGTGTGATGGCCCAGTTGCTCTAAGGCCAAGGCCGCGGTATCAGCGCATTCGATCTCTACCTCAATACTACTTAAGAGGCTGCGCACACTATCTTGCTGGCGCAAATCGTCTTCAATGAGCAAAACGCGGTGGATGTTTTGTGTAAATTTGGCTTCGAGCTTTTCTAGGGCGGTAACCAGTTCTTCGCGTTGTACCGGCTTTAAGGCATAGCCGATTGCGCCACGCCCTAATGCTTCCTGGGTGTAGTCAGTCGCTGACACGATGTGTACCGGAATATGACGGGTTGCAGGATTGCGCTTGAGCAAGTCGAGAACGCCCAAACCTGAAAAATCTGGCAGATGGATGTCCAGCACAATGGCCTGGGGTTGATTTTTTATCGCTGCATCCAGTGCCTTGGCGGCATGGGTTACCACTTCGCAGCTAAAACCTTTCTCTTGACACAAGTCGACCAAAATTTGGGCAAATTGCTCATCGTCCTCCACGATCAACATATGCCGACCGTTTTGTGTCGGAGACGGTAATTCTACTTTTGCGTCACTCGCAGTGATGGGCGTGCAGGGCGCGTGGGGCGCAGTCACCGGCGATAACGCAGGCACCGCAGTGGTCGGAGTAGGCTGGATTGTTTGGAGCAACTCAGCGGATGCCTGTTCCACAGGCGCTTTAAACGTAAACACGCTTCCGCTGCCAGGAACGCTGTGAACGGAGATAGTTCCCCCCAGTAACTTGGCTAGGTTACGGGCAATAGACAGGCCTAGGCCCGTGCCACCATATTTGCGGTGTGTGCTGCCGTCTGCCTGGTGAAAGGCTTCAAAGATCAGTTGCAGTTGGTCTTCGGCAATACCAATTCCCGTGTCTCTGACTGCAAATGTGATCGTATCGGGGGCATCCATGGAAATATGAAGAGTCACATTGCCCTGGTGGGTGAACTTGATGGCATTGGAGAGCAGGTTTTTAAGAATTTGCCCCAAACGTAAGCCGTCAGTTTGCATGCGTGCAGGCACATTCGCCTCCACCTGGTAGCGCAAATCCACGCCTTTTTGCTGCGCCAAGGGACGCAAAGGCTCTACCAAGGCATGCATGGCGATGGCCAAATTAACCGGTTCCAGCGTGACCGTAGCTTGACCCGCTTCAATCTTGGAGAGGTCCAGAATATCGTTGATCAAAGACAGCAGGTCGTTGCCTGCGTCATAAATGGTGTGCGCATATTTGACCTGCTCGGTGGTCAGATTGCCTGCTTTATTTTCAGAGAGCAGTTTGGCCAGAATTAAAGAGGAATTGAGCGGCGTGCGCAGCTCATGGCTCATATTGGCCAGAAACTCGCTCTTGTACTGGCTCGCCATTTCCAGCTCGCGAGCTTTATCAGTCAGCGCATCTTGAATGCGCAGCAGTTGCTCGCGCTGGTGCTCCAGTTTGCGGGTTTGCTCCTCCAGGTGCGCGTTGCTGCGCTCCAATTCGGATTGCTGCTGTTCCATCTGGCTTTGCGAGTGCTGCAGTGCCAGGCTTTGCTGCTCCAGTTCTTCGTTGCTGTTGCGCAGTTCGTTTTGCTGCATTTGCAATTCTTCAGATTGCAGGCGCGTTTCTTCCAGCAGCTTCTCCAGCTTGGTGCGGTCAATCGCGGAGCGCACAGCTACGGCCAGGATGCTGGAAGCGCCTTTTAATAGCTCCGCTTCAGCAGCGCCCGTGGGGTGCAGAAATCCCAGCTCAAAAACCGCATAGGCCTTACCGTTTTCCACCGCCGGAATGATGAGCAATTCAGCGGGCTGTGTTTGCCCGAGGCTGGACTGTACTTTCCAGTGATTCTCGCTAAGGTCTTGTACTTTGACGATATCTAAGGAAGTAAGGGCCTGACCCGTCAAACCTTCGCCTGGAATGATCTGTGACGCCAGCCCCTCACTGGGCAGTGCATAGCCACCAAACAATTGGTAGCTACCGTCAATACGATCCACCACATAGCCAGCGCCGACTTTGGCGCCTAAATATTTGGCCAAGTACTCCAGCGCTTGTTGGCCAAGAAAGTCCAGTTTGTAATCGTCTTGTAGCGCTTGGCTCAAGCCCGAAAGGCCTGTCGAAACCCAGGTCTGGGTCAATTTGCGCTGGTATTCACGGGCACTCATCAGTGCCGAGATCATGACGAGGACGAGCAGGGTGATAGACCCTCCCCAAGAATATAAATTGGAGGCGGAGGCAGCCTCTACCCACACGCTCTGGCGCCGTTCAAGTTCTTCACTTTGCAGATTGCTCAGCTCTTGGATCCAGAGGCTGAGGCGCTCCATATCATTGCGGCCTCTGTCTATGCGCATGATGCTCATGGCGTCAACAGCTTTACCGGTTTGCTGCAGTTGGATGCTTTCTTGCAGATGGGTGAACTTGCGTCGGGCCAAGGTGGCTATCTGGGACACCAAGCGTTCTCTGGCGGCACTGTCTGCGTTGTGCTCCATCAAACCTTGTAAATGAATGTCCAAATTATCGGTTGCACGGTGGAAGGGCTCTAGATGGGCTTCGTCGTGTGTCAGCAAGTAGCCGCGCTGGGCGCTTTCTGCGTCCTTCAACGTTCCCTGAAATGCATTCAATTGCCGCATGGCAAAGGTCATGCGCTGTATGGCGTCGACGGCATCAACGCGCACAGCGGAAGAGCGCACGTTGACCACGGCAATGATCAAAGAGGCAATGGCTGCAGCGATAAACACCAATAGGACTGACCCAGGAATGACAAAGCGGCTGTTTCTATTGGTAGAAGACATGCGAGGTAGGGACCAAAATTTGAATAGGCAGCAAGGTTTGGTGGTTCAAATGCACCAAAGGGGCTGCGAAAATAAGCGCTAAGTTAGCGGCTCCTATCACGAAGCAGCGACATTAGCAGAATGCGTGAAATATGAAAAATTTTGCGCGACATCTGTTTGTCTGTAGGTGCTTTCTGATCTGGTCCATCAAATACCGGGACTCAACACCGAATCGTTTTAGCACCTGCTGCTCTCAGATAGAGAGCACCATGCCCAAACCAGTAAAGGGCTTGGGCTCAAATCTATAAAAACTTAGCAATGACAACGGCGATAGCTGCGTGTTCGTTAAAGATGTGGCAGCACCTGCATAAGGGCCAGCGTCATGAGGAGATAACGCATGAACTTGCCAATGGCCATGTAAAAGAGGCAGGGCCAAAAGGGCAGCTTGAGCCAACCCGCCACTGCGCACAGGGGGTCTCCCACAATCGGCAGCCAACTGAGCAGGCAAGTTTTGGCCCCCCAGCGGCGCAGCCAGATGCGTGCCCGGCGCTCATTGCGTGAGAGTTCTCGCGGGGGCTTGGTGCCTGCAAGCGCAGGCAAACCTGCGCTGCGGCGTTGGCGTGCAGAGCGCCACGCCTTGTGCGCCCCCAGTCCCATACACCAGCTGATAGCTCCGCCAATGGTGTTGCCTGCGGTAGCCGTCAGGATGGCGGGCCAGAACAGTTCAGGATTGAGCTGTAGCAAACCTACGACCGCCGGCTCAGAACCCAAAGGTAACAGCGTAGCTGACACCAATGCCACGACAAACAGTGTGCTGAGGCCGAACTGGGGTAACGCCAGCCACTGCAAAATTTCTTGAAACCACGCTTCCATTGCGCCAGTGTAGGGGCTCGCCTGCTGACAGACGGCAGTGCCTTGTCCTAAGCTGTGGGTATGAAAGTCACATTGGTTGCACAGAAGAGCATGAAGCAGCAGGTCAGCGTAATGCTACTCAGCGCTGCGCTGGTCTATTTGCCCTTTCCAGTGGCAGCAGAAGGCGCGCAGACCTACTGGGAAGAGCGGCAAGTGTTGATGGATTGCGCAGCCTTGTTGCAGCAGACCTCGATGTACCGCGCCTTCCAGCTGGTCAAAGTACGGCTGCAAGCCCAAGGGATGCAGCTGCAGGCCCAAGGCTGCCCGTTTGTGCGCACCGGCTTTGGCGACATGCAACAGGTACTGGACGTGCGCGTGTGGGTGGTCGACAGCGAAATCGCCAGCCAGTATGTACGCGGCCCTCTGGCTGACGGTGAAGCCGTGGACATGGGGGATGTGCAGCTCGCCCTGCCCATTGCGCTACAAACCTTGGCTGTGGCGCAAGACGATATCTCCCCGGATGTGGAGTTCAACCGCCAGTGGCTGAAAGAAGTCATGCAGGCGCAAGGCTTGCGAGCAGTTTCTGGTCATTGGTGGGCTTTTTTACCGGGCCAGACAAAAAAACATTAGATGGGGCAAATCAGCAGGTATTTACCTGATGCTTTGCTAGTGTCTTTATAGCGGCATGGGTTGCTTATTTTTTGGGCAGATACAATACCGCCCTTTCCCCGCTGTTCACCTTTCTTCTGCCTTTTTACCTCCTATGACTGCGCTTCGCATCGGTCAGCATACGCTGGCCAATAACCTGTTTGTTGCCCCCATGGCGGGTGTCACCGACAGGCCGTTTCGCCAGTTGTGCAAGGCATTGGGAGCGGGCTATGCGGTCAGCGAGATGGTGACGTCGCGCAAAGACTTGTGGAACAGCCTCAAGACCAGCCGCCGTGCCAACCACGAAGGCGAGCCGGGTCCGATTTCGGTGCAGATTGCGGGCACCGATGCCCCCATGATGGCGGAAGCCGCCATCTACAACATCGAGCGCGGCGCACAGATCATTGACATCAACATGGGCTGCCCGGCCAAAAAGGTGTGCAACAAGTGGGCCGGTTCTGCATTGATGCAAAACGAGCCGCTGGCCGTCGAGATCGCCCAGGCGGTGGTGGAAGCCGCGCGCCCTTTCAATGTGCCGGTCACCTTGAAGATGCGTACCGGCTGGTGCGATGCGCACAAGAACGCCGTCCAGTTGGCGCGCCAGTTTGAAGACGTGGGCATTCAGATGCTCACCGTGCATGGCCGAACGCGCGAGCAGGGCTACAAGGGCTTTGCCGAGTACGACACGATTGCCGCCGTCAAACAGGCGGTGCGCGTGCCCGTGGTGGCCAATGGCGACATCACCAGCCCTGAAAAAGCCCGTGATGTGCTGGCCTATACCGGCGCCGATGCGGTGATGGTGGGCCGTGCCGCCCAGGGCAGGCCCTGGATCTTTCGCGAGATGGCCCATTTTTTGGCCACCGGCACGCACTTGGCGCCGCCCTTGGTGGCTGAAGTGCGCACATTGCTGCTGGACCATTTGCAAGACCACTATGGTCTGTATGGCGAGCTGACCGGTGTGCGCAGCGCCCGCAAGCACATTGCGTGGTACGTGCGTGCTTTGCCCGGCGGGGAAGAACTTCGACAACATATCAACACCATCGACGACTACCAGGTGCAGTGGCAGGCCGTGGCTGACTACTTTGATCAGCTGGGCTTGCAGATGGAACGTCTACCGCTATCAAGTGCGGTAGATGCAGAGCAAGCAATTGAGGAACTGGCTGCATGAGCGCCCCTAACGAGAACCAAAGCATTGAGGAATGTGTACGCGCTAGCCTGGAGAGCTATTTCAGTGATCTGGGAGGTGAGATACCGAGCAACATGTATGACATGGTGCTCCGACTGGTGGAGAAACCGCTGCTGGATGTGGTCATGCAGCAGTCGGACAACAACCAGTCCCGTGCGGCCCAGTGGCTGGGCCTGAACCGCAATACCCTGCGTAAAAAACTCTTAGAGCACGACATGCTCTAAGGCGCTCAGCACTCCTTTATAGATAGCTGTCAGCGCTTGCTAGGTAAGCGCTGCGTAACGATTTCATCATCATTATTAAGTTGCACCATGAAAGCACTGCTCTCCGTCTCTGACAAGACCGGCATCGTTGAATTTGCGCAAGCCCTGCACGCCATGGGCGTGCAGTTGCTGTCGACAGGTGGCACCGCCAAGCTGCTGGCCGACAAGGGCCTGCCTGTGACCGAAGTGGCCGAAGTCACCAAATTTCCTGAAATGCTGGACGGCCGCGTCAAGACCCTGCACCCCATGGTGCACGGTGGCCTGCTGGCCCGCCGCGACTTTCCTGAGCACATGGCTGCGCTGAAGGAACATGGCATTGAAACCATCGACCTGCTGGTGGTGAATTTGTACCCGTTCGAAGCCACCGTCGCCAAGGCGGGCTGCACATTGGCCGACGCCATCGAGAACATCGACATTGGCGGCCCCGCCATGGTGCGCTCTGCCGCCAAGAACTGGAAAGACGTGGGCGTGATCACCGCCGCTGACCAGTACGAAGCTGTGCTGGCTGAACTCAAGGCCAATGGCAAGCTGAGCGACAAGCTGCGTTTTGGCCTGTCGGTGGCGGCGTTCAACCGCATCGCTCAGTATGACGGTGCGATCAGCGACTACCTGTCGAGCGTGAAGTTTGAAGACGAAAAGCTGTCTGAAGACTATGTGCCTGAGCGCGCGCAGTTTGGCGGCCAGTCCAATGGTCACTTCATCAAAGTGCAAGACCTGCGCTACGGTGAAAACAGCCACCAGCAAGCTGCTTGGTACCGCGACCTGTACCCCGCACCGGGCTCGCTGGCCACTGGCGTGCAGTTGCAGGGCAAAGAGCTGTCCTACAACAACATTGCCGACGCCGATGCGGCGTGGGAATGCGTCAAGAGCTTTGACGTGCCTGCCTGCGTGATCGTTAAGCACGCCAACCCTTGCGGTGTGGCGATTGGCAAAGACGCGCACGAGTCGTACGCCAAAGCCTTTCAGACTGACCCGACCAGCGCGTTCGGCGGCATCATTGCCTTCAATCGCCCTGTCGATAAGGCCGCAGCCGAAGCGGTGTCCAAGCAGTTCGTCGAAGTACTGATGGCTCCGGCATTCAGCGCCGAAGCGCTGGAGATCTTCAAGTCCAAGGTCAATGTACGTCTGATGCAGATCGCCTTGCCTGCGGGGGGGGATACCGACTGGGCCAACGGCCGCAACGCGGTGGAATCCAAACGCATTGGCTCTGGCTTGCTGCTGCAAACTTCCGACAACCATGAGCTGACATTGGCTGACCTGAAGGTCGTAACCATCAAGCAGCCCACACCTGAAGAGTTGCAAGACCTGCTGTTTGCCTGGAATGTGGCCAAGTTCGTCAAGTCCAACGCCATTGTGTTCTGCAAGAACGGCATGACCATGGGCGTGGGCGCAGGCCAGATGTCGCGCCTGGATTCGGCACGCATCGCCTCCATCAAGGCCGAAGCGGCCAAGCTGTCGCTGCAAAACACCGTCGTCGCGTCAGATGCCTTCTTCCCCTTCCGGGATGGTCTGGATGTGGTGGTCGATGCGGGTGCGACCTGCGTGGCACAGCCCGGCGGTTCCATGCGTGATCAGGAAGTGATTGATGCGGCCAACGAGCGCGGTGTGGCGATGGTCTTTACCGGCGTCCGCCACTTCCGCCATTGATACTGAATGGTCGATCTAGTCCTTGATGCGCCGTTGCAAAGTCGGAGGCGCCTAGCCTTGCCGTAGCGTTGCTACTGTCTGCGATGGGCTGGGCTACCTCAACCATTCCTTAAGGCGCAGTGAAAACGCCCCTGTTGAAGCTAAGTTGAGCAAGGCGGCGCACACTCGGCATGGATGTTTCGGCACCATGCCGATTTTGTTTTTGGAAAGGAATGTTCCATGCGGGACTACGACGACGAGCCCATGCAGCGGCCCAAGTGGATTGCCTGGCTCATCATCATTGGCATGATTTTGGTGGTGTTGGGTTTGCTCAATCTGGGTGTGCGTTTGTACATTGGCACGCCTTCGGATCAGACCACGGCGCAGCGCGTGCAGGCCATGGCTGAGGCAAGTCCGGAGTTGGCGCAGGCCCAGGCTACGCTGGAAAGCAGCAACTGCATGCGTTGCCACGGCATTGACCGCAAGTTTGTCGGACCGAGCTTTGTGCAGGTGTCTGACAAGTACCGTGAGCAGGCCGATGCGTCGGCCTATATTGCGCGCAAGATTCGCGAAGGCAGTGTGGGCGTGTGGGGCAACGTCATCATGCCGGCCCATGCGCAAGTCACTCCAGCGCAGGCTGAGAGCATGGCCCACTGGATTTTGGCGATTCCCCCAGCGCCGTAAGCGCGGTGTTTTAAAGCACACAGGCCCAGCAGGCATCCCTGTTTTGCTGGGCTTTTTTGCGTCTTCGCATGTGCTTATGCAGCTTCTTGGCGGAATGGGGCTGTGCGATGCAGGCTGGCTGAAAGCAGGTGCTTGCTATGGCGAAAGTCAGGTGCTTGCAGACTGGCGGTGCAATAAACAAGCGTGCAATCAGGTGTAAGTGCAGACTCGCTGTGTAGTCTAGGTATAAACCCTATGCTCTTGCCTTTGAAACAAGAAGGCTGCCCGCATCGCGTGGATGTGAAGGCAGCAAAAGGGTTTGCATGCAGTGGTTACGAACCAAGACCGTCGCACAGGCACTGGCCGACGCGGATGAGCCAGGGCGCCAGCTCAAGCGCACGCTGGGCACTTTTGACTTGATCATCATGGGCATGGCGGTGGCCGTGGGCGCGGGCATTTTCTCGGTGGGCGCGCGGGCGGCGGGCACGTTTGCCGGGCCGGCGGTGATTTTTTCTTTCATCATTGCGGCGTTCACTTGCGCACTGGCCATCATGTGCTATGCGGAGTTTGCGTCCAAGGTACCCGTCACTGGCAGCGCCTATACCTATACCTATCTGACGCTGGGCGAGGGACTGGCCTGGATCATCGGCTGGAATCTGCTGCTGGAGATGATCTCGGCGGCAGCCGTGATTGCCAAGTACTGGGGCATTTACCTGTCCACTGTCTTTGCCACGGCGGGGATTGATATTCCTTCCACGCTGCAGTGGGGCGGCATCACCTTGTACTGGGGGCCGTTTTTTATCGTGACTGTGTTCACCCTGTTGCTGGTGCGTGGCACCAAAGAGTCGGCCAAGGTGAACAACTTCTTCACCATGGTGAAGCTGGCGATCACGGTGTTTGTGATCGTGGTGGGCTTTACCTATATGAATACCGACAACTTCTCGCCCTTTATTCCACCTGCCCAGCCGCCCGTGGTGGCGCATGGCGTGAGCGGCGATGTCTGGGGCCAGCCCATGCTGGCGTGGTTGTTTGGCGCGCAGCCCAGCCAATACGGCTGGCTGGGCGTGATCTCGGGCGCGGCGCTGGTGTTCTTTGCCTTTTTAGGTTTTGACATCGTTGCCACCTCGGCCGAAGAGGTTAAAGACCCTCAGCGCACCTTGCCACGCGGCATTTTGGGCGGCTTGGCGCTGGTGACGGTGCTCTACATTTTGGTCACGCTGGCACTGACCGGCATGGTGCCGTATACCGAGTTGGCCAAGGCCGACAACCCCTCGCTGGCTACCGCCTTCATCGCCGTGGGTGCAGACTGGGCGGCGCAGATCATCTCGATTGGTGTGCTGGCGGGCATGACCACGGTGGTCATGGTGCTGCTGATGGGCACCTCGCGTGTGCTGCTGGCGCTGTGCCGCGATGGCTTGCTGCCGCGCAGCTGGGGCGTGACCTCCCAGCGCAATACGCCGGTGCGCCTGCAAATTGCGGTGGGTGTAGTGGTGGCCATCCTGGCGGGCTTTACCAAGGTCGAAGCGCTGGAGGAAATGATCAACATCGGCACGCTGTCAGCTTTTGTGCTGGTGAGCGTGGGGGTGCTGATCTTGCGCAAAAAGAATCCGCACTCCACCGGCTACCGCGTGCCCTTCGCGCCGGTGTTGCCGATGCTCTCTGCCGTGCTGTGCGTGTACCTGATGATGAACCTGACCACGCTGACCTGGGTGCGCTTTATGGCGTGGATGGGACTGGGCGTGGTGATTTACGTGTGCTATGGCATGCGCCAATCGCGCTTGGCAAAAGGCGAATAAAAAAGGAGCTATAGGCCCTTGTAAATGCTTGCTTTCAGATAGAAAACTATCTGAAAGCAATATATAGCTAGGGCATGCAGCTCACAATTTATCGCAACCCGGTGCGTGACAGCCTCGGGTTATGTGTTGTCTATAGTGTGTGGATCCAGGAGATTGACACACATGACCCCCACCGCCTTGGCCCCCGACGGGCGCGCACGCTGCACGTGGTGCCTCTCGACACAGAGCTACATCCACTACCACGACCATGAATGGGGCTTTCCGGTATCCGATGACCGCAGGCTGTTTGAAAAGCTCAGTCTGGAGGCATTTCAGGCTGGCCTGAGCTGGTACACCATCTTGCAAAAGCGTGAAAACTTTCGTGCAGCCTTTGCCAATTTTGATTTCCACCAGGTCGCTCAATTTGATGAAAACGATGTGCTGCGCCTGCTGCAAAATGCGGACATCGTGCGCCACCGCGGCAAGATTGAAGCGGTGATCCACAACGCCAGCCGTGCGCTGGAAATGGTGGCGCAAGAAGGCTCGCTGGCCGCCTTCTTGTGGCGCTTTGCACCGGCACAAGACAATGATGGCCTCAGCATTCCCGCCCAAACCCCCGCATCCCAAGCCTTGGCCCATGCGCTCAAAAAGCGCGGCTGGAAGTTTGTCGGCCCCACCACGGCCTACGCCTTCATGCAATCCATGGGCATGGTCAACGACCATGCGCCCGACTGCGTGACACGAGCGCAGGTGGCGGCTGCGAAAAAAGCGTTTCAGCGACCTGGCTAAAAACAAACCCCGCAGGCCTTGCAGCGTGCGGGGTGAGCGTAGGACTGAAAAAGTGTTTACAGCGTCTTGAACACTTCGCGCGCGGCTTCTACCGTGCAGTCAATGTCTGCTTCAGTGTGCGCTGCGCTGACAAAACCGGCTTCGTACAGCGCAGGCGCAAAGTAATGGCCGCGCTCCAGCATGCCGTGGTAGAACTTGTTGAACAGCGCCCCATCGGTCTTCATCACTTCGTGGTAGGTGGTGGGCAGATCGGCCAGCAAATAGAAACCAAACAGGCCGCCTTGCCAGTCAATGCTGAAGGGAATGCCCGCATCATCGGCTTCTGCCTTCAGGCCTTGCATGAGGTGGCCGGTCTTGAGGTGCAGCTCGGAGTGAAAACCGGGCTGGCTGATCAGCTCCAGCGTCTTCAAACCGCAAGCCGTGGCAATCGGGTTGCCCGACAAGGTGCCCGCCTGGTAAACCGGGCCCAGCGGCGAGAGCTTTTGCATGATCTCTTTGCGACCACCAAATGCGGCCATCGGCATACCGCCGCCAATCACCTTGCCCAGCACCGTCAGATCGGGGGCAAAGCCTTCAATCTTTTGCGCGTAGATGCTTTGCGCACAGCCCAGGGCCACGCGGAAACCGGTCATGACTTCGTCGTAAATCATCAGCGCGCCGTGCTCTTGCGTCAGCTCGCGGATGCGGCGGGTGAACTCGACCGAGGCACGCACAAAGTTCATATTGCCGGCAATCGGCTCCAGGATCACGCAGGCAACCTCGTTGCCCATCTTGGAAAAAGCTTCTTCGAGCTGGGCGACATCGTTGTATTCCAGCACGATGGTGTCTTTGACCACATCGGCAGGCACACCTGCGCTGGAGGAGCTGCCAAAAGTAGCCAGACCCGAGCCCGCTTTGACCAGCAGCGAATCTGCATGGCCGTGGTAGCAACCGTTGAACTTGATGATCTTGTTGCGGCCTGTGTAGCCGCGCGCCAGGCGCAAGGCGCTCATGCCCGCTTCAGTGCCCGAAGACACCAAACGCACCATTTCCATCGATGGCACCAGCTCGCGAATCTTCTCGGCCAGCGTCACTTCGCGCTCGGTGGGCGCGCCAAAGCTAAAGCCTCCCAGCACGGCGGCTTGCACGGTCTCAATTACCTCGGGGTGGCCGTGGCCGAGGATCATCGGGCCCCAGGAGCCGATGTAGTCCACAAATTGCTGGTCGTTGGTGTCCCAGAAGTAAGGGCCTTGGGCGCGTTTCACAAAACGGGGTATGCCGCCCACGGCATTAAAGGCACGCACTGGCGAATTCACGCCGCCAGGAATCACGCCTTTGGCGCGTTCGAACAAGGGAAGATTCAGATCAGTGTTTGGTGTCATGGAGAGGCATCACAAAGCCCTCTAAGGGCGGTTGGTTTCCCTCGGAGGAGGGCAATGGAGGCAAGTCTTCACTGGCATCTTCCTCGGTGAAGGCGTCTGCTGCTTCATCTTCGGGCTGTGCCCAAAACATTCGGTCAGGAATGAGTTGGCCCATGCCCGGACGAAAGCCGTTGCCCAGGCTGTGGTCCAGGTATTCGAGGGCTTCTTGCGATGCCGCACCCAAATCGTTGCCAGCCGCAAGCAAGGCCGTCAAGGCAGCAGACAAGGTATCGCCCGCACCGTTGAAGGTGCCGTCGAACAGTTCAAATTTGCTGCTGCCTAACACGGTTTCTGTGGAAGCCAGGACGTTTTCGATATGTTGTTCAGGCAAAGGAATACCAGTGACCAGGACGAAGGGGACATCCAGTGCTTCAGCCGCTTTGGCAATGTCGCGCCCGGTGGGGGGGCGGCTCTGGCTCCAATCTGGGAGCAGCCAGCGGCTGAGCGTGCCGTGGTTGCCCACCAGCACCGATGTCTGGGGCATCACCAAGGCCTGGAAGGCGTCCAGATATTCTTCCAAGCCATCACCTTGCCACCACGATAGATCGGGCATATAGCTGATGACGGGAATATCGGGGTAGTCGGTGGTGAGTTCCGCAATCGCCGCCAAATTGGCGGGGCTGCCGGCAAAGCCGACCTTGATGGCGCGAACGGGAATGTCTTCAAGCACCGTGCGGGCTTGCTCAGAGACCAGCTCATCATCGATGGCGGTGTGTGAGAAGACGTGGCTGGTGTCGCGCACCATCACTCCGGTGACGATGGCCACAGGGTGGCCGCCCACCGATGCAATGGTGGTGATGTCGGCCGTTAAACCGCCTGCGCCACTGGGGTCGCAGGCGTTAAAACACATCACACACATTGGCTGGGCCAACACGGTTTCAGTGGTTTCTGGGGTGTTTTTTGCAGCAGGAGCTGCAGGGGGCTGAAATGCCATGCGTTGTCCGTAGGGCCGCATCTGTCAAGAGGGCCTGCGTGAGGTCTAGATTCAATCTTTGCATTCTAGGGGAAGCGTCTTAAGCCGTCGCCGACCTTCCAAGATAGGTGTTTTGGCGTAACTGATTAGTGCAGCGGCGCATCGTTAAAAATAAGAGCGGCTTGCCTTCGTGTTTATTGGATTTCGGCTATTAATAGCGTTGAAAACAAGATATTGCAATGGCTAGCTGCTCTTATTTTTGTTAATAAGTCGTGCCCAAGGGCTTGTTGATGAGGGTGTTAACAACAAGCGTTCGCCGCTAAAATGCGCAGCTATGCCCGCTGAACCTGCGCCTTTCAATTTGACGCACCACTTCCTGATCGCCATGCCCGGTCTGGAGGATGAGTCCTTTTCCCGCAGCGTGGTGTATGTGTGTGAGCACAATGAGCGCGGTGCGCTCGGGCTGATCATCAACAAGCCCTCCACGCTGAGTTTGCAATCCCTGCTTGAAAAAATCAGCCTGCCCATGGGCCGCAAAGACTTGCGCGAAGACCTGGTCCTTCGTGGCGGTCCGGTGCAAACCGATCGCGGCTTTGTGCTGCACGAGCCCATTGTTATTGAAGGGGCCAAGGACGACGAATCGGCCTATGCCTCGACGCTGAACGTCAAAGGTGGGCTGGAGATGACCACGTCCAAAGATGTGCTGGAAGCCATTGCCCATGGCGCCGGCCCGCGCCGGATCCTGGTGACGCTTGGCTACGCCTCCTGGGGGGAGGGCCAACTGGAGTCTGAACTGGTAGAGAACTCCTGGTTGACGGTCGATGCCGACCCGCAAGTCATCTTCGACACCCCCGTGGAAGAGCGTTACAACCGGGCGCTGGGCCTGCTGGGCTTGCAGCCCTGGATGCTTTCTCCCGAAGCAGGACGCGCATGACCCCCGAAATTCCTTGCCCACGGCCCAGCGATGCTGCTGTACAGGCCGTGGATTTACCTGCGCAATTTCCTGCGCACATTCAACAGTTTCTGGCCTTTGACTTTGGCACCAAGCGCACGGGTGCCGCTTCGGGCAATCGCGTGTTTGGCGCGGCCAGCCCGCTGCCCACCATCAAGGCCGAAGGCGCAGATGCGCGTTTTGCGGCAATCGAGAAACTCATCAAAGAGTGGCAGCCACACGCCTTGGTGATTGGCGTGCCCTACCACCCCGATGGCAATCCGCACGAGAACACCGTCAAAGCGCTGAAGTTTGGCCGCCAGCTGCGCGGGCGTTTTAATCTGCCAGTTTACGAAGTTGATGAGCGCTACAGCACCACCGAGGCTTTGGCCAGTGGTGCCAAAGATGCCGATGCCGCATCGGCCTGCATCATCTTGGAGCAATTTTTGAGGAGCATTGCATGAGTCTTTCCGCTGGTTCTTTGGTGCTGGATGCCGAAGCCTTGTACCGTGAGTTGCTGCGCGGTGTGCGCAGCCTGATGGGCTCGAATACGCAACTGGTCGGCATTGCTTCCGGCGGGGCGTGGCTGGCGGAGCGATTGCATAAGGATTTGGGCCTGGCGGGCAGCGCGGGTGTGCTGTCCTCGGCCCTGCACCGTGATGATTTTGCCCAGCGTGGCATGTCGCAAAGCGTGCAGACCCAGATCGGCTTTGATGTGAACGGCGCCGACATTCTGGTGATGGACGACGTGCTCTACACCGGCCGCACCGTACGCGCTATCTTGAATGAGTTGTATGACTACGGCCGTCCAGCCTGCGTGCGTCTGGCCGTACTGGTGGACCGGGGTGGCCGTGAGCTGCCGGTGGCCGCCGAGTTTGCAGCCGCCCGTGTGGCGCTGCCAGCCAGCCAGTCGCTGGCCCTGGCACGCAGCGATGACGGCACCTTCCACTTTGAAGTCAACGAGGCATAAACGTGCTGTACAAGCGCAATCCCCAACTCAATAAGCACGGCGAGCTGATTCACCTGCTCTCCACCGAAGGCCTGTCCAAGGACATCCTCACGCAGATTCTGGACACTGCCAGCAACTTCGTCAGCGTCAACGACCGCGAAGTCAAAAAAGTGCCGCTGCTGCGTGGCAAAAGCGTGTTCAACCTGTTCTTTGAAAACAGCACGCGCACGCGCACCACGTTTGAGATTGCCGCCAAACGTTTGAGCGCCGACGTGTTCAACTTGGACATTGCCCGCAGCTCGGCCAGCAAGGGCGAGACACTGCTGGACACCATCGACAACCTCTCGGCCATGGCCGCTGACGTGTTCGTCGTGCGCCACAGCGAATCGGGCGCTCCGTACCTGATTGCGCAGCACGTAGCCCCGCATGTGCACGTGGTCAACGCTGGCGATGGCCGCCACGCTCACCCCACGCAGGGCTTGCTGGACATGTACACCATCCGCCACTACAAGAAGGATTTCTCCAACTTGCGCGTGGCGATTGTGGGTGACGTGCTGCACTCGCGCGTGGCGCGCTCGGACATCCATGCGCTGACCACCTTGGGCGCTGCCGAAGTGCGCGTGGTCGGCCCCCGTACTTTGGTGCCTGCCGATCTGGCCAGCATGGGCGTGCGCGTCTTCCACAACCTGGAAGAGGGCATCAAGGACTGTGACGTCATCATCATGCTGCGCCTGCAAAACGAGCGCATGAGTGGCGCACTGCTGCCGTCGAGCCAAGAGTATTTCAAGAGCTTTGGCCTGACCGAAAAGCGCCTGGAGCTGGCCAAGCCCGATGCCATCGTGATGCACCCCGGCCCCATCAACCGCGGTGTGGAGATTGACTCTGCCGTGGTCGATGGCCCGCAGGCGGTGATCTTGTCGCAGGTGACGTTCGGCATTGCGGTGCGCATGGCCGTGATGTCCATCGTGGCAGGCAACGAAGCCTGATTGTTTTGATAGCTGCTAGCCCAGGTGGAATAAGGGCTAGAGGCCAATTTGGTGTGTAGCATGAAAATCTTGATTCAAAACGGCCGGGTGATTGACCCGGCTCGCGGGTACGACCAGGTGGGTGATGTCGCCATCGCCTCAGGCCGTGTGGTGGCTATCGGCACAGCACCTGCAGGTTTTGCCGCAGATCGGGTGATTGACGCATCCGGCCAATGGGTGTTGCCTGGTCTGGTGGACTTGGCTGTGCGCCTGCGCGAGCCCGGCCATGAGCACGAAGGCATGCTGGCCTCCGAAATGGCCGCCAGCGTGGCCGGTGGCGTAACCAGTGTGGTGTGCCTGCCCGATACCGATCCGGTGCTCGATGAGCAGGGCTTGGTGGAAATGCTGAAGTTTCGTGCTGAGAAGTTGCACCAGTCGCGCCTGTTCCCCATGGGCGCGCTGACCAAGGACTTGAAGGGCGAGATCCTGACCGAAATGGCCGAGCTGACCGAATCTGGCTGCGTAGCCTTTGGCCAGGCCGATGTACCGCTGCCCAGCATCCAGACATTGCAGCGCGCACTGAGCTACGCCAACACTTTTGGCTATGCCGTGTGGTTGCGCCCCCAAGACAAAGATTTAGGCAAGGGCGTGGCTGCCAGCGGTGCGTTGGCCACGCGCATGGGCTTGTCGGGCGTGCCCGTGGCGGCAGAAACCATTGCGCTGCACACGATTTTTGAATTGATCCGTGGCTCGCAAACGCGTGTGCACCTGTGCCGCATCTCCAGTGCGGCGGGCGTGGCGCTGATTCGCCAGGCCAAGGCCGAAGGCCTGAACATCACGGCCGATGTATCGATCAACTCGCTGCACCTGACCGAAAACGACATCGGCTACTTTGACAGCAGCGCACGCTTGGCGCCGCCACTGCGCCAGCAGCGCGACCGCGATGCGCTGGCTGCCGCACTGGCCGATGGCACCATTGACGCGCTGGTCTCCGACCACTGCCCCGTCGATGACGATGCCAAGGTGCTGCCATTCGCCGAAGCCGAACCGGGCGCGACGGGCGTGGAGCTGCTGCTGTCGCTGGCAGTGAAATGGTCGCAAGACGGCAAGGTTCCCTTGGCGCGCGCGCTCGAAGTCGTGACCGCTGCACCTGCGCGGGTGCTGGGCGACGCACTGGGTACGCTGCAGGCCAGCCTGGGTCAGTTGGTCGAAGGCGGCGTGGCCGACTTGTGTGTGGTCAGCCCGCAAGCCGCATGGACGGTAGAGCCTGCTGCTTTGCAAAGCCAAGGCAAGTGCACGCCGTTCAAGGGTTATGAGCTGCCAGCACGCGTGCAATACACACTGGTGAACGGCCAACTGGCATTTGAGCGCGGCTAAACCGAGTGCCTGCAGCTTTCAGCCGTGACAGGGCGCGTGTGATGGCGGGCCACTGGCGTGCATGGGTGCGATGCAGTCAACTGCTGTGGCATGTGCTGCGCGGCGCGTACACCGCCCGCGCACGTTTGCCACAGCTTGATGCGGCACAGCGCCAAGTGCTGGTACAGCAATGGGCGCAAGGCTTTCTAGTGCGTGCCGGTGTCACGCTGTGCATCAAGGGCCAACCCGTCACGCAAGGGCCGCTGTTGCTGGTGGCCAATCACCAGTCATGGCTGGATATTCCTACCCTGCATGCGGGGCAGTACTGCCGTTTTATCTCCAAAGCGGAAATTGCCCAGTGGCCCATAGTTGGGCGGTTGGCAGCCGCCGCAGGCACCTTGTTTATTCGGCGTGGCTCGCGGCGTGCTACGCAGCGCACCGTGCAGGCGATGGTGCAGGCACTGCAAGATGGGGATCACTTGGCGGTGTTCCCGGAAGGCACGGTTGGCAATGGTCGGGATTTGCTGCCTTTTCACGGCAATACCTTGCAAGCAGCCATTGATGCTGATGTGGCGGTGCAACCGGTGGCCTTGACGTTTGTCGAAGGCCGCAGCGGCCAGCCTTCTTATCTGCCGTGTGAAGCGTATCTGGACGAGCCGATATTGCGCAGCCTGTGGCGCACGCTGCAGGCCGAAGGTTTGGTGGCCGTGGTGCATTACGGCCCACCAGAAAAAGCCGAGGGTCGTGACCGCCGCACTTGGGCGCACGACTTGCAGCAGCGTGTGCAGGCGCTGCGCCAGGCCTCGGTGTCAGAAGCGTCTGTCGCACGCTAGTTTGGCCTTCCCTCACAATGGGCGCAAGGTGCATTGAACTTGTGAGCAGAGAGGGGCTTATGTCAGACAACACAACAATCGAGGTGGATGTGGCCGTCATCGGCGCCGGCACAGCCGGTATGCATGCCTTCAGTACCGCGCGCCGAGCAGGCGCACGGGCAGTCATGATCGACCATGGCCCTTTGGGCACGCTGTGCGCCCGGGCGGGTTGCATGCCCTCCAAAGCCGTGTTGTATGCGGCCAAACGCTGGAGCACTTTGCAAAGCTTGCTACCCGAAGGCAGCGTGCAGCACTTGCCTGCTGGACACACTACGCCGCAGCAGTTGTGGCAAGAAGCCCTGGCCATTCGCGATGCACTGGTGGCGGGCAATGTGCGGCAAGTTCACAAGCTGGGCGGCACTGACTTGTTGCAAGTCTCGGCGCGTTTCATTGCCCCAGATACGTTAGCCCTGAGCGATGGCCGCCGCGTACAAGCGCGTGCCTTTGTGCTGGCCACTGGGTCTGAAGCTGTCAAACCTGAAGATCTGGTAGCGCAGCTGGGCAATGCCTTGATCACGACCGATGAATTGTTTTACCTGCCAGAGCTACCCCGCAGCGTGGCGGTGATGGGCTTGGGTGCCATTGGCCTGGAGATGGGCGTGGCCTTGTCACGGCTGGGCGTCCAGGTGGCCGCCGCAGGGCGTGCGCCGGTGGTGGCCAAGATCAGTGACCCCGAAGTGGCACTGGCCGCCGCCCGCTACTTTGGCGCCCAGCTGCCGATGGCATTGGGAGAGGCGCAGATCAGCGTGCGCAAAGAAGGCGATGGGGTGCTGATGCAAGCCGGTGCTTTGCAGCACCGTGCGCAATACCTGCTGGCAGCGCTGGGGCGCAAGCCGCGCTTGCAAGGCATGGAGGTGGAGCAGGCCGGTGTGCAACTTGATGACAAAGGCCGCCCGCAGATGCAAGCGGGCACGCTGCGCTGTGCCGGCAGCCAGGTTTTTGTGGCGGGTGATACCTCCGGGGGCCGTGCCTTGATGCACGAAGCTGGCCACGAAGGTACGCTGGCGACGCAGCAGGCGCTCAAAGCGCTGGGGGATAGCGACTGGAAAAACATGACCGAACGCCCCCGCACGACACCCATGTCCATTGTGTTCAGTGATCCGGACATTGCGGAGGTCGGTGTGCGTTTTGACCAACTGCCGCCCGATGCACTGATGGGCACCGTCACGGGCACAGGCAGTGGTCGCTCCAAGTTGATGCATGCGCCACACCATCTGCTGCGGCTGTATGCCGAACGCAGCACGGGTCGACTGCTGGGTGCCAGCCTGTTGTGCGCAGGCGGTGAGCATGTGGCCCACCAGCTGGCTTGGGCCATTCAGCGCGGTGAAACTGTGGACAGCATGCTGGAGTTGCCGTACTACCATCCCACGCTGGAAGAGATGATCGACACCGCCCTGCGTGCGATGCGCCGGGACCTGCGTGCAGCGGTTTGACCTTGCGGCGGTGCACAGCGCCAGCGCTTGTCGATAATCTGCACCGTTGTAACGAGAAGGTACACGCATGCGCAAGTTCTGGATTCCGGTGGCGGCTTTGTTCGGTTTGACGGGCGTGGCCATGGCCGCTTATGCATCGCACGGTTTGGGTTTTATCGCCGATGCGGCCGTCCGTGAAGCGACCCGCAGCAGCTTGCAAATGGCGGTGCAGCAGCAGATGTTCCACGCGCTGGCTTTGCTGGGCGTCGGTATTTTGTCGCTCAAAGGGCTGGGCAACCGCTGGATGTGCGCCGCAGGCGGCTTGTTTGTGCTGGGTGTGCTGCTGTTCAGTGGTTTGATTTATCTGCGCACTTTCATCGGCATTGAGACCTTTCGGCCCTTTGTGCCTTGGGGCGGCACGTGCTTGATGCTGGCATGGCTGGCTTTGGGTATTGGTGGTTTCAAAGCCGCACGCAGCGCCTAAACTTGGTGCCATGAGCGACATCACCATTTTTCACAACAACCGCTGCAGCAACTCGCGCGGCGCACTGGCGCTGCTGCAGGCGCGAGGTATTGAACCGAATATCGTGGACTACATCGCCACACCGCTGACCGCGCCGGAGCTGTCCGAACTGGTGGCGCACTTGGGTGTGCCGGTACGTGAGCTGTTGCGCAGCAAAGAGGCGGCCTACCAGGCGCTGGATTTGGGCAACCCATCATTGAGTGATGCAGAAATCATCTTGGCCGTGGCCCAGCACCCGGTATTACTCAATCGCCCAATTGTGGTGACCTCTAAGGGGGCAGCGCTGTGCCGCCCGCCGGAGAAGGTGCTGGAGCTGCTGTAGCAGCGGTTTAACAGCCCACCCGGAACTGCCGGTCACGGGTTTCCTTGCGTTCAGCGCGAATGCGCTCCATGTGTTCCACGGAACCACCCCGGCGCCCCATGTCATCAAGCTGCCGAATGCGTTGATCTGCCTGCGCGCAATCGGGCCGTGCGCGTCGGCGCTGGGCCAGCTGGGAGGTATCCGCATGGTGCGTCAGCGGTGCCTGGGCGGCGGTGCGGCGCTCGGCTTGCTGCCATTCGCGTTCCGCATGCTTCCACTGCTGCTCCCACGTCCAGTTTTTCGGGACGGACTGGCTGCGCAGCATGGTGGCATTGTGCGACTGGCACGATTGCGGGCTCCAGAATTGGCGCTCGCCGAGCCGGCATAGAAACACGGAATTACTGGCCTTGCCGCCATGGCTTTGCACCGAGGGTTGTACATCCAGCGCCTGCGCGCCTTGGCAAGGTTCATCGCTGTAGGTGTTACCGCAGCGGTAAACCTGCGCGTGGCTGGGTGTGGAAAGGCAGGCCCCTGCCAGGGCAGCGAGCACAGGCAGGGCGTACAACAGCGTGAATGGGTGGCGAAGCAGCATGCCCGGAATGCTAGAAGCGTGCGACGCAACCGGCAAGCGCATCCATCCATTCCAAATAGATAGCTGCATGCCATTGGTACATAAAGGCTAGAAGCCTAAAAGGCTTAAAAAATCCACCCGGCAGGCGTTACTCTGGATCTTTGGGCTTGATCGACTGCTGCAGCCGCTGCGTGGCCGATGTGGTGGAGTTGCGCACTTGCGCCGCAGCTTGGCTGAAGCTGTGCGTTGTGGCTTGGTAGGCGGATTGCGTGGCCCCGCTGACGCTGCGGCCCGCTTGCTTGACGCTGTCGGCCGCCGCTTGCGCGGTGCTGACAACGCCATGCTTGATGCGGCCGTAGATGGCTTGCGTAATTTGCGTGCCGCAGTCTTTGACGATGGTGCCCAGCAACTGCGCAGCGCGGCGTGTGGCACCTTGCTTGATGGCTGAGCGCTCAGGCGCGAGTTGCGGAGCGCAATAGGCGTCGGCAATCAAACCCACACGCAGCGTGAGAAAGGCGTTGGCAGCACCGCTGGCCAAACTGTTGGTGAGCAGATGGCCCATGCCTCCTAAACCGGGAATGCTGCCGACGGCAGCCGGTGTGGCTGATTGCACGATGGGGGCACTCAGCTCGGCAAAGTCCACCTCATCCAGGCCGCTGGCAATCAGCACGCAGGCACTGACGTTGCCGTACAGATAGCTCATTTGCTTGAATGAGGGGCGCAAGCCATAAATGCGCGCAATGCGCCACACCAGCTGAATTTGGCTGACCAGTACCACCAGCCCATCGAGCCTGCCGTTTTGCAGCAGCGCAGTGCTGGCCAGCACACTGGCGGCCGTGCGGCGGGTTTCGCTTTCTGCCTTTTCGCGCAAATGGGCCAAGGCCAGGTGAACTTCTTGCTCACTGCCCAGCGGCATGCCGTGCACATGGGGATTGCGCGCCAGGTGCGCGCGCAAACGCTGCTGGTAGGCGTCGATGGCGGCTATGTCTGTAGCTTGTGGGTAGCGCAGCGCTGCGGGTAAACGCAGCAGCCATACGGTGGGCACCACCACCGTGGCAATGAGCAGGCCCATCAGCCCCCAGAACATAGCCTGGCCCGCACCAGCATGCAAGCGGTCGGCAGCGTCGGCCAGCTGGCTCACCATGGCGATGGCAAAAATACCTGTCCACACCACCAAACCGGTAGCACCTATCCAAAGCAGGCGAGAAGTCCATTGCGTCATGCTGTGCAGTGTAGCCAAGCCCAGCCCAGCAGGCGCGGTTGGCCCAGCACCTTGGTGTTGGCGAAAGTAACTCTGCGGCGTGGAGGTATAGCGAATCCGTTGTAATGGCCGATTGCGTTTTCACAAAGGGAGCCCTGCCATGACAAGCAAGACGTCGCTGGACAAGTCCAAGATCAAATTTTTACTGCTCGAGGGTATCCACCCCGGTGCCTTGCAGTTGCTGCACCAGGCGGGCTACCAGAACGTGGAGAGCATCTCGGGCGCACTGTCGCCTGAAGCCTTGCTGGAAAAGATGGCCGACGTGCATTTTGTCGGCATTCGCTCGCGCACGCAGCTGACCGAGGCCGTCTTCCAGGCCGCCCCCAAGCTGGTGGCGGTAGGGTGTTTTTGCATTGGCACCAACCAAGTCGATCTGAACGCCGCCCGTGAGCGCGGGGTGGTGGTGTTCAACGCCCCTTATTCCAACACCCGTTCCGTGGCCGAGTTGGTTCTGGGAGAAGCCATTTTGCTGCTGCGCGGCATACCGGCCAAGAATGCAGCCAGCCACCGTGGCCGCTGGCTCAAAACCGCAGACAACGCTTATGAGATTCGGGGGAAAACCTTGGGCATCGTGGGTTACGGCTCAATTGGCACCCAACTGTCGGTCTTGGCAGAGGGCTTGGGAATGCAGGTTATGTTCCACGATGTGGTGAACAAATTGCCGCTGGGCAATGCACGGCAGGCCGCATCGTTGCAGGCGCTGCTGGCCGCCAGCGATATGGTCACTTTGCATGTGCCGGAATTGCCTTCGACCCAGCAGATGGTGGGGGCCGCTGAAATAGCCGCCATGAAGCCAGGTGCCATCTTGATCAATGCTTCGCGGGGCTCCGTGGTGGACATTGATGCGTTGGCAGCCGCCATCCGCTCAGGCCATGTGTCGGGCGCCGCCATCGATGTCTTCCCCGTAGAGCCTGCCACCAATGCGGAGGAGTTTGTCTCTGCGCTGCGCGGACTGGATAACGTCATTTTGACGCCGCACATTGGTGGCTCGACCATGGAAGCGCAGGCCAATATTGGTGTGGAAGTGGCCGAAAAGCTGGTCAAGTACAGCGACAACGGCACCACCACATCGGCGGTCAATTTTCCGGAAGTGGCGCTGCCGTCGCACCCCGGGCAACAACGCATCTTGCATGTGCACCACAACGTGCCAGGCGTGCTGTCTGCCATCAACCAGGTGATTGCGCAGCACGGCCTGAACATTGCCGGGCAGTACCTGCGTACCGATGAAAAGCTGGGCTATGTGGTCATGGACATTGGTGCCACGGAAACGCCGTTGCCCATTGCGCAGCTGGCAGACATTGCAGGCACCATCCGCTGCCGCGTCTTGTTTTGAGTAACGTCTTGACGCGAAAGCTGGGGGGCAGATTGCATCTCAGCCATGCGGTCTGCTGGTCGAACTTGCACTGCGTGGATCGTGCCGTCAAGACTTGTTACTTACGCATTCGTACAACGCTGTTATTGACAAAGTCTCACTGTGAGGACGTGGAAGTCACTTTGGCTTGCACCAACTTCAAGGAGATGAAAAATGGCTCAATCTACCCAGCAAGGTCAAAACAACCCCAGCCAAAAACCTGGTCAAGCCGAGCAGTCTGCACCCAACAAGCAGCAGCCTGGCCAGCCTGCAGACAAGAAGCAGCAAGATACTTCTAAGCAGCACAAGTAAGCGTTTAAAACGCAGGTCAAAGACTATGCTTTGAAGAGTCTTTCAACAGCTTTCAACCGCTTTCAACCTATTCCATAGCCCGCTTGTAGCGGGCTATTTACATGGGCAATGCAGTTCAAGCCTTGGCCAGCAAGCCGTGCTTTTCAATGAAGGCAATCACTTCTTCCAAACCGTCCAAGGTCTTCAGGTTGGTCATCACAAAAGGTTTGAGGCCTTTAAGCGTTGTGCGTTGCTTGAGGGTGTCGCTGCGCATGATGTCCAGGTCTGCACCCACATGCGGGGCCAAGTCCGTTTTGTTGATGACCAGCAAATCGCTCTTGGTGATACCGGGACCACCTTTGCGCGGAATTTTCTCGCCCGCAGCCACATCAATCACATAAATTGTCAGATCCGACAGCTCCGGGCTGAAGGTTGCGGCCAAATTGTCACCACCGGATTCAATGAAGACGATGTCGGCATCCGGAAAATCGACCAGCATGCGGTTGATGGCCTCCAGATTTATGGATGCATCTTCACGAATGGCGGTGTGCGGGCAGCCGCCGGTCTCCACGCCCATGATGCGCTCAGCAGGCAGGGCGCCGCTCACGGTCAGCAGGCGCTGGTCTTCCTTGGTGTAGATGTCGTTGGTAATCGCAATCAAGTCCCATTGGTCGCGCATGGCCTTGCACAGCATTTCAAGGATGGTGGTTTTGCCGGAGCCCACCGGGCCGCCAATGCCCACGCGCAGGGGCGGGAGTTTCTTGGTGCGGTTGGGAATGTGGTGCAGTGCAGAAGTCATGAGCGAAAAAGGCGTGAGTATTGGTGTTCATGCCGTGCCGAAAGAATGGCCAGCATGGGCGAAAAAGCTTGTCGTTCGCTCTCGGTCAGTGCCAAGGCGTGTTCGACAGCGGCAGGGATATCGGCTGTCAGGCGCGCCAAAATGCGCTGTCCGGCGTTTTGGCCCAGTGGCACGGCTTTGATAGCGGCTTGCACCATGTTTTCGGCCCAGCCAAAGGCATAAGCCAGTAACGCATCGCGGGCGTTTGCGCCAGTCAACATGGCCGCTAGCGAAAAAGCGAGCGGGTAGCTGGCATCCTGGGCTGCGAGCCAGGTGATGCGTTCCATCGTTGCAGGCTCACCGGCATAGCGATTTTTCAGCCACTCCATCAACGAGCGGCCCATTTGCTCCGTTTGCAAGCGCAGCTCGCTGCTTTCGCGCGTGGTACGCACCCAGTGGTTAAGTTCAGCAATGCGATCCTTGTGGTTCATGGCCCACGCAGGCAGGGCCTGTGCAATGGCCGCCATATCCCCGCGTGACTGGGTGAGATGCAATTGATTGATCAGCCAGTCAGCTGCTTCCAATTCCGTAGCTACTAGCCCAGCATTGATGCTGGCTTCCAGTCCTTCTGAGTATGAAAAACCGCCAATCGGCAAGGCGGGGGAGGCCAGCCACATCAACTGCAGAAAACTGCCGGAAGTCATTTTTAAGGGCTGATGAGGCATGGTTTCCTTCTCATTCGCAGCACTCTGCGGGGTGTGCGTGGTCGTGGTGATGCCCGTGCCCGTGGTGATGGTGGCTGTGCCCGTCATTCGTGACATGGCCGCCGTAGGCGCCGCCTTCGGGCTCAAATGGCAAATCGGCCTCTACCACCGTCATGTGCATGCTGCGCAGCATGTCGGCCAGCACGTGATCGGGTTCGATCTTCAGGTGATCGGGCTGCAGCTCAATAGGCACATGGCGGTTGCCCAGGTGGTAGGCGGCGCGCACCAGGTCAAACGGCGTACCGTGCTGGGCGCAGGCGGTGATCTTCAAGACGCGTTGCGGCGCAGCAATCGCACGCACCATGGAGCCGTCTTCGGCCACCAGCACATCACCGCCGCGCACGGCTTGGCCGTGTGGCAGGAAGATAGCCAAATCGCGGCCCTGGCTGTCGGTGGCAGCAAAGCGTGATTTCTGGCGTACGTCCCAGTCCAGTTCCACCGTAGCAGCGCGTTGCAGCAGCACACGGGCGAGGCCTTGGCCTTGGGGCAAAAGTTTATTGACGATCAACATGGCGGGTCTCAATTCGGATCAGGGATGACAGCTTGGCGTGGTTTGTGCATTCAACATGGCTCTTTGGCAACCACTAGCATGAACAGCATGTCCAGCCCCACCGAACGCTCTCTGTCCCAACCCTCTGTCACCGACTGGAAGCCCTGTGGCGTCGCCCACGTGGCGGTGTACGGCACGCTGCGCGCTGGTGGCGTCAATGACATTGCGCGTTTGCGCCCCGGAATGGTGATGACGGGGCGCACCACCTTGGTGGGGACCCTGCATGACATGGGCTGGTACCCCGGCCTGTGCCTGCAAGGTCAGCAGCAAGTGCTGGCCGAGGTATACCCGCTGGACAATGCCTTGGAGCAGGTGCTGGACAGCTATGAAGGCATCTGGCCGCAAGACACCGGCGAGTACACCAAGCGCATCATGACCGTGCCCGTGGCGCTGACCGGTGGTGGCATGCAGATGATGGCGGTGCTGGTGTATGAAGCCTTGCCTGCCGCAGTGGCCCAGTCGCCGGTGATTGAAGCGGGCGACTGGTTGGCGTGGTACCAGATCGACAAGCCGCATCTTCAAAACAAGAAGTAGCGCTGGGCCATGGGCAGGCTGCGCGCGGGTTCGCAGGTGAGAAGCTGCCCATCCGCACGCACCGCATAGGTCTGCGCATCGACTTCCATGCGCGGTGCCAGATCGTTGTGGATCATGTGCTGCTTTTTCACGCTGCGAATGCCTTTGACGGCAGACAGTGTTTTGGCCAGCCCAAAGCGCTCGCCAATGCCTGCGGCCAGACCGGCTTGCGAAACAAAGGTCAGCGAAGTCTTGGCAATCGCCCCGCCAAAGCTGGCAAACATCGGGCGGTAGTGCACCGGCTGGGGTGTGGGAATCGACGCATTCGGGTCGCCCATGGCGGCCATGGCAATGCTGCCGCCTTTCAAAATGCAGAAAGGTTTGACGCCAAAGAACGCCGGCTTCCAGAGCACGATGTCGGCCCATTTACCCACTTCAATGCTGCCCACCTCGTGGCTGATGCCGTGGGCAATCGCGGGGTTGATGGTGTATTTGGCGATATAGCGCTTGATGCGGAAGTTGTCGTGCCGCGAGGAATCTCCGGGCAACTGGCCGCGCTGTTGCTTCATCTTGTGCGCCGTTTGCCAGGTGCGCAAAATCACCTCGCCCACGCGGCCCATGGCTTGGCTGTCGGAGCTGAACATGCTGATCGCACCAATATCGTGCAGGATGTCCTCGGCCGCAATCGTTTCCTTGCGGATGCGGCTTTCTGCAAAGGCCAAGTCTTCGGCAATACCGGCATCCAGGTGGTGGCAGACCATCAGCATGTCCACATGTTCATCGAGCGTGTTGATGGTGTAGGGCCGCGTCGGGTTGGTGGAGCTGGGCAGCACATTGGCCTCGCCCACCACCTTCAGAATGTCGGGTGCATGACCGCCGCCCGCACCTTCGGTGTGGAAGGTGTGGATGGTGCGGCCTTTGAACGCGGCTACCGTGTCTTCGACAAAACCGCTTTCGTTGAGCGTATCGGTGTGGATGGCCACCTGCGTGTCCGTCTCTTCAGCCACATCCAGGCAGTTGCTGATGGCGGCGGGCGTGCTGCCCCAGTCTTCATGCAGCTTCAGGCCAATCGCGCCGGCGCTGATCTGCTCGTGCAGGCCGTGCGGCAGGCTGGCATTGCCCTTGCCCAAGAAACCCAGGTTCATCGGAAAGGCGTCAGCCGCCTGCAGCATGCGCTCCATATGCCAGGGGCCGGGTGTGCAGGTGGTGGCAAAGGTGCCAGTGGCAGGGCCGGTGCCGCCGCCAATCATGGTGGTCACGCCGCTGGTCAGCGCCTCTTCAATCTGCTGCGGCGCGATAAAGTGAATGTGCGTGTCAATGCCGCCCGCGGTGACGATGTTGCCTTCGCACGAAATGATCTCCGTGCCCGGGCCAATGATGATGTCCACACCCGGTTGCGTGTCGGGGTTGCCGGCCTTGCCAATGGCGGCAATGCGCCCATCCTTCAAGCCAATGTCGGCTTTGACAATGCCCCAGTGGTCCACGATCAGCGCATTCGTCAGCACCGTGTCCATGGCGCCGCCACCGGAGGGGCCTGTCCCCGTCCCGTCGCGCGAGCGCTGGCTTTGCGCCATGCCATCGCGAATGGTTTTTCCGCCGCCAAACTTCACTTCCTCCCCATAGCCGCCAGCGGCCAAGGTGAAGTCTTTTTCCACCTCAATGATCAGGTCGGTATCGGCCAGGCGCACGCGGTCGCCCACGGTGGGGCCAAAGGTTTCGGCATAGGCGCGTTTGTCCATCGTTGCCATGTCAAAGTGCTCCTTGAATCAGGCCACGAAAGCCGTAAATCTGGCGGTCACCGCCCACATCCACCAATTCCACGGTACGTTGCTGGCCGGGCTCAAAGCGCACGGCCATGCCGCTGGCAATGTTCAGGCGTTTGCCATGCGCGGCGGGGCGGTCAAAGTCCAGCCCCGCATTGGTCTCGGCAAAGTGGTAGTGCGAGCCGACCTGAATCGGCCGGTCACTGGCGTTTTTGACCAGCAATGTGGTCACAGGGCGACCGGGGTTGAGCACGTGCGCACCCTCATCGACCAAGATTTCTCCGGGGATCATGGCAAGCCCTTTCTTCAAGCTAAACGGGTCAGCATGAAAGCACCCAGCGCAGCGGTGATGCCACCTGCTACTTTCGCCATCACCTGGTGGCGCTGCATGACTTGGTGGCCGATCACCATGCCGGCCAGGTGCAAGATGGCCGAGCCTGCGGCCATGCCCACGATGACACCTGCTGCGGCACCGAAAGAGTCTTCAAACAGTTCATAGCCGTGGGCCGCACCGTGAAAGAAGGCGAACACACCGGCCAAACCAGTGGCTGCACTGACGGCCATCTTCTTTTGCACCATCACCAGCAGGCCCAACACCAACACGGAAGCGGCAATCATGGGCTCAATGGCGGGCACATGCAGGCCCGCAAAGCCTGCCAAGCAGCCTGCTATCAGCAGTGCCACAAAGCCTGCGGGCGCTGCCCATGCCTTGCCTGATTTGCCAAAGGCCAGCGCGCTCCATGCACCCACGGCCAGCATGGCAGCCAAGTGGTCAGCGCCGCCAAAAGGGTGGGCAATGGCGTGGCTCAGGCTGTCCAGAAAATTGTGGTGGCCGCCGCCGTCACTGCCCACATGGGCGAGGGCGTACAGGGGCAATGTTGCAGCGATGGAAGCAAAAGCGGTGGCAATCAGGTGTTTGGTTTTCATAGCTGTAAGCGTAGGTTGGACAAGGGCTAAAGGCCAAAAAGGCTTGAAATTAATGCCTGGCTTAAACGATGGGCTCGTGCACCGTCACCAGCTTGGTGCCGTCGGGGAAAGTGGCTTCGATCTGGATGTCCGGAATCATCTCGGCAATGCCGTCCATCACGTCGTCACGCGTAAGCACGGTGCGGCCGTCGCTCATCAGTTGCGCCACAGTTTTGCCGTCGCGTGCGCCTTCCATCACATAGGCGCTGAGCAGCGCAATGGCTTCGGGGTAGTTCAACTTCAGGCCCCGGGCCTGGCGGCGTTCTGCCAGCAAGGCCGCGGTAAAGATCAGCAGCTTGTCTTTCTCTCTGGGCGTTAATTCCATTGCAATTCCTTGGTGAGCGCGCTGTATGGCGGTGCTGGATTGCAAGAGACGTGCCAGTGCTGGCTTTGGTGCAGGGATTGCGCCTTGTTTTGGTGCTGCGGTGGAGCGCGGGCTTTGCAGGCACAGCACGCCTTGGTGCAAGGTGCATCTAAAACGGTGCAGCTATGCCTTTCATCGTTATTCACTGCACCTTTGTGGTGATTTTTGAAGCGGGCTGCAAAACTGGCACATGGCTTGCAAAGGGGTGATGCAGACCGCCGGGCAACTTCTGGCGGGCACATTCCACCTGTCCTTTGAGGAGCACTTTCCATGACCCAGCGTCGTTTCACTTTGAAGTCTTTGGCGGCCGCTGCAGCGGTTGCAGGTTTTGGTTTTACGGGTCTGGCAGCGCAAGCCGCCGACACCATCAAGGTGGGTGTGCTGCACGCGTTGTCCGGCACGATGGCGATTTCGGAAACTGCGCTCAAAGACATGGCGCTGATGACGATTGAAGAGATCAACGCCAAGGGTGGCGTGCTGGGCAAGAAGCTGGAACCCGTGGTGATTGACACGGCCTCCAACTGGCCGCTGGCCGCTGAGAAGGCCAAGCAGTTGATCAGCCAGGACAAGGTGGCCGTGACGTTTGGTTGCTGGACCTCGGTGTGCCGCAAGTCGGTATTGCCGGTGTATGAAGAAAACAATGCCGTGCTGTTCTACCCCGTGCAGTACGAGGGCGAAGAGCTGAGCAAGAACGTGTTCTACACCGGCGCAGCGCCCAACCAGCAAGCCATTCCTGCGGTGGAATACCTGATGGGCGATGACGGTGGCAATGCCAAGCGCTGGGTATTGCTGGGCACCGACTACGTCTACCCCCGCACGGCCAACAAGATCCTGCGCGCCTTTTTGAAATCGAAGGGCGTGGCCGACAAAGACATCATGGAAAGCTACACCCCGTTTGGTCACAGCGACTACCAGACCATCGTGGCCGACATCAAGAAGTTCTCGGCCGGTGGCAAGACGGCGGTGATCTCCACCATCAACGGTGACTCGAATGTGCCGTTCTACAAAGAGCTGGGTAACGCAGGTTTGAAGGCCACCGATGTGCCGGTGGTGGCGTTCTCGGTGGGTGAAGAAGAGCTGCGCGGCCTAGACCCCAAACCGCTGGTGGGCCATCTGGCTTCGTGGAACTATTTCATGAGCGTGAAGAACCCGGCGAACGATGCCTGGATGAAACAATGGGCCGCCTACGCCAAGGCCAAGAATCTGCCCGGCCAGTCCAGCAAGCCGCTGACCAACGACCCCATGGAAGCCACCTACGTGGGCATTCACATGTGGAAGCAGGCCGTGGAAAAAGCCAAGTCCACCGACGCCGACAAGGTGATCGCCGCCATGGCGGGCCAGACCTTTAAAGCCCCGAGCGGCTTCACGCTGACCATGGATGCCAAGAACCACCACCTGCACAAGCCGGTGCTGATCGGCGAGATCAAGGCCGATGGCCAGTTCAATGTGGTCTGGAAGACCAAGGGCCCCATCAAAGCCCAGCCTTGGAGCCCGTTTATCGAAGGCAATGACAAGAAGAAGGACGAGCCAGAGAAGAAGTAAAGGCGATCTGGCACGGCAGTTGCACTGTGGTGCCAGTACCGGAACTTTTGTGGCAAGGCCCGTCCGGTGTGACGGGCCTTTTGTTGATCGGATTGCGTATGTTTTCACCCCTCTTGCAGCGATGCAGGCCTTGGCTGGGCGCTGCACTGTCAGCCCTGGCAATGTGGCAGCCTGCTGCGTATGCCTTGACGGCCGAGCAAGCACTGGCCATGGCCGATGGCGATAACACCAGCCGCATTGCTGCCATGCAAGACGCAGTGGCCACGGGCGAGGCCACGCGGGTTTCTGATTTTTTGCAGGCGCTGCGCGATGGCGAGGTCCAGTACACCGCAGAGCGCGCCTTCATCGTGCGCGGTGGTGCAGTGCTGGACCCCGTCACCGGACAGGCCACCGCGCTGGCCGAAGGAGCAGAAGATGCCAGCACCAACAACCGCATGCGCCGCGAAATCGGCAACGCCCAAGCCGCGTTGAACCTGTTGGTGGGCAACGATGCAGAACGACTGGAAGCCGCCCGGGCCATGCTGAAGGGGGCGACGCCTGAACGCCTGCCGTTGCTGGAAAAAGCCCTGGCCAAAGAATCGAACGAAGCGGTGAAGGCGGAGCTGGAAATGGCGAAGTCCGCCGCATTGCTGGGCAGTGCAGACGCTGAGCAACGCATTGCCGCAGCCCAGCAGATGGCGCAGCGTGCCACACCTGCCACGCGCCTGCTGCTCAACGAACAGCTGACGCAAGAGCCCGACGACAAAGTCAAGGTCGTACTCAAGCGCTCGCTGGCCGAAGTGGCTGACAAGCTGGCCTGGGGCGAACGGCTGGGCGTGGCCTTTACCGGCATCAGCCTGGGCTCCATCTTGCTGCTGGTGGCGCTGGGCCTGGCTATTACTTATGGCTTGATGGGCGTGATCAACATGGCCCACGGCGAGCTGATGATGATTGGTGCCTACGCTACCTTTGTGGTGCAGGGCCTGTTTCGCCGCTATCTGCCGGAATACTTTGACTGGTATTTGCTGGCCGCCATTCCTGTGGCGTTCATGGCCTCCGCCTTGGTAGGCGCGGTGATGGAACGCAGCGTGTTGCGCTTTCTGTATGGTCGCCCGCTGGAAACTTTGCTGGCCACCTGGGGCATCAGTTTGGTGCTGATGCAGCTGGTGCGTACCTTCTTTGGTGCGCAGAACGTGGCGGTAGAAAACCCGGTGTGGATGAGTGGCGGCCTGCAGGTGCTGCCCAACCTGATGCTGCCGTGGAACCGCGTGATCATCATCGTCTTTGCTTTTGCGGTGTTGGCGGGGGTGGGCTACCTCATCGCCAAAACCCGCATGGGTTTGTTTGTGCGCGGTGTGACGCAAAACCGCCCGATTGCCTCGTGCATGGGCGTGAACACCGCCCGGGTCGACACCATGGCCTTTGCGCTAGGCAGCGGTATTGCGGGCTTGGCGGGTTGTGCGTTGAGCCAAGTCGGCAATGTGGGGCCGGACTTGGGCCAAAGCTACATCGTGGACTCGTTCATGGTGGTGGTGCTGGGCGGCGTGGGCCAGCTGGCCGGTACGGTCTATGCCGCGCTGGGTCTGGGCATTCTCAACAAGTTCCTCGAAGGCTGGACGGGTGCGGTGCTGGCCAAGATTGCCGTGCTTATTTTCATCATTGCTTTCATCCAAAAAAGACCGCAAGGCATTTTTGCGATGAAAGGCCGCAGTGCGGAGGCCTGACATGACAGCTTCAACTTTGAAATCGAATGTGTTTGTGCCCGTGGAGCTGCCCGGCCGCAAGCCGCTGCTGACCAAGGCCGGTTGGTCGGCCCTGATGGTGGCGCTGATCGTGGTGTGCGCGGTGGCTCCGGTGCTCAACCTGTGGGTGCCTGAGGGCAGCTTCTTTCATCTGTCGGATTACTCCGTGCGGCTGCTGGGCAAGATCATGTGCTTTGCCATCTGCGCACTGGCCATGGACTTGATCTGGGGCTACACGGGCATCTTGAGCTTGGGCCACGGGCTGTTCTTTGCGCTGGGTGGCTATGTGATGGGCATGTACTTGAGCATGCAGTCGGTTGCGCCCGGTGAATTGCCTGCCTTCATGGTGTTTTTGGCGTGGAAAGAGTTGCCGTGGTTCTGGCAACTGTCAGACAGCTTTGCGGCCACCTTCATCCTGATCTTTGCGGTGCCCGGCGTGGTGGCCTTTGTGTTTGGCTGGTTTGCCTTTCGCTCGCGCATCAAGGGCGTGTACTTTTCCATCATCACGCAGGCGCTGACGTATGCGGCCATGCTGCTGTTTTTCCGCAATGAAACCGGCTTTGGCGGCAACAACGGCTTTACCGATTTCAAGCAGATTCTGGGCATGCCCTTGGCCACGCAAGAAATGCGCATGGCGCTGTTTGTGATTACCGGCTGCACGCTGCTGGGCTTTTTCTTGATGGCGCGCTGGCTGGTGCGCAGCAAGTTTGGCCGCGTGCTGCAGGCCATTCGCGATGCAGAAACGCGGGTCATGTTCTCGGGCTATTCACCGCTGCCGTACAAGCTGACCATTTGGGTCATCAGCGCCATGATGTGCGGTGTGGCGGGCGCACTCTATGTGCCGCAGGTGGGCATCATCAACCCGGTGGAAATGTCGCCTGCCAGCTCGATTGAAATGGCTGTGTGGGCTGCTGTGGGAGGCCGTGGCAGCTTGATAGGCCCCATCGTCGGTGCATTTGCCGTCAATGGTGCCAAGAGCTGGTTGACGGTGGCAGCGCCGGAGTTCTGGCTGTATTTCTTGGGCGCTTTGTTCATTGCCGTGACGCTGTGGATGCCCAACGGCATCGTCGGCGTGGTGCGCAAGCTGCGCGGCAAGTTGGGCGCGAAGAAAGAGGGAGGTGCAGCATGACACCCGATTTGATGGAGGCGGGCGCAGTCCGCATGCGTGAAGCGGCGCAGAAAGCTGCGCACAACACCAACTCCGGCGGGCGCAGCGCCAGCATGAAGCGCATCGCCGTTCCCGGCGAGGTGGATGTGACCCACGGGCGCATCCTGTACCTTGAAGATGTGCATGTGAGCTTTGATGGTTTCAAAGCCATCAACGGCTTGAACCTGGATATTGCGCCGGGGGAGCTGCGCTGCATCATTGGCCCCAACGGTGCGGGCAAGACCACGATGATGGACATCATCACCGGCAAAACACGGCCCGACCAAGGCTCGGTGTTTTTTGGTTCGACCATTGATCTGCTGCGCCACAACGAGCCGCAAATTGCCCAACTCGGCATTGGCCGCAAGTTCCAAAAGCCCACGGTGTTTGAGCAGCTCACGGTGTTTGAAAACCTGGAGCTGGCGCTCAAAACGCACAAGGGCGTGAAGCACAGCATGTTCTTCAGGCTGGACAGCGCACAAAGCGACAAGCTGGCGGAAATCCTGCACACCATCCACTTGGCGGGTGAAGTCAATCGTGAGGCTGGCGTGCTCAGCCACGGCCAAAAGCAGTGGCTGGAGATTGGCATGCTGCTGATGCAAGAACCCAAACTGCTGCTGCTGGACGAACCCGTGGCAGGCATGACGGATGACGAAACCGCGCGCACGGCCGAGCTGTTCCTCACCCTCAAAGGCAAGCACAGCCTGATGGTGGTGGAGCACGACATGAGCTTCATCAACACCATCAGCGAAAAGGTAACGGTGCTGTGCGACGGCAGCGTGCTGGCCGAAGGCACGCTGGCGCAGGTGCAGGCTGATGAGCGCGTGATTGAGGTGTATTTGGGGCGCTGATGCGTTGATGGAAAAGTGAGCTGCATGCCCTGGTCAAAGCTTGATTTGCAAGTGTTTTGTGCTTGAAAGCAAGGTTTTACCAAGGCATCTAGCTCATCTATTTAAAAAGCTGCGCTGTACGGCATAGCGCGGCATGCACAGTGTCAAAGCCTGTGCAAAAGGAAGAATGACATGCTCAAAGTCCATAACTTGCACCAGTACTACGGCGGCTCTCACATCCTGCGTGATGTGAGCGTGCAGGCCGAGCCCGGCAAAGTCACGGTGCTGCTGGGCCGCAATGGCGTGGGCAAGACCACGCTGCTCAAAAGTTTGATGGGGCTGGTGCCGATTAAAAGTGGGGCCATTGAATGGAATGGGAAGCCGATTGAAAAGCTCACGCCCTACGAGCGTGCCCGCGCAGGCATCGGCTTTGTGCCGCAGGGGCGCGAGATATTCGGGCGTTTGACGGTCGAAGAAAACCTGCGCATGGGCTTGGCCTACAAAAGCGGCAGCACGCCGATTCCACCCGATTTGTACGAACTCTTTCCCGTGCTCAAGCAAATGCTGCACCGCCGGGGCGGCGACCTCTCCGGTGGGCAGCAGCAGCAGCTCGCCATTGCGCGGGCGCTGGCCCCAGCGCCGGGGCTGCTGATCTTGGATGAACCCACCGAAGGCATCCAGCCCAGCATCATCAAAGACATTGGCCGCGTCATCCGCATGCTGGCCAAGGAACGCGGCATGGCCGTGCTGCTGTGCGAGCAGTACTACGACTTTGCGGAAGAGTTGGCTGATGAATACCTCGTCATGGAGCGTGGCGAAGTGATTGCATCAGGTCCCGGTTCTGAGATGAAAGACAAGGAAATCCAGAAGCTGGTGGCGATTTAAGGCTACGGATTTATTCAGCGCTGGCGGGTGCCGCGTTTCTGGGCGTGCGCAGCTTCATACAGCGGCATCACTTTGGGTACATACGCATCCAGCTCTGCAATGCGTTGGTTGCCTGCGGGGTGGGTGCTCAGGAATGCTGGGCCGTTTTTGCCACCGCTGGCTTGCATCATTTTCTTCCACAGCGACGAGGCGTTGCGTGGGTTGTAGCCTGCACGGGCCATCAGCTCCAGACCGATGATGTCGGACTCCAGTTCCATCGCCCGAGAGTTGGGCAGGTGTACCAGCATTTGCGAGCCCACATCCATCAATTCGCCCGATACGCCAGTGGCCACAGACACGGTGCTGGTAATCAGGCTGGAGAGGGTCTTTTGCGACATCTGCTCGCGGGAGTGCTCGCGTAAGGCGTGGGCAATTTCATGGCCCATGACCGAGGCAATTTCATCGTCGGTCAGTTGAAGCTTGTTGACGATGCCGGTGTAGACACCAATCTTTCCGCCGGGGGCGCAAAAAGCGTTGATCTCGTCGGACTCGAATACATTGATCTCCCACGCCCAGTTGCGCGCTTCGGGGCGGAAAACGCCCACGTGGGCAATCAAGTCATTGCCAATACGGCGTACACGCTGTGTCAGCGCGGCATTGGTATTGAGTTTTTTCTTGGCGCGTGCATCTGCGGTCAGTTGCTGAAAGCCTTTGGCTGCCTGTGCGTTGATGCTTTCGCTGGAGACCAGCATCAACTGGCTGCGCTCCAACCCAAGCGCACCTGTTGAGGTGGTGTTGGCACAGCCTTGCAGTGATGCAAGAGCGATACTGACAAGGCAGCTTGGCAGCAGCCTGCGAGTGAAAAAGCTTGAAACCATGTCTATGAATTTTTCCAAATTAGAGCCACAGTTTGAGACAAGCAGAGGTTGCCGCTTGAGGCTGCGTGTGGCGATGGCGGAGTCAACGAATGTATGCGATGGAGTCAATTATTTTTTACTGAAATCAAGTGACAGGCAGATTGTAAAAGTCATGAAAAAAGCGCCTTATAAAGGCGCTTTTTGCTATAGAAATTAATTATTTATTCTGGCATGCCAGCAAATCGTCATCCTCAATGACCCACTTGTCATTGCTGTTGATGGCTACATCTTCAATGATGCATTCGTCGCCATCTTCATCAACAACGCGGACATCCCATTTGCCTTTGCTAACGCCAGTGAGTGTCAGAGATTCACCGTTGGCAAGGATTTCATCTTCCAGATGATCTTCTCCCCAGTTTTTGGATTTTGCTGAAGAAAAATAAATTTCTGTGATATCCCATGAAGACTTATTGACAAAAACTACCTTGTTTGCCAAAGCAACACTGGGGATAAATGCTGCAGCCAGCAATGCCATCTGAAGTTTTTTGAAACGCATATGCACCTTTATTTCCTATAACGTAATTTTTAACCGCTGAGGATTTTGCTGGTGGCGATGTTTTGGCGTTTGATGCGAATCAAAAAATAAAAAAAATAATTAGTAAGTGAATATTGATGCGACTCACTTGAGTGATCAAACCAAGTACTTACCCGCATAAAAATCAGGCTGTCGATGCATATCGGCAGCCTGATTAGATGTAATGCATCGATGCATCAATCGATATTCAGAGTAACTTTTTTATCGACCGGCTTTAAACGTGTCAATGTCAGCGTCAGCACGCCCAAGTCCAGCTTGGCCGACGATGCGGCTGCATCAATGTTGTGAGGCAATTCCCAGCTGCGTTTGACTTGGCGGGGAGCGCTTTCCACGCTGTTTAAATGCACCAGATTGTCTTCAATGCGCAGCTGCAGCTGTTCACGGGTCAAGCCGGGTACGTCCACCGCCAGCACCGTGGCTTCTTCGGTATGGCTGACCTGAAAATCTGCATTGGCTGGGCTTGCTTGTGTGGCAGCCTGCATAAAGCGCTGCAAAGCGGCGTCAGGGCGGGATACGTGGCGGATGATGGGGGTAGCGAGAAACATGCGAAAACTCCTGGTTGTGAGTGGCGCTGTCTGCGCCTGGATGTTTCCTAAATAGGTGCCTGAAAAAGCATTTCAAGAGATTTTTTCAAGAATAAATTTTGTTTAAAAGTCTTGAAAAAACGCTAACAGCCATCACTGCGCCTACATATTCCAGATGCGCGGCGCAGCACCTTGCAGTTGCCATTGGTGCTGGCGCCACACCACGCGCACCTGTTGCAGTAAATGCATCAAAGGTTCAACCACAGGGGCCAAGCCGCGCAGCACCAGCATGTGGTCATTGGGTGCGGTGATCCCGCACCAAGTGCCTTGCGGGTGGGCGTCCAGCACAGCGCGGGTGGCATCGAGCAGCAGTTCTCGCTGGGTACGGCTGATGGGCGTGCCGCAGGCCAAAATCATGCTTCCCATGCAGCGCTGGCCTGCCAGGCCGAGTGGCCCATTCATCAAGCATTCATCGTCGGCGCGCACGGTGCCGCGCTCCAGCCAGTGACCCGGCCATTGCATGTGCTGGGTCAAGCTGCCACTGTTAAAAGGTTCGTTAGCGTGGGGCAGGCCGAAGGCGGTGATGTCCCAGGCCATCAGTTCGGCGCCTGCGGCCAGCTCAAACTCCAGCAGGTTGTGGGCATCGCATGCGTTGTAGGCAATGGTTTCTAAGGGCAGCCATTCCAGGCGTGCGCCTCGTTCCAGCGTGAGGCGGGTTTTCTGTGTGGCCGGCTCTCCGCTGGTCTTGTAAAAGCGCGTGGCACCGGGAGTGGTGACCAAGGCGTGTGCGCCTTCGCGCACTTGCACGGTGATGTCTAAAGTGTCTCCGCTGACCAGACCACCGGGTGGATGCACCAGCACGTTGTGGCAGACGGCATCACCCTCGGGGTAGAGGCTGCGCAGCACGCGCAACGGACCATCGTGGCGAAAGTGCACGCGGGTGCGGCCCGCAGCGAGGGAGTAATCAAGATCAAGTTGAGCAAGCCAGGGCATGCCTGCTGGCAAGCAAGAAATGCGCCCGATGCACTGGTTTAGGGCGCAGCGTTGGGAGAGAGCCAGCTGTCTTCGTACACCGAAAGCGCCTCTTGCACCAGGCAAGGGCCAATGCATTCCACGGCATGCTTGCTGTGCGCAAACACGTCGTGGCAGCTCATAGCGCTCGGGCGCAGGTCAGGGCGCATTTGTTGGAGGCGTTGCTTATCCACGCCAAACACCACGCGGCGCAGCCCTGCGCTACCGATGGCACCGGCACACATGACGCAGGGCTCCGCACTGGCATAAAGAGTGGCGTCTGCGATCACGTCAATGGCAAGCCTTGCGGTGCCCAACTGGCGCACGCAATTCATTTCGGCGTGACCGGTGCTGTCGCCGGTTTCTCGGGTATTGCTAAAGGCTTCCGCCAGAATTCGACCATCGCTGGCCACGATGATGGCTCCAAAGGGCCGGTTGCCGCGCAACCTTGCCGCATTGGCCCAGACAAAAGCCTGGCGCAACCATTCGCTGTCCACGTCATCCAGCATTTGCTGATCCAGTGGCGGGAGGTCAGCTTGCTGCGCGCTGTAAGGGAAAAAGCGTGAAGTCATGGGGATGGGGCCTTTCCTTGGCGCAGGCGACATGAACGTGGACATTGCTTTACGTAATAGACCATGCGTGTGGGGTTTCAATGATTGAGATGCTCAATGCACAGCCCGTGCCAAACACGTTGCTGATCTTGTAAGGGTTTGCAAGAGGGTTGGTGTCGGTCACCGTGCTCCGCGATGTCGGTCTCTGACTTGCTGGACGTTGAGGGGCATACGAAAGCCCATCACCAAGCAACAAAAGATAGCTGCCTGCCCTTTTTGCATAAGGGCTGGAGGCATTTTTTATGCTTATGGTGCATAGGGCGGCTCGAAGTGGTGCACCACCCATTTCAGAAGCAAACCCCACAAAAAAAGGCCTGCGCAAGGCAGGCCGAAGTCGAGGTGCGGGGAAATGAAGGCGGAAATCAGTGGTTGTGCGATCCCCGGTGTGCCCAGCCTGTGGTGCGTTTTTCCACCCAGCTAAACAGCTCGTACATGGCCATGGCCATGGCGCCCACCACCAGCAAACCCGCAAACGCCAGACCCATTTGCATGGAAGAACCGGCGGAGATCAGCAGGTAGCCAATGCCTTCGTTGGCGGCGGTCATTTCGCTGACGGTGGTGCCCACAAAGGCCAAGGTAATGGCCACTTTGAGCGAGCCATAAAAGTAGGGCATGGAGCGTGGCAGACCCACTTTGATCAGCACATCCCAGCGCTTGGCGCCCAGCACGCGCAGCACGTCTTCCAGCTCCGGCTCCAGCGTCGCCAAGCCGGTGGCAATGTTCACGGTGATGGGAAAGAAGCTGATGAGAAATGCCGTCAAGATGGCTGGGCCCACGCCAATGCCAAACCACACCACCAAGATCGGCACAAACGCGGCCTTGGGCAGCGCATTAAACGCCGTCATCAAGGGGTAGACGGCGGCATAGGCCAAGCGCGAACTGCCAATCAAAAAGCCCAGCAGCACGCCCACCACAATCGCAATGCTAAAGCCGGCCATGGTCACCCAGAAGGTGCGCCAGGCGTGGCCAGCGATCACTGGGTGGTACTCCATGAAGTCTTTGAGAATCAGCGCCGGGCTGGGAAAGATAAAGGGCGAGACTTGCAGTGCCGAGCACAGCACCTGCCACAGCACCACCACCGCCAACAGCAGCACCCATGGAGACCAGCGCTCGATTTGTTTGTTGTTGAGCTTGTACATATCGTTGTTGCCTGCGGCTTATTGGTGGATCACCGCGCCGACTTTGCGCATGGCGCCGATATGGCCGCGCAGCTCCAGCACGATGTCGGAGAACTCTTTGGTGTAGGTCAGCTTCAGATCGCGCGGGCGGGCGAAATCAATCTCGCGTTGGACGACAAAGCGACCGGGGCTTTTGCTCATCACATACACGGTGTCCGCCAAAAACACGGATTCACGCAGATCATGCGTGACCAAGATGACGTTGAATTTCTGCTCTGCCTGCAGGTCGCGCAAGATGCACCACAACTCTTCGCGCGTAAAGGCATCCAGCGCGCCAAAGGGCTCGTCGAGCAGCAGCATCTTGGGCTCATGGATCAGCGCACGGCAAATGCTGGCGCGTTGCTGCATGCCGCCCGAAAGCTGCCAGGGGAACTTGTCTTCATAGCCGCCCAAGCCTACTTTTTGCAGCAGCTTGCGTGCGCGCTCTTCGTATTCCTTGCGCTTGGCTTTGAACTGGGAGCGGTGTGGCTCCACAATTTCCAGCGGCAGCAGCACGTTGTCTACCGTGGTGCGCCAGGGCAGCAGCGATGGGGATTGGAACGCCATGCCAGAAATTTTCAAAGGGCCGGTGACGGGCTGGCCATCAATCAAAATCTTGCCCATGGAGGGCATGCGCAGGCCGGTGGCCAGCTTCATGAAGGTGGATTTGCCGCAGCCTGACGGGCCGACGATGGCGATGAACTCGCCTTGCTTGACCTGCAGGTCAATCGCTTCGACGGCGAAGTGATTCTGGGCCAGCAACGCGTCGTTGTAGGCCAGCCAGACATCACGGAAATCTACAAAATGGGGTGCGGCATCACGGTGCATGCGTGTTCTTCACTCAGTGCATCCAGCACCTCTGTGGCGCTGGATGCAGGGGTTTAGGGGCTTACTTCTTGGGCAGGATGTCCAGCGCTGCCGCAGGTGGCAAGAAGCTGTCGTTCCACACCACCTTGGGGTCGATGCGGGTCTTGGTGCCGTAGGCGTCAGACACTTCCGAGGCCATCAGCGACAGGCGGCTGGTATCCAGGCGGCCAAAGCCGTCCTTGCGCGCATCTGGGCTGTTGACCACGGTGTCAATGGCCAGTTGCAGGCGGCGCGTTTCCAGCGCGGTGTTGACAATGCCGTCGCGGGCTTTGACGTACTGAATGGCGTCGGCGGGCTTAGCCACCACGTCCTTGGCGCCCTTGGTGAAGGCCAGCAGGAATTTCTTGAGCGCTTCAGGGTTTTCGGCAATCAGCTTGGGGCTGGCAATGATCACGTTGCCGTAGTGTTTGACACCGTGGTCGGCGTATTGCATCACCACCACGTCTTCGGCCTTGACGCCGCGCGCTTCAATATTGAGCAAGCTGGTGAAGGTAAAGCCAGTGATGGCATCCACATCGCCGCGCACCAGCATGGTTTCGCGCAGTGGGGGGTCCATTGATGTCCAGGCCACGTTCTCGATCTTGTTGGCCTTGGCAAACGTTGGGAAGGCTTTGCGGCCCGCGTCAAATACCGGAGCACCCAGCTTTTTGCCGCTCAGGTCGGCAGCGGTCTTGATGCCGCTTTTCTTGAGCGCCATCACTGCCGCTGGCGTGTTGTTGTAGACCACCATCACGGCTACGGGTTTGTTGGGCGCATCGGCGTTGTTGGCGTGAAACTCCATCAGCGAAGCCATGTCGGCAAAGCCCATGTCATAGGTGCCCGAGGCCACGCGCTGCACGGCAGCGCCCGAACCATTGCCCGCGTCAATCGTGACATCCAGACCCGCATCCTTGAAGTAACCCTTGGCCGCAGGCTGCAGGAACAGGGCCGACGGGCCTTCAAAGCGCCAGTCCAGCAAGAACTTGACGGGTGTGCTCTGCGCATAGGCTGCGCCAAAACTGCTGGCCAGAGCCAGTGCTGCGGTTGCTTGCAAGAAGCGGCGTTTTTGCATGGAAACTCCTGGTGTCAAAAGAGGGCAGAAATATCCGCAAGCTGCATGCAACGCAGCGCTGGCGGCCTTCGACAGGGATATGAGCAAAAGCTGTGCCTGCTTTTTTGTATGCAATTGGTGCATGCAGCACCAAGGTGACAGCCCAGCACGGGCTAACCCTGACAATGCTGCGTTGCAGCAAATGGACTGCACTTTCTTGGAGCCTTGCATGGCACGCATTCAGTTCACCGATTTCGACGACGCTGTTTTCAGCACCCGTTTGGTGTGCCCGCCCCCTTTGCATCCGGGTGCGCACGCCGACAATGTGCAACTGCTGCAGCTGGCATCGCTGGCGCGTGCACGCTTTTTTGCCGCGCTGGGCTACCGCGAAAGCGATGTCGAAGGCTTGAGCCTGTTTGCCGGGGATCAGGCCGTGCAGTACCGCGCCGAAGCGTTTCCTGACCAGTCGGTCGAAGTGCAGATGGTGGTGCGCGACATGGCGGCCAAAGGTTTTGACATTGCCTACCGGCTGGTCGATGTAGACAGCGGCAGCCTGATTACGCTGGGCAAGATCGGCATGGTTTGCGTGGACCCGCGCAGCAAACGCCCCTGCGCGCTGCCCGAGCGCTTCAAAACCCAGTTGCTGGCGCTGGAGCCGTTGAGTATGGCTTTGGCCGATTAATAGCAAAAAGAGCTGCCAGCCCTTGTCTAGCAAGGGTGGACAGCTCTTTTTTTAAATGAGAGATGGGTTTTAAGGGCGGGTGCAGCCGCTGTCCAGCCCCGCCAGGCTCGCGACTTTTTGCAGGCTGCTGCGCTGCTGCAGGCAGGCTTGCTGGCGCGCTTGCTCGACCTGGGCCAGGGCTTGCTCATGCGCTTGCTGGGCCGCCTGGGCCCGCTGGGCACGCAGGCGGGCCACTCGCTCGCGCAGTTGCGGCATCACGGCCATGGCGGCTTTCTCGCCTTCGACCATGACTTGTGCGCGTTGTGTAAAGTCTGAGGCGCCCACATCCAGCACCTTGGGGCGAATCACGATGTCAGCGTGCTGCAACTCGGCCTGGCCCAGCCTTTGGCCCATGATGGCCAGCGACTGGCTCATGGTGCCCATCAGATTGCCGGGGCTTTGGCCGCGCGGCTTGTCGGAGATGTCCACGGCAATCACGATGTCGGCGCCCAGCTCGCGCACGGCGTCCACCGGCACGGGGCTGACCACGCCGCCATCCACATAGTGCTGCCTGCCGATCTTTACGGGCTCAAATACTCCCGGAATGCTGCTGGACGCGCGCACTGCCTGCCCCGTATCGCCGCGCGCAAAAACTGTGCGTTTGCCGTCTTCCAGCCGTGTGGCCACGGCCACAAAGGGCTTGCCCAGCCGCTCCAGCGGGCGGTTATCGACCTGGGCATTCACATAGTCCTGCAGCTTTTGGCCCTTGATCAGGCCACCGGCGGACCACTGAAAATCGCGGATGCTGGCCTCATCGAGCGCCACCGCTTTTTGCTGCAGCGCAAACGCGTCCATGCCGCTGGCATACAGCGCGCCCACCACGCTGCCGGCACTGGTGCCCGAGACCATGTCGGGCGTGAAACCGTTGGCTTCCAGAATCTTGATCACGCCAATGTGCGCAAAGCCTTTGGCCGCGCCACCGCCCAGCGCCAGCCCAATGCGCACCGGTGCCGGGGGCGCAGCTTGCAGCACAGGCGCAGTGGCCTGGGGCACAGCGGTGGGAGAGGAGGCACAGGCACTGAGCAGCAGGGCGCTGGCAGTGACCAGGCAGGGCAGAAAAGCAGAACGTTGCATGCCGCCATCTTGCCAAAAAGCCGCTATCTCCACCGCCCGAGCAGGCAAAAACGCTGCCTGCAACATGCCAAAATACCGCAGTACAGGCAAATAAATGCTATGCATCAAATAGGCCTCCAGCCCTTGATTGGCAATGGCAGACAGCTACTTTTTTGTCAGTTGGCTGGCTGGGTGTTGGCGTCCCGTGCAGGACACGGGGCAATCAATACGTGCACCTACACTGATTGTCAGCGCCCCGTTCATGAGGGTGCAGGAGACCCGCATGGCCCTTGTGCAGGGGGCCACCCCCGCCTCCCATCCCCACCCCTTGCTGCGCGATGCCATCTTGCCCACGCTGCTGAGCTTGTCTGTGCCCAATATGGTGGCCATGGGCATGGCGGTACTGGTGGCCGTGGCAGAAACCTATTACGTCGGGCGGTTAGGTACACCAGCGCTGGCGGCCATGGCGCTGGTATTTCCGTTTGCCATGCTCACGCAGATGATGAGCAACGGCGCTATGGGCAGCGGCGTGTCATCGGCCATCAGCCGGGCCCTGGGCGCGGGCGATAAAGACAAAGCCTCGGCACTGGCTGTGCATGCCATCGTGATTGGGGGCGTGGTGGGCCTGCTGTATTCCCTGTTGTTTGTGCTGTGCGGCGCAGTGTTTTACCGCTGGCTGGGCGGGCAGGGCGAGGTGCTGCAAATCGCCACCGGCTTTGGCAGTGTGCTGTTCAGTGGTGCGGTACTGGTGTGGCTGTGCAATACGCTGGCCTCGGTGGTGCGCGGCACGGGCAATATGCAGTGGCCGTCGGCGGTCATCTTTGGCGCATCCATCGTGCAGATCATCGTCGGTGGCGGTTTGGGGTTGGGTATTGGGCCGCTGCCCCGCTGGGGCATGCCTGGGGTGGCGCTGGGCAATATCGTGGCCATGGTGATTGCGGTGGCTTTGCTCAGCTGGTTTTTGTTGCGCGGGCAAGACAAGGTGGCGCTGCGCTGGCGTGGTGCCAAGCTGTCGTGGCCCATGTTCCAAGACATCTTGTGCGTGGGTGCGTTTGCCTGCATCTCGCCCGTGCAAACCTCGCTGGCCGCCTTGATCTTTACCGGCATGGTGGCGCGGCTGGGGCCACAGGCCTTGGCCGGTTATGGCATTGGCCAGCGGCTGGAGTTTTTGCTGATTCCGATTGCCTTTGGCGTGGGCGTGGCTGCCGTACCCATGGTGGGCATGGCCATGGGGGCAGGCCAGGTGCAGCGCGCACGCAGCGTGGCGTGGACGGGCGCCTGGCTGGCCGCTGGCATCTTGGCGGTGCTGGGCGTGCTGGCGCTGATCTGGCCCAACGGCTGGTCATCCATCTTCTCGCAAGACGCGCAGGTGCTGGCCTATGCCAATCTGTATCTGCGCACCTTGGGCCCCGTGTTTGGCTTGTTTGGCATGGGGCTGGTGCTGTACTTTGCCTCGCTGGGCGCAGGCTATGTGCGTGGCCCTGTGCTGGCAGGCAGCGTGCGCTTGCTCATGGTGATGGCCGGTGGCGCGTGGTTGGCGCTGGGCGGCAGTGCCAGTGTGCAGGCGCTGTTCATCTTGTCTGCTGCGGCCATGGCGCTGTATGGCCTGTGTACCGCCTGGTCGGTATGGCGCACACCTTGGTTGCAGCCGCAAAGATAGCGGCAGGCAACCACGGCATCACGGCTTGCACAATGAGCACAGAAGCCTTGTAAGCACTTGCTACTTGGAAGAATGCTGACAGCCAAAGTGTTGCAGGCATGTCCACTATGCGTAGAGAAAGGAGCAGGTATGCAATTCACTTCCCTTGATGCTGACTGGCGAGCATCGGTACCCCTATCCCCCATACCGGGTGATCCGACCCAGCCTAGCCATCCGCAGGTGCCTCCTCACAAGCCGCACCAGCCTCAGCCCATCTACGATCCTGACCCGGCGGGGCCGCCGATTGAGCTTCCGCCGGATGTCGATGAGCCTGCACTATCGCTGCGGCCCACCGTCTTGCAGTTGGTGCCATAAACATGGGCAATTGCGGGTTCTAGTCTCCAGCATTGCCTGTAATCGGCAAGATCACGCCCGTGATATAGCTCGAGCACACCGGAGAAGCCAGAAATACATAAGCCGGAGAGATTTCTTCTGGCTGGGCTGGGCGTCCCATATCGGTGTCAGCGCCAAAGTTGGCGACGTCGTCTTCGGTTTTATCGGCGGGGTTTAACGGTGTCCAGACTGGCCCCGGCGCCACTGCATTGACGCGTATGCCGCGCTCAATGAGGTTGGAGGCCAGGGATTTTGTGAAGGCATGAATAGCACCTTTGGTGGCCGCATAGTCCATCAGATAGGTGCTACCGCGCAGGCCTGTGACTGAGCCCGTATTGATGATGCAATCGCCACGCTGGAGATGCGGCAGTGCAGCGCGTGCCATGTGAAAGTAGCCGTAGATATTGGTTTTGAAGGTTTCGTCAAGACGTGCGTCGCTCAGGCTTTCCAGCGTTTCGGCATGTTCCTGAAATGCTGCGTTATTGACCAAGATGTTCAGACGCCCAAACTTCTTGACGGTCTGCGCCACCAGCATTTCGCAAAACTTGGGATCACGCACATCACCCGCTATGGCCAGGCATTTCGCGCCCTCGGCCCTCAGGTGCTTGCAGGTTTCTTTGGCATCTTTTTCTTCATTAAGATAGGAAATTGCCACATTCGCGCCTTCGCGCGCAAACAAGACGGCCACTGCACGGCCAATCCCGGAATCACCGCCAGTGATCAGTGCCGTCATGCCTTTCAGCTTGCCGCTGCCCTGGTAGTGGGGGGCTTGAAAGTAAGGTCGAACCTCCATGCGGTATTCAAGCCCGGGTTTTTCCAGCGTCTGCTCAGGCATTGGCGTGCTAGGCAACTTGCGGCCCGGCCCAGGCGCCGTAGATGTGCGCTGCTTCTTGGAGGAAGCACTGGCATCCTTGGCTGCTTGTTGGTCTTGCAGGCGTTGCTGGCGCCGTGCCGTGCGCTCGGCTTGGGCTTTCGCGGAAGCGGAAGTCTTGGTGACCATGGGTCTGTACTCCTTCATTGTTCACAAACAACCCTTTTGAGTGTTGCCAACACTGCGGCATGGGGATGGGGACAAAACGCTTTCCCCCAAGTAGGAGATGGGCTGTATCACCATGCAAAAAGCCCGCCGAAGCGGGCTGGTTCTGCACTGGCTGCTGTGCTTGGGTTTAGGCGAGATTGCGCAGCGTGGGTTCGCGATCCCAGAAACGCTGCTTGGCACCTGCCACAAAGCCTTTGACGTCTTCCGGATCGAACACTCCGCCATCAGGCTTGACACCGCCAGCCTTCAGAATCTTGTGCGTGCCCTTGCAGGCGGCAATGGCCTTCAGATGCCCGAAAGCATCGCGGAACCAGTCCTGTGCTACCGCTTCCTTGGCCAGGCGCTCACCAGCTTCCAACGGCAGCACCGAGGCCACAGCATCAAACAGCGCAGAGGGTGAGCCTTCCAGGCGGCCATCGGCTGGCACATGCTTGCCATCGCTCAGCGTAGCGCCACCAATCTTGGGTGCGATGATTTTGACCATGGCCTTTTCGGCTTCCAGCGCCTTGCGCAGCGCGGCGACGGACTGCGCGTTGCTGCCATCGTCCACCAGAATGGCCACGCAGCGACCCTCCAAGGTCTGCTTCATGCGGTCAATGATCCGGGTGGCTGGGCTCAGTTCCAGATCCTGTACGGGTACAGCCGGTTGTGCCGGTGCAGGTAATGGCGACAAGGCCAGCCCCTTTGCGACACGCTTGCCCAAATCCTCATCAATCACCAGCAAGTGACTCACCATGGCACTGCGTACGTGCGGTGTTTCCACCTTGGACAGCTCAAAAACCAGAGCGCTGGCCATGTGTGCCTGCTCGATGGGTGTCTGGCTGCGGTAGAACATGCGCGCTTGGCTGTAATGGTCAGCAAAGCTCTCGGGGCGTGGCCGGCCTTTACCACCTTGCCCTGCAGGTTCCGTAAAAGATTGGAAACCGCGCTCCTGCGAAGCGCGCGGCGTGCCGGTTTCCAGGCTGGAGGGTTCGTAATTCACCCGACCCTTGGGATTGTTCATCTGCATGAAACCATCACGCTGGTTATTGGCAAAGGGGCACTTGGGCGCGTTGATGGGAATCTGCGTGAAGTTGGGCCCGCCCAGGCGCAGCAACTGGGTATCCAGGTACGAGAACAGGCGGCCTTGCAACAGCGGGTCGTTCGTGAAATCGATGCCGGGGGGCACATTGGCAGGGCAGAAGGCGACCTGCTCAGTGTCTTGAAAAAAATTATCCGGCCAGCGATCCAGCACCATGCGGCCAATCTTTTGCAGCGGAATAACTTCTTCGGGAATGATCTTTGTGGGGTCGAGGTGGTCGTAAGGCAGTTGCGCGGCTTCTTCTTCCGTAAAGAGTTGCACGCACAGATCCCATGCCGGGGCCTGGCCCGCCTGCAGGGTTTCGAACAGGTCACGGCGGTGATAGTCGTTGTCGGCGGCCTGCAGCTTGAGCGCTTCATCCCAGACGGTCGACTGAATACCCAGTGCAGGGCGCCAATGGAATTTCACAAACGTGCTGTCGCCCTGTGCATTGACGAGGCGAAAGCTATGGACACCAAAACCTTCCATGGTGCGATAGCTGCGTGGCAGCGTGCGGTCGCTCATGGTCCACATGATCATGTGCAGGGACTCGGGGGTCAGCGAGATGAAATCCCAGAACGTGTCGTGTGCGGATGCCGCCTGCGGAAAAGCGCGGTCTGGCTCCATCTTTACTGAATGCACCACATCGGGAAACTTCATCGCATCCTGAATGAAGAACACCGGGATGTTGTTGCCTACCAAGTCCCAGTTGCCTTCCTCGGTATAAAACTTGACGGCAAAGCCGCGCACGTCGCGCGGCGTGTCGACCGAACCTGCTCCGCCTGCAACGGTAGAAAAACGCGCAAAAACCGGAATGCGCTTGCCGGTTTCACTCAGCACTTTGGCGACGGTGTATTGGCTCAGTGACTGTGACAGCTCAAAGTAGCCATGTGCCGCAGAACCCCGGGCATGCACGATGCGCTCCGGGATGCGCTCATGGTCAAAGTGCGTGATTTTTTCGCGAAGAATGAAGTCTTCGAGCAACGCCGGGCCATGTTCAAAGGCCTTTAACGTATTTTGATTGTCAGCAACCGGAATGCCTTGCTGAGTGGTCAATACGGGATGCATGTCATCCGCTTGCTGCTGCAACTCTCCCGCTTGGCCCGTCGTTACTGCGTTTTTCGGTTGCGCTGCCTTCGTCAATTTGGGCTTTGCCATGGAACCTCCAGAATGTTGTGTGCATCTGAACTATGTGTCCTGCTCTCCAAATTCCAGGTAGGTCTCCACTGACCCCACTTGACCGAGATTGCCGCACTTACTTGTTTGTAAGCCGCTCATAAAAAACCCGCATGCTCTTGTAAACATGCGGGTTTTGAGGTGATCGGGGGCAATCTGAAATTGTCAAATGGCCCCTCCGACAGGAATCGAACCTGTATTTGACCCTTAGGAGGGGCCCGTTCTATCCATTGAACTACAAAGGGACGCGGGCGTTATTGTAAGTCGTGCAGAGCCTGCGCCAGCCAAATTCATGGCAGCGCAGGCATGCATGCATTCACCAGCGATGGCGGTATCGGTCAGTCCTTGGTCTTGGTGTAGATCAAGTCCACAGCGGTTTGCTCTCCCGTCTGACCGCGCAAAGTCAAACGACGCGACAGGTCGTAGAAGATGTAGAGGGTGCCCATCGCGCCTGTCAAACTTTGCTCGTACGAGACATAGAAGTCTTTGGACAAGCGTTTGCCCACGGTAATTGCAGCGCCTGATTCGCCATCTTCACTCGGTCCTTTGAGGCCCACTTCATCCAGACCAAAGCGGCCTGCAAAGTTCTCTCCAGTGCCGCCGCCGCTGAGCAGGGCCAGGGCTGCTTGTTGCAGCAAGGCGGTTTCAGCCCCTCCTGCTGAAGTGTCGCGGCCCATGACCACCCAAGACAGTTTTTCGGCATCGGACATGTCCGGCTCCGAGAACAAGGCCACGCGTGGATTGTTGGCGCTACCTGTTACTTTGACGCCCGCGCGCACGGCGATGTTGGGGCGAATCGCCGTGATGTCGATGGCTGGATTGGCATAAGGACCGCTAAAACGAACGGTACCTGACTCAACATCCAGCGACTGACCCCATGCGCGATAGCGACCGTTGACCGTGTGAATCTCTCCGGTGATGCGTGGGCCATTGGTGATCAGGAGCTGGCCTTCCAGCCGCGTGGTGATGCCGTAGCCTTGCAGGGCAAAATCGTTGCCCAAGTCCAGGGCCACTTGCAGATCGGGCGGTTTGACTGCCTCGACAGAGCCCGCCGGCTGTGCTGGTGCTTGGGCCTGTTGCGCTTTTTGGGCTGCTGCTTGCGCGGCGGCTTTGCGCGATGCTGCGGTGTGTACATGCACATCAGAGTCCAGCTTTGGGGCAGATTCGTCGGCCAGCAAGATGGCTGCTCGATCCACTTTGAGATCACCGCGCAGCGTCACCTGCCCATCGTTCATGCCCGCCTGGAGGCCGCCGCTGACGCTCAGTTGCCGATCCGCACGAACCAGCACTTGCAGCGCTTGAGCCTGCGCACGGATGTCCATGCGAATGCCCGAGCTGCCGTCGGCAGCATTGTTGCTGTACTCCACGTATCCTGTCCCTGTGAGCGTGCCACCATCGCGGGGGGCTGCTGTCAGATTTCCGCTTTGCCCCAGGATGCGGGCGCTGCTTCCTTCGCCACCGCGCAAAAACAGCTCGGTAATGTCCAGCCGCGTGCCTTTGAGTTGGGCGCGCAGGCGTCCATCTTTCATATCGACGCCATCGAGCAGCGACAGCACGCTGAGTTGATCAGCGCTGAGCTGTCCGTTCCACAGGGGTGCACTGCGGGTGCCGGATATGGCGACATCGGCATTGAGTGTGCCGCCCACGCGCCAGCCCGGTGGGGCAAACAGGGCCCATACGCCGATGTTGGGCATGGCCGCTTTGAGCGTGCCCGACAGGGGGGCGTTCTCAGGCCAGTCAAAGCCTTGTGCGTTTTGGCGCATTTGACTGCGCAAGTCAGCATTGATCTGGCCTGCGCGCTCTGAATTCCAGAGCAATTGCAAGCGTAGTTCATTGCCTTGCGCGCCCATTTGTACGCGCAAGTCCTGCAATCTTGCTCGCATGCCCCGTCTTCCCAGTTGAACCACGGAGGCATTACTGGGACGCAGCGTATCCGCAGCAGCTTGGCTGCTGCCACTGCTGCGAACGATGGTGACCGGTGCTGCATCCGCATCTTCTACCGCCAAGCGGATATCGCCGCTGGCGCGCTCCAGCACGACATCAGCGCGCAGCTGGCGACCTGTGTTGTCGACGTCCCAATGGCCTTGCAGCACGAGGTCGCCGCCAACACCTGCCTGGTTGAGCAAAGTTTTGCTGGGATCGGGGCTGAAAGCATCTACCCATATCAACGGCACGCCTTGTAGAGTGCCTTTGCTTTGTACTTGCCATTGGCCATTGCCAGTCTGGCGCAGCAGGGTGGGTGTCCAGCTAATGCTGGCCTTTTGCTCGCCTGCGCTGCGCGGTGGGGTAATGCTGAGGCTGCCTTCAGTCAATTGCACGCTGGTGCTGCGCACAGGATTGCCTGTGGTGCGCTGGCTGGCTGTCAGGGCTTCGGTCAGTTGCACTTGCCAAGCTGTGGCACTGTTGCCTTGGGCGCTCCAAGTGGCGCGAAGGCTTTCAATGCGCGCCTGCCAATCGGTAGCGGCTGCATTTTGCGCTGCCAGCAACCCGCCTTGCATGCGAGTGTCCACCGAGAGCGTTTGCACGCCCAGTTGGGCTTGGGTTGTCAAACTGGCCTGCAGGCTTTCAGGGCTCCCATTGAACTGGATGTTGAGGTCTTTGACTTCGCTGGTGTCACTGAACGGTGTGATGTAGCTCAGTTGTGGCGCTGTGATCTGTCCTTTGAGCTGAAGTCCGCTAGCTTGCCTTGGAGCGCTGGGGTTTTGCAGGCGTTGCTGAAGCTTGCCCCAGCCGCCGCGCCAGTCCATCTGTGCTTGCGCACTGCCTTGAAGGCGGGCATCCCCCAAAGGATTTTTCAGCAGGGGCAAGCGGTTCAGCCACTGGCTCAATTGTTCGGCAGAGCGCAATTGCATATTTACGCGGCCTTGGCCATCGTCAGGCGATGCGTTGAGATCGGCTTGCAGTTCGGTACCTGGCACTTGGGCTTGCAGCTTGCCTTGGACGCGTAAAAGCTGGGTATCTACCGTCAGTTCTGGGCTCTTGAGCTGTGCTTGCAAGGCATTGACGTGCAGATTGCGCACGTGCAGCAAGGGTGCTTTCCAAGTCCCTTCGGCGCGCGCTAATTCAATGCGCAAAGCCTGTGCTGAGGTGGCAGGAGCTGCCTGCACATCCAGCTCAAACTGAACGCTTTGTTCGACATCCGTCTGCGCAGCCAGAGTGCCGTTTAGTGGTGCTGCATCCAGCGTGCTGTACAACTGGGCAGGGTTGACTGCCAGCAGCTGGGCTTGGCCTTGCAAGGTTTTGGCAGCAGCGTCAAAGCTAGCTTGCGCCTGAATGTGGGCCGGGCCAGAGGGCCCCAAATCGATGCGGGCCTGCGAGAGCTGCCACGTTTGCTCACCGTCAAAAGTGACATTTGCAGTCAATGTGCGCACGGGAAGGCGCAACTGGTCCCAAGGGCCGGGCAAGGTGTTAGCGAGTTGGGTGTCAAGCTTCCAGCCTGTGCCCTGCGGCCCCGCCTGGAGGCTGCCGTTCAAGTCGGTGCGCGGCCCACCTGGCATGAACAACGCCATATCCACATGGCGCAGCTGTGCAGACGCTTGCTCCAGAGGCTGGGCCAGCCAGGGGCGTACGGTGGCCTCAATGTCTGCCGACAATGCATGGTCGGGAGCTGTATCAGTACCTTCTTCGGGCGCAGTACGGGCGGTGGCCTTGATATCAAGTTGGGCGGCCTCGGTGGCCAATGTGCCTTCTATCTGGGCATCTGCCAGTACCTGCAGAAACTGCCCGGGTTGATTGGGTAAAGGTGTTTTGACCGCACCTTTGAGTTCCGCCTTGAGCTTCATGGGTGCCGTTGCCTGCAAGTTCACATTCGCCTCGTACAGGCCTTCTGCATAACGCAGGCTGCTGACTTCCAGTGCGTGCTCATTGCCGTTGTAGCGGTAATGGCCGTACAGCTCGGTCACCAGCGTCTCTGGCGGGCCCTCCCAGATCACGCGCTCGATACGCACAGGCACATCCAGGCTCATGGGCAAATGCAAAGACTGCAGGGGCTGCGTGGGCGTGTCGTCTTTGGCTTGGGGCGTGCTGCGAATGCGCAGCTCATCCATGTTGATGCGGCCAAAACGCAGCTCCCGCGACAGCAATGGCTGCAAGCGCCAGGCAATATCGGCACCCTTGATTTCGATTTGCATGGCTGGGCTTGTCCAGCGCAGCCATTCCACGCGGCCACCCGCCCGCAGACTGCCTTCAATGCCATCCGCTTCCAGCTTTTGGTCTGCAGGCATCCAGCTGGCAACGCGCGCCAGGGTTCTAGAAAGTGAGTCAGCCTGTCCAGCCCACCACCATGCCAGTCCCAGCAGCATGCACAGGGCGATCAAACAGACGGCGATGCCCATCATGAGCCGGCGTAACCAGCGTCTGCGTTGGCGCGGAGTGCGCTCAGGTACGGGCGGTGGAGCGGGGGCAGTCGTGCCTGTGTCGAGCGAAGGTTCTTTGCGTTCTTGCATGGAATCAGAAATTAAAGCCCAAGCGCAAGTGCAGGCGCACGCGTTTGGTTTTCAGGCCATAAGCCAGATCCGCTTGCAGCGGGCCCACCGGGCTGCGCCAGCGAATACCTGTGCCGATCCCAACAAAAATCGTTGATGCGTTCAATTGATCGGCCACGGTGCCAGCATCCACAAACGTAGCGTGCTCCCAATCCGTGAGGTTGCCAGCAATGCTGATGGGGCGTTGCCATTCCACGCTGCCCGCCACCATGTAACGCCCGCCAATGAGTTTGCCGTTGTCACTGCGTGCGCCAATGCTCTGATAGCTATAGCCACGCACCGTGGTATCACCACCCGACAGGAACAACTGGGTAATGGGTACCACTGCGTCTTTGCGAGCCAGCACTGCGCCACCGCTGGCGCGCAGAGACAGACGGCTACGGCGGCCCGTGTCTTCATCCGCTTGCCCCATGGGGCGCAGGTACAACCAGCGGGCAGCCAGTCGGCCAAAAGGCTCTCTGGCAGGTGTCAGGGTGGTGCCTGCGCCCGCTTCCCAACCAAAGCCATAGCCACGGGTGGGATTAGTGGGGTTGTTGAAGAAGCGCCCCGTCCAGCCGTAGTTGGCGGTCAGGGCCGAGCTGCTGGGCGGCGCACCTTCGCCTTCTGCTTTGGCCATGTCGTACTGCAGAAAGTAAGTGCGGTCGATCTTGTCTTCGCTCTTGCTGCGGCCGGTCGTCAACGTCACGCTATTGGCCGTGAAGTCCGCCAGCTCTTCGCGCGCGGCTCTGCCGCCAATAAAGTAGTTCCAGCCGCTGTAATCGGGCATGGAGGTCAGGCGCGAGGAGATGATCGGGTTCTTTCGGTCGAGCTGCAATTTGCTCAGTGCGCGCCCGCCCACATAAGGTACGCGGTTGTGGGTGTGGTCAATGGACAAGCGTGCACCTGTGTCCGTGCTTAAACCAAATCCATAAATCCATTTCTGCAATTTGGCTTCGCGGACCTGGGCAATGACGGGGGCATGCACCACCTCTTCCCCCGGCTGTGCGACCTCGGTCGCCAGCGTCAAAAACACCGAGTCATACAAGCCGCTGTTGGCCAGACGCTGCTGGGTGTCCAGCAAGGTGTCTTGCCGATATTCCGCGCCGACAGGCAGTCGTGCCAGGCGGATGGGGCCAGACGGGTTGTAACGTTCCGCGCCTTCAATCACCAGTGGGCCAAAGTAGTACGCCGGGCCAGGGTTGTAGTCGGCACGCAACTGGGCTTGCTGGGTTTCGGCATCAATATCGGCGCGGCTGTCTGTCAATGCAGCCGTCGGGTAGCGGCGTGCCTGCAAGCGGCGCACGCCCTCATTTTTCGAGGTGCTCCACGCCGACTGGGTAAATTGATCGCCTTTTTGCAGCCCCCAGTTACGGCGCACACTGTTGCGAAGGCGCTCACCGCCGGGGTCTTGGGCTGTGCTGCCACTGAAGGTGACCTCGGCGCTCTCCACCACAGTGGCCGGGCCGGGCTCGACCTGCACCAGCACTTTGCGGGGTGTGTCTTCTTGCGGCGTTTCGATCAGCGCCAGCTCAATCGTGGGAGAAAAATAGCCCATGGTGCCCAGCAGTGCGCGGATATCGCTTTCTCCAGCGCCCAGTAAGCGCGTGAGTTCACCGCGGCGCAAATCGGGCAGGGTGCGGTAGCGCTGCAGCTCCATGTGCTTGAGCAGCAATTCTTGCACTGGTGGCGGTGCGTTGACCTGCAGGGAGAAGCTGGGTGGGCCGCTGATGGCCGCTAAAGCATTGGCATCAGCGGATTTCTCTTTGGACAACAAACTGCAGCCAGATAGCAACAGCGCAGCAGTTAACAAAAAAGCCGACTGCAAAGCCGGCGTTTCCTTGAAAAAGGGCTTGGGCATGGATTTATTTTGACAGCAGCCTCATGGTTTCTTCCAAACCTTTGAGAGTGAGGGGATACATCCGTCCGCCCATAAGCTGGCGAATGATGTCAATACTTTGGCGGTATTCCCACACGCCCTGCGGCTCGGGATTGATCCATGCGTGGTGCGGGAAAGCATGGGTAAGTCTTTGCAGCCATTCTGCCCCCGGCTCATCGTTGTTGTATTCCACGCTGCCGCCAGATTGCAAAATTTCGTAAGGGCTCATTGTGGCGTCACCCACGAAGATCAGTTTGTAGTCCTTGTTATATTTTCGAATGATGTCCCAGGTGTCGAACTTCTCGGCAAAGCGGCGTTTGTTGTTCTTCCACATGAAGTCGTAGACGCAGTTGTGGAAGTAATAAAACTCCAGGTGCTTGAATTCGCTCTTTACTGCTGAAAACAATTCTTCAACGCGCTGGATGTGGTCGTCCATGGTGCCGCCCACATCCATCAGCAGCAGCACTTTGACGTTGTTGTGGCGCTCGGGCACCATTTTGATGTCCAGCCAGCCCGCGTTGGCCGCCGTGCTGCGGATGGTGTCGGGCAAGTCCAGCTCTAAATCACTACCTTGGCGTGCGAACTTGCGCAGGCGGCGCAGCGCCACTTTGATGTTGCGTGTGCCCAGCTCCTGCGTGTCGTCATAGTCGCGGTAGGCGCGCTGCTCCCACACTTTGACGGCGCTGCGGTTCTTGCCGGGGCCGCCAATACGCACGCCTTGCGGGTTGTAGCCGCCGTGGCCAAACGGGCTGGTACCGCCCGTGCCAATCCATTTGTTGCCGCCTTCGTGCCGGCCTTTTTGCTCTTCCAGACGCTGCTTTAAGGTCTCCATCAGCTCATCCCAGCCCATCTTCTCGATGGCAGCTTTCTGCTCGGGCGTCAGTTCCTTGTCCAGCAGCTTGCGCAGCCATTCTTCGGGCAGCTCTTTTTTGAAGTCAGCCACCATCTCCACGCCTTTGAAATAGGCGGCAAACGCGCGGTCAAATTTGTCGTAATGCTTTTCGTCCTTGACCAGAATGGTGCGCGCCAGGAAGTAAAAGTCGTCCAGGCTCCAGCCGTCTTCACTGGCAGGGCCCACCACGCCGGCTTGCAGCGCTTCCAGCAAGGCCAGATATTCCTTGACCGAGACCGGTAGTTTGGCGGCACGCAAGGTATAGAAAAAGTCGATCAGCATGGGTTCAGAGATATTAAAAGGAGAGCTACTTGCCGTTGATAGTGCTTGTTTTCAGGGCGTTTTAGGGCTGAAGTCCAGTGTCATCAACGGCAAGCTGCTTCAGTTTTGCAAGCAAGCGAGAGTGCGCAGCGGGCCAGTCGTTGGCCATCATGCTGTACATGACGGTGTCGCGCACGCTGCCGTCGCGGCGCAGGGCATGGTGGCGCAGCACGCCATCCTTGTGCGCGCCCAGGCGTTCAATGGCTTGCTGGCTGCGGGTGTTCAAAATGTCGGTGCGCCAGCCCACCACGGCGCAGCCCAAGGTCTCAAAAGCGTGCTGCATCAGCAGCAGTTTGGCGGCAGTGTTGACATGGCTGCGCTGCGCGCTGGCGGCATACCAGGTGTAGCCAATCTCCAGACGGTGAATGGCAGGCACGATGTCGTGGTAGCTGCTGGTGCCCAGTACGCGGGCGCTGTGGGCATCCACTACCGCAAAGGGGCAGCGGCTGCCCTGCGCCTGCATCTGCAAGGCTTGGTCGATGTAGTCACCGGTGCTGGCCGCATCCGGCACCCAGGTGATGCGCAGCTTCCACAGTTCACCGTCGGCAGCAGCAGCTTGCAGACCTGTGGCATGGGCCTGTGTCAGAGGCTCCAGGCGAATGCCCCAGCCTTGCAAAGTCGTGGGTATAACGCGCAGCGGCGCAAGGCAAGGGAGTGGCATAGGTGGTCAATCAGGGGTTAGTCAGTTTCCGCCTCATGCAGGCGTTCTTTGGCTTTTTGGCGGCCACGAATAATGCGCGCAATGTGCAGACCCGCACCGCCGCCCAGGCCGACCATCAAAATGCCCACCATGCCGGAGCCGCTGTAGCCTTGTTCAAAAATATCAATGCCTACCGCCTGCCCCAGCCCGTAACCGGCCAGCGCACCGAGCATGAAGCACACTGCGTCCGATACACCTTCGAGCAGCATTTTTTGTGCAGAAGCCATGTTGTCGTCTCCCTGAAGCGAAATGGTCAAAACGCCCACGCTACGACAGGCGGCTATTTTGCGCATCGGGGCAAGTCTGCAAAGTGACTGTCAGCACTGTGTCAGCGGGCCATTAACGGTTGCGCTGGTTCATGAAGACCAGCTTTTCAAACAGGCTCATGTCCTGTTCGTTCTTGAGCAGCGCGCCCACCAGCGGCGGCACCGAGACTTTCTGGTCTTGCGACTGCAGCGCTTCAAGCGGAATGTCTTCGGCCACCAGCAGTTTCAGCCAGTCGATCAACTCGCTGGTCGAAGGCTTTTTCTTCAGGCCCGGCAGACTGCGCACGTCGTAAAACGTCTTCATTGCCGCGCTGAGCAAATCACCCTTGAGCGTTGGAAAGTGCACGGCCACAATCTGGCGCATGGTGTCGGCTTCCGGGAACTTGATGTAGTGGAAGAAGCAGCGGCGCAGGAAGGCATCGGGCAGCTCTTTTTCATTGTTGGAGGTGATGAACACCAGCGGGCGATGCTTGGCGCGGATCATCTCGTGGGTTTCGTAGCAGTAAAACTCCATGCGGTCGATTTCGCGCAGCAAGTCGTTGGGGAACTCGATGTCTGCCTTGTCGATTTCATCAATCAGCAGCGCCACCGGCTCATCTGCGGTAAACGCCTTCCACAGCACGCCTTGAATGATGTAGTTGCGAATGTCCTGGGTGCGCGCATCGCCCAGCTGGCTGTCGCGCAGACGCGAGACTGCGTCATATTCGTACAGGCCTTGCTGCGCTTTGGTGGTGGACTTGATGTGCCACTGCAGCAGCGGCATGTTCAAGGCAGCGGCCACTTCTTCGGCCAGCATGGTTTTGCCGGTGCCGGGCTCGCCCTTGACCAGCAGCGGGCGCTGCAGCTTGATGGCAGCGTTGACGGCCAGCATCAGGTCTTGGGTGGCAACGTAATTGTCAGAACCTTGGAATTTCATGGGTGCGGTATCAGCGTAAACATTGATGTAAGTGCTTGACAGCTGCTCTGATAATGAATTTTCAAACAAGCAGATCCCAGGCCGAATTTTGCAAAGGATTGTGTGCACAAAATGATCAAAAAATGGACCACGGTGTTGGCAACGCTTGTCGCTTGTGCGACGCTGCCCGCTCATGCACAGGCGCTGCAAGGGGATGTGAAGGCCGGTGAAACCAAAGCTGCCATGTGCATCGGCTGCCATGGCATTGTCGGGTACCGCTCTTCGTTTCCTGAAGTGCACCAGGTGCCGATGATCTCGGGCCAGTCGTCAGCTTACATCGTGGCTGCGCTCAATGCCTATCGCCAAGGTGGCCGCCGCCATCCCACCATGCGCGGCATCGCAGAGTCAATGAGTGATCAGGACATGGTTGATGTGGCCGCGTACTACGCATCGCACAACCCTTCACCCACAGATGCAGAGCCCCATAATCCACCGGCCCAGGTGGCCGCATTGATTGAAAAGGGTGCCTGCTTTAGCTGCCACGGACAAGGTTTCAGCAAACCCATTGATGCCAGTTACCCCAAGGTAGCGGGCCAGCATGCTGACTATGTGTATGTGGCGCTCAAGTCATACAGCACCCTCAAAAATGACAAAGTGGGGCGTGACAACGGCGTCATGGCCGCCATCACGCAGCAGTTCAGCAACCAGGAACTCAAGCTCCTGGCCAACTACCTGGGCACTTTGGAAGGCGACCTTAAAGTCGTGCCACAGCCCAGATTTCGTTAATCGGCACGCACTGCTTTAGATGGACAAAAGGCCCGCTGCACAGGGGTGCGCGGGCCTTTGGCATGGAAGGGGCCGGTGTTAATCGCGGGTGGCGCGGCGCTGCACGGCAGCTACATACTGGTTGCCATCGGGCGGGTGGCCGTGGCGCTGGCTGTCGGCCAGCATCTGGCCCAGGCATTCCATCGCTTCATGGTGCGCCTTGTGCAAATCGCCACGGCGCTTGGCCAGCAACTCCACAGCCTGGCGAATGCCACGCGGCTGGTCGATGCTGCATTGCTCACTGATGGACAGGTGCATGGACAGGTGCAGAAACGGGTTGGTGCGATCCGGCTCCAAGTCGTAATTGCGTGCTACGGATGCCTCTACGTCATCGAGCTCCGCAAAATACTCGGGGTGTTCATCAATCCACAGGCTGGCCAGTGTCTCAATCGCCTCCATCGGGGCGTTATTTTTCATTTTGCTGCGCACGCTACAGAAAAAGCGGCGCACGTCAGCTTGGGTGGGGTTGAAAAGCATGATGGCGCGCAGCGTAGCACGCGATGCACACGGCTTCATCCGAGGGTGCAGAAGTCCGTAAGATCGCAAGCTTTGCACGGTACGGCAGGCGTTCGATGGACTTTCAGACTTGGTTGGCTTTTTTCTCGGCATGTGTGTTCATTGCCATTTCTCCGGGCTCCGGTGCTGTGCTGTCGATGAGCCATGGATTGGCTTATGGCGTGCGCCAGACTTCCGCCACCATTGCGGGGCTGCAGCTGGGCTTACTGCTCATTCTCTTGATAGCTGGTGGTGGCGTTGGCGCGGTGCTGATTGCTTCAGACATGGCCTTCACGGCGGTCAAAGTGCTGGGTGCCTGCTATTTGATCTATCTGGGCTGGAGCCAGTGGCGCAGCGTGGGCAATGGCGTGGATGTGGGTTATCTACAGGCCACGCCCTTACCGTGGACGCAGCGCACCTTGTCCGGGTTTCTGACCAACGCCACCAACCCCAAAGGCATCATTTTTATGGTGGCAGTGCTGCCGCAGTTCCTGACTACGCAGCGCCCGCTGTGGCAGCAGTTGCTGGTGATGTCGGTCACTTGTCTGGCGGTGGATACCGCGGTCATGCATGGCTATGCTGCCAGCGCCAGCGCATTGCGCCGCTGGATGCGCAGCCCAGAAGCCATGCGCTGGCAAAACCGCATTTTTGGCGGTTTGCTAATGCTGGTGGGGCTGGGGCTGTTTTTTGTGCAGCGCGCGGCAGATCAGGGCTAATCCCCATGGCCGCTGCACCCCATGCAATTGATAGCTGTATGCCCTTGCTACATAAGGGCTAGAGGCATATTTGATGCATAAATCCTAGGGCCAACCCTTGTCGCTGGGCCGACTGACGTTGCAGAGGGTGCGGTCTAGATTGCACGCATGAAAACCTTCAACTCTTACGTCGAACTGCGCAACTGCGCAGGCCAGGAAATTGCCGTCACGGACTGGAACACCATCACGCAAGCGCAGATTCAGCAGTTTGCCGATGCCACGGGTGACCAGCAATGGATTCACATTGACCCCGTCAAAGCCGCGCAAGGCCCGTTTGGTGCGCCCATTGCGCATGGCTTTTTGTCGCTGTCGCTGCTGCCGCTGTTTCTGGGGCAGGCCGTGCATATTGAAGGCAGCACAATGGGCGTGAACTACGGCTTGAACAAGGTGCGCTTCCCATCACCCGTACCCGTCAACAGCCGTGTCCGCGCCCGCATTGCCGTGCAGACGGTGCAAGCGCTGGGCACCGAAGGCGTGCAAATCACGTGGCGGGTGACCATGGAGCGCGAAGGCAGCGACAAGCCGGTGTGCGTGGCCGAGTCACTGACACGCAGCTACGGCGCGCCCATGGGTGACTGGGCTTGAACCGAGACGGGGTTTAACGTGCAGGGCTGCCGCTGGGAGTCAGAAAGCCATTTTGTCGCCACGCTTCAAAAACAGTCACTGCCACAGCATTGGACAGGTTCAGGCTGCGCTGGCCTTCCAGCATGGGCAGGCGCAGGCGCTGCTGGGTGGGGAAAGATTCCCGAATCTCCGATGCCAGGCCACGCGTTTCACAGCCAAACACGAACCAGTCGCCCGCCTGAAATTGCAGTAAATGCGCGGGCTGGCTGCCGTGCGTTGTCATCGCAAACATGCGTTCGCGGTGGGGCTGCATGGTCTCCAGAAAAGCTTGCCAGTTAGCGTGGCGGCGGGTGCTGGTGTACTCGTGGTAGTCCAGCCCTGCGCGGCGCATCAGGCGGTCTTCCATGGAAAAACCCAGGGGCTCAATGAGGTGCAGCTGGCAGCCCGTATTGGCGGCCAAGCGGATGATATTGCCTGTATTCGGTGGAATCTCAGGCTCAACAAGAACGATATGAAACATGGCGGCGTATTGTCCGCCTTTGTGCACTTCCCTGCGGGCTTCACGGCGTTCGCGCCACGCACAAGACCTGCACGCTGGCAGCGCCTGCCTTCAGCAGGCAGCGTGTGGCGGCATGCAGCGTGGCTCCCGTGGTCATGACATCGTCAATCAGCAGTACCCGGCGCTGGCTGATTGGCGCCTGCTGGTGACTGGGGACAGAGAACGCCGCACGCACATTGCGCAGGCGTTGCGCGCGCGTCAAATGACTTTGTGGGGCTGTGTGGCGCTGGCGCACCAAGACGGCGACCAGATTTTTGCGGGGTGCCAGCATTTGGGCCATCTGTGCCGCCGGGTTGTAGCCTCGCTCGCGCATGCGCTGGGCTGACAAGGGTACGGCAATCACAACCTGGGCATGCTCCAGCGCGGTGATGACGGCGGGCGATTGCTGCATCCAGCGCGCAAAGTGCCGGGCCAGCCCCGGTTGCTGCCCAAACTTCCAGCGCGCCAGCAGTTGCGACCACGGGTAGGCATAGGTGGTCCATGCGTGGCACTGCTCCCAAATCGGCGGGTGGCGCATGCACTGCCCACAGCGTGGGCGTGCGGCATTCAAGCCCGGTAAGGACAGGGCGCAGCCCGTGCAGCGCCAAGGGTGGTGGTGAAAAGTTTGCCAACAGTGGTGGCACAGCACGTCGGCGCAAGGCCACGCGTGGCAAGCCAGGCATTGGCTGGGGATTTTCGATTGGGATAGCCATGACGGCCAGCGCGGCAGCATGAAATCAATATACTGCCGCGGCAACTGAAGCCGTCACGCCGTGTGGCGGCTGGATGCTTTGGATGGTTTGTTTTTGATGTCTGAATTGCTCCCGCCCACCATTGACCCTGTCGCCGCCCAACGCTGGCACAAAGGGGCGCCCACGCTCTCTCCCTGGTTGCACGAAGAAGTGGGTAAACGCATGCAAGAGCGTTTGCAATGGATCACTCGCGCGCCCCAAAGCTGGTGCCACTGGCATGCCGTGCGAGGAGGGCTGCAAGCCCATGAGATGGTGGCGCAGCGTTATCCCAAAGCGATGTGCTATGTGGTCGAAACAGCGCCGCGCATGCAAGCGGCGGCGCAGGCACATTGGGCACGAAGTTGGTGGAGCCCTGCCAACTGGACGGGCGGCAAAACCTTGGTGCGCATGCCTGAAGCCGGTAGCGTAGAAATGCTGTGGGCGAATATGGCATTGCACACCCAGGCAGAACCTCTACAGATGATTCAGGCCTGGCAGCGCGCACTGACAGTGGACGGTTTTTTGATGTTCTCTTGCCTTGGGCCAGATACGGCGCGCGAGTTGCGTCAGATGTATGCCGCCCAAGGCTGGCCTGCAGCGGGCCACCAATTCACCGACATGCACGACTGGGGTGACATGCTGGTGCAGTCTGGCTTTGCTGAGCCGGTCATGGACATGGAAAGCATCACGCTGACGTTTGAAACGCCTGAGCGCTTGCTGCAAGAGTTGCGAGGCGTAGGCTGCAATCTGCATCCTCAGCGATTTGCTGCCTTGCGCGGACGTGGCTTCCTGCAGCAATTGCACCTCGCTCTGGGCAAGCACATGCGTCTTGATGGCAGTGAAGGGCAGTTTGCGCTGACGTTTGAACTGGTCTACGGTCATGCTTTCAAATCACAGCCCCGCGTTGCCATCGGCGAGGAAAGCACGGTCTCGCTGGACACCATGCGAAGCATGCTCAGACAAGGTAAACAACAGGGTAAGCGATAGCTCAAAGCCAGCTTTTGCCCCTTTGATTTAACGCAAAGCAACCTACAATTTTTCCAACAACTGATAGCAAGCGCCACGGCAGAAGCATTTTTTCTGCAGGCGTGCAGCCAGCGGCCAGGGGTCGTCAGGGGGAGGAATCAATTGGTGCGTCGTTTTGCATTGTCAACAGCCTCAGGCGCAGATCTTGCGCCTGGCTCTTACCCAGTCATCTCTTCAGGCAGCGCAGCTTTGGCCGCGCACCGCCTGCACTTGCATCCATCGAAGTCTGCGCAACGTCCTACAGTGCGCAGCCGCACCGGTGCGCGTTCCTGCTTGAAATCCCTGAGTTTTTTTGCTGTCCTGCCGCTCACACTGCGGTGTAGCCAGCAGTCGGGTTTAGGGTGCTTGTCACCTTAGTTTTCCCGCTTTCTTCGCTCGACGCTGTACCGCATTGCCTGGCAAGGGTGTAACGGATTTCCGGAGGCTCAGACGCAAGTGAGAACTATGAAAAGCAGCATTTCCCCATTGAGTTCGCTGAGTGCCGCCGCCCTGTACTGGATCAGCAGTGCAGCGCATGCGGTGCAGGATTTACCTGGTGGCCCGGCGGTCAGGCAGCTCAATCTGCACCCGCCCGTCACGCGCATTGCTCAGGAGCAGCACTTCCTGCACTGGATGATGCTGGGCATTTGCGTGGTGATCTTTCTCGGCGTGTTTGCGGTGATGTTTTATTCCATCTGGAAGCACCGCAAATCACAAGGCGCCAAGGCTGCAAACTTCCATGAATCAGCGACGGTGGAGGTGGTGTGGACGGTGATTCCTTTCATCATCGTCATCTTGATGGCCCTGCCTGCCACCAAGGTGCTGGTGGCGCAAAAAGACACGACCAATGCGGAGCTGACCATCAAAGCCACTGGCTACCAGTGGAAATGGGGTTATGACTACCTCAAAGGGCCCGGTGAAGGCTTGAGCTTTTTGTCCACCATCGACAGCAGCCACCGCGCCATGTCCGACAGCGGCGATGTGAGCAATGCCCCGAAAGATTATTTGTTGCGTGTGGACAACCCACTGGTCGTGCCGGTCGGTAAAAAGGTACGCATCATCACCACGGCCAATGATGTGATTCACAGCTTCATGGTGCCGGCCTTTGGTATCAAGCAGGACGCAATCCCAGGCTTTGTGCGCGATACGTGGTTCAAGGCCGACAAGCCGGGCGACTATTACGGCCAGTGCGCCGAGTTGTGCGGCAAAGAGCATGCTTACATGCCCATTCATGTGAAGGTGCTCGATACCACGCAATACGCTGTATGGGTGGAAGAGCAGCAAAAGCTGGCTGCCTCCAAACGCGACGACCCCACGAAAGAGTGGAAGCTCGAAGAGCTGATGGCACGGGGCGACAAGGTGTATGCCACCAATTGCGCTGCGTGCCACCAAGCCAACGGCAAGGGGGCTGGTGCGATCAAGGCGCTGGATGGCAGTGCTTTGGTCAAAGGCAGTCTGGCCGAACCCATGCACGTGCTGCTGGAAGGTCGCGCCAACGGCACCATGCCTGCGTGGAAACAGTTGAGCGATGTGGAGCTGGCGGCAGTGCTGACTTACGTCAAAAATAACTGGAGCAATCAGACCGGCCAACTTGTGCAGCCGGCTCTGTTTACCGAAGCCCGGACAGGCAAATTCCCGGAAGGTGAAAGCACTGCCAGCGCAGCGCCTGATACCCCCGCCGATAACTTGTCGGTGGAGCAAGTGGCACAAGGCGTGACTGAGTATGCAGCACCGGTGGATGGTGCCATCGACACAGCCGCCGCTGAGGCCGGTATGCCTTACCAAATCTTCTTTGCCACGGGCCAAAGCACTTTGGACGACAAGGCGAAGGCCACGTTGCAGCAGGCCGTGCCGTGGCTGCAAAGCAATGGCGATGTGAAGATTGCTTTGTCGGGTTACGTGGATGCCACGGGCAGTGCCGAGGTGAACGCCGAGATTGCCAAGCAGCGCGCACAGGCTGTGGCCAAGGCCCTGACCGATGCGGGCATTGCGTCAGAGCGCATCGAGCTGCGCAAACCGCAAACCATTACCGACAGCGCCGGGGCCGATGAGCAGGCGCGCCGTGTCGATATTGTGGCCGCGCAGTGAGCGCATCGAACAGAACGAGCCAGGGAGACCCGCACATGAGCGCCATTTACCCACCTTCTCACGGTGCTGCGCATGAAGCGCATCACCCCCACGACGATCACCACCATGATCATCACCACGCCACGCCGACTGGCTGGCGGCGCTGGCTGTATGCCACTAATCACAAAGACATCGGCACGCTGTACCTGCTGTTCAGTTTCACCATGCTGATGATTGGCGGCGTGCTGGCGCTGCTGATTCGCGCCGAGCTGTTTCAGCCCGGGTTGCAGTTGGTGAACCCCGAGCTGTTCAACCAGCTCACCACCATGCACGGGTTGATCATGGTGTTTGGTGCCATCATGCCGGCCTTTGTGGGCTTCGCGAACTGGATGCTGCCGCTGCAAATTGGCGCATCCGACATGGCCTTTGCGCGCATGAACAACTTCAGCTTCTGGCTGATGGTGCCTGCAGGCACCATGCTGGTGGGCTCGTTCTTTATGCCCGGTGGCGCCCCGGCCGCAGGCTGGACGCTGTACGCACCGCTGACGCTGCAGATGGGCCCGTCGATGGACACTAGCATCTTTGCGATGCACATCATGGGAGCCAGTTCCATCATGGGGTCGATCAACATCATCGTCACCATCTTGAACATGCGCGCGCCCGGCATGACGCTGATGAAAATGCCCATGTTTGCATGGACCTGGCTGATTACGGCGTACCTGCTGATTGCCGTGATGCCTGTGCTGGCCGGCGCCATCACCATGACGCTGACCGACCGCCACTTCGGCACCAGCTTCTTTAACCCCGCAGGCGGTGGCGACCCGGTGATGTACCAGCACATTTTCTGGTTCTTCGGGCACCCTGAGGTCTACATCATGATCTTGCCGGCCTTTGGCATCGTCAGCCAGATCGTGCCGGCGTTCAGCCGCAAGAAGCTGTTTGGTTATGCCTCCATGGTGTATGCGACCAGCTCGATTGCCATCTTGAGCTTTATCGTCTGGGCCCACCACATGTTCACGACGGGCATGCCCGTCACGGGTCAGCTGTTTTTCATGTATTCGACCATGCTGATCTCGGTGCCCACAGCCGTGAAGGTCTTCAACTGGGTTGCCACCATGTGGCGCGGTTCGATGACGTTTGAGACACCGATGCTGTTCTCGGTGGGCTTCATCTTCGTCTTCACCATGGGCGGGTTTACGGGGCTGATCTTGTCGATGGCACCCATCGATATTCAGTTGCAGGACACCTATTACGTGGTAGCGCACTTCCACTATGTGCTGGTGGCGGGCTCGCTGTTTTCGATGTTTGCGGCCTACTACTACTGGGCACCGAAATGGACGGGGGTCATGTATTCGGAGCGTCGCGGGCAGATCCACTTCTGGGGCTCGTTGATTTTTTTCAACATCACCTTCTTCCCCATGCACTTTCTGGGGCTGGCGGGCATGCCACGCCGCTATGCCGACTACCCCATGCAGTTTGCTGATTTCAACGCAGTGGCCTCGATTGGCGCCTTTGGCTTCGGACTGATGCAGGTGTACTTCTTCCTGGCTGTCGTGGTGCCTGCCATGCGTGGCAAGGGGCCGGTGGCACCGCAAAAGCCGTGGGAAGCCGCCGAAGGTCTGGAGTGGGAGGTGCCATCTCCCGCACCGTTCCACACATTTGAAACACCTCCTAAATTGGACAGCACGGCCACCCGCGTGATTGGATAAACCATGATTCACCCTAAACACAGCAACTCCATGCCAGACCGCACCGAAGCCTGGCAACTGCAGCGCCAGCGCAACACGCGCATGGCGCTGGTGCTAGCGTCGATTGCCGTGGTGTTCTTCGTTGGCTTTGTGGCCAAAATGACGCTGCTTGGCAGCTAAGGCAAGGAAGCTCGGTATGAGTCTGCGCCGCGCGAATTTGCAGATGGTCACCAAACTCTTGGTGATCACGCTGGGCATGTTTGCCTTTGGCTATGCACTCATCCCCATCTACAAACATGTGTGCGAGGCCTTGGGCATCAACATTCTGACCATTTCGGAGCGGCAAGTGCCCGGCAATGGGGTGGTGGGCAAGATGCCCGCGAACACGCAAGTGGACACGAGCCGCACCATCACCGTGGAGTTTGATGCCAACGCACGGGGGCCGTGGGATTTCAAGCCTGAGCGGGTCTCCATGCAGGTACACCCCGGTGAGCTGGCCACGGTGATGTATGAGTTTCAGAACGTCCAGAACCGGGCCATGGCCGCGCAGGCTATTCCCAGCTACGCGCCGCGCCAAGCTGCGCCGCACTTTGTGAAGATGGAATGTTTTTGCTTTAACCAGTACGAGCTGATGCCCGGCGAGAAAAAGCAATGGCCGGTGGCCTTTGTGATTGACCCGCGCATTCCCAAAGACGTGACCACGATCACGCTGAGCTACACCTTCTTTGAAGTCGGCGGGCGTGTGCCAGCCGCTCCGGTGGCGTCGGTGCAGCCGGTCAAGGAGGGTCAGGCGTCTTGAGTACAGATCCGCGCCCTACGTCGTCATTTTGGCGCAGCTTCAAGGCGCTGGCCTGGGCTTTGCTGGGGGTGCGCAAGGGCAGTGAGTGGCACAAAGACGCAGCCCATATCAAGCCACTGCACATTGTGCTGGTCGGCGTGGTGGCAATTTTTGCCTTTGTGCTGTTGTTGATCTGGATAGTGAATTGGGTGGTTTAGCGCACGTCGCTGGGCTGTTTGACAAAGTTTTGATGCGTGATGACAGGAGCTGACATGGCGACACCTCACAGTGCGAGCACTCCGTACTACTTTGTACCTGCGGAATCGGGTTACCCCATCTGGGCAGCGGCGGGTTTGTTCTTCGTGATCCTGGGCGCAGGCATGTGGATCAATGGCCACCAGTGGGGCATGTGGAGCTTTTTCTTTGGCCTGTCCTGGTGGCTGGTGGTGCTGTACCGCTGGATGGCCCAGGCCGCGCACGAAAGTGAAAGCGGGCTGTTTGGGCGAAAAATTGATCTCTCCTACCGCTGGAGCATGAGCTGGTTCATCTTCTCGGAAGTCATGCTCTTTGGCGCTTTCTTCACCGCTTTGTGGTGGGCCCGTGCGCATTCGGTGCCGGAGCTGGGAAATATTGAAAACAGCTTGCTGTGGCCCGACTTCAACGCCGCCTGGCCCAGCATGGTGCCGGGTGCCACCACCTCGCCTGCGGGCACGGTCGAGCCATTCCAAACCGTCGGGCCGTTCTGGTTGCCCACCATCAACACTGCTTTGCTGCTGACCTCTGGTGTCACGCTGACCATTGCCCACCACGCACTGCGACTGGGCCAGCGCGCCAAGACGATTGGCTTCATGTGGGCCACCGTACTGCTGGGCATCATTTTTTTGTGCGTGCAGGGCTATGAGTACTACCACCTCTACACCGACTTGAACTTGAAGATGTCCTCCGGCATCTTCGGCTCTACCTTTTACATGCTGACGGGATTTCACGGCTTTCACGTGTTTGTCGGCATGTTGATGCTGCTGTTCATCACCTTGCGGCTGCAGAAAGGCCATTTCACCGCAGAGCGCCACTTTGGTTTTGAAGGCGCTGCGTGGTACTGGCACTTTGTGGATGTGGTCTGGCTGGGCCTGTATATCCTGGTGTACTGGATGTGAAAACCGCCAAGGCTGGGGCCTTGCAGAGCCAGAGAAAGCAAAGCCGTGTTGCTGAGTAAAAGAGAGCAGTTAGCCGTTATAGATATTAGCTTTCAATACAAAAACATATTGAAAGCTAATCTAATCAACGGCAAGTTGCTCTCTTTTTTATTTCAGCTCTCTATGGGCAGACCCGTCGGCTGGATGTACCCCAGCTTCCAGGCCAGCAGCAAGCACACAAATAACACAACCGAAAGCAGCACCCGAAACGCCAGGGCCCGCGCCATCGCTTTGCTGCGTTGGGCATCGTGCTTGGCATCGGGCTTGCGCAGCATAAAAAATCCTGCGCTGCCCAGGCAGGCCACAATCGCCAAGAGAAATAGTGCAAGTGCGTAGGTCATGCCATCCATTATGAAAGTCTGCCCATGACACGCAAGCGGGACAACCTGCGCTGGTGGCTGGCCACTCTGGCCATGGCGGCAGGCGTGTGCATGACGGTGGCGCTGGGCCTGTGGCAAATGGATCGTGCCGCACAAAAAAGCGCATGGCACGCGGCGCAGCAGGCCCAGGCCAGTGCTTCCATGCTGGATGCGCAGGCCGTGCGCAGCCAGCTGGCCGCCAGCGCAGAAGCTGCAGAAGGTTTGCAGCAACGGCGTATCACCTTGCGGGGCCAGTGGCTGCCCGCGCACGCGGTGTATCTGGACAATCGGCAAATGCAAGGTCGCCCTGGCTTTTATGTGCTGATGCCTTTGCAGCTGGAGCACGGTGATGCCGTACTGGTGCAGCGCGGCTGGATAGCCCGTAACTTCCAAGAGCGCCAGACCCTGCAAGCCATTGAAACGCCGCCGGGCACCGTGCAGGTTAAAGGCGTGCTGTCTGGTGCGCCCGCGCGCACCTATGCTCTGACTGATGGGGATGCGCCCGATGCACAAAACCCGCAGATTCGCCAGAATTTGAACCTGCCCGCTTTTGTGCAGGCTACAGGCTTGGCGCTGTGGCCTGTCACCGTGCTGCAAACTGGATCGGCCAGTGAAGGTTTGCTGCGCGAATGGCCCCAGCCCAGCAGCGGTATTGCCACGCACCACGGCTATGCTTTTCAATGGTTTGCCATTGCAGCGGTGCTCGCCAGCATGCTGGTATGGTTTCAATGGCTGCAGCCTGCCCGGGCGCGCCGCATTCACAACACCAACACCGTTTCCCGCCCCTAGCTATGCAACCTTTGGACTTGACCGTACATAACCCGCCCAGTGTCCATAGCCTGTCAGAGGGTGCGCACACCGGGGCCATACAGCGCAGCGGCCGCTGGAAAATGCTGCTGGTCTTGCTGGTATGTGCTGCGCCCGTGGTCGCCTCTTATTTCACCTACTACGTGATTCGACCCGAAGCGCGTCGCAATTTTGGCGAACTGATCGAGCCTCAGCGCGCTATGCCAGCGGGCCTGATGGCCACCACTCTGGCGGGCGATGCCGTGCCACTGCACAGTCTGCAAGGCCAGTGGTTGCTGATCAGTACCGCACCCGCAGCTTGCGGCGCGCAGTGTGAGCAGCAGCTGTACCTGCAGCGCCAATTGCGAGAAGGTCTGGGCCGAGAGAAAGAGCGCCTGGACTGGGTCTGGCTGATTCATGATGGGCAAGCTCCCGCACCTGCCTTGCAGCCGGCGCTGGCATCGGCCCAAGTGCTGTCCATCCCGCACGCGCAGTTGCAATCATGGCTACAACCTGCAGCAGGGCAGCAATTGCAAGACCACCTGTATGTGGTGGACCCGCAAGGCAACTGGATGCTGCGCTTTCCTGCAAACCTGGACTCCACCAATGCCAGCAAGGCCAAGCGCGATCTGGAACGATTGCTGCGCGCATCGTCCTCTTGGGATCAGGCGGGACGCTGACGAGGGCTAACGCCCATGCTGTTGAGGCATTTTCCTTTGCGGTTATGGTGGAGACATTGCCAACTTGAGATTGACATGCAAAGAAGACACGCTCTGCACACGCTAATGGTGGGTGCCTCTACGATTTTTGCCGCCTCCTTATTGACTGCCTGCAAGCCCGAGGCAGTCAGCTTTGACGGCGTAGACATTACAGGTGCTCAGTACGGGCAAGACTTTCCCTTGCTGGATGCCCAGGGGCAACAGCGGTCTGTGAAGGAATTCGCAGGCAAAGTGGTCGTAGTCTTTTTTGGCTACACCCAGTGCCCCGATGTCTGCCCCACCACGTTGCAGGAGTTGGTGGAAGCCAAAGCATTGTTAGGAGAGCAGGGCCATTTGCTGCAGGGCGTTTTTGTTTCCCTGGACCCTGAACGTGACACCCCTGAGGTACTGCGCGCCTACGCAGCGGCGTTTGATCCGGAAATGGTGGCGCTGACCGGCAATCTTGCGCAAATCACAGCGGTGGCGAAAGACTTCAAAGTGTTCTTCAAAAAAGTTGAAGGCCGCCAGCCGGGAAGCTACACCCTCGACCACTCCGCAGGGCTGTATATGTACGATCCGCAGGGCAACTTGCGGGTGTACCAGCGCTATGGGCAAGGGCCCCAAGCCTTGGCCAAAGATGCCAAAGCTTTGCTAGATAGCGCTCAAAACGTCTAAGTATTTGTGCCTGCATTTCAGCCCATGTCGTGCTTCAAATCCAGAGAGAAAATGGCTATTCGCTGTAGTATGTAACGCCCGTGCCGCTTTCATTGTGTCAGCGCAGCTTAGCTTGCGCGGCGCCTAGCTTTTTGGTTATTGAATGGCTGAGACTTCCCCACCCCATCCTCTATCGCAAAGCGATCTCGAACATTTTTCGCTACCGCAATTTTTAGGCGGTGGTGGCACACCTTTGTCTGAGCCACAAGGAGCTGGAAAGGCTTTGATTTTTGGGGAGTGGGTGCGTGAAGCATGGAACGCGGCACCTGATGGAATTTTGCTGGTGAATCAGCATGGGCACATTGTTGCCAGTAATGCCGCCATGAGCGAGATTTGCGGCCGCAGCCAAGAAGAGTTGCATGGCAAGCCCGTAGAAATATTTCTGCCAGAGTCAATGCATGGACAGCACCGTGACCATCTGCGGCAATTCTTCTTGCAACCTCGGCGCCACAGCATTGCCGCGGGGCGCATTTTGTGGCTGTTGCGCAAAGATGGGGTGCAAGTACCTGTAGACATTGCGCTGGGCAACTTCTCTCGCGAAGGCTCTGCCATCGTGGTGGCTTTTGTGCGCGATGTCTCAGAGATTCGCCGTATGGAAGAGCGCATGCACTATCAAGCCACCCACGACACGCTGACAGGTTTGAGCAATCGCTGGGCTTTCAGCCAGCAATTGCAGGAAAGCGTGCAACAGGCACAAGTGAGCGCAGAACCACTGGCGTTGCTGCTGCTAGATCTTGATAACTTCAAAGCCATCAATGATGGCTATGGACACGCAGCTGGGGATCATGTGCTGCAAGAGGTGGCCAAGCGTCTCAAGCAGATTGTGCGCAGTTCGGTGTCTCTGTTCCGCTTGGGTGGCGATGAATTTACGGTGCTTCTTCCCACTACCGATGCGCAGCAAGCCCAAGTGTGGGCAGAGAAAGTTTTGCATGCGCTCCATCAACCGTTGCGCTGGGGCCATGTGGAGCTGGACTTCGGTACCAGCATCGGCATCGCCATGTCGCCTTTGGATTCTTGTGATCCTTCGACCCTGATGCGTTATGCAGATATGGCTATGTACCGTGCCAAGGATCGTGGCCGTGCCAACTTTGTTTTCTATGAAGAAAGCATGGGCCATGAAATGGCTGAGAAAGTGCTGCTGTCTGAGCGTCTGCGCGTTGCTTTGGGCTATGAGGGTATCAAGCTGTACTACCAGCCTCAGATCGACATGCAGTCCGGCAAAGTGACCGGTGTAGAGGCGTTGCTGCGTTGGACAGACCCTATCTTGGGAGAGATATCTCCAGATCGCTTTATTCCGGTGGCCGAATCATCGGGTCTGATCTTGGGTTTGGGCAACTATGTGCTGGATGCTGCATGCAGGCAACTGGGTGTGTGGCTAGAAAAAGGCACTCCCTTGCGCATTGCGGTTAACCTTTCTCCGCAGCAGTTGCGCCAGCCGGACTTGGTAGAACAAGTGCGCCAAAGCCTGGAGCGTTACAGCGTACCTGCCCAGTGGTTGGAGTTGGAGGTGACTGAATCACAGGCTATGCAAGACCCAGAGCATGCCTGTTTGGTATTGACAGAGCTGGCAGGCCTGGGGGTCAGTCTGGCACTGGATGACTTTGGTAATGGGCACTCTTGCCTCGCTTATCTGCAGCACTTGCCGGTACAGCGCTTGAAGTTAGGCAAAGACTTCATGCGGCCCAGCCATTTAAGGGAAAAGTTGCTGGGTGGAATCATCCACCTAGGCCATGTTTTGGGAATGCAGATTGTTGCCGAAGGTATTGAAACGCGTGAACAACGAGACTTGATGGAGCGCCTAGGCTGCGAGTGCTACCAAGGCTGGTTGTCATCCAAGGCGCTGACGACTACACAGTTTGAAGACTGGCATCGCAATTGGGTGCCTGATGTTCTACCTTCGGAATCTGTGTAGGTCCGACTGCATGAGTTGAGTGGGTAGTGCTTTAGGCGTCGTTGTACCGAACGTTCTCTCTTCGTGCTGATCGGCCAACAAAGAAAGCCATCGTGAGATGGCTTTCTTTTTGAGGTGGCGCAGACGCAGCAGCCTAGTTGTTGCCAATACGCTGCTCTTTAATCAAACGGCTAAGCTCTTGTGTATCTTTCTTCACACGGTTGGCCAAACCTTCCGGGGATGTACCCACCATCTGCCAGCCTTGCTGAAAAAGCTTCTGGCGAACTTCGGGGGTGCGTGCAATTTCTACCAGCATGCCCGCCAGCTTGGTACGCACCGTTTCAGGCATGGCATAAGGCGCAGCAAACGCATTCCAGATTTGCAAGTCAAAGTCTTTCACCCCTGCTTCGGCCATGCTTGGGACACCGGGAGCCAACGAGCTGCGGCCACTAGACGTCACCCCAATCAGACGCAATTTTCCTGCTTGTGCCTGGGCCATGGCCAATGCGGGAGGCAGCATCGCCATTTGCAACTGGCCACCAATCATGGCAGTCGCTACTTGTGGATAACCGCTGTACGGTACATGCACGGGATTAATGCCACTGCGGGCTTTGAGCAGCTCAGTACCTAAATGCCCGATGGTGCCAATGCCCGGTGTGCCATAGCTCCACTTATCACCCGCAGCGCGGGCTGCAGCCAGAAAGGTGGTGGCATCTGCATCTTTAGCGATACCAGATTGCTCCACCGGAGCCGTCAACACCAGTGGAGAGACGCCAATCAAAGTCAGTGGCGCCAAGTCCTTGAGAGGGTCATAAGGTGTTGCAGGGTTAAGGATTTTGGCAATGGTCATATTGCCGTTAATCATCAAACCGATGGTGTGGCCGTCTGTGGCGCGCACCACTTCTGCAGCACCAATATTGCCGCCTGCGCCCACTTTGTTTTCAACAATGACGGGCTGGCCTAAGAGCTTGGACAGCGGCTCCGCAAAGGTGCGGGCCGTCAAATCAGGGGAAGAACCACCAGGAAAACCCACCACAATACGCAATGGTTTGCTAGGCCAAGCCTCGGCCGAAGATGCTGCAAAAACAGCGCTTGTAGCCGTTGCCATAAATGCAATGCCAGTTGCCAAGACCGTACGGCGGGCAATCGTAGAAATGGTGGTCATATCGCCTGAAGTAAAAAGCTGACTGAAGTTTTACTTTCACTCAGTAAAAAAGAAAGCCCGGAAATTATCCGGGCTTGACGAGGCACGAATCTGGCATTTTTCAGCCACCGCGTGCAGGAACGTGTCTAAGCGAACTCAGTCAACGCTTTTTTCATCTTTTTCATAGCTGCCACTTCAATTTGGCGAATGCGTTCCGCACTCACGCCATACTCGGCAGCCAAATCGTGCAGCGTCATGCCGCCCGAGCCGTCGTCATTGACCTTCAGCCAGCGTTCTTCAACAATACGGCGGCTGCGGTCATCCAATATATCCAGCGCTTGGGCAATACCGTCAGTCGCGAGTACGTCGCGCTGACGTGTTTCAATCATGCTGGTCGGCTCATGAGAAACATCGGAAAGATAGGCAATCGGCCCGAAAGCGTGCTCACCATCTTCGTTCGGATTGGGGTCAAGTAAGACATCACCGCCAGACAAGCGCGTCTCCATCTCCATGACTTCTTCGCGCTTGACGTTGAGCTTGGCTGCCATGGCGTCAATTTGCTGGGCAGACAGCGTTTCGCGCTTGACCAGCTCATCGTCCATCGCTGCATCGGCTTGCATGCCCTGCTTCAGGGAGCGCAGGTTGAAAAACAGTTTGCGCTGCGCCTTGGTGGTCGCCACCTTGACCATGCGCCAGTTCTTCAAAATGTATTCGTGGATCTCTGCCTTGATCCAATGCATGGCGTAGCTGACCAAACGCACGTTCTGTGCAGGATCAAACCGCTTGACCGCTTTCATCAAGCCGACATTGCCTTCTTGGATCAAATCTCCATGCGGCAGGCCATAGCCCAGATACTGGCGCGAAATGGAGACCACCAAGCGCAGATGGGACATGATCAGACGGCCAGCGGCCTCCAGATCGTTGTGTTCTTTGAGTTGAAGGGCGTAGTCCTGCTCTTCCTCGGCGGTGAGCAAGGGCAAACGGTTGACCGCAGTAATGTAAGCGTCCAAATTACCCAGCGGTGGCACCAATGCCCAAGGATTCGCAGGTGCCAAGGCCGAAGCAGCAAAGGTGCCAGTTTGGGTTGTCATTGCAATCATCCTTTCATCCATCACTTCATATTAGCACTCTATAAGACGGAGTGCTAAGCCATAAGTTCCCCAAAGGTATCGCGGCTGTGTTTGAGGGCTCAAGCTCGACAGCTGACTCAATGCGTAGAAGTGAGTCTGTAAAGTACAACTTTCAGTGAGCAACGAAAGTAGGGGGATTGCCCGTACCTTCATAGAGGCCGTGCACAGGGCTGTGAAATATTTGCTGTACAAGCGCGTGTTATTTCCAGCTGCGCAAGTGGGCACTCAGTCAGTGCGCCTGCCCTAAAGCTCTGCGATACCTCCAAGGACAATCTAATGATACTGACCGTTCACCACTTAGAGACCTCGCGCTCGCAGCGCATTTTGTGGCTGCTGGAAGAGTTGGGCGTGCCGTATGAGCTGAAGACTTACCAGCGCGATCCCAAAACCAAACTGGCGCCGCCCGAGCTCAAGCGTATTCACCCGCTGGGCAAGTCACCGGTCATCACCGATGGTGACTTGGTCGTGGCGGAGTCCGGCGCCATCATTGAATATTTGGTAGAAACCTATGGCGCGCAAGCATCTGCAGAACTGGCTCAGCTAGAGCCAGCGCGCGGCACGCCAGCGCACCGTCAGTGCCGTTTCTGGATGCATTACGCCGAAGGCTCGCTGATGAACTGGCTGGTGATGACGCTGGTGTTTGACACCATTGCGCGGCAGCCCATGCCGTTTTTTGTACGACCGATTGCGCGCGCCATTTGCCGTACCGTACAGCGCAAACTGACGGCACCGAACGTACAAAGCGCTCTGGAATTTATGGACGCGCACTTGGCACAGCACCGCTGGTTTGCGGGTGAGCATTTGAGCATGGCTGACTTTCAAATGAGCTTTGCGGTAGAAGCTGCCCTGGCGCGCAGTGGTGACAGCAGCGGCGCTCAATGGCCTCATCTGCAAGCCTACCGTGAGCGCATGCGGGCACGCGCTGCGTATCGAGAGGCATTGCGCAGGGGCGGGCCAGTCATCATGCAGCCATAAATAATGATTTTTGCGATGAATGCCTTCACTACAGACCCCAGCCCCAGCCGTAACCCCAGTGCCTTGGTGTGGCTGCGACGCGACCTGCGTTGCACCGACCACGCGGCGCTTTATTACGCACTGCACCGCTTCCAGCGTGTGTATTGCGCTTTTGTTTTTGATACGGACATTCTGGAAGCGCTGCCCAGCTGCCAAGACCGGCGTGTGGAGTTCATTCATGCCAGCGTCCAGGCGCTGGATACAGGCTTGCGCGAGCTGGCTGCGCGCAATGGGTCGCCTGGCGGTGGCTTGATCGTGCGCCATGGCCCGGCGGTGCCGACTATTGTCGAGCTGGCTCGCAGCCTGGGTGTGCAGGAAGTGCTGACCAACCGCGATTACGAGCCAGACGCCATCGCCCGAGATGCGCAGGTCAAGCAGGCACTGCAGGCGTTGGGCATTGGCTGGAGTGATTACAAAGACCAAGTTTTGCTGGAGCGCGATGAAGTGCTGAACCAGCAAGGTCAGCCCTACAGCGTTTTCACGCCGTACAAGCGCGCTTGGCTGCAAAAGCTCGATGCCTTCCAGCTCAAAGCCTACCCTGTGGAGCGGTATGCCCAGCATTTGGCCGACTTACCACCTGACCTGGTTCAGCCACTGCCCAGCTTGGCGGACTTGTGGTTCGAGACTACCAATCTGAGCGCGCTGCCGATACCGACCGGCATGCAGGGTGCCCAGCAATTGCTGCAAAACTTTGCGCCACGCATGGCGGCCTACCATGAGGCGCGTGACTTTCCGGGGCGCAAAGGCGTGTCGTACTTGTCGGTGCATTTGCGCTTTGGCACGGTGTCGATCCGCCAGCTGGCGGCGCTGGCGGCAGAGCAAGCTGCGCAAGGCAGCGAAGGTGCGCACACCTGGCTGTCCGAGCTGGCATGGCGGGATTTTTATTTCATGATCTTGTGGCATCACCCACACGTGGTGCAGCAATCGTTCCGCCCGGAATACGACCGCGTGCAGTGGGACGATGCGCCTGCGCTGTGGCAAGCCTGGACGCAGGCACGCACCGGGTATCCGCTGGTGGATGCTGCCATGCGCCAGCTGTTGCAGACCGGATTTATGCACAATCGCCTGCGCATGGTGGTGGCCAGCTTTCTCACCAAAGATTTGGGCATTGATTGGCGCTGCGGCGAGCGCTTTTTTGCACAGCACCTCAATGACTACGACTTGGCGGCCAACAATGGGGGCTGGCAGTGGGCGGCGTCTACGGGCTGTGATGCCCAGCCGTGGTTTCGCATCTTCAATCCCGTGACGCAATCACAGCGGTTTGACCCCGATGGACGGTTTATTCGGCGCTACTTGCCCGAGCTGGCCTGTGTGCCTGACAAGCACATTCATTTTCCGGCTGCCATGAAGCCGCAGGAGCTGCAAGCCTGTGGCTTGCGCCTGGGTGAGGATTACCCGCTGCCCGTAGTGAATCACGCCAGCGCCCGCGAGCGCACACTGATGCGCTTTCATTTTTTGCGCCCGCAAGCTTGAAAGATGGCCCAGTTGCGGCGGTGGCGGTGACGGCCGCTGCAGCGTCCAATGAAGTCCTTGTATCGCCGCCTAACAGACGGTTTTGGTGGGTTGGAGTGCTGGGCGACTTGACCTCCCAACGTGACTGAAGGTGACAATCAAAGATATGGACGCTTCTCTTTTTCTCTCCCCCATCGCCCTGATTACGACGACGGTGGGCAGCGCGGCGGATGCCGAACGCTTGGCCCAAGCTGCGGTGCAGGCTCAGTTGGCTGCCTGCGCGCAGATTGAAGGCATTACTTCGCATTACGTCTGGGAAGATCAGCTCGCGCACAGCGCCGAATGGCGCGTGGTGCTCAAAACTTTGCCCGATGCCGTCGCGCCGCTGTGGGCGTGGCTTCAGGCGGCGCACCCGTATGACGTGCCGCAACTGCTGTTGCGCACTGAGCATGCCGAGGCCGCTTATGCTGCCTGGGTGGCCGACCACGTAAAAATAGAAAAGTGAGCAGCTAGCCTTGGCTAAATAAGGTATTCACTGCAAAAACTATCTGAAATCAAGGTGTTTCAACGACAGGCTGCTCCTAAAAAAACGAAGCCCCGCATTGCAGGGCTTGTTGTTTGAAAAGTGGGGTACATGGCCCTGGAATTTTTTAGGCCAGCAGGGCTTGGGCAAATTCCTTGGCGTTGAAGGTTTCCAGATCTTCCACTTTCTCGCCCACGCCGATGAAGTACACCGGAATGGGGCGCTCCTGCGCAATTGCGGCCAGCACACCGCCCTTGGCGGTGCCGTCCAGCTTGGTCACGATCAGGCCGGTCAGGCCCAGCGCCTCATCAAAGGCCTTGACCTGGTTGAGCGCGTTCTGGCCGGTGTTGCCATCAATGACCAGCAGCACTTCGTGCGGTGCAGAGCCATCGGCCTTGGCCACCACGCGCTTAATCTTTTTCAATTCTTCCATCAGGTGCAGCTGCGTCGGCAGACGGCCTGCGGTGTCAACCAGCACCACGTCCTTCTTGCGCGCCTTGCCGGCGCTCACCGCATCAAAGCTCACGGCAGCAGGATCGCCCCCGGCCTGGCTGACGATCTCTACCGTATTGCGGGTAGCCCACACGCCCAATTGCTCACGCGCGGCGGCGCGGAAGGTGTCGGCGGCAGCCAGCAGCACAGTTTGCTGGCTGTCGGCGAGGTGCTTGGTCAGCTTGCCAATCGACGTGGTTTTGCCCGCACCGTTGACGCCGGCCACCATGATGACGGTGGGGGTGTGCTGGCCAATTACCAGCGGCTTTTCCAGCGGCTTGAGCAACTCGGTCAAGGCATCGGCCAGCAGCGCTTTGACGGCGGCAGGCTCGGTGGTCTTAGTGTCCTTGACGCGTTGCTTGAGGTCCGCCAGCAAATGCATGGTGGCCTTGACGCCGGTGTCGGCCATCAACAGCGCGTCTTCCAGCTCCTCATACAAGGCATCATCAATCTTGGTGCCTGTAAACACCGTGGTGATGCTGCTACCCGTTTTGCGCAGACCGGCCTTGAGCCGGTCCATCCAGCTTTGGCGTTCGCCTGCGGCTTCCGGTTTGGCTTGGGGCTCAGGGGCTTGCTCAAAAACTTCGGGCTGCGGTGCGACACTGGCAGGAACTTCTGTCTTATCTCCCATTCCGAAGGTATTGCGCAGCCAGCCACCCACTGAGGGCGATTTGTCTGCGACGGGTACAGAAGTCACTGCTTCCTCTGGGGAAACAGCGGCGGGTGCGAGGATCTCAGACTGCTCAAGAGCAGGAGTTGCGTCGACTTGTGGGGCTTTTTTCTTGAAAAAACTGAACATTGGCGGGTTCTTGGAGGGTAGGGACAGTTCATTACTGAACCATCCCCCCTAAGAACCGGACTTGCGACTTTCATCGCATCCGGCTCAAGCACAACATGTCCGATTCTTGAGGGACCCTGATTTTACTCAGTAGTCTCTTGTGAATTCGGACGCAAAGCCTTCTTATAGGCCGGCTTGGCAACTGACAAGCCAAGAGCATGTAGCCGCGTATGGCAAACCGGGTGCAGAAGCACTCGGTTGGACATCGCATCTGACCCGCCATCCACTCTGCGAACAATGTGGTGGTCGTGCCATTTGCTTTGATAGTCCATAGGTTGTGCGCAAAGCGCACAACGTCCATTTTGAGAAATGAACAGCATCGAAGTTTCGTACTGATACGACATGCTTTTTGCCATGCGTTTCGTTCTCAAATCTTCGCCGTACTCCTCCCACTTAGGATCAAAAGGGTTGTACTCCATGTTGATCTTTACGTGGCGCACAATCTTTGTATCAGCAAGCTTCAACAATTTGATCGTGCATGAACTTTCTGCCACTTTTACGCTTGCAGCGAACTCGCTCCTATGAAATTGAACCCTGCATTCATGTGAACAACTTTCGTCTTTTCCAGCGACAGTCGCAATCCTCGTTGTGCAAGGAAGGCTTCTATCCAAGGCCTGATTTCATCGTGCAGAAACTCTTGCGAGTTGCCTGTCACCACAAAATCGTCGGCGTACCGGATCACATTGACTTTCAGATTTCTAGCTTTCGTTTTTCCATGCCGTGCAACGAGGTGCGCGAATAGGTCTGACTCCAGCCCGTTTAAACACATATTCGCCAAGGTTGGCGAGATGACAGCCGAAGCTTTCTTGGATGTACAAACAAATATCTGGAACATGGCATCCGCCGTCGAGCGATGCTTCCTAAAGCCGTCGCTGTTCGGGTCACTCGTGGTTTCAGCCACAGGTTCTAGGCTCAGCAGGTGGAGTGCCTGCATCGCGCGGTCAAACATGGTTGGAATGCCCAAAGGGCGCTCTTTCCCGTTTGACTTGGGGACATAGACCCGCCGAAGCGGTTTTGCTCTATATCCCCTTTGCTGCTTTAACCGACCTATCGCCGCCCATTTCAGGGCAGGTGAATCCCAAAGCTGACGATCGACACCTGCCGTTCGCTTACCTTGGTTTTCAGTAACTCGTCTTACTGCCAAAGCTCTGGCACAAAACGAGTGGTTCAAAGACCTTTGCAAAGCTTTCACTCTGCGCCAGTCCTTCTCTTGCGTAGCCTTCGCTATACGTTGCTGCGTCATTCGCACGAACCGCTCAACCAGATGCCAGTCAATGGCATGCCAGTTTTGCGGCTCGCGTGAGGACGCAGAACCACTGGAGTCAATGGTCTTTCTCATGCTTTCCTCTTCGAGTTAACACCTCAGAAGACGCACGAGAGCCCCAACGGGGATTCGTACATCCCCATTGGGTTCGATTAAACATAGACAGCCGTCTAACGACGGTTGCACCAAGTGGAAGTGGGCACGCTTTCGCGTCAGGGCATAGGCCCCTATGCCACCCATTACAGGCAGCCATTCGCTTTTTCCACCATCCCATACCCCCTCATCCAACAGGTCGCCTTACGGCTTCCCTGCCTATGCGCTTGCGCATGCAGGCGGACAGTGGGGCTTACCACGTTCCCTGTTCTACCGACATCAACAACTTACGTTGTTTCTGCCTATCTATTTAGGACTCATCTATCCTGGGGCTGTTGATTGACGACGTGTGTCTAGATTCCACAGACACAACCGACAGCACACCTTTTGGTTATGGCCTATCAGCAGATTTGGCCACTCAATGCTGACCCAGGTTCGGACGATGATTCACTTGCGTTGCCCATGTAGAACTAGCCTAGCCCCTTCACCACCTTCTGCTGGTAGTGTCCAGACACGACACCCTCACGGGCGGCATCTGCCGCTTGCGCGGGGGTACATTGTCAGAAAGGCTTCACACAGGTGCATTTACTGCTCCTGCATGCTTTCGTAGGCTGCTTGTGGTCGTACACAAGGTCATGGCATTCCATTACTGGACGCATGACAAGGTAGATCAGAGCTTTGCGCCCTTTTTGCTTTAACAGCCACACATCAGAAAAATTCAGACGTGTATCATCCTCACAACATTGCTGTCATGAAAATCATCCAAAACGGCGCGCAAATCCTTGAAAAAGGATGTGCTAATACTTACCTACCCCTTTTGAGGGAGGGCTCGCAGCCGAATTGAGCCATCCGGCTGCAGTTTGAAATTGCTATTTATTAAGTAGCAATAGAGCTTAGGCCTATAAGGCTTAAAACTCACTTTTTAAAGGTGGCATAAAGCCACTAAACGGCGCGACACGTGTCGCACGGAATCCTGCATTCTATGAAACGAACTTTATCCCTCCTAATGCTGGTGGCCAGCTTGAGTGCCACAGCCGAGAATTCGGTGCCTGCGAGCACGTTTTCGTCTTCTTTGGCTGAGTGGGCCAGCACTTCGCAGGCCAGCTCCGCGACAGCGGTGCAGCAGTTCACTTTGAGCAATGGCATGCAACTGATCGTGCAGACCGACCGGCGCGCGCCTACGGCCGTACACATGCTGTGGTTGCGGGTCGGTGCGATGGACGAAGTGGATGGCACCACCGGCGTGGCCCACGTGCTGGAGCACATGATGTTCAAGGGCAGTCAGAAACTGTCACCCGGAGAGTTCTCGCGCCGCGTAGCGGCCTTGGGCGGGCAGGAAAACGCTTTCACCAGCCGCGACTACACCGGTTACTACCAGCAAATTCCATCGAACCGCCTGCGCGAGGTGATGGAGCTGGAGGCCGATCGCTTTGCCAACAACCACTGGCCAGACGAAGAGTTCACCAAAGAAATCGAAGTGGTCAAGGAAGAGCGCCGCATGCGCACCGAAGACAACCCGCGTGGCATGCTGTTTGAGCAGCTCTCGGCCACAGTCTTTCAGTCCAATCCCTACCGCCGTCCCGTGGTGGGCTGGATGAGCGACCTGGATGCCATGACGGCACAAGACGTGCGCCAGTTTCACCAGCAGTGGTATGTACCAGCCAATGCGGCCATTGTGGTTGCGGGCGATGTGGAGGTGGCACAGGTGAAAGACTGGGCCGAGGCCACGTATGGTCAGATTCCAGCGCGTCCGGCTGCAACGAGCAAGCCACGCGAAGAAGCGCAGCAACTGGGCATGCGTCGCATTGAAGTCAAACAGCCCGCTGAGCAAGCCTATGTGGCCATGGCCTACCGCGTGCCGTCGATTCGCAATGTACAAAACCTGACGGAGCAAGACAAAGACGCGCTGGCACTGCTGGTGTTGTCGGCCGTGCTGGACGGTTATGACGGTGCGCGCCTGGAGCGTGGTTTGGTGCAAGGCAAAGACCGTGTGGCCGATAGCGCCAGCAGCTCGGCCGGCATCATGGGCCGCGGCCCTTCGCTGTTCATTTTGTCGGGTATCCCCGCCAAAGGCAAAACCACGGCGCAGCTTGAAAAAGCCTTGCGCGCACAAATTGAGCGCATTGCCAAAGAGGGCGTGAATGCCGCAGAGCTGGAACGCGTAAAAACCCAGTGGATGGCCTCGCAAATTTACGAGCGCGACTCCGTAATGGGGCAAGCCCAAAGCTTGGGCAATTACTGGGTCATGGGCATGCCGGTGAATGCCGACGAGCTACTGGTCAAAGAATTGATGAAGATCGGCGCCGCCGACGTGCAGCGCGTAGCCAGGCAGTACTTTGGTGATGACCAATTGACGATTGGTACTTTGGTGCCACAGCCACGCGCTGCAGGTCAAGTACCACGACCTGCCGCCGCTGCTACAGAAGCAGATGCCAACCCACGTCCGCACTGAAAGTTGGATGATGAAGATAAAGACAAAAACCATAGCTGCTAGCGCTTGGCTGGCTTGCACTTTTGCTGGGTTAGGTGTGAATGCTGCATGGGCGATTTTGCCCATTCAGCACTGGCAGCAGCCTTCAGGCGCGAAGGTCTGGCTGGTGGAAAGCCCCACCATTCCCATGGTGGACATTGAGGTGTCGTTTGATGCCGGTTCGCGCCGGGAAGACCCGGCTAAAGCGGGTTTGGCCACTGCGCTGAGCATGATGAGTGCCAAAGGCATCCAGGCCGAAGGCCAGCTACCACCCATGGACGAAAACGCGTTGGGTGAGGCATGGGCCGATTTGGGTGCCAGCTTGGGTGCCAGCGCCAGCAAAGACAGCTTCAGCTACGACTTGCGCAGTTTGACAGTGCCGGATTTGCTCAACCGCTCGGTAGAGCTGGCTTCACGCCAGTTGGCGGCGCCCAGCTTGCCAGCGGATGTCTGGCAGCGCGAACGTGCCCGCTGGACGGCGGCGATTGCCGAATCCAACACCCGGCCCGGCACCGTGGCAGGCCGTGCTTACACACAAGCCGTGTTCGGTGACCATGCTTATGGCCACCGCAGCACCGAGCAAACGTTGGCGCGCATTGATGTCAAAGACCTGCAAGCTTTCCAGCAACGCATGTTCCAAGCCTGTCGCGCCAAGGTGAGCGTGGTGGGGGCAGTGGACAAGGCGCAGGCCGATGCGCTGGTCACGCAGCTGCTCTCGCGCTTGCCCCAGGACGACGGCAAGGGTTGTGCGCCTTTGCCAGCAGTCGCCGAAGTGCGGGCTTTGGACAAAGCGCAAGACATTCGCATTCCCTTCCAATCCGCGCAGGCGCAGGTCTTGATGGGCCAGCCGGGCATCAAACGCAATGATCCAGATTTTCTGGCATTGCTGGTGGGCGACCACATTTTGGGCGGGGGTGGGCTGGTTTCGCGTCTGATGGAAGAGGTGCGCGAAAAGCGTGGCCTGACGTATGGCGTGTCCAGCAGCTTCTCGCCCGGTTTGCATGCAGGTGCTTTCACCGTGAGCCTGCAAACGCGCCCCGATCAGGCCGAGCAGGCACGCCAGGTGGCGCAGGAAACGCTGGCCAAGTTTGTGGCTGAAGGCCCTACGCAGCAAGAACTGCGGGATGCCAAGGACAATCTGATCGGTAGTTTTGCGCTGCGCATTGATAGCAACCGCAAGCTGTTGGCCAACGTCTCCAACATCGCGTGGAACGATTTGCCTTTGGATTATTTAGAGCACTGGACGGCCAAAGTAGAGGCCTTGACGGTGGACGATGTACGCAACGCCATGCAGCGTGTGATTCAGCCGGATCGCATGGTGACTGTGGTGTTAGGGGAAAAGAAATAATGGGTCGCAACAGTTATCGCAATATTGAACAGGCTTTGGCCGTAGAAGCCCGCCTGAAAAGGCGCGAGGCATTTAAACAAGCTGAAGCCGAAGCCTTGGCCGTGGCAGCCGGCAAAAAGCCCGGCAGCAAAGTCGCCAAACCCGCCAAGGCGGGCAGTGGTGGCGCGGGGGAAGTACGCATCATCGGCGGCCAGTGGCGCCGCACGCGGCTGGCCGTGGCGCAGCGCCCAGGTTTGCGTCCCACGCCAGATCGTGTGCGGGAAACCCTGTTCAACTGGCTGGGCCAGGACATGGGCGGCTGGCGTTGCATGGACGTTTTTGCCGGCACCGGTGCTTTGGGCTTTGAAGCCGCTTCGCGTGGTGCGGCACAGGTGCGCATGGTGGAGCAAGATGCCGGGCTGTGCCAGCAGTTGGAGCGCTTGACGCAGCAGCTCAAGGCCGAAGGCGTGCAAGTGCAGCGCGGCGACGGCATTGGCGCGTTGACACAAAGTGCTCCCGGTCAGTGGCACTTGGTGTTTATTGATCCTCCTTTCTCGGCAGAGGCCCTGTTTGCTCCCGCCGTAAAGGCTGCGGCCAACGCAGTGGCGCAAGACGGCTTCATCTATCTGGAAGCACCCAAGGCGTGGACTGATGAAGAGCTGACCGAGTACGGCTTGCAGCAGCACCGCTATTTGAAAGCAGGTGCGGTGCATGCCCACTTGCTGAAGAAGCTGCCGGGTTAAGTTTCAACGTACAACTAAATTAATAGCTTCTAGCCCTTTGTTTATAAGGGCTAGAAGCTATTTTTATGCCTAAAAATTGTGCAGGCATAATGCAGCGCAATGGATTCAAATACTTGGAGATTGCTATGGCTGAGCACGTGATTGCCGTCTACCCCGGCACGTTTGACCCCATCACCTTGGGGCATGAAGACATGATTCGCCGGGCCAGCCAAATGTTTGGGCAGGTAGTGGTCGGGGTGGCGACAGCGCACCACAAAAAAACCATGTTCACGCTGGAGCAGCGGCTGGCTATGGCACGTGAAGTGTTCAGTGATGTGCCCAATGTGAGTGTGGCCAGCTTTGACGGCCTGGTGCGCGATTTTGTCGTGGCGCAGAACGCCAAGGTGATGGTGCGCGGCCTGCGTTCAGGTACCGATTTTGATTACGAGTTTCAGCTGGCGGGCATGAACAAGCACCTGCTGCCGCACGCAGAAACGGTGTTCCTCACGCCCAGTGCAGAGACGATGTTTATCAGCAGCACCTTGGTGCGCGAGATTGCTACGTTAGGCGGCGATGAAGTGCGCAAATTTGTCTCGCCCACGGTACTCAAAGAGTTGCTGGCGCAAATAAAGCGCTAAGACTGCTGCGCAATCTGGAGTCGGTGTGCGGTGACCACTTCGTGGATGAACTTGAGTTTGGCCACTGCGCCGGTAGACAGGGCAAACGGATACGCATCACTTTGCCCCAGGCTGCGCGTCAAGCTGTTGAGCATCAGCGTAAGGGGCACGCATTGCTGCAAGATGTGCTCGAAAGCAAGCTGGGGATTCGCAAACGGGTCATCGATAGGGGGCCAACTGGCCAGATGACCGGGTAAACGTAACTGCACATGGTAGCTGGCAGCGGTTTCCATCAAATCCATCATGTGCAGGTAATGCGCCCAAGTTTCGGCCCAATCTTCCCAGGGATGGGCCAAGGCATAGGCGCTGACATGGTGTGGATCCCAGTCCACAGTTCCCAAAGGGCCGCGCGCATAGTGGTGCTGCAAGGCCAGGTTGTAGTCTTGGCGTTCATCCCCAAACAGCCTGCGAAAAGGCTGCAGCCACTGTGTATCGTCGATCAGGACATCCCAAAAGAAATGCCCGGATTCATGGCGCAGATGGCCGAGCAAGGTGCGGTAGGGCTCGAACATGGCCAAACGGCGGCGGGCTCGCTCGTCATCGTCAGCCTCGGCCACATTGAGCGTGATGGTGCCGTTGAGATGGCCCGTCATGATGGGCAGGTGACCTGGCAGATCCTCCAGAAAATCAAAAATCGGCGCACGCAGGCCATGCAGCGACGTGAGCTTCAGGCATGCCAGGGTGTAGAACAGATAGCGCTTGGCATTTTCGACCTTGCTGGTACGCAGCAGATTGCGCGGATTGTTCAAATTGGGAAGCCAGCGGGTTTGGCGGCATGAAACGCAATAGGGCTGCGAGCCGTCCAGAGCGGTCGTGAAATTGCACGCCGCGCCTTGGTTATTACGGTTGAGGCACATGCGAACATGAGCCTGCGCCTGACCTTGCGGTTGGGAGGTCGACACCCACACGTCCTCCTGCGTGGTGGAGGGGGACAGCGCCGCCATGCGCATGAGTTCTGGCACAAAGGCGAGGGTCGATTGGCAGTGAATGCAAGTCGTGTTTTCGAAAAAAACGACATGTCCACAATGATCACAGGTGAAAGCACGCATGCTTGCAGCTTAGCAATGTTCCAGAGCAAATAAATATGCCGACCTTCAAGGCCGGCATATTCTCCACCAGCATCGCCAGCCCAAGGAATTGAACCAGGGCGGCGGCTTGCAGTTACGCTGCTGAATGCAGCAGTGTTTTAAGGACGAACCACGATACTGTTACGCACTGAGCTCACGCCCTTCACATCGCGTGCCAGTGCCGCTGCACGGTCTTTTTCAGCTTGGCTTTTGGCAAAACCAGAGAGTTGAACCGTGCCCTTCATGGTTTCGACGCTGATGGCAGTAGCAGCTACCGTCTTATCTTCAGCAAATTTGGCTTTTACCGCAGTCGTGATGCCTGCATCATCTACATAAGAACCCATCGACTGCTGGTTACGGGCAACAGAGCAGCCAGTGACAGCTAGAACGGTGGCACCCACCATGGTTGCAAAAGCGATAGCACGTGTGGTTTTATTCATAGAAAAGCCTCTGAGATTATTGAATCGTTATCGTTGTGGTGCTGAAAATCTAACCCGTGGTATGCGCACCTTACATACCAAGCACTAATCAGTAGTTAGCGACGACGGCCCATCAAGAACGCCGCTGCTACCACGGCCCCTGCCGCTGCAGCCATCAAAATAGATTTACCTGGCTGTTCTACGACATAGCGGCTGGTGCAATCTGCCGCCTGTTGAAACTGGCGACGCGCACGATCCGTGTTCTCTGCGCAGAAATCAATGCTTTTGCTGCAAAACTCCTGAGCACGCGCTGTCAGATCATCAATGGCGGGGCTGAGTTCTTTTTCTACAGCTCGGAAACCATCCTGTGCTTTGTCGAAAGCGTTACTGGCAGCTTCTTTCGTGGTTTTCACCGCTTCCTGGGCTGAGCTTTCTGCTTCGCTGACAAATTCTTTGGCGCTGGCCTTGGCAGCCTGCGCAGCGTCTTTCATCGATTCCTGAGCGGTATTGGTAGCATCTTTGACAGTGTCCTTGGTCGCTTGTGCAGCTTCCGTCGCTTTTTGCTTGATGTCTTCAGTGTTGCTCATAAAAATCCTCTTTCTAAATGGGCAATGCATCCCGCAGGTATGCATTGCAATCCAACAGCTTTAGCCTTTTTTCTTGAGCAGGCTCATCACAAAAGTGATAACAGCCATGATCACAAAGACAAAGAACAAAATTTTGGCAATGCCAACTGCGCCTGAAGCAATACCGCCAAATCCGAAGACAGCAGCAATCAGCGCGATGATGAGAAAAACTACGGCGTAATGCAGCACGGCAAGACTCCTTCAGGTGATTGAAAAGGTTGATTTGCTTTGAGAACCAGTCAGTGGTTGAACTGTATGCCCGTCATCAAGCATGTAGTGCAAGTAGCGAGAGGGCATGACCGTCAGCGATCCAAGGGCCGCGCCTGTAAGACAAGGCTTACAAAAATCCATCAGAAAATAAAAAACCACCCGGAGGTGGTCTCAATGTTCCAAGGTGGTAGCCATGCAAGGCACCATCTAGCACCTAGGCAGTCACCGCACCAGTTGTCATCGAGACGGTAGGGATGACGGCAGAAATAGAGGTTCCATCGCCCATCGATGAGTTAATAGTCAAACGCCCTCCCGCTGCTTCTACGCGGTGACGCATGCCTGCCAGTCCGTGGGAGCTGGGGCGAATATTGTTGATGTCAAAACCTTCGCCATTGTCTTGAATTTGCACGGCTACATAGGTGGGATAGTTGTGCACAGTCACTTGCACCTTGCTGGCATTGGCGTATTTACCAACGTTGGTAAGCGACTCTTGCACCAAGCGGTAGATGGTCAACTCCGTAGCATCCGATAAATCGACAGCCTCCAGGTTGGCCTCGATCTCGATGCCGCTGCGCTGGGCAAATTCAGAGGTCAAAATTTCCAGTGAGGTGGACAGGCCCAGATTGGCCAAGGAAGAGGGACGCAGGTCTTCCACAATGCGGCGTTTGAGGGCAATACCACTGTTGAGCGTTTCCGTGAGGTGTTTGACGCGATCTGCCACCTCTGGGTTGCCCATATCAATACGAGATTTTAGGCGTGCCACATCAAGCTTGGCGGCTGTCAGTAAGGCTCCGAGCTCATCGTGCAGTTCCCGCGCCAGATGGCCACGCTCATCCTCACGTACTTGCTGCAGGTGGGTCGCTAGTTCCGTCAACGTGGCCGTGCGATCCATCACCAATTCTTCCAAGCGCGTGCGTTCTTCAGACTGCAACGCCTGCTCACGTTTGTGGAGACGCTCAATCATATTGGTTTGCCGCAAATACAAATAAAACGCAAAGACGCCAATGACTGTGATGGTGGCAACGCCCATGCGGGCCAAAAAGATGGACGCACCGATGTCGTTTTGAATCGCATCCGCATATGTCTGGTTCATGGACTGAAGCCCCTTCGCTAGTTCGCGGATATTGGTCATATCTGTATTGCCCATGTCCGTAAACATGACGAACTTCAGCGCATCTGCATTGCCTTGGCGGAACAGCTCCAAGCTCAGATCCATTTCCGCAGCCTTGCGATTGATGCTGCGCGCCAATCGCACGTACAAGTTCATGCCTTGCGGCGAGTCGGCAAGCCTCTGGCGAATGTTCTCTAGAGAGCTATTGATGCCTTTTATAGAGTCTGTGTAAGGTTGGAGATAGGCCTCATCGCTGGTTAGCAAGTAACCTCGCAGACCAGTCTCCGCGTCCAGCATTTCCTGCAGCAGGCTGCTGACAGAGGCACTGGTGTTATAGGTATGCGTCAAATTTGCCAGCGATTGGCGGGTCTGTTTGTAGCCCAATTCACTCACACTCACCATGACGAGTCCTGCCAAGATGGCAATGGGCAAACTAATGGCTACACGGCGTAACTTTGTCCAGTTCACATTGATTCCTCCAACTGATTGGCAGTGTGGGGCAGTTATTCTGCATAATCAAGTTGCTTTGAGACAGTGATCAGTAACAGGACAGCAGGCTTCAGTAACCTGCTGAAACAAGAAAGTCTTGGGCTTTAGCCCTGTATATAGAGAGAGGCTTGGATGATCAAAGTTGGCATCGTGGATGATCACGCTATTGTGCGTTCGGGTTTGCGACAGTATTTGTCGGAACATGTTGACCTTCGGGTTGTCGGCGAGGCCGGTAATGGCAGAGAAGCCATTGACTTGGTGCGCCAGCAAGATGTTGATGTCTTGATCATGGATCTGTCCATGCCCGGGCAAAGTGGCTTGGATGCCTTGGCCATGCTGCGCGCCAAAGCGCCAGATATGGGGATATTGATCCTGAGCGGCTACCCCGAAGAGCACTATGCAATCAACTTGATTCGACAAGGCGCTAGCGGTTACCTGAACAAGGAATGCGAACCCAAAGAAATTGCAGAAGCCATCCGCACGATTGCATTAGGTCGCCGTTATTTGACGCCCACTGTGGCAGATTTGTTGGCACAGCAGCTCAATCGCAAAGATGATGCTCCACCCCATGAGCAATTGTCTGAACGTGAGTTCCAAGTGTTCTTAAAGCTCGCCAAGGGTGAAACTGCCGGAGATATTGCCAAATCTTTGTCGCTGAGTGTAAAAACGGTAAGTACTTATCGAACGCGTTTGATGGAAAAAATGGCGCTTTCCTCTAACAGCGATTTGACTTATTACGCCTTGAAGAACCGTTTGATCGACTAAAAAATTTAGTACAGATGTAAAAAAGCTGACCATGGTCAGCTTTTTTTACATTCAGAGCAGAATTTTCAAGTGCAGTTCAACTGCATACAGTAGTCCAGCAGATCGTCAATTTCATTGGACTTATCAAAAATAGCATCCACGCCCAATTCCTGGCAGCGTTGGCGTACATCAAGCGTTGCATAGTTGCTCAGCACGATAACCCGTTGTCCCGGTTTGCGATTTTGACAGGCTGCAACCACACCCAAGCCACTACCTTGGCGCAGAAACAAGTCGACCATGGCCAAATCCCAATCATGATCGGGGTTGGTTAACCACTGTACACCTTCAACTTCTGTTTCAGCATAGCCAAGAGGCTCGACATCGGTGAGCTCTTTCAGAGTCTCTATAAGGTTCTCACGGATTGTGGCGTTGTCTTCCACAAAAAAGGTACGAAAAGTCACTGTCGATTTATGTTGAGGAAATGGCCGGATAGGTTCGGGTTGAGCAGGCTAATTCTGCACCCCTGAGGTTTTCGTGGCTGTAGTCAATATCCTACTCTTTGTTACAGCAAACCGTGCATTCTGGGTTACGGCTTGTGCGCATGCGGCTCCATTCCATGTTTCGGCCTTCAAGCATCAGTAATTTTCCTGTCAATGGCTCCCCCACATGGGTGACAATTTTTAACGCTTCTGTCGCTTGAATACAGCCAATTACGCCGACCAAGGGCGCAAAAACACCCATGGTGGAGCATTGCACTTCTTCAAAGGCTTCATCCGGTGAAAACAGGCAGGCATAGCATGCCGATTCGCTGTTGCGAGGGTCAAACACGGTGACTTGTCCGTCAAACCGAATGACCGCACCGGCTACCAGCGGTACACGGTGTTTGACGCAAGCCGCGTTCACAGCCTGGCGCGTCTGGTAGTTGTCGCAACAGTCAAGTACGACGGTTGCCTGGCTCACCAGCCGGTCGAGTAACGCGGCATCTGCGCGCTCCTGCACGCACTCCACATGCACGAGCGGGTTGATGTCATGCACAGCCTGCGCTGCAGAAGTTACCTTGGCTTGGCCCGTGCGCGCCGTGGTGTGGGCGATTTGCCGCTGCAGGTTGGTGAAATCGACATGGTCATGATCCACCAAAGTTATGTGGCCGACACCCGAAGCACCCAGATACAAGGCGGCAGGCGAGCCCAAGCCCCCAGCACCAATGATGAGGATGTGGGCGTCCAGAATGGCTTGCTGGCCTTCGATGCCGACCTCGTCAAGCAAGATATGGCGCGAATAGCGCAGGAGTTGATCGTCGTTCATGGTGAAACCCAGATTCCATGAAAAAAGCCGGGCCACAGAGCACCGGCTTATAGATTAAAAAGTGAGCAGCTTGCCTTGGTTTATTAACGCTTTCGCTAATGTTCCGTATCGAAAGTCAATGAATATAAGGGCAGGCTGCTATCGCTTTATCGCTATTTATCTTCGTCCTTCTTCTCGGGCTCACGCTCTGTCAATGTCTTGCTGACTTTGACGGGCTGGCCTTTCAGATGGTTCAGCGCTTGTTGCAACTGGAAGTCTTTGTCTGAGCCGAACTCCGGCAAGCGGCGTTCTGACAGCGGTTTTTTGGAGTCTTCTTCCAGGCGCTTACGGGCTTCTTCACGCAACTTTTCGCGGGCAGCGGTAGTCTCGGCTTCTGCAGCTGCGTTGCCATTGCCCAGGTGTTTTTCCAAGTCGGCTTCGCGCATGCGCAAAGCAGCGTAGACATCACCTTCTGCGGTTTCATCCACCATCACATCAGGGACGATGCCCTTGGCTTGAATGGATTGGCCATTAGGGGTGTAGTACAGCGCTGTGGTCAGCTTCAGGCCGGTATCAGGGCCCAAGGGGCGTACGGTTTGCACCGAGCCCTTGCCAAAAGTCTGGCTGCCCATGATGGTGGCGCGCTGATGGTCTTGCAATGCGCCCGCTACGATTTCGCTGGCGGAGGCAGAGCCTTCGTTGACCAGCACCACCACAGGCACTTTCTTGAGAGCGGCAGGCAGGCGCTGCAGCGGATCACCTTGACCGCGGCGTGCATAAAACTCAGGCGAAGCCTTGTAAGTGCCTTTGCTTTCTTCCAGCTGGCCATTGGTGCTAACTACGGTCACGTCCTGGGGCAAGAATGCGGCAGAGATGGCCACGGCGGCATCCAGCAACCCGCCGGGGTCATTGCGCAAGTCCAGCACCAGACCTTTGATGTTGGGGTCTTCCTTGTAGATTTCTTCGACCTTGCGGACAAAGTCATCCACTGTGCGTTCCTGGAACTGGCTCAAACGCACCCAGCCGTAGCCGGGTTCGATCAACTTGCCCTTGACCGACTGGGTTTTGATTTCTTCACGGGTGATAGTGACCGGGAAGGTACGGCTTTCGTCCTTGCGGAAGATGGTCAGCGTGACCTTGGTCTTGGGCTCGCCGCGCATGCGCTTGACGGAATCGTTTAGGCTCAAGCCCTTCACGGCGGTGTCGTCAATCTTGGTGATCAAGTCACCGCTTTTCAGACCGGCGCGGTCTGCAGGAGAGCCTTCAATTGGGGAGACGACCTTGATCAGCCCATCTTCTTGGGTGATCTCAATGCCGACACCCACAAAGCGTCCTGAAGTGCCTTCGCGAAATTCTTTGAAGGACTTCTTGTCGAAATATTGCGAGTGCGGATCCAGGCTGGAAACCATGCCAGAGATGGCATCGGTGATCAGTTTTTTGTCGTCCACCGCCTCGACGTAGTCCGTCTTGACGATGCCAAACACTGCCGACAGTTGCTGGATTTCTTCCAGGGGCAGGGGGGATATACCACCGCGCGCCACAGTTTGCAGCGACACCGTAGTCAGCGCGCCCGCAAGCACGCCCAATGACACCCACCCAGCAATTTTGAGGTTTTGACCCATAAAGACTTCTGTTACTTATCCGCTTCAACAATATACACGCCGTGCACCTGCGGGCTGTGGGCACGGGCCTCAAGTACCCGCAAGTGGGTGGGGTGTTACAAAAGTCAGGCTTTGCCTTGCGCTGCTACGGCAGCTGCAGCTTTGGCGGCGGCCTCCGCATCGCCCAGGTAGTAGCTGCGAATAGGTTTGAGGTTTTCGTCGAGTTCATAGACCAGCGGAATACCGTTGGGAATGTTCACGCCCACGATGGCATCGTCGGCAATATTGTCCAGGTACTTGACCAGTGCGCGAATCGAGTTGCCATGCGCTGACAACACCACACGTTTGCCAGACTTGATCTGGGGGGCCAGTGTGTCGGTCCAAAACGGTACAACGCGGGCCACAGTGTCTTTCAGGCACTCTGTCAATGGGATTTGCTCAGGCTGCAAATCGGCGTAGCGGCGGTCGCTGCGCTCGCTGCGGGCGTCGGTAGCTTCCAGTGCGGGTGGCGGTGTGTCGTAGCTGCGGCGCCAGACCAAAACTTGCTCGTCACCGTACTGCTTGGCCATGTCGGCTTTGTTCAAACCTTGCAGGCCGCCGTAGTGGCGCTCGTTCAAACGCCAGTCTTTGTTGACCGGCAACCAGGTGCACTTCATCTCATCAAGCGCATACCATAGTGTATTGATGGCGCGTTGCAGCACGGAGGTGTAGGCGACATCGAACTCGTAACCCTCAGCCTTGAGCAATTGGCCAGCCTTCTTGGCCTGTGCCACTCCAGTAGCGGTCAGGTCGACATCGGTCCAGCCGGTGAAGCGGTTTTCAAGGTTCCAGGTGGACTCACCGTGGCGGATCAGTACGAGCTTGTACATGGCTACTTTCTGGGCAAAACACAAAGGTTGGAGGAAAGGCTGAACCACCTATTTTAGGACGCTGCGCAAGGCGCGCTAGGCCTGCAATGCGGTCGGTGGGTGGACTGCCCCTAAAATCGCAGGTTTTGCTTTGCCAATTCCCAAGGACTGACGTGAATTTCTTCGTTGAAAACTGGTACTTAATTTTGCTGGCGGTGGTCTCGGGTGGCCTGTTGCTGGTGCCGACTCTCAAGAGCGCAGGCGCAGGTTCGCTGCAGCCCAATGACGCTGTGCTCAAGATCAACCGTGAAAAAGCGGTGATCGTGGACGTGCGCGAGCCTGAAGAATATGTGAAAGGCCACATCACCAATGCCAAGAACATTCCTTTGGCACAGATCGACGAGCGCCTGCCAGCCATCGTGAAAAACAAGGCCTTGCCGGTGATTTTGGTATGTGAAAAAGGCGCACGCGGCGTGCGTGCTGAAGCCCAAGCCAAGAAACTGGGCTACGAAAAAGCGCAGGCCATGGCCGGTGGCATGAAGGCATGGCGCGAGGCCAACCTGCCCGTGGATAAAGCCTGATTCGGCTGGATTAATCCAACTGCCATAGTATGCAAGGGGCCGCGTGGCCCCTTTTTTGTGGGCCCCTGTTTTTTTGATTAGAGAGGACATTTCTTCATGCAAGCCGTCAAGATGTACACCACTGCCGTCTGCCCTTATTGCGTGCGCGCCAAGCAAGTGCTCAAGTCCAAGGGCGTTGAGCAAATTGAAGAAATCCGCATTGATCTCGACCCTGCAGCGCGCAGCGAGATGATGGAGATCACAGGTCGCCGCTCGGTGCCGCAGATTTTTGTGGGCGCCACGCACGTGGGCGGCTGCGATGATTTGATGGCGCTGGATGCCAAAGGTGAGTTGCTGCCTTTGCTCAACGCCTGAGGTTTTCATGCAGGCCGCGTACCTGCATAATGATCGGGTTAAGTGCCCGCTGTTGCAGCCACTGCACAGCGGGCCTTTTTATGACCGCTGCTTTGCGAAAGAAAGACTGACACCATGTCCGAACAAGCCACTCCCGTCTTCCAGATCCAACGCGTTTATCTGAAGGATCTGTCGCTGGAGCAACCCAATTCCCCCGCTATCTTGCTGCAGCAAGAGCAGCCCAATGTCGATATTCAGCTGGGCGTAGAAGCTACCCCCGTAGCCGAAGGCGTTTTTGAAGTGGCTGTCACCGCTACGGTGCAAACCAAGATCGAAGACAAGACTTTGTTCCTGGTAGAAGCCAAGCAAGCCGGCATCTTTGAAATCCGCAACATTCCTGAAGAGCAGATGGGTGGTGTGATTGGTGTGGCTTGCCCGCAAATCATCTACCCTTACCTGCGCGCTTCCGTGGCCGACATCGTCACGCGCGCTGGTTTTCCACCTGTGCATCTGGCGGAAATCAACTTCCAGGCCATGTACGAGCAGCAAAATGCTGCCGCTGCTGCCGCGCCCACCGAAGGCACAGTGCAGTAAGTACTGTCATACGGCCCTGCCTTGCGGCGTGCTACAAAAGAGGTCCCGCGTGCGGGGCCTTTTTTTATGCTTTTTTGGCCTTTAGGCCAATACCTATAAACGCTAGAAGCTATGAATTTGATTGTGATTGGGGCAGGTGCGTGGGGCACGGCATTGGCGATTGGGGCAGCGCGCCACACGGCGGGGCACCATGTCACGCTGTGGGCACGCAATGCGCAGCAGGTGCAGGAGATGCAGGCGGCGCGCAGCAATGTGCGCTATTTGCCGGGTATGGCATTTCCTGACGCATTAAGCGTGAGTGCAGCGCCGTTGGCGCAGGCCGTGCAGGGGATGGATCTGATCATTATTGCCACGCCCATGGCGGCACTGCGCAGCACGCTGCAAGCGCTGGCAGATGCGCAGGTGCCAGCGCCAGTGGCGTGGCTGTGCAAAGGTTTTGAGGCCGTACCTGCCGGGCAGCCAGGTGTGGGCCTGATGCCCCACGAAGTCTGTGCCCAGGTGGCACCGCAACTGGCCTGCGGCGCTTTAAGTGGCCCCAGCTTTGCGCAGGAAGTGGCCAACGGCCAGCCCACCTTGTTGGTGGCTGCCAGTCAGCACGCTGCCGTGCGCAAGGCCTTGTTGGACGCTTTGCATACTGGGCCACTGCGCTTGTATGCGAATGAAGACATCGTCGGTGTCGAAGTCGGGGGCGCGGTGAAGAACGTCATGGCGATTGCTGCAGGCCTGTGCGATGGCCTGAGCTTGGGCCTGAATGCCCGTGCGGCCCTGCTCACACGCGGCCTGGCCGAGATGACGCGTCTGGGGGTGGCACTGGGTGCCAAGGCTGACACCTTCATGGGCTTGTCCGGTTTGGGCGATTTGATGCTGACGGCCACCGGCGACCTCTCGCGCAACCGTAAAGTCGGTCTACTGCTCGCGCAAGGCATGACGATGGCGCAGGCCGTGGATTCGCTGGGCCACGTCGCCGAAGGCGTGTACAGCGCCCGCACCGTGGTGCAGCGCGCGCAGGCAGTGGGGGTGGAGATGCCGATTGCCGCCACAGTGGTCGATCTGCTCGATGGCAAACTCACCCCACAAGATGCGGTGCAGCGCTTGATGGCACGCGACCCTAAGCACGAAAATATTTAAGGAAAATTGGCCTCTAGCCCAAGCGCAGACTGGGCTTGTGGCTATCAAAAAAATCTGTAATTTTCGTGGCTAAACATGGTGTGCGCTGCATGGGCACTGACCTAATACAAACCCGCCAGCGCGGTTAGATGAGCTTCAAGCCAGCAGCTTTGAAAGGGCTGACCGCCTGCAATTGCTCCACGTAATCATCCACAGCGGCGGTTTCGCGCTCCAGGAAATCGGCAATGGCGTGCGCAAAACGCGCATCGGCCACGTAGTGGGCCGAGTAGGTGGTCACGGGCAACAGGCCGCGCGCCATCTTGTGTTCACCTTGCGCACCCCCTTCAAAGACCTGCAAACCGTGCGCAATGCAGTAGGCAATGGACTGCATGTAGCACGTCTCAAAGTGCAGGCCGCGCGCGAACTCGGTCGTGCCCCAGTAGCGGCCATACAAGGTATCTCCTGCTCGGACATTCAGCGCGCAGGCTACCGGTTGGCCATCACGCTCCGCCAGCACCAGCACGCAGTGCAGCACCCCTTGCGCGTGCGCTTGCTGAAAGAATGATTCGGTCACATACGGCTGCGAGTGGTGCGCGGCATAGGTGTTGATGTAGCAGGTGTAAAAAAAGGTCAGGTGCGCTGGCTGCAGTTGCTCGCCCTCCAGCCAGCGGTAGGTGATGCCGGCTGCTGCCACGTATTTGCTGTCTTGCCGTATTTTCTTGCGCTTGTCTTGCGACAGTTGAGACAAGAAGCTGTCGGTACTGTCATAGCCCGCATTCTTCCAGTGGAACTGCACCCCTTCGCGCACCATGAAACCTGCGTGCTGCAGGGCTTGCAAATCCTCTTGCAAGGCAAACAAGGTGTGCACGGATGAAGCCTGGGACTGCTCGCAAAACTGGCGCAAGCCTTGTGCCAGCGCCTGGCGTGCTGGTGCATTCACCGCGAGCAGACGCGGGCCCTGCACGGGCGTAAAGGGCGATGCGATCAGTATCTTGGGGTAGTAATCCAGACCATGTTGGGCAAAGACCTGCGCCCAGCCTTGGTCAAACACAAACTCGCCCCACGAATGGGTTTTGAAAAAACACGGCGCAGCTCCCACCAAGGTATCGCCATCGTGCAAAAGCAAATACTGCGCATACCAACCATGCCGAGGGTGCACACAGCCAGTGTCTTGCAGCAGCCGCAGATAGCCGTAGCTGACAAAGGGGTTGTCCTGGGCCATGGCTTGCCACGCTGCAGGATCAACCTCTTCCAGGGTGTCGGTTGCTGTCAGTGTGTATGCAGTGTTCATGGGGCTAGAAAATAGGATCGGTGGGGCAGTGGGCAGGGACTTGTGATTTTCAGCAATCTCGGCAATAGGCGCTGCGCTGCCTTTCGAGTGCCCATAAAAAAGCCCGGGCGCACAGGGCGTTCCGGGCTTGTGTAGAGGCAAAAAAACAGCTTTTACAAGCCCAACTCCAGTTCCAGCGCCAGTAATTCTTCGACCGTCTGGCGGCGGCGAATCAACTGCACCTTGTCGCCATCGACCAGCACTTCAGCGGCCAGCGGGCGCGTGTTGTAGTTGCTGGACATGGAGGAGCCATAGGCGCCGGTGTTGTGGATGACCAGCAGGTCGCCCACCTGCGCATCGCCCAAGCTGCGGGGCAGCACGACGCCACCATCGCCCTGGGTGAATACATCACCTGATTCGCACAGCGGGCCAGCTACCACGCTCTCGCGTGTGGCGGGCAGCACACCTTGGCCGCGGCGCTGAATGTGCATGCCGTGGTAGCTGCCGTACATGCTGGGGCGCATTAGTTCGTTAAAACCGGTATCGACCAAGATGAAGTGGTTGTTGCCTGCGGCCTTGGTGGCGCGCACCGTGCCCAGCAGTACGCCAGATTCAGCCACCAAAAAGCGGCCCGGTTCCAGCTCCAGGCCCAACTTGTGGCCGATGATGGCCTCGGCCTGCTTGCGCGCCGCATCCCACAGACCGTGATAGTGGGCGGTGTCAATGCGAGCTTCGCCTTCGCGGTAGGGAATGGACAGGCCGCCACCTGCCGAAATGGCTTGGAGATCGTGACCATGGTCTTTGGCGCGTTTGACCAAGGCCACCATCGCACCACAGACTTCCTGCAGGTGTGCGTAGTCCACGCCCGAGCCAATGTGCATGTGCAGGCCGGACAGATGCAGGCTGCCTGCGGCAATCGCGTCCAGTGCCGCATTCAGCTCGGTGTGCCAGATGCCGTGTTTGCTGTGCTCGCCGCCGGTGTTGGTCTTGTTGCTGTGACCGTGGCCAAACCCGGGGTTGATGCGCAACCACACCGGGTGCCCGGGTGAGGCTTGACCCAATTGGTGCAACATGTCGATGGAGCCAGCATTCACCGGCACCTTGTACTCCACCACCGTAGCCAGCGTGGCTTCGTCCATCACGTCGGCAGTAAAAACAATGTCCGACGGCTCGCCACCCGCGACATAACCTGCAGCCAGGGCACGCAAGATTTCACCGCGCGAGACGGCATCTACCTTCACGCCTTGCTCGCGCATCAGCTTCAAGATGTGGATGTTGGAGCACGCCTTTTGCGCAAAGCGGATGGTGTCAAACGCTTTGAGCTGCGCAATGCGCGCACGGATCACTTGGGCGTCGTACACCCACAGTGGGGTGCCAAATTCATCGGCCAAGTTCCACAATTGTTCAGGCGAGAAGGAGCAAGACATGGTGTTCGTGAAATTAATAGCTGTCCGCCCTTTCTGCATAAGGGCTAGAGGCTGATTTGGTTAAAAACAGCGTCCATCTTGCCGTGCATCAGGCATGCAGTCCAATGCTTATTCGTGGGAGGTTGATTCAGTTTGGATATGCTTGAAGCATGCCTTTATCGACCATTCCCGCCAACCCTGATCGCATTGCCCACCGCCATATCGAGGTGTTTCGCGCCCTCATGCTCACCGGCAGCGCCACGGGTGCGGCGCAGATGCTGTTGACTTCCCAGCCCACCATCAGCCGGGAGCTGGCGCGCCTGGAGCATTTGCTGGGCTACGAGCTGTTCGAGCGCAGCCAGAGCCGCCTGCGCGCCAATGCCCGCGCGCTGCGCTTGTGGGAAGAGGTACAACGCAGCTGGGAGGGGCTGGATCGCGTGGTCGAGCACGCCATGGCGCTGGGCCAACCGCAGCAAGCCAGCCTGAGCGTGCTGTGCCTGCCCGCGCTCAGCCATGCACTGCTGCCGGGCGCGCTGGCGCGTTTGCAGCGCGAGCAGGGAGCCATCGCGGTCAGTGTGGCCACGCAAGAAGGCCCACTGCTCAACGAGTGGATGGCCGCGCAGCGTTATGACTTAGGGCTGACTGAGTTGCCCGATGCGCCGCCGGGCACCCGCATCAGCGCTTTGCCCGCCATGGATGAAGTGGCGGTGTTGCCTGCTGCGCACCCCTTGGCTACCAAGCCCTTGCTGCGCGCCAAAGACTTTGAAGGCGAATCCTTCATCAGCCTAGCGGGCGAAGACCCTTACCGCGGGCAGATTGATGCCGTGTTTGCCAAAGCCCGTGTGCAACGGCACATGCTGCTAGAGACCCACAGCGCCGTGGCTGTATGTGCCATGGTGGCGCATGGGCTGGGGCTGGCCATTGTGAATCCGCTGACGGCGTGTGCGTGTGCAGGCCCTGCAATGGTGGTCAGGCCACTGGCATTTTCCATTCCGTTTCAGGTGCACATGCTGTTGCCCATGCATCGGCCGTATGTACCTGAGGTGCAGTGGCTGGTGCAAGCGCTGGAGCAAGAGGCCAGCGCTGCGGCGCTGCTCAGGCCATATCCAGCTTAGGAATCAATGCCTGCAGCTTTTCAATGATGCAGGTGCCTTCCAGTCGGCTCAAGCTTGCCAGAGGATCGGCGTCGTCCTCGTCGTCCGTCAGCACATAGGCCATGGCCCAGCTGGCAAAACGTCGCGGGCTGGGGCATTCTGAGGAGTGCAACGGGGTAAAGCGCGTATGGCGCGGATCGCGGCCAATCTGGTCTATCAACGCAGACAGGGCAGGCTGTGGGCCTTCAACGTATTGGCAAAATTGCTGACCATCAAACACCAGAATTCCGGTGATACCTTGCGTCTTATTGAAGGCGCGCGCTGTTCTCACAATGTCCCCCACGCAGGCAATATCGGTGTTGGATGCCAAATGACTGCGGTATAGAAAACAATGCAAAAGGCTATTTTGTGCTGGCATATCACTCCTTTGGTTAAGGCACCAGGAAGTAAATCCATGAGGCAAGATAAAGCCTAAGCGGTAAGCCGCAATGTGTAAACCCGGTATACGAGAAGTGCCGCCAGCAGCAGGAGACCACCATGCATTTTGAATTCGCTGATTCAGAAGTCGCCCAATGCGTCTGGGAGCAAGGGCAGTTGCAACTGCGCTTTTCTGCGGCACAGCTCATCGATACCGCTTCGCAGGAAAGAGTGTGGGCCCCTTTGCTGTTGACGGCAGAACATGTAGAGCCTTGGGACTCGCTGGAAGCCTTGTCTTGCATGGGGCGGCTGCGCCAAGGGGTGGTACTGCATGCCAGTCAGCGTTTGCAGCGCCTGCCCGCGCCGTGCGAATTGCTGGGCGTCGTCACGCTGGAGCTGGAGTTTGAGCAAGGCGGTGTCTTGCGCATGCGCTGCGAAGGCTTGGCATTGCACCCGCTGCAAACCCGGCCCGTGGGCGCCTACCAATGCTGAAGACTGCTACGTGGGCTTAGCCGGCTGATTCAGCGCCGTGGGGGCCACGGCCAGTGCGAGCGTCTGCGGTCTGCAAGGCTTGGTGCTGGTGGATCGCGGCATCAAAGCTTTGCATCAGTTGCTGGCGCGCAGGATGGGCTGTATCCCAATCGTGTAGCTGTGCCAGCGCCAGCACCGCTGCCTCAAAGCTTGACAGTTGGCCCGGCAAATGTGCCTTGCGAATGGCATATCGCCCCTGCGGCACCTCGTGCAGGGTCAAGCGCGGCAGGGTTTGCAACGCAGGGTTGAGGTAGAGCATTTTTCGGCTTTTGCGCCATGTGCCATCAATTACCACCAAACGCAGCGCCTGCGGCTGCTCCAGCCAGAACTGGGGCAGGGCGGGCGGCGCAATCACAGGCAGCTGCGGATCGGGCGGCGTGGGTGGGTACAGCAGCACCGGGCGCACCAACGCGTGTGCAGGCTGGTGAGGCCAAGGGCGGTGCAAGTGTGTTTTTGGCATGACCTTCTTCCTGAGGGTGCTGCAAGATCAGCAACTGGACATTGCTGGTGACGGTGCGCACGCAGGCGCACAGGCAGGCACGCTGGGGGCGCAAACACATGGTGCAAAGCGGTCGATGCTCCGGCTGCGCAGTAGGTGCGGAACCTGGTAACGGTGATAAAGGCAAATCTTTTCTTAGTCGCTAGCCTTGCGGCGTTCAAACAGAATTCATTCGCCGATCTATCTTGCGAGATTGGTAAAAGCGAATCTTCTCGGCATACATGGCTTGGTCAGCGCGGTGTACTACAGCTTCCATGGAGTCTCCCTCGTAGCCACAGGCAGCGCCCATCGCCACATGGATAGTTTGCCCGGGGTAGAACTGGTTATTGAGCTCCAGCATCGACAAAATGCGTTCTTGCACCAAGAGTGCGCCGCGTTCGTCGGTGGCTGGCAGCAGCACAATGAATTCATCGCCACCAATGCGTGCCGCGCAACTGGGGGATTCAATGGCCTTGGTCAGTACCTCCCCAATGCGGCGCAGCATGGCATCGCCTGCAGCGTGGCCG
>JADMKK010000024.1 GCA_015478895.1 Comamonas sp. | reverse complement strand
TCTGGATTGTCAGCGCCTGCATACGTAGTCAACTATTAACGTGAACACACCCTAAGCACCGCAAATATGCCAAGCGCTATCTGGCGGAGTTTTGCTACCAATTTAATCGACGCTTTGACCTTGCAGCCATGCTGACTAGGCTGCTCAAGGCGCTGGTGACCACCAGGCCCCTGCCTTCGGAGCTTTTGCGTATGTCTGAGGTAGGTCGCTAATCAGGAGATTTGGTTCTGAAACTTAAGTTTGGCAAGGGCAAGCCGCTCTCTTTTTTACTCAACGCTCGCAGCAATCGGTGCCACGGGCACGTGTACATCACCGCACTGCGCGCGGTGGCGCAGGGCGTGGTCCATCACCACCAGCGCCAGCAGCGCCTCGGCAATGGGTGCGGCGCGAATGCCGACACAAGGATCGTGGCGACCTTTGGTAATGACCTCGGTGCTGTGGCCGTGCACATCAATTGATTCGCGCGGGCTGATGATGGAGCTGGTCGGCTTGATGGCGATGGACACTTCCAGGTCTTGCCCGGTGCTGATGCCACCCAAGATGCCGCCGGCGTTGTTGGTGCGAAAACCTTCGGGACTGAGCGAATCCCCGTGCGTGGTGCCGCGCTGCGCCACGCAGGCAAAACCGGCGCCAATTTCCACGCCCTTGACCGCGTTCAAGCCCATCATGACGTAGGCAATATCAGCATCGAGTTTGTCGTACAGCGGCTGGCCCAGCCCCACCGGCATGCCCGTGGCTTGCACCCGGATGCGGGCACCGCAGCTGTCGCCAGCTTTGCGCAGCGCGTCCATGTAATCCTCCAGCGCCTGCACATCGGCAACGGGCGCAAAGAATGGATTGCAGGGAACGTGCGCCCAATCTTCAAAAGCGATGGGCAGTTCGCCCAGCTGCGTCATGCACGCGCGAAACTCAGTGCCAAACTGTGCCTTCAGCCATTTTTTTGCAACCGCGCCAGCGGCGACGGTGGGCGCCGTCAAGCGTGCTGACGAGCGTCCGCCACCGCGGGGATCGCGCACTCCGTATTTGTGCCAATAGGCGTAATCCGCATGCCCAGGGCGAAAGCTCTCGGCAATATTGGAGTAGTCCTTGCTGCGCTGATCGGTGTTGCGGATGAGTAAACCGATGGAGGTGCCGGTGGTCACTCCTTCGTACACACCCGACAAAATCTCCACTTGATCAGGCTCTTGGCGCTGCGTGACGTGTCGGCTGGTGCCGGGGCGGCGACGATCCAGATCACGCTGAATGTCGTCCACCGATAAAGGCATGCCGGGCGGGCAGCCATCAATCACGCAACCAATGGCAGGGCCATGGGATTCGCCAAAGTTGGTGACAGTGAAAATTGTGCCGAATGTATTGCCGCTCATAGTGAGCGCGATTATGCCTTCGGCGCTCGATATTTCCTTGGCGGCCTTCACACAGCTTGTTACTATCCGGTCAACACTCCAGAGGAAGCTTGCACAATGACACAATTGACATTCGTCAAAACCGGCAGTGATTGGTTGCATGCTCTACAGAGCAGCGACAGTGCCTGGCTGGTTACCGATGCCAATTTGCATACGACGCAGGTCAACGAAGGCTTCACCCGCATGCTGGGCTATAGCCTTGAAGACATGCTGGGCCAGCCTCCTTTGCAAAAGCTTCTGCAGATTCCGGGTATGCCATTGCCCCCGCACATCCAAGAGGCGCTCCACAGCCATGGCGTCTTCTCTGGCGAGCTGCAGCTGTACGCCCGCGATGGCAGCGCAATCTGGGTATCAGCCACCATCAATGCCTTCAATTACCAGACCGGAGAAAGCGGTGAGACATTCTCTGAAGTGCTGGTACTGACCGACATCGGTTACACCAAACGTTTTGAGGCCTTGCAGCGCCAAATGCTGGAGGATGTGGTCACTGAAAAGCCCCTGGATGCGTTGCTGACCAATATGTGCCAGGCACTGGAGCGCCTCGTGCCTCACGTGTATGTGAGCGTCATGCACGTGGACGAGCAAGGCATCATGAACCCGCTGGCCGCCCCCAGCATTCCATCGCATGTGCTGGATTTGATGCGCTGTGTGCGCATCGGCGCCGATGTGGGCGCTTGCGGCTCTGCCGCTTTTTTGGGCTGCGAAGTGATTGCCGAGAACATCAGCGAACACCCCAACTGGCGCTCTGCGGCCTCTGTCTTTACGCAGGCCGGCCTGCACGCTTGCTGGGTCAGCCCCATTAAAAATCGCGACAACCGCGTGGTGGGCACCCTGGCGTTTTATTTTGACAGCCCTAGGTCACCCAACGCGTTGCACCGCCAGTTGGTCATGGCGTGCCTGCACCTGTGCTCCATTGCGATTGAGCGCGACGCCAGCAAGCACCGCATCCAGCAACTGGCCTATTACGACACCCTCACCCATCTGCCCAACCGCACCATGTTCAACGACGGTGCGGCACATGCACTGCACGCTGCGCGGGGCCAGACCAGCTTGCTGTTTTTCCTGGATCTGGATCGTTTCAAGTTATGGAATGACAGTCTGGGCCATGCAGCAGGTGATGCTTTGCTGCGCGAAATTGCGGAGCGCCTGCGCCAATGCACACGCCCCGATGACGTGGTGGGCCGCCTGTCCAGCGATGAATTTGCCGTGCTCATGCCGCGCTGCTCGCCCGAGCAAATTCCAGCATTTGCCCAGCGCATGCTGGAAGCGATTTCTGAGCCTTTTGCAATCCACGGCGTGATGACCACGCCCAATGCCTGCATTGGCGTCTGTACCAGCCCCGAAGATGGGACTGACATTGAAACACTGCTGCGCCATGCAGACCAGGCCATGTATGCGGCCAAGAAACAAGGCTGTCAGCGCTGGGAACGTTATCAACCAGAGATGGGCCAGCTCAGCCTGGAGCGCGCCGCCATGGAGCGTGCGCTGCGTGCAGCCCTGACCGAAGGTACGTTACAGCTGCATTACCAGCCCCAAGTATTTAGCCAAGGCCAGCCTCAGCAGGACGGCCTGTATGGCGTCGAGGCCTTGGCGCGCTGGCATCATTCGCAGTGGGGCTGGGTGGCGCCGCCGCGCTTTATTGCCGTAGCCGAGGATTCCGGCCTGATCCACGACCTGACGCGCTGGCTCATTGATGCCGTCTGCGGCCAACTGGCCCTGTGGCGCGCCCAAGGGCTGCAGGTGCCGCATGTGGCGGTGAACCTGTCGACCAAGAATTTTCACGACCCTAGCTTTGCCCTGCAGGTGCAAGCCACGCTGCACAAACATGGTCTGGTCGTGCAGGATTTGATGCTGGAGATCACGGAAAGCGTCATGCTCGACAGCAGCCCTGCAACGCTGGACAACCTGTCCGCGCTGCACGCCAGCGGCATGCGCTTGTCGATGGATGACTTTGGCACGGGCTACTCCAGCCTGAGTTATTTGCACCGTTTGCCCATTTCTGAGCTCAAGCTGGACAAGAGTTTTGTGCACGACGTCACCACCAGTGCGGCCGCCGCCGCATTGACCCGTTCGGTGCTCAATATTGCCAATAGTTTGGGGATGGCGGTCGTCGCCGAAGGTGTCGAGACCCAAGCTCAGGCAGACTGGCTGAGTGAGCATGGCTGCCAGGTGCTGCAAGGCTACTTGTTTGCCAAGCCCATGTCGCCCGATGACTTGAAGGCATGGACATTGCCATAGCAGCCTGTACCTGAACAACAAAAAGGCTTCCATCACTGGAAGCCTTTTTATTGTGCTCCGCCGCCGCCGTTGTCCCTGTATCAGCGATCTTCAGAATCTGTGGCCTCTTTTTCAGGCCAGTCGCGGATATAGGCTTTGAGCAGCTGGTTCTCAAATTTCTGGCTGTCCACCACGGCCTTGGCCACATCGAACAGGCTGACCACCCCCATGAGCATGCGCTTGTCCATCACGGCCATATAGCGCGTGTTGTGATCCAGAATCATGCGCCGCACCTCGTCCAGCTCCGTTTCCAGCGTGCAGGTCAGTGGCGCATCGTCCATGGCCGTGCGCACGCGCAGTGTGCCCAAGCTGCCGCCGTTTTTCACTATGGCCTGAATCACTTCGCGAAAGGTGAGCATGCCCACCACATCACCATGCTCCATGACCACCAAAGAGCCGATGTTTTTCTCGGCCATCACGGCCACGGCATCGGCCAAGGCATCGTCGGCCTGAGCGACAAACAAGGTGCTGCCTTTGAGGCGCAAGATATCGCTAACTTTCATTTGAGGAATCTCCAAGTGCTGGGGGGGCAACCACCGCCTGCGTGCAGTGCCTTTTTGCGCAATATAGCCGACATCATTGCGCCAAGGTACGCTGCGGGACGAGATCGATGCGACCCCACGCAGCTGACGGCGGGTGGCGGCGTACTTGGCGATGCACCCGCAGTGCCAATTCGTGCCTCTATTGCAGTGCGCTTCGCGCTTGGCGCGCAATGCAACAAGTGAGTCAATACTCGCTCGTTAAACCTTGTGCCTCCTAGAAAGACTGTTCGATTTTTGCGGATTTTTTCTATTGAAAAGCAGTCGTTATAAAAAACAGAAGCAGCTAGCCTTCACCTCTTATACGTTTCAGCTACAAAACATATCAAAAGCTTTATATATCAACGGCTGTATGCTTTTAATTTGGGAGCAAACGCCCGCAGTATCCCAGCGCAGGTGTCAGCCACGGTGCTGCCCTGGCTGTGTTTCTGTGCCAGCATGCGCGCCATTGCCAGAGAACCCATTGGAGATTTTTCATGCCCGGCTATTCCGATCCCGGTTTTGACACCTTGAGCCTGCACGCAGGCGCGCAGCCTGACCCAGCAACCGGCGCACGCGCAGTGCCCATTCACTTGACGACTTCGTTTGTCTTTGAAAGCAGCGACCACGCCGCCGCGCTGTTCAACCTGGAGCGCCCCGGCCACGTCTACAGCCGCATCTCCAACCCCACCAACGCGGTGCTGGAGCAGCGCGTGTCAGCGCTGGAAGGCGGCGTGGGTGCCATTGCCGTGGCCAGCGGCCAGGCAGCGCTGCACCTGAGCGTGGCCACACTGATGGGCGCGGGCAGCCACATCGTGGCCAGCACGGCGCTGTATGGCGGCTCGCAAAACCTGCTGCACTACACGATGGCGCGTTTCGGCATTGAGACCACCTTCGTCAAGCCCGGTGACATTGACGGCTGGAAAGCCGCCGTGCGCCCCAACACCAAGCTGTTCTTTGGCGAAACCGTGGGCAACCCCGGTCTGGATGTGCTGGACATTCCCACCGTCTCGGCCATTGCCCACGAAGCGGGCGTGCCGCTGCTGGTGGACTCCACGCTGACCTCGCCGTGGCTGATGCAGCCGCTCAAGCACGGCGCGGACATCGTCTACCACTCGGCGACCAAGTTCCTGTCGGGCCACGGCACGGTGATTGGCGGTGTGATCGTCGATGGCGGCAGTTTTGACTGGGAAAAATCAGGCAAATTCCCCGAGCTGACCCAGCCTTACGATGGCTTTCACAACATGGTGTTCACGGAGGAATCCACCACCGGCGCCTTCTTGCTGCGTGCGCGCCGCGAAGGCCTGCGTGACTTTGGCGCCTGCATGAGCCCGCACAGCGCGTGGCTGATTCTGCAAGGCATTGAGACCCTGGCGCTGCGCATGGAGCGGCACATGAAGAACACCGAGAAGGTGGTGCAGTTCCTGGCCAGCCACCCGCTGGTCAGCCGTGTGGGCCACCCCATGCTGGAGACGCACTCTTCGCACGAGCTGGCTAAAAAGCTGCTGCCACGCGGCGCGGGCTCGGTCTTCAGCTTTGACATTGCGGGCAACCGCAATCAAGGCAAAAAATTTATCGAAACACTCAAGGTGTTCAGCCACCTGGCCAATGTGGGCGACTGCCGCTCGCTGGTGATTCACCCGGCCAGCACCACGCATTTCCGCATGAGCGACGAGGCGCTGGGCCAGGCCGGTATCGGCCAGGGCACGATTCGCCTGTCGATTGGTCTGGAAGATGCCGACGACCTGATCGATGACTTGAAGCGCGCCCTTAAGGCCGCTGAGAAGGCCGCTTAAAACAAGAAGGAGACGACGACCATGATCATCAACGTCCAAGGCCACAAAATCTACGCCTACACCGGCGGCAAAGCGTTTGACGCCGCCAAGCCCACGGCCATCCTGATTCACGGTGTGCTGTGCGACCACAGCGTGTGGGCGCTGCAAAGCCGCTACATGGCCAACCACGGCTGGAACGTGCTGGCCATTGACCTGCCCGGCCACTGCCGCAGCGAAGGCCCAGCGCCCACCTCGGTGGAAGCTGCCGCCACTTTCATCGGCCAATTGATGGATGCACAGGGGCTGGAACAAGCTGCCTTGGTGGGCCACAGCTGGGGCAGCTTGATTGCGTTGCAAGCCGCAGCCAATCTGGGCACGCGCATCAGCCACCTGGCGCTGGTGGGCACGGCCCACCCCATGAAAGTCGCGCCGACGCTGCTGGATTCAGCGCTGAACACGCCCGAAAAAGCCATTGCGATGGTCAATACCTTCTCGCGCGCCACGCTCTCGCCACCCAACGGCGCAGGCAGCTGGGTGTTCGGTGCAGGCATGGCGCTGGGTCGCCGTGTGCTGGCCAGCAACAAGGACACCAACTTGCTGCACGCAGGCTTTACCGCTTGCGACAACTACACCAGCGGCGAAACCGCCATCGCTGCCGTGCAAAACCCCATTTTGTTTGCCCTGGGTACGCAAGACCAGATGACGCCGCCCAAAGCCGCCCAAGGCTTGGTCAACGCAGCCAAGGCTGCGGGCAAGCAGGTCAAGGTGGTGATGCTGCCCATGGGCCACAACCAGATGACGGAGTCACCAGACGAAACCTTGTTTGCCATCCGCGACTTTTTGAACGCCAAGGTCTAAGCCGCACAAAATTCGCTTTAGTTGGCGCAAGGATTGCCGACATACAGGTAATCCTTCGCGCCAAGTCTAGGCGGAAGCACTGCCCCGGAAGCGCCAGCCTCTGGGGCTTTTTTTATGCAGGGCTGTGCAGTGCAGCACAGTTCACCCCGCAGGTGCACCTACCGGAATGGATAGCACGCCGCTTAGGTGGCGCGACGGTTGCCGTACAGACCGTCGATCTCATCGGCATAACGCTCCATGATCTGCTTGCGCTTGACCTTCAGCGTGGGCGTCAGCAACTGGTTTTCTACGCTCCAGGGCTCAGACGTCAGCAGCAATGCACGCGGCTGGGCGTAACTGGGAAAGTCGGTGCTCAAGGCTTGCAGGCGCTTGAGCACGGTTTGCACCACCGCAGGCTGGCGCAGGGTGCCGGGGTTGGCAGGCTCCCAGCCGTTGTCTGCTGCAAACAACGCCCAGTTTTCTTCATTGAGCACGGCTACGGCGCTCACGTAAGGACGGTGGTCGCCCAGCACCATGATTTGCTCAATCAGCGGATCGGCCAGCAGCGTGAGCTCCATGTCGGCAGGCGCTATCTTCTCGCCGGTCGAAGTCACGATGATCTCCTTCAAACGGCCCATCAGGCGAATGCGGCCTTTGACCAGCTCCGCCTGGTCGCCCGTGCGCAGCCAGCCGTCTTCGGTAAACGCGGCGGCGGTTTCTTCAGGGCGCTTCCAGTAACCCTTCATCACGATAGGGCCACGCACCTGCAACTCGCGCTGTTCACCAATACGCACTTGCACACAAGGCAGCGGCGCACCCACGGTGGCGGGGTCGTTGCTGTCGGGCGTCACCACCGAAATCACCGGCGTGGTTTCGGTCATGCCATAGCCTTGCAGCAAGGTCACGTCCAATGCCAGGAACGCCTTGGCGGTGCTGTGTGGAATGGCTGCGCCACCCGTAATTGCCATGCGAATGCAACCGCCAAACAGGTTGGCAATCTGCTGCGCAATCACCGCATGGGCAGCAGGCTTGGGGGTGCCAATCAGCGCGGCATCGTGCTTGTGCAGATCGGTGATGTCCTGGCGGGCACAAAAATTGGCCCAACCCCATTCCACGGCTTCTTCAAACGCCTTGCGCTCGGCCTCAGGGCCGGCCAGCATTTTCTCCAGCACCTTGGCGTGGGCGCGCTCGTAGATACGGGGCACGCACACCAAGATGGTGGGGTTTTCAGTCTGCATGTCTTGCATCAACAAGGCGGCAGAGCGGGCATAGGAAGTCCGGGCACCGCAGGCAATTGCTAGGTAATAGCCGACTGTGCGCTCAAAGGTATGCGAAAGCGGCAGGAACGACAGGAAGCGGTCGTGCTCGTTCGGTGCTAGGCGGTCTACAAATGCGGCTACATCGGCCACCACATTTGCATGGGTCAGCATGACACCCTTGGGCTTGCCGGTGGTGCCTGAGGTGTAGACGATGGCGGCCACATCACTGGCGGCGGGCAGCGCAGGGGCTGGCAACTGCTGGGCGGGCAGGCTTTCCTGCAGCCACTGGCTCAGCGCCACAATGCGCGGCTGGCCGGCTTGCTGGGCAATCTGCTGCGGCACATCGACCACCACCACCACCGTGCGCAGGCTGGCCATGGGGTATTCGGTGGCGCGCAGACGCTCCCAGTGGCTCAGGCTGGAAACGATCAGCACACTGACCTCAGCATTATCAAAAATATAGGCAATGCTGGCCGGGTTGTCCGTGGTGTGGACAGGCACTGCAATGGCCCCCAGTTGCAACGCCGCTTGGTCCATGCACATGGCGTTGATGCTGTTAGGCAGCCAGATGCCGATGCGGTCTCCGTGCTGCACATGGTCTTGCTGCAAGGCACATCGCCATTGCTGCACGGCCACACCCACTTGCGACCAATCCCATTCGCGCCAAGGCAAGTCTTTGGCGACAAATTCGCGAAAAGCTGCCCCTTGCGGCGTTTGCTGCACGCGTGATTGCAGCATGTGAGCCAAGGTAGGCTGCAAAGCGGGAGATGTAGCAACAGAAGTCATGGATTCAATAAAAAATAATCGTCACGATCAGCCTAAGAGGCTGGCCGTTGCGCGCCTGTAGGCGGGTAGGTGTAGAGCCGCCTAGGCCAATACCGATGCCCGACCAATGCGAGCCCAGCCAGCTAAGCGAAGGGCGCGATGCTGGCGCAGTTGGGGCAAGCGTGCAGCATCACCGGTAAAAAACCGTAAGCTTGCACCCACCAACTTCAGGCCAACTGGACAAATTGGCACATTTACGGCAGATAGGCGCAAACATTTTTTATAGCTGCAATCCCTTGCTACATAAAGGCTTGCGGGCAAAAACATGCTTAACCCCCATTCACTATGCTGGCGCCTTGTCGTTGTCCGCGGGCATGGCACCCACCTCGTCTCCCGGCAAGTTACTGGGAATCTGCGGCAGCGCATCGCGTAAAAAACGGGTGTCCCAGCCCGCGCTGCACCACAGTGTGGAGGTGCTATCGGTCTGCACCAGCAGCAACTCTCCAATCAACGCTGCCAATGGCGTAGTGTCTGGGTCCGCCAGCAGCACGTAGCGCGGCTCGCCCTCTTCCAGGTACGAGGTGCCGGTGTCCGGCATGGCCCCTACCCAGCGAATGGCCGTCAGCGCCGCCAGCGAAGGCTCTAGCTGCAGCCTGTCCACGCGCAGCCGCTTGGCCAGCACCAGCGCGGGCAGGCCGCGTTGCTCCTGATCGCGGTAGGGCTCCAGCGCGGCAATCACTTCCAGTGCCAGCTCCAGCTTCCAGCCTGGGTGGTGGATGTTGCGACTCGTACCGCTCATCAGGCTCGGCCAATAAGCGGCAATGACAGCCCCCAGCAAAAAGATCACCCAGCAGGTGTAGATCCAGATCAGCAAGATGGGCAGCGTGGCAAAAGTGCCGTAAATGGCCGAATACGTGGGCACGGTCGACAGATACAGACCCAGCACATTCTTGGCTAGCGCCATGCCAGCCGCCACAAACAGGCCGCCCGCCCACGCATGCCGCCATTTGACCGGCGTATTGGGCACAAAGTGATAGAGCGCCGCCATGGCGGCAGACAGCAGCAAAAACTCCAGCGAGTTAAAGCCTATCTGCAGGCCTTCGGGCAAGCCCGCCACCAGCCCGCTGGAGGCAGACAGCACATAGGAAGTGGTGGCAATGCTCAGGCCCATCAGCAGCGGGCCAAAGGTAATGACCCCCCAGTAAATCAGCAAACGCTGGCCCAGCGGGCGCATGTGCTGCACGCGCCAGATCTGGTTGAGCGTTTTGTCCATGGTCAAAATCAAGCTCACCACGGTCAGCAGCAAAAAGGCCAGGCCCACAATTCCGAGCTGGCTGGCCTTGCTGGAAAACTGCACCAGGTAGTCCATAACCTGCTCGGCAATTTCCCGGGGAATCAAGCTGTCTACCAGCCAGCGCTGCAGGGTTTCTTGCAAACGGCCAAAACTGGGGAAGGCCGTAAACACCGACAGCAGCACCGTAAAAAACGGCACCAGCGCCAACAGCGTGGTGAACGTCAGGCTGCTGGCAGTCAAACCCAGCTGGTCTTGCTGAAAGCGGGTTTGCAGCGTCTGCAGCGTATTGCGCCAAGGAAAGAGCTTGAGCGTTTGCAGCAATTGACGCATGCGCATGCGCGCACGATGGAAGGTCAGGGGCATGGGCCGTATGATGCCACTCCGATGACTTCCACAACCAACAACATCCCCGGCAGCGACGTAGCTGCCACCCGCTGGCTCGCTGTGGGCAGCTTGCTCGGGCTCATCGTGCTCTCCGTTTTGTGGGAGCTGTGGCTGGCACCGCTGCGCCCCGGCGGCTCGTGGCTGGTACTCAAAGCCCTGCCGTTGTGCCTGCCGCTGATTGGCCTGCTCAAGCACCGCATGTATACCTACCGCTGGGTCAGCCTGGTGGTGTGGCTGTACTTTACCGAGGGCGTGGTGCGCGCCTGGAGTGACAAGGCGCCCAGCAACTACCTGGCCATGGTGGAAGTTGCACTGTGCCTGCTGCTGTTTATTGCCTGCGCGCTGCATGTACGCCTGCGTCAAAAAGCAGTGAAGGCAGCACAGGCCCAAGCGCACTCTCAGGCGCAAGCCCCCACTACCGCTTAAAAGCCATTTTCTGAAAGCTTCGCCATGCAAGAAACATTGCTGCACACCCTGCGCACTATCGTGGGCGCTAACCATGTATTGACCGAGGGCGACTTGAGCGCCTATGAGCAAGACTGGCGCAAGCGCAGCCACGGCAAGTCGCTGGCCGTGGTGCGCCCATCCACCACGCAAGAAGTCGCGGCCGTGGTGCAAGCCTGCGCAGCAGCGGGTATCAGCGTCGTGCCGCAAGGGGGCAACACGGGGCTATCGGTGGGCTCCACACCTGACAGCAGCGGCCAGCAAGTGGTGCTGAATTTGCAGCGCATGAATACCATTCGCCAGCTCGATACCGACAACCTGACCATCACGGTGGAAGCCGGGGTGATATTGCAAACCCTGCAAGAAACGGCTGACAAGGCCGGATTCTTATTCCCCCTGTCTTTAGCGGCCGAAGGCAGTTGCACCATTGGCGGCAATCTCGGCACCAATGCGGGCGGCACGCAGGTGCTGCGCTATGGCAATACGCGGGAGTTGTGTCTGGGACTGGAAGTGGTGACGCCGCAAGGCCAAGTGTGGGATGGCTTGACCGGCCTGCGCAAAGACAACACAGGCTACGACCTGCGCGATCTGCTCATTGGCAGCGAAGGCACGCTGGGCATCATCACCGCTGCCACCATGAAGCTGTTCCCGCAACCCGTGGCACAGCTGACCGCCTTCGCCGCGGTGCCCAGCATGGAAGCTGCCGTGCGCCTGCTCGGCTTGGCGCACCAGCACCTGGCTGCAGGCCTGACTGGCTTTGAAGTAATGGGCAAGTTCGCCCTGTCATTGGTTGTCAAACACATGCCCCAGCTGCGTGTGCCTTTCGCCGACATGGCGGATGCGCCCTACTGCGTGTTGCTGGAGAACTCCGACAGCGAGTCAGAAGCCCACGCCCGCACACGTTTTGAGCATTTGCTGGAACTGGCTTTTGAAGACGGCTGCGTGCTGGATGCCGTGGTGGCCGAGAGCATGGCACAGGCCCATGAGTTGTGGCACATCCGCGAAAGCATTCCGCTGGCGCAGGCTGAAGAAGGCCTGAACATCAAGCACGACATCTCTATCCAAGCCTCGAAAATCCCTGCTTTTGTCGAACACGCCGATGCCGTACTGCAGCGCGAAATTCCCGGTGTGCGCCTGGTGAACTTTGGCCACCTGGGCGATGGCAACCTGCACTACAACGTGCAGGTACCCGAAGGGCAACATGGCCAAAGCTTTCTGGATGAAAAAGAGTCGCTGGTCAACGATCTGGTATACGACGCAGTGGCGCTATTTGGTGGCTCTTTTTCCGCAGAGCACGGCGTGGGCGCGCTCAAGGCCAACAAGCTGGAGCATTACAAATCCCCCGTAGCACTGGGCATGATGCGCGCCATCAAACAGGCGCTGGACCCGCAGGGCATCATGAATCCGGGCTGCGTCTTGAAGGTGTGACACTGTAACCAGCACTTTCTTTAAAAAACAAAACGCCACGGTCACAACGTGGCGTTTTTTCATCTAGCTAAGGCAATAGCTTTTTTAGGTTTTTAGCCTTTGAAGCTTTTAGTCGTTAGCCTTTTGCGGATGCCTTCTGGTTGTCCAGCATCGTCTGCACATCTATCGGCCAGGGTACGTTCACTTGGCGGGGGTCTTGGTATTCGGTCACTTTGCCTTCGTGCAGCATCCAGACACGGATGGCATTTTGGGGAGCATCCACCACGACTGCGGCGGCTTCCGTGCCACCCTCATGAGGGCGGTTTCCTGTAATGAACCAGCGTCCAGCATCGGCAGTCAAGGGGCTGACGGTACGCAGATTGGACAGCAAGGTGGGGTAGTCCTTGCCCAGCAACTGTTTGAGCCGATCTGCCAGAACACCCTGCTCTAAAAAGCTTACGTTGCTGTCGCTGGGATAGCGACCCACATATTCTCGAAGGCTGGACAGGGGCGAAGACTGCAAGCTACTGACCGGGGTTGCGGCAGCAACATCCGCACTGGCAGCCACTGTGGCGGCATCGGCACCCATCGTCTGCACGGCGTCGGTCACCGCAGCGGCAGGCGGCGCGGAAACTGCGGGCGCGGCGCTGTCCATCTTGGGAGCCGGTGGCGTAGAGGGTTCACAGGCGGCCAAGCCGGCTACCGCAGCCAGTACGGCCAAGGTGTGCCAGGGGGTTAACAAGCGTTTCATCTTTACATCTTTCTACGAAGCCCGCGCTGTCAAAAACAGGCGGGCTGTGCTGGTGACTGTGCTGGTAACCCAGCGTTATTGGCGCTTTGGAACAAAGCTTTGCGTCACATTTTTGAAAGGAATTGCGCCGCTGTCTGTCCGCCAATGCCGCAAATCCTTGGGAGCGCAGCAGGTGGGGGCACATGGCACAATCGCCCATCGGCCGCCCGTAGTCGTTGCAAGTGCTGTGTTGCTTGCCCCGCTGGGCGGTTTTGTTTTTGTTTTGCAGATTCCGCCCATGACCACTTCCACAGACCGCCCTGTCCGTTCCCAATACGAAGACTTCATGCGCCATGTGTACGAACATGGCGTGAGCAAAGGTGACCGCACTGGCACCGGCACGCGCAGCGTGTTTGGTCACCAGATGCGCTTTGACCTGAGCGAAGGTTTTCCGCTGGTCACCACCAAGAAGGTGCACCTGAAATCCATCATTAACGAATTGCTGTGGTTCCTGCGGGGCGACAGCAATGTGAAATGGCTGCAAGAGCGCGGCTGCACGATCTGGGACGAATGGGCGCGCGAAGACGGCAGTCTTGGCCCCGTGTATGGCGTGCAGTGGCGCAGCTGGCCCAAGGCCGATGGCACCTACATTGACCAGATCAGCGAAGTCGTCCAGCAGCTCAAGACCAACCCGGACAGCCGCCGCATCATCGTCAGCGCATGGAACGTGGCCGATCTGGATCAGATGGCGTTGATGCCTTGCCATGCGCTTTTCCAGTTTTACGTGGCCGATGGCAAGTTGAGCTGCCAGCTGTATCAGCGCAGCGCTGATATCTTCCTGGGCGTGCCCTTCAACATCGCCAGCTACGCGCTGCTGACCCACATGCTGGCGCAGCAATGTGATCTGAAGGTGGGCGATTTCATCTGGACGGGTGGCGATTGCCATATTTACAACAACCACTTTGAACAGGTTCAGACCCAGTTGTCGCGCCAGCCGTTGGCCTACCCCACTCTGAACATCAAGCGCAAACCCGACTCCATCTTTGACTATGTGTTTGAAGATTTTGAAATGCTGGGTTACGAGCACCATCCGGCCATCAAAGCGCCAGTCGCCGTCTAACTGCTATCAAAAACAAGAGCTACTTGCCGTGGTAATTCAAGCACTTCAGATACCAACCTATTTAAAGTCTATGAATACCTAGGGCAAGCAGCTCTCTTTTTTATAACGCTTCATTGCTTGCTCCATGGCCATTCACCTGATTTATGCCCGCGCCGCCAATGGCGTGATTGGTTTGAACAACACCATGCCCTGGCATCTGCCCGAGGATTTGGCCCACTTCAAAAAGTTGACCAGCGGCAACCCCGTGGTCATGGGCCGCAAAACCTGGGATTCACTGCCGGAGCGCTTTCGCCCCCTGCCCGGCCGCACGAATATTGTGGTCACACGCAATGCCGACTGGAGCGCTGAAGGCGTGCTGCGCGCCAGCAGCCTGCCAGAAGCCCTGCAACACGGTGCCAAACACGGCGACACCGTCTGGGTGATGGGCGGGGCGCAAATCTACGCCCAGGCCCTGCCGCTGGCGGACGTGGTGGAAATGACGGTGATCCACCAGGACTATGAGGGCGATGCCTTTGCGCCCGAGTTGGGCCCCGAATGGCAAGCCAGCGCACGCGAGGATCTTGTCAGCGCCAAGGGGCTGGCGTTTAGCTTTGTGCGCTACACGCATAAGCGTTAATACCTGTCACAACTAGGTGACAGCGACAGGTTGACGATATTGCTGCATTGCAACAACATGGTCCGTTCGTCCGCTGCTGATTCATTGTCGTGCGGCCCGTCTTGCTTAATGAAAACGTGCCATGAGTCTCATCCAATCCCTGCCAACTGGCCCACTTGACATCGTCGGAGACATCCACGGTGAGCTGCAAGCGTTGCAGCAATTGCTGGGCCACCTCGGCTATGACGCACAGGGCAGACACCCCGAGCACCGCACGCTGGTGTTTGTGGGCGATTTTGTAGATCGCGGCCCTGATAGCCCCGGCGTGGTGGATCTGGTGCAGCGATTGGTGGAAGCAGGCAACGCGTGTGCGATCACCGGCAACCATGAAATCAATCTGCTGCGCCACGACCCCAAGGACGGCTCCGGCTGGTTTTTCCCTGAGCGTTTAGAGAGCGATCTGGGCAAATACAGCCAGTTCGCCTGCGTCACCAATACCTTGCAACGTGCGCGCATCGAAGCATTCTTAAACGCTCTACCGCTGGCGCTGGAGCGCTCTGACATCCGCGTCATACACGCCGCCTGGCACGCGCCCGATGTCCAGAAAGCGCGGGGCATGTCTCTGGGAAGTGCCCGCACTGAATATGACCACTGGGAGAACCAGGCCACGGCCGTCGCCCGGGAGCGGCTGATCGCCGACCGCATGCAGGCCGAGCACCACATCTGGCCCCATAGCCTTGAAGACGGCCAGCAGCGCCCCCCGTTTTTGCAAGCCCACTGCGACAACGAACTCAATAAAGCCACCTTTAACCCGCTCAAAGTCCTGACCTGCGGCCTTGAGCGCAAAGCGCAGCAGCCTTTTTTTGCCGGCAATAAATGGCGCTTTGTCGAACGTATGGCGTGGTGGGACGATTACACGGAAACAACACCGGTCGTCGTTGGCCACTACTGGCGCAGCACCTTGCCCAGCCAGACCACGCAAGAAGGACTGTTCAGCGGTGTTGCACCCATGGCATGGCACGGCCAGCGCGGCAATGTGTTTTGCGTGGACTACTCCGTCGGCGCACGCGCCCAAGCGCGTACTTTTAATCGGCCGCAGCAGCACCTCAAGCTCGCAGCCCTGCGCTGGCCGGAGCGCAGCGTCATGTTCGATGACGGCCAAACCATGGCAACCTCAGGTTTCATGCAGCCTGCTCTGGCCAAGATGAAAGTGGCATAAAAAATCCTCTCCAGACAATGGAAAGGCTTTACAACAAGCGTAGCCCAGATGGGCCACGGCCATATGAAATCTGAATATCGAGATTACAAACGAAACACTGCCACTTGCTGTCCCAGATGTGCGGCCTGCTGGTCCAGGCTGGCAGCTGCTTGATGGCTGGCCTGCACCAAGGCGGCGTTGTCTTGTGTCAAACCATCCAGTTGCACCATGGCTTGGTGCAACTGACCAATGCCTTGGCTTTGCGCTTGCGCCTTGTGGGTAATACCGCCCACCAACGTGCTCACATGCTGCACATCTTGCACGATGCGCTGCATGCGTTGCCCGGCCTCCTGAGCCAAGCCCGTGCCTGCCTCCATCTGCTCCAAAGAGCTGCTGATTAAGGTTTTGATCTGGCGTGCGGCCTCTGCGCTGCGCAGTGCGAGTGCGCGCACTTCGGCGGCGACGACGGCAAAGCCCCGACCCTGCTCGCCAGCACGCGCAGCCTCTACCGCGGCATTGAGCGCCAAGATGTTGGTTTGAAACGCAATGCCGTCAATCACGCCTGTGATGGCAGCAATTTCCGCACTCTGCGCACGCAAGCTGTGCATGCGCGCAGCCACCTGTTGCACCACCGCCCCGCCGTCGCTGGCCGATTGCGCGGCGCTCGCAGCAAGCTGGTGGGCCTGGCCCGCGTCGGCCACCGAATCTGCCAGTTGCTGCCTGATTTGCTCAATCCCCGTCACTGCCAACTGCAACTGCGCATCGGTGTGTTGCGTACGCTGGGCCAGTTGCGCATTACCGTGCGCCAAGTGACTGGCTGTTTGCGTGACATGCTCCACCCCGCTGCGCACCTGCGCCACCACGCCGTGCAATTGCTGGCCCATACGGTCAAAGGCCCGCAGCAAGCTGCCCATTTCGTCTTTACGGCGTTCGCACACTTGCTCGGTCAAATCCCCTTGGGCAATGGCCTGCGCCAGTGCTACTGCCTGCGCCAGAGGCTGCGTGATAGAGCGCGTAATCACCACCGAAATCCACACGCCCACTCCCAGCAAAGCGGCATAGATGAGCAACGCCCAGCGCTGCGCAGACTGGCGCATCTGCGCAGCCGACGCCTGCGCCGCTTGGCGCGCTTGCTGCAACTGCTCCAGCCACTGCTGCTGGGTGTGCAAATACGTCTGTGCCGCTGGCTCTAGCAATTCTTTGACCAACCGCTCTGCCTCCCATGCCATGCCCAAGTCACGCGCACGAAAACTTTCGGTATAGCTTTGGGTCAAGGCGGTTTCTTGGGCCTGCAGTTGTTTGCCCAGCGCACCAAACAGTGCCATGGACTGCGCTAAAGCGCGTGCCTGGGCGAGATAGTTGGTAGCCTTGCCGCCAAAAGCAGCAATCATTGCTTCTTCCGACGACAAAACGCTGGCCAGCGCAGTTTCCACACCTTGCAGCGTCAGCGCTTGCCACTGCTGAGCCTGGGCAAGCACATCGTCGTGCAACTGCAAGCTGGCTGCGGCCTCATGTTCTACTTTTTGCAGATAGGCAATCAGCCCTCCGGCCACCAGCACGCCGCACAGCAGCAGTCCGCCAAACACCAAGGCAATCTTGACGGCTACCGGCCAGTTGCCCAACCAGCTAGAACGCAGCCCCGCCTTGAAAGGCGCGTGCGCCACAGAAGTAACTATCAGCGACATAGCAGCAAACATCTCCACATGCAGTTTTCGCCAATTTAGTATCAAAAAGTGTCAATACCATGACAGTGCAATGACAGATGGACGACTTCTGGAATCAAAAAAGGAGCTGCATGCCCTTGAATTGACTGGACTTCAGGCTTAAAAGCACTTGATATTCAGCAATCACAATGGCATGCAGCTCCTTTTTCAAGAGCACTGCGTTGGCTTTCTGTCGTTTAACCCAGCGCTGCAGGATCCATATAACGCTGTCGCCACGCTTCAAAGCTGCCCGTGTCGGCCGCTTCAATGGCTTGCTGCGCCTGCACTGAGGTTTGCGCCATTTGCGCAAAGCGCTCGGCATCCTGCACGCTCCAAGGCAGGCTGAGCAATTGATCGCGTGCCCACAGCGATTGGGTCAGGCCAAATTGCGCAAAGCTGTTGCCATGCAGGCGGCGCATTTGTTCCAGCACGCGCGCCGAGGGTGTGGTGTGCGGCTGCGCCACGCGCGACTGCGCCAGCGCCAGGGCTTCACTATAGGCCGTAGTGGCATGCGCGGCATCCAGCGCTGCGGCCAGTGGCACACATTCGCTGAGCATGGCATTGGCCCAATCGGTCAGCGTGACCGATTCACTGCCGCGCTGCAGCTGCAAGCCCGGCTCGCGTCCACGCTCAGCCACCAGATGCTGGTTGTGCTTGAGCTGGGTGATTTCCTCCGGTGAATCGTCGGGGCTGTCGCTGAGCAGGCAGTGCAGCAAGAACACATCCAGCATGCGCATGGTGCTGGTATTGATGCCCAGCGGCTCAAACGGGTCCAAGTCCATCAGCCGCACTTCCACGTATTCCACACCACGCTCGCGCAGGGCGTGCAGCGGACGCTCGCCGCTGTGTACGGTGCGTTTGGGGCGGATGGTGCCGTAGAACTCGTTTTCAATCTGCAGCAAGCTGGTGCCCAGCTGGTTGTAGTCACCACCGGGGTTGCGCACGCCCAGTTGCTCATAAGCCGGGTAAGGCTGGGTCAGCGCTTGGTGCAGCGAGTGGGCATAGCCATCCAGACCGTTGTAGCTGACATTGATCGACGCTTGGGCATCGCTCTGGTAACCCAGGCGGCCCATGCGCAGCGAAGTGGCATACGGTAAGTGCAGCGCTTTTTTGGCATCGCCCAAAGGCTGCAGACGGTGCTCGCGCCCATCCACAAAACAGGTACTCAGCGCAGGCGATGCGCCAAACAAATACAGCAGCACAAATGCATTGCGGCGAAAGTTGCGAATCAGCGCGAAATACTCTTCGCTGCTGACGCCTGGCAGCGACCAGTTGTAGTGGATGCCCGAGATGGTCTGCATACGCCGGCCATAGCGGTGCCCCAGGCCCATGCGATAAACGCTTTTGGAGCGTCCCACGTGCGAGGCACCATAGCGGCCCAGCGGAATGGTTTCATCGGTCGGCAAGTGGCAGGGCATGCTGGAGGCCCAGATGGTCTCCTCGCCCAGCTGCGCCATGCTGTGCAGCGTGTACTGGTGCACCTGCTGCAACTCTTGCAGGCATTCCTCCACACCCACGCGCGCGCCGGTGATCAATTCCAGCTGCGATTCGCTGTAGTCGGTGGTGATGTGGGGATGGGTGAGTGCAGAACCCAATGCAGCAGGGTGCGGTGTCAGTGCCAAAGAGCCCGATGGCAATACGCGCAAGCCTTCTTTTTCAATACCGCGTCGTATGCTTACAAGGCGCTCGGCAGCGGGCAGGGAAAACGGCTTGGACGTTGAATTCATTCTTGTCGGATGTGATGGTCAAAACTGGAGGCAACCTTAGCATGTGCCTTATTGCGTCGAATCATAGAGATATGCCTTTGGCGCTGTAGCCCCCAAGTGACATAACCACGCTCTATCTCCTGTTGCAAGCCCCAGGCGATTGCAGACTCACTTTGTAACCGCTAAAGCGCGGCCGCTATCAGACAGCATCGCATCGCGCTACCGCCAACGAAGCTATAAGTGCAGCCCGCCTCCAAATAGTCAATGGCTTGCATGAAAAATCTTATCCCCCGTTAAGCAGCACAACCATGTGGACAAGTTCTGCATGGCACCTAACAAGTTTCATAAGTGCTTGTTTTGCAACAACTGTTCAGAAATGCCTATTTTTTAGGCAAATCTTAATAAACCCAGTCAACTTGTACCCGGAAAAACTGAACAATCCTGTGCATAAGTCATCGCAACACCAACAACAACTCAATCAAACCATTGATTTCATTACACATAAAATTCAATGTCTAAAATTTAGACAACACGGCACTTTATTCACCGCGATGGCGCACCAACTCAGGTACGCAGTGGATATCTCGTGTTTATGCCGCAGTTGCCCCCAATTTTCATGCACAACTATGTGGATAAAGTCAGAGAAAGGAGCAACACCGCGCACAAGTGCTTGATCTGCAAAGGCACCAGCTGTTGTGCTTGTTTTTTAAGCACCCCTTCACCTCCAATTTGCGGCGCAAAACAAGCACAATCTCTTTTTTGCGCCCTTTGCCTTTGTGCTGCTTTGCGAGATGAATGAAGTTTTCACCCCCCAGTTATTTATTGCCAAGCTTGAGCCCCAAGGCGATCAATGTGATGCATGGGCCACAGATACGTTGCTGGACTCCATGGAAATGGGGGGGCTGCAGTGGCCCAGCTCCTGCCGCAACGGCAGTTGCCGCACCTGCCTGGGCAAGCTCACTTCGGGCTCCGTGCATTACCAGATAGAGTGGCCCAGCTTGACGGCGGAGGAAAAAGCTGAAGGCTGCGTGCTGCCTTGCGTGGCCTATCCAGACAGCGATGTCAGCTTGCAAAACCCTGAGTCCTAGGGCAACGCTGCAAGCTTTTGCGGGCAAACCCACAACAAAGCACTAAAATGCTTTTTTCCCCGAGCACCTCGCACCATCCGGCGCGGGGGCTCCCAGCGGCGGTGACCGCGCACATATGTTCTTTGGAGGTATGCACTTTGCATGCTGGGCCGGCGCCCATACCAAGACTGTGCTGCCGGCACCTGACAGGTCACTCCAAGGAAACTACCCATGAACACCCCTCTCAACCCCGTGCAGATTTCACCGGTGCAAGACATCGTGGCTGAAATGCGTGCTGGCCGCATGGTCATCTTGGTCGATGAAGAAGACCGCGAGAACGAGGGCGACTTGGTACTGGCTTCTGACCACGTCACACCAGAAGCCATTAACTTCATGGCCAAGTTTGGCCGTGGCCTGATCTGTCTGACGCTGACCCGCGAGCGTTGCGAATTCCTCAAGCTGCCACCGATGGCTGCGCGCAATGGCACTGTGTACAGCACGGCATTCACGGTATCCATTGAAGCCGCAGAAGGCGTGACCACCGGCATTTCTGCCGCAGACCGCGCGCGCACCATCCAGACGGCGGTGGCCAAATCAGCAGTGCCAACAGATTTGGTACAACCCGGCCACGTTTTCCCGCTGCAAGCAGTCGATGGCGGCGTTTTGATTCGTGCCGGTCATACCGAAGCCGGTTGTGACTTGGCCGCCATGGCCGGCTGCAGCCCATCGTCGGTGATCTGCGAGATCATGAAGGACGACGGCACCATGGCCCGTCTGCCTGATCTGCAACTGTTTGCCGCAGAGCATGGTCTGAAAATTGGCACGATTGCCGATCTGATCGAATACCGCAGCCGCGATGAATCGCTGCTGGAAAAAATTGGCAGCCGCAGCCTCAGCACCCATTGGGGTGAGTTCACTGCCCACCTGTTCCTTGACAAGCCCAGCCAGTCGGTTCACATGGCACTGGTTAAAGGCACATGGGCTGAGTCCGACGAAGTCGCCGTGCGCGTGCACGAGCCACTGTCGGTGCTGGACGCGCTGGAAGTCAACCGCAGCATGCATTCGTGGAGCCTGGACACCAGCCTTGAATACATTGCAGCGCGCGGCCAGGGTGTGACGGTTTTGCTCAACTGCAGCGAAAACGCGCAGCAGCTGATGGCGCAATTTGAAGGCAAGGCCCGCTCGGCCCAAGCACCAGAGCGTGGCCGCATGGACCTGCGCACTTACGGCATTGGCGCACAAATTCTGCGCGAATGTGGAGTTCATAAGATGCAGCTGCTGGGCCAGCCGCGCCGCATGCCCAGCATGGCGGGCTATGGACTGGAAATCACTGGCTATATCAATAAGGAATAAAGAAGATGCTGAACGCTGAAAAAGGCTCCGCCGCAACACTGAACGGTCACGGACTGCGTATCGGCATTGTGCAAGCCCGCTGGAACGAAGGCATCACCAATGCCTTGGCCGATGCATGCCGCCAAGAGCTGCTGGCTACGGGCGTGCAACCTGAAGGCATCGACCATGTCATGGTGCCCGGCGCGCTTGAAGTGCCTGTGGCCCTACAAGCCATGGCTGAGCGCGGTGGCTACGATGCACTGATCGCACTGGGTTGCATCATTCGTGGGGAGACATACCACTTTGAGCTGGTGGCCAATGAATCGGGCGCGGGTGTTACGCGTTTGAGCTTGGACTACAGACTGCCGATTGCCAATGCAATCATCACCACAGAAAACCTCGAGCAAGCGATCGAGCGCCAGACCGAAAAGGGACTGGACGCCGCGCGTGTGGCCGTTGAGATGGCCACACTGCTCAAAACCCTGAAATAACCATGAGCGAAGCACCAAATACACCCGCTGGCGAAACCCCAACGCCTCCCAAAAAACGCACAGGTCTGACCAGCACGGGCGCACGCAAGGCGTCGTCCAAGTCGGCACGCACACGTTCGCGCGAGTTTGCCCTGCAAGCGCTCTACCAGCACTTGGTTGGTAAGAACAGCGCCACCTCGATCGACATGTTCACACGCGATCTGGCAGGTTTTCACAAGTGCGATGCCGCGCATTACGACGCGCTGCTGCATGGCTGCATCGAGATCGAACAAGACCTCAATGCACTGATTACGCCCAAGCTGGACCGCAAGCTGGAAGAGTTGTCGCCCATCGAACAAGCCTGCCTGTGGATCGGCGCTTACGAGCTGATGCACTGCATGGACGTGCCATGGCGCGTGGTGCTCAATGAAGTCATTGAGCTGGCCAAGGAGTTCGGCGGCACCGACGGACACAAATATGTCAACGGCATCTTGAACGCACTGGCGCCTGAGCTGCGTGCCGACGAAGTCGGTGCGGACAAGGCCAAAAAGGCCTGAGCCAGTCTGACAAAGGCAGCGCACTCTTGGTGCCGCTGCCTTTTTTCATGGCTGTTTTGTTTCTCTTTATTAAGCGCTTTGCGCTTTGTCTGACCCATGCAGTTTTCTACGCGCGCCGAAAAGATCACCCCTTTTTATGTGATGGAAGTGGCCAAAGCAGCCCAGCAATTGGCAAAACAGGTCGCTGATGGCCCTGAGCCAATGATCTTCCTGAACATCGGCGAGCCAGACTACACCGCGCCCGCACAAGTACAAGCAGCCGCCAGCCACAGCATTGCCACGGGCAACACCCAATACACCAATGCGCTGGGCCTGGAGCCACTGCGCGAAGCGATCAGCGCCTGGTACAGCACACGCTTTGGTGTGGATGTGCCGGCGCAACGCATTGTGATCACCGCAGGCGCATCCGCTGCGCTGCAACTGGCCTGCTTGGCCTTGATCAATCCGGGCGATGAGATCCTGATGCCCGACCCCAGCTACCCCTGCAACCGCCACTTTGTCAGTGCGGCAGAAGGCATCGCCACACTGATCCCGACCGGTGCAGCCGAGCGTTATCAACTGAGCGCAGAGCAGGTGGAAACCCACTGGGGTGACAGCACCCGCGGCGTACTGCTGGCGTCGCCCTCCAACCCCACAGGCACGTCGATTGACCCGGCTGAGTTGCGCCGCATCCACGAAGTGGTGAAAGCCAGAGGCGGCGTCACCATCGTCGATGAAATTTATCTGGGCTTGTCGTATGAAGAAGCTTTTGGCCACAGTGCCCTAGCTATCAGTGACGACATCATCTCCATCAACAGCTTTAGCAAGTACTTCAACATGACGGGCTGGCGCCTGGGCTGGATGGTGGTGCCTGAGGCCATGGTGCCGGTGGTTGAACGCATGGCACAAAACCTGTTCATTTGCGCCTCCACCATCGCCCAGCACGCTGCACTGGCCTGCTTTACGCCCGAGAGCCTAGCCATCTTTGAAGCGCGCCGCGCAGAGTTCAAAGCGCGCCGTGACTACTTTTTGCCAGCGCTCAAGGAGCTGGGCTTTGGCATGGACGTCATGCCCGATGGTGCGTTTTATGCATGGGCTGACTGCACGCCGCTGTGCGCCAAACTCGGAGTTAAAGACAGCTGGGAATTCGCCTATGCGCTGATGGAAAAGGCCCACCTGGCCATCACACCGGGGCGTGATTTTGGCACCGCTGATACCGCCCGCTATGTGCGTTTTTCCACCGCCAACTCGCTGGAGCAGCTGCAGGAAGCCGTGCGCCGTATGCAGCGTTTATTTGCTTGAAGGGAACTTTGATGGTTTTTTCCTTTCCCATTCGCGTGTACTGGGAAGACACCGACGCCGGTGGCATCGTCTTCTACGCCAACTACCTCAAGTTTTTTGAGCGTGCACGCACCGAGTGGCTGCGCAATGTGGGCGTAGCGCAGCAAAAGCTGCGTGATGAAGTGGGCGGCATGTTCGTGGTGACCCACGCTGAACTGAACTACCTGCATCCTGCGCGTCTGGATGACATGATTGAGGTCACTGCCGTGTTGCAATCTGCGGGCCGGGCTTCCATCACGATTGCACAGCAGGCTTTTTTGCAGCCTGTGTCATCCGATGAAGCACCCAAACTGTTATGTGAAGGCAGCATTCGCATCGGCTGGGTCGATTCGACCACCATGCGCCCTGCCCGTATTCCGAACTCCATCGTAGAAAAACTCTCATGAACGCAGCCCAAGACATGTCCATCCTCAGCCTCATCTTGCAGGCCAGCTGGGTGGTTCAACTGGTCATGTTGATCCTTATCGTTGCCTCTGTCGCAAGCTGGGCCACCATTTTCCGCAAGGCGCAAGCCATCAAGCGCGTGCGCCACCTCAACGAGCAGTTTGAGCAAGATTTCTGGTCGGGCAACAGCTTGAACGATCTCTATACCAGCGCTACACAAAACGCCAAGCAGGGCGGCCCCATGGAACGCATTTTTGCCAGCGGCATGCGTGAGTACAAAAAGCTGCGTGAGCGCCGCATCACCGAAGGCGGCACGTTGCTGGACGGCACGCGCCGCGCCATGCGCGCCAGTTTTCAACGCGAGATGGATGAGATTGAATCTGGCCTGTCATTCCTTGGAACTGTAGGCTCCATCACGCCCTACATCGGCCTGTTTGGCACCGTCTGGGGGGTGATGCACGCCTTTACCGGCTTTGCCAACATGGAGCAAGTCACGCTGGCTACGGTAGCCCCCGGTATTGCGGAAGCGCTGGTGGCTACGGCCATGGGCCTGTTTGCAGCGATCCCTGCCGTGGCTGCCTACAACCGTTATGCCAACAGCATTGACCGCATTGCCAGCAACCAAGAGACCTTCATGGAAGAGTTCACCAACATCTTGCAACGCAATGTCAGTGGCCCGGCCGCCAGTGCCAGCGCAACGCCCTCGGGCTACTAAAGCAGGAAGCAGCACATGGCAGTCAGCTCACGCGGCCGCGGCCGCCGCACCGTCAACGAAATCAATATGGTGCCCTTCATCGATGTGATGCTGGTGCTGCTGATCATCTTCATGGTGACAGCGCCCATGCTCACACCGGGCAATATTGATGTGCCCACGGCTGGTAAATCGTCCAAGCCTGCGGCCAAGAACATTGCCTACGTCCTGCTAGACAAGGACGGCAGCCACACCTTCAAAACGCAAAACAGCGAGCAGAAAATTTCGCTGGACGAACTTCAAGGCGTCGCAAAGTCTTGGAAAAGCAGCAACCCTGAGCACACTGCCGTGCAAATTCTTGCCGACAAGACACTGCAGTATGAATCTGTGGTGCAAGCCATGGCGGCATTGCAGGCGGCAGAAGTGCGTGTGGCACTGGGCGTGAAATCTGGCGCCAAGTAAACGTTGTTCTGTCCCACTATTTTTTTGACTGCGCCTCGCTTTCTCTTGCCCCCATGCACTCTCGCCTAGACCAAGACCCCTTTGCCCCGCCCCGCCCGTCCAAGCGTCTGCGCAACTGGGTGCTGGCACTGCTGGCTCACGCCGTGCTGGTAGGCGCTTTCATGTGGAAAGTCAGTCCACCCGTGGCCGTCGAGCAGGCCGCTGTCGAAGCGGAGCTGTGGAGCGACACCTTTGTGCAGGCGGCACCGCGCGCGGCTGTGCCAGTGCCCCAGCCCGCCCCAGAACCAGAGCCCATACCGGAGCCGGAGCCGACACCGGAGCCCGAACCAGAACCGGAACCCGTCCCCTTGCCGCCACCACCGGCTCCACCCCAGCCTTCGCAGCAAGAACTGCAAGCTGAGCGTGATGCCGAAATTGCTTTGCAAGAACGCAAAAAGCAGGAAGCCGAGCAAAAGCAGCGCGAGCTTGCCGCGCAAAAAGCCAAAGAAAAGGCCGAGCGAGAAAAAGCGGAAAAAGCGGAGCAATCCAAGCTCGAAAAAGAAAAGGCTGAACAAGCGCGCAAGGACAAGGCCGAGCAGGAACGCAAAGACAAGCTGGAGCAACAAAAGCGCGACAAAGCGGAGCAGCAGAAGAAAGACCGCTTAGAAAAAGAAAAGCGCGAAAAAGCCGAGAAGGAAAAACGCGAAAAAGAGAAGCTGGAGAAAGAAAAAGCCGCCAAGCTGGCTGCAGAAAAGAAAGCTGCGGACGACAAACGCAAGAAAGAACAAGCCGCCAAAGATGCCAAGGCCGCCAAGGAACTGGAGCGCATGCGCCAGGAAAACCTGAAGAACATGGCTGCTCAGGCTGGTTCTGGCGGAACCGGTTCTGCTGAAAAAAGCAGCGGCCCCAACGGTGGCAAGGGCACAGGCGGCGGCACAGCGGGCCACTCTGCCGGCTACGGCGCCAAAGTGGCGGCCAAGGTCAAGCCCAACATCGTCTACCCCGACATGGTCAGCGGCAACCCGCGGGCTGAAGTGCGCGTGCGCGCTGCGCCCGATGGCACGATCACCGGCGTGCAGCTGGTGCAATCGAGCGGCAACAAAGCCTGGGACGACGCCGTGGTGCGCGCGCTGCACAAAACCGATACCTTGCCACGCGACACCAATGGCAAGGTGCCATCCGAGTTCCTGATCGGTTTCCGCCCACAAGACTAAACTTTTATAGCGGCTTGCCGGCACGTATCAAGGGTTTCAGATAGATAAGTATCTGAAACCCTTTTTCTTTAACGGCATGCTGCTATGAATTTTTTATTTTTTCTACCTCAGCCAAAGCTTTTAACCAACATATCATTTAAATACAGTAAATTTATTCCACATTAAAACAAAAACTTCTTCAATAACCATTCCTTGAAAATCAATGCCCCAGCCTTCGCATTTTTCTCAGGCAAAATGACATAGTATTTCATACCTGTTTTCACAGGCAAATTAAATGGCGTAGTTAATCTGTTATTTTTAATTTTCTCTTTTAACAGTATGGTTTGCCCCATGGCCACACCAATACCATTGGCAGCTGCATCCCAAGCCAGCAAAGCATTACCAAGATTCAAACTTCTGTCTGGTTTAAAGTCTTCTTGATAGCCACATTGATCGACCCAGGTGTTCCAGTCAAAATCTCGATAATCCGTCGTAATGACAGGCTGTCTTAGTATGGACGATGGGTACTTGGGATTGGGAGCATATTTCTTGAGAAATTCTGGTGAACACACAGGCTCAATAGTATCCTCAAACAAAAGTGTCGATTGATAGCCATTTTTATCATGATTAATGATTTGAATAGAAATATCACCCTCATTTTCTCGAAAATCAATGGGCTTGGCTCCAGTTTTAATTACGATTTTTATTTCAGGATGCAAGGCAAAAAACTCACTGAGATTAGGAATCAACCAGTTACCAGCAAAACTTGTGTAAGTTTTAATAGTGACTTCATTGATATTTTTTTCTAGCGATTTTTTTAATTTTTCTGATTGCTGCTCAATTAATTCAAATGCCCCCGCCACTTCTTTCGCCAAGTCTTGCGCAAAAGGTAAAACTTCTAAACCGTATCGTTTTCTTTTGAAAAGTTTGCAGCCGTAATAATCTTCCAACGATGAAATCTGGCGTCTGACTGCGGACTGTGTCACCCCCAGAACCTGCGCCGCAGTCAGCAGGCTTTGGTGCCGCGCCACGATGGAAAACACGTGCAGTGGATTAAGGGGCGGCATCTTCATGGTGAGGGGTACTCCGGTCTGCGCGATGGGCTTCAAGAATTGATTTTTTGTAAAGCATTATGACTTTTTCGCTGCATGCCCGGGTCAGCGAAACGCAAGAATGGCCTCACACAGCGCCACTGGCGTGAAGCTTTCATTCGCACTTACTCCATAAGATATGAACACTCCATCTCTCCAAGACAAAGTTGTCGTCGTTACCGGTGCTGGCGGCGGCGTTGGCCGCAGCGTAGCCATTGAGCTGGCCAAAGAAGGCGCGCAGGTGGTTGTCAATGACCTGGGTGTTTCGCTCAATGGCGAGCAGGAAAAACTGTCTGCTGCGCAAGAAGTGGTCAATGAGATCACCGCTTTTGGCGGTAAAGCCATCGCCAACACGCTCAGCGTCTCCGAGTGGGACAGCGCAGAAGCCATCATTGCCGCTGCCATCACAGCATTTGGCCGCGTGGATGCCGTAGTCAACAGCGCTGGCATTTTGCGGGATTCGATTTTTCACAAGATGACACCCAGTGATTTCGACTCCGTCATCAAAGTGCATTTGTATGGCGCGTTCAATATGAGCCGTGCAGCCGCAGTGCATTTCCGTGAACAAGGCGCAGGTGCGTTGGTACATATGACGTCGACCTCCGGATTAATCGGTGGCATTGGTCAGGCGAACTATGCCGCAGCCAAAATGGGCATTGTGGGACTGTCGCGCTCCATGGCGATGGACATGGCACGTTTTGGCGTGCGCTCCAATTGCATTGCCCCCCATGCATTCAGCCGCATGATCGAAAGCGTGCCAGGTCTGTCGCCGCAAGAGCAAGAAAAATACCTGGAAAAACGCCGCCAGAGCACACGCCCCGAGCAGATTGCACCGCTGGCGGCCTTTTTGTGCGCTGACGCAGCAAAAACCATCAGCGGTCAGATTTTTGGCGCACGCGGCAATGAAATTTACCTCTACAACCAACCCCGCCCCACACGCACTTTGCACCGCAGTGAAGGCTGGTCGGTGGACTCAATTGCACAGACGCTCCCGAATGCATTCAAGAACAGTTTGACGCCCCTGGAGCGCACCAAGGATGTGATTTCCTGGGAAGCCATTTAATTCTTTCTCCCTTCCATCCACCAAAGGCCTGTACAGGCCTTTTTGCGCTTTACGACGATGCCACTGCATATTGAAAACCTGAAAAATTGGGAGTTCCCAGAGGTCCGCACGGTGTACCTTGACAAAGATGTCATGCTGTACGCGTTGAGCCTGGGCTTTGGTGCTGATCCACTGAACGAGCAGGAGCTGCCTTTTGTTTATGAGCAACAATTGCGCGCGGTTCCCACCATGGGTGCCGTGCTGTGCCATCCCGGTGCCTGGCTGACAGACCCGCGCACGGGCGCAACTCGCAGTAAGGTGGTGCATGGCGAGCAACGCATGCAGTTCCATCAGCCGCTGCCTGCCAATGGCTACCTAGTCTCCAAGGCACGCGTCATTGGCATTCAGGACAAGGGCAGCGAAAAAGGGGCAATCTTGCATCTTGAGCGCCAGCTCGTTGGCGAAGACGGCACGCTGTTTATTACCATCCGGCACTCTTCGTTTTGCAGAGCCGATGGTGGCTGTGGCTCCTTCGGCGAAACGCTGACGCTCAAGGCCTTGCCCACACGGCCCGCAGATCAAATCATTACCCTGCCAACCTCAGCATGTGCCGCATTGCTGTATCGCTTGAATGTGGACCGTAACCCCTTGCATGTGGACCCAGCCGTGGCACACAAAGCGGGTTTCACACAACCACCACTGCATGGTCTGTGCACCTACGGCATGGCTGCACGTGCGTTGTTAAAAGGCTGGCTGGATTACGCCCCGCAGCGTCTGCTGTCGCTGGATACACGTTTTTCTGCCAGCGTTTTTCCCGGAGAAACATTGCAATTTGAGACGTGGCATGAAGGCGACGGCATCGCCTTTCGTGCATTTGCACAAGAACGTGGTGCCAAGGTTCTGGACAACGGATGGGCCACGATTGCCCCTGCCGCTTAAAGTAGCGGCCAAGCATTTAGTTCCTCGACATTTGCACGCAACAAAAAGGGCACTCTCAGAAAGTGCCCTTTTTGTTGATGGAAGCGGTGTCATCGGCCAGGAGGCCTTCTGCACCGCTGCACGTTAGCTGCGACGAATAATCAGCGCGTCCACGGCGTAACCGCCCTGCGGCAAGGCGATAAAAGGATTGATTTCTACGCTGGCCAAGTCGGCGGCATTGTCAAATACAAAGTTAGACAGGCTGACCAGCGCCTGGGCCAGGCAATGCACATCGGCTTTTGGTTTGCCACGCGCGCCGTCGAGCAAAGGAAAGCCCTTGATGGAGCTGATCATTGTCTGGGCTTGGGCCATGTTCAGCGGCGCAGTGTGGAACTTCACATCCTTGAAAATTTCTACAAAGATACCGCCCAGACCAAACATGACCATGGGGCCAAAGACGGGGTCATTGACCATGCCCAATACAGTTTCCGTGCCACCTTTGATCATCGGCGACACGACCGCGCCTTGCAGACGTGCATCCGGACAATGGCTGTGCACCTGGTCCATCATGCGTTTCCAGCCCTCCAACACCTCTTGTTCCGTAGCCAGATTCAGCAGCACGCCACCTACATCGCTCTTATGAGCAATGTCCGGCGACAGCACCTTGATCACCACGGGAAAGCCCATTTCTGCAGCCGCCTGGGCCGCAGCCTGGGCACTGTCGACCACTTTCTGCGGGGCAAAAGGAATGCCAGCTACCTCCAAAATCTGGCGCGCCTGCGCTTCATCAATGGCCGCTTCGGACCATTGCAGCGCAGCCTGGGCAGGTGCAGCGGCAGGCACGGACATGGCGGGCCACTGCTGGGCCTGAGCAATCCATGCCAAGGCACCGATGGTGCGCGTCGCCACGGCCGTATCCGAAAAGTAAAGGATCTGGTGATCTTCCAGTTCCTTCACCACTTCGGGAGCAGAACGCATGCTCAGCGCCACCAATTTCTCGGGGTGCTGGCGACGTAACGCCAGCAGATCATCCCGCACCTTGCCCCACTCAATCTCTGTTTTTCCAATGTTGGCGTTAAAACTCAGAATGCTGTCAAAGCCGTCGAACTCAAACACGATCTTCATGATCTTGTTGAAGAGCTGACGATCGCTAACAACCTGTCCGGTCGTGTCGACCGGGTTCACACCACTGGCAAACGGCACGATGGACTTGATCTCTGCCTGCAACTTCTCTGGCAAATGCGGCAGCACCAGACCACTGCGCTCACACTCGTCAGCAGCAATGACACCAATCCCACCCGATGGCGTGATAACGCCCAGTCGATTGCCATGGGGCAGCACGGAGATAGAACAGGCATAGGCAATATCCACCAGCTCTTCCATGGTCTGAGCGCGCCAAGCACCGCACTCCTTAAAAACGCTGTCAAACACCACATCAGCGCCTGCCAGTGACCCTGTGTGAGAGGCGGCAGCTGCAGCACCTTGCTCAGACGCGCCGACTTTCATGACCACCACGGGCTTGCGTTGCTGGCGTGCAGTCTCTAAGGCATTGCGCAGCCGGTAGCCATCTTGACAACCTTCCAGATAGGCCAAGATCACCTTGGTATTGGGATCGTGTGCCATCCACTCGATGCAGGCCGCTACGTCCACACCAGCTTCATTGCCCGTTGCCACAAAGTGGCTGAAACGCACACCACGGTCACCTGCCAGGCCGTAGAGGTAAGAGCCAATAGCACCACTCTGGCTCACGATACCCACATTGCCAGGCTCAAACATTTCGTGCTCTAAAGCGCTCATGAAGGTGGAATACATGGCATTACGGGTGCTGAAAATGCCGATGCAATTGGGGCCAACCAATTGCACACCTGCATCAGCACAGCGACGCGCCAGCTCCTCCTGCTTTTGCTTGCCTTCATGTCCGACTTCGCCGAACCCGGAGCTGAAAATCACAATCGAGCGCGCCTGCTGCGCCAGTGCTTCTTCTACCGCGCCTTCTACCAAGGCTCCGGACACTGCCACGATCACTTGGTCCACAGGATGGCCCACAGCCGCCAAAGAGGCGAAAGCTGGCAACCCCTGAATTTCAGACTGTTTGGGGTTAATCGGCAAAATTTTGCCGGCATAACCACTGCGCAACATATAGGCAATGGGACGTCCGCCAATCTTGCGCGGGTCAGAAGAGGCGCCAATCACGGCAATGGATGCCGGGGAAAACAAAGGATCAAGAGACTGGTATGTCATGGGGCAAGCTCGGTCCAATAGGGGCACAGTGTCTGTGCTTGAAGACAAAAAAGAATGGACTGCAGCGCAGTGGCTACAGCCTCTGTTCACTTAGGATTTGGGCAACCCTAGCGTGCGGGCCGCCAGCAAATTACGCTGCACCTGTGCTGTTCCGCCAAAAATGGTGACGGGGCGCGTGATCATGTAGAGCCACTCAAGGTCGGTGCCCAGGCCAGGGATAGCCTCTTCACCCATCAGTCCGCCGTACTGATTGACGACCTCGGTACACGCCTCGGCAATGCGCTGCAAAGTCTCGCTGTTAAAGAGTTTGAGCATTGAGAAATCATCATCGGCATTGCCTCCTGACAAAGCGACTTCACATACCTGCTCATACAGCGCACCGGCATCGGCCACATCGCACTCGAACCCGCCCAGCAATTGCTGGAAACTTTGCTGGTGAGACAACCCCATCACATCACCTGCTTGATGCAGCACGCCCAAGGCATAGCGAATCAGTTCTGGTGAACCATGGCTAAAACGCTCAAACCCCAGCAATGCCTTACCCACCGTCCAGCCATCACCCACCTGCCCGACAACATTGGCACGAGGCACACGCACGTCATCAAAGAAAATCTCACAAAAATGCTCATCGCCAGCCAGGGTGCGGATGGGGCGAATCTTGATGCCGGGTGTATCCAGGTCTGCCAGCAAAAAGGTCATGCCTTGCTGCTTCTTGCCTTCCGTACTGGTGCGAACCAGCATAAAAATTTTGCTGGCATCGGTTGCCAAGGTGGTCCAGATCTTCTGACCATTGACTACAAAGTCGTCACCATCGACCACTGCACTGGTTTTCAGGTTGGCCAGATCAGAACCCGCGTTAGGCTCGGAATAGCCTTGGCACCACATGTCCTCACAATTCAGAATGCGGGGCAGATAAGTGGCCTTCTGTTCGGCCGTTCCATACTTGAGCAACACCGGCGCCAATAAACGCAGGCCGTGGTCAATCGGGCGCGCCACGCCATAGGTTTCCAGCTCTTCTTGGTAGATCAGTTGTTTGTCTAGGCTCAGGCCCATTCCACCGAAATCCCGGGGCAGGCTAGGCGCACGCCAACCATCCCGCAACTGCGCACGCAACCATTGGCGTGCCTCATCCCCAGTCAGTCGCTTGAGTGGATTGCGCAGCTCAGAGGGATAATTTTGCGCAATCCAGCTCGACCAGCGACGGCGAAACTCTTCGTTGTTAAGACGGTTGAAATCAAACTGCTGACTCATGCGGACACCTGTGCTTGCGCGAAAAGTTCTTGTGCGACGTGTTGACGTTGGTGGCTGCTATTGCCCAAGTAGGCCGACAGGCGCAAAGCAGATTTCAGATACAAGCCAATGTCTGCTTCGGCAGCAAAGCCAATAGCACCATGGGCTTGCACGCCAAAACGCCCCGCCATTTGTGCTGCGTGCGCAGTTCGCGCCTTGGCCCGCGCGACGGTGCTACGCACAGTGGTTGTACTGGTCTGTCCGTCCAAATCGCGCAATGCTGCATTCAGGGCTGCTTGCCCAAGGGCCTGCTGAACCCGTGCATCCACAGCCAAGTGTTGCAAGCTCTGAAAACTTCCAATGGCCTTACCAAACTGCTGGCGTGTGCGCATGTATTCCACGGTCAAGTACAAGGCCTGCTCAGCAACTCCTTGAAGTTGAGCGCTGGTCAGCACCAGCGCTAGCTCGTGGGCTTGCAGCAAGGCTTGCAATACCGCGTCGCCGCGCCCTAAGCATTGCGCAGGTGCCACTTCGACTTGGGAGAAAGACACTCGCGCCACACTGCTGCCATCGCTGCCCAGAGTAGTTTCTAGCGCCACACCTGGCGCACTGGAGGGGACGCTCCACAGTTGAACCTGTGTGCCGTCGAAAGCCGTTACCAGCAAGTGATCTGCCATGTCCGCAGCAATGACGGCTTGCTTGACACCCTGCAAACGCACCGTGCCAGCCGCACCTGGCTGCGCTTGCAGCGTCGGTGCTACGCCAGCCGTATTTGCAAACTCTTGCCATGCGGGCGCGACCCAGGTGTCGCCACTGAGCAAGCTCTCAATGATGGGTTGCCAAGCTGCAGCGTTTTGTACCTGCAGATGATTAGCCAAACAGGCCACCATCGCTGCGCTGCTCACAAAAGGTTCTGGCACCACGTGCTGACCCAGGGCCTTGGCAATCACTGCCGCATGGCGAGACAAAAGCCCCGATCCACCCAGCTCTTCGGACAAGCTGATGGCCAGCCACCCCTGTTCTGCCATTTCACGCCACAACGCACGGCTATAGGCGTTGCGTCCTTGATATACCTGACGCAGACGCTCTTTGTCGTGGCGATCCTTGAGCATGACCTCCGCGGCATCCGCCAGCATGACTTCGGTTTCGTCCATGTTCTTCTTTACAAGCAATTGAAAAGCCGCAGCAGTGCGGCCTTAATTTTTACAACGTAGCTGCGCTACCCAAAATGACAGTGCTCTGGCTGGACAAAACCCCGCCGTTGCCATGTGCCAAAGCGACATCGCAGCCAGCCACCTGGCGTGCATTGCATTCACCGCGAACCTGCCGCGTGGCTTCGATCAGCAAAAAGAGGCCGTACATGCCAGGATGGCAATAGGAAAGTCCCCCGCCATTGGTGTTGGTCGGCATTGCACCGCCAGGACGCAACTTGCCATCTGCGACAAAAATCCCTCCCTCACCTTTCTGGCAAAAACCCAGGTCTTCCAGAAACAGCAGCGTGGTCAGTGTGAATGCGTCATACAGCTCGCGCACATTGACATCTCTGGGCCCCAGGCCTGCCATGGCATAAGCCTTTTCCCCCGACTGCTTGGCCGCCGTGACCGTCAAATTCGCCATATTGGAGATCGACTGATGGCTGTACGACTCACCACAACCCAATACATAGGCCGCAGGTTTTTTCAGATCTTTTGCACGCTCAGCAGAGGTCAGCACAATCGCACCACCCCCGTCAGTGACCAGACAGCAGTCACGTACAGTGAGTGGGTAACTGATCATTCGAGAATTGAGGACATCCTCCACTGTCAGCGGTTTTTTCTCCCAAGCTGCCGGATTGAGCAACGCCCACTGCCGGGCAGCCACTGCAATTTCTGCGAGCTGCTCACGGGTTGTGCCGTATTTGTGCATGTGCTGGGATGCGGCCAATGCATAAGCCGTAGAGGGCATGAACGGCTTATAGGGCGTTTCATAAGGATTGGTCTCCCTGCCACCCGTCGCAGAGCGACCATCACTTCGCTGGGTACTGCCATAGGTGATGACAGCCACTTCACACAAGCCCGCCTGAATGGCAGCCTGCGCATGGGCAACATGGGTCATGAACGACGAACCACCCAAATAAGTGGAATCGCCATAACGTGGCTGAATACCCAAATACTCACGCAAGGCCAGAGTGACCATGCGACTTTGTGTCGCGGCACCAAACAAGCCGTCGACATCCTTGAGTTGCAGGCCACAATCATCCAGCGCACGCACCATTCCTTGCGCCATCAGATCCACTGGCGTCATGCCCTGCGCAACTTCACCCAGGTCTGACTCCGCGACTCCCACAATGGCGACACTGCCACGTCGATTAGTCATTGTTTTCTTCCTCTTGGGGCACAAAGACAGGCAAAGGTGCAGGCGCACCAGCCTCTACAACAAACCGCACACGCACGCGCTGGCCAATCTTCACGTTGTGCGGGTCCATATCCTCGACACGGCTCATCATGCGAAAACCCTCATCGAGCTCAATCAGTGCCACGTTGTAGGGCTGCGCATCCTTGGGGTAGACCACGGTGCTTGCGTGCACCTCTCCCAAGCCCTTGCTCACGCGCCACTCCAAGTGAGTACTGCCAGAAAAGGGGCACACCAGGCGCGGAAAAAACACCGCACGGCCTGCTTCAGGGCTGTACTGATAGGCCAGTTGCTCCTTTTGCAAATAAGCACGGTAGGTGCCCAGTGGTGAGGCTTCAATTTTTTTAGTCATAGTGCATATTCACTCAAACAGGTTTGAGGTTCACCAGCTTGGCGATACGTTCCCACTTCTGCGTTTCTGCCGCGACAAAAGCCTGGGTTTGTTGGAGCGTAAAGGGCTCAAATTCAATGCTTTGCAGATGCAGCTGCTTTTGCACGTCTGGATGTGCCATGGCCTTGTTGATGGCCGCATTCATGCGTTGCAGTAATTCGCGGTCAGTGCCCTTGCGACACACGATGAGATTCCACAATGTGGCTTCAAACCCGGGGTAGCCCGACTCAGCCACCGTAGGGACTTCTGGCACGCTATTGGAGCGCTTGGCACTGGTCACGGCCAACGCTTTGAGTTTCTTGTTCTTGACCAGTTCCTGCGCTTGGGGTACTGACACGATGCCGAGATCAATTTCTCCGGACAGCACACCATTCAGAATCTCGGTGTGCCCCTTGTAGGGCACATCAAGGATTCGGATGCCTGCAGCATCCTGCAAATACTTCAGCGTCAAATAACTGGGAGATCCATTGGGCGGCGTACCAAAGGACAGCGACTCAGGATTTTTCTTGGCGTGTGCCACCATCTCCTGCAAGGTCTGAAATGGACTGCTAGCACGGGTGAGCACCAAGCTGCCAAAAGCACCCAAGTGGCCGACCGCCTCCAAGTCACGCTGGAAATCATAGGGTGGATTTTTCTGAGTCACCGCGACCAGCGCCGTGGTGCCGATTCCGCTGACACCAAACACGGTCCCATCCGCTTTAGAGCGCACGACTTCTTGCATGCCGATCAGACCGGCAGCGCCGCCCTTGTTTTCAGGCACGATGGTTACGCCCATCTCCTGCCCAACCGCTTGCGCAAAAATGCGGCCCGCAATATCAGTGGAACCACCCGGGGTGTAAGGAATGATGAGCTTCAAGGCACGTGCTTGGGCAGTTGCGAGGGGGAGGCCCCAACCCAAAGAAGTTCCGAATGCCAGACCACCCAAGACCCAACTGCGTCTTGAAAGCGATGTCTTAACGAATGTGTTGTCAGCCATTGATGTCTCCTTGAATTTATGATTTGAATTTTCAACAGTGCACACTTTTCACGAAGCGCCATTTAGTCCTGAAAAGTTGCAAAAATATCAAATCTAAAAACCCACGGCATCAGTACCTGCTGCTTCGTCGAGCGGGCTCAACACTGCACACCACCGATACCTTGCCGCGCGACACCAATGGCAAGGTGCCGCCCGACTTCCTGACCGGTTTCCGCCCGCAAGACTAAATTTTTATAGCAGCTTGCCGTTATCTATAAACGTTTTCAGATAGTTATCTATCTGCAACCCTTTTTCTTTAAGGGCCAGCAGCTATATTTTTAGATAGCTACAGAATTCACTACTGCCTGACAGCCCTATCACCAACGTGCGTGCCAATGCGGGTGTGCTTGCATAAACTGCAGGCGTTGGGCGCTGCAGCGCCTGTCTTTCACTACCTCATTCGCCCGCATGTCCACATTGTTTTCACCCGTTCATCTGGGCCGCCTCGCCCTGAGCAATCGCATCGTCATTCCGCCCATGTGCATGTACTCTGCACAAGATGGTTGCGCCACCAGCTGGCACACCATGCACTACGGCAACCTGGCGCAATCAGGCGCCGGACTTTTGATTTTTGAAGCCACCGCCGTCGAAGCACGCGGGCGTATCAGCGCTTATGACTTGGGGCTGTGGAGTGATGCCCAGGCCCAGGCCTTGCAGCCCGTGCTGGCGCACATTCGCCAGTACAGCCCCATGCCACTGGGCATCCAGCTGGCGCATGCAGGCCGCAAAGCCAGCAGCCTGCGCCCTTGGGAAGGCGGGGGTGCCATGGCCGCCAATCACTCGCAGGCATGGTCCACGATCAGCGCCAGTGCGCAGGGCTATTTGCCCACCGACCCAACACCGCACAGCGCCACGCTGCAAGACATCGCAGAGATTCGCCAGGCCTTTGTGGATGCCGCCGTGCGGGCCCACCAACTGGGTTTTGATGCGATTGAACTGCATGCTGCACACGGCTATTTGCTGCACCAGTTTTTGTCACCGCTGTCCAATCTCCGCAGCGACGCCTATGGTGGCAGTCTGGAAAACCGCATGCGCCTGACCTTGGAAGTGCTGGATGCCATGCGCGCCGCCTTACCGGCAGATTTCCCCATCGGCGTGCGCATTTCTGCCACTGACTGGGTGGAAGGCGGCTGGGATGTGGAACAAAGCACCGTGCTGGCCCACGCCCTGGCCGCACGCGCTTGTGCGTTTTTGCATGTCTCCAGCGCAGCTTTACACCCTGCGCAGCAGATCCCGGTTGGCCCCGGCTACCAAGTGCCGTTGGCCGCTGCATTGCGCAAGGCCTTGAACGGCAGCATGCCGGTGATTGCCGTGGGCCTGATTACCGAGCCCCAGCAAGCGCAAGCCATTCTGGATGCAGAGCAGGCTGATGCCATTGGCGTCGCCCGGGCCATGCTCTACAACCCGCGCTGGCCGTGGGAAGCCGCGCGCCAACTGGGTGCAAGCATGCAGATCGCCCCCCAGTACCTGCGCTGCGAACCGCACAGTGCCAAGGGCCTGCTGCAAGCCCACACCCTCACTTCACAAAGCTATTGAGCTCGATGATGGGCATCAGCACCGCCAGCACGATCATGAGTACGACCACACCCATGCTCAGAATCAGCAGCGGCTCCAGCACGGAAGCCAGTTGCAAGGCGGTGCGCTGCACCTGATCAGACAGCTGCTTGCCCACACGCAGCAGCATGGGGCCGAGGTTGCCCGTCTCCCCGCCCAAGCGTGCAAAGGTGCTGACCAGCTTCGGAAAGCGCGGTTTTTGTGCCAGTGCAAGCCCCAGTGGTGCGCCTTCGCGCACCATGCGAGTGACGTCTTCTAGGTCTTGCTTCATAGCCTGATTGCCCACGGTCTGCGTGGCTGCCTTGAGCGCCTGCAAAATGGGCACCCCCGCGCTGCCCAACATCCCCAAAGTGCTGGAAAAGCGCGCAGCGTTGTAGTTGCGCAGCAGTTTGCCCAGCACCGGGGCTTGCGTGAGCCACGCATGCCAACGTAGGCGCAACGCAGGCTGGCGCAAAGCCAGTTTGGCACTGCCCGCCCCCAACACAATCAAGGCCAGCAGTAGCCACCACCATTGACTCAGTTGCGCACTGATCCACAACATCACCGTGGTTAACACCGGCAGGCTGCGCTTGGAGCTGGAAAACGTGTCCGCCACTTGGGGCAGCACATAGACCATCAGGAACACCACGATCAGCACCGCAATGGCGCTGACAATCAAGGGGTACAAAGCAGCGCCCAGAATCTTGCTTTTGAGCAGTTGCGCCGCTTCCAGATCATCGGCCAGACTGGTGAGCACCACCGCCAAACTGCCGCTGCGCTCACCGGCACTCACCACGGCGCAATACACCGAATCAAACTCGGCGGGGTGCTGTGCCAATGCCTGAGAGAACGAGTTACCGCTTTTGACTTGCGCCAGCACATCGGCCATCAGCGCCACCAAGGCCGGTTGCTGGGTTTCATCACCGAGGCTTTGCAAGGCGCGTTCAATGGTCAAACCGGCCTGCATCAAAGAGGCGAGCTGGCGTGTCCACACCGCCAGCTCAGCTTTCGCGAGCGCTGGCCGTGGCCGCACCCATTGCCAAGATGCCTGCTGGCGTTTGGCAGTGTGCTTGCTTTCTTGCACCACCAAAGGCACCAGCCCTTGGTGGCGCAAGAAAGACCGGGCGGCTTTGGCGGAGTCGGCGTCCAGCGTGCCTTTTTGGGTCTGGCCCTGCGCATCCAGCGCTTCGTAGCTAAAGCCGGCCATCGTTAGTCTGCCGTGGCCATGATGACTTCGGCCTGGGTTGTAATTCCCTGCTCCACCAAAACTTCGCCATAACTGCGCATGGTTTGCATGCCATTGGCAATCGCTGCGCGGCGGATTTCGCTTTCATGGGCATGTTGATTGACCAGATCTTTAATCTGCTGGTTGATGACCAACAACTCATAAATACCAATGCGCCCCCGCAGCTGACCGGGCGCACGCGGGTCACACTTGCGCACCAGCCGCTGCGCCAGCACGCCCAGCAAGGAGCTGGCCAAAAGGTAAGGCTCCACGCCCATTTCCACCAAGCGCGTGACGGCGCTGGGCGCGTCATTGGTGTGCAAGGTTGCAATGACCAAGTGACCTGTCAGCGAGGCCTGGATGGCAATCTGCGCCGTTTCTGCATCGCGAATTTCACCGACCATCACCACGTCCGGATCCTGGCGCAAGATGGAACGCAAAGCCTCGGCAAAGCTAAACCCAATCTTGGCGTTGATCTGCGTCTGGCCAATGCCTGACAGCTCATACTCAATAGGATCTTCCACCGTCAGGATATTCATGCTGGAAGCATCCAGCCGCTTGAGTGCCGAATACAGCGTGGTGGTTTTGCCCGAACCTGTGGGGCCCGTCACCAAAATAATGCCGTGCGGCTGACGTACCAGACCATCAAAGCGGGCCAGTAAATCGCCAGACATTCCGGCGCTTTCCAGCGTGAGCTTGTTGTTGGACTTGTCGAGCAGACGCAGCACGGCCCGCTCGCCATAGGCGTTGGGCAAGGTGGAAACGCGGATATCAATCATCCGGTTACCCAGCCGCGTGCTGATGCGCCCATCTTGCGGCAGGCGCGACTCTGCAATGTCCAACCCTGCCATGATCTTCAAACGCGAAATCAAGGCCTTGTGCAACTCGCGCTTGGGACGTGCGATCTCACGCATCTGCCCATCCACCCGCATGCGCACGGCCGAGTGGGTTTCGTAAGCTTCAATGTGAATATCGCTGGCGCCCTCCTTGGCAGCCTCCAGCAGCAGCGCATTGAGGATACGAATCACGGGGGCATCGTCTTCGGAGGCCAGCAAATCCTGCGTGCGCTCGACTTCTTGCATCAGCATGCCGATATCAACCTCGTCTTGCACGCTGTTGACCAACCGCGCAGCGTCACCGGTATCGCTGTAAACCTCACTGATACGCTGCTCCAGGGTTTCACTGGGCAGGCTACTGACGGCAATTTGCCCAAACTTGCGGATCACTTCCGTGATCGCGCTGGCTGGGGTGAGTTCACACACCCACAGCTGGGCAACCGCCCCTTCTTGCAGCAGCAAATGGTGGCGGCTGGCAAAAGCATAAGAAAGCAATTGGCTCATGGGTGGCCTTACTGCGGGCTGTGCATGGGCTCAACATCCCAAACCGCTGGCGCGATGGGCTGGGCAACCACCGGGGCAGACAAGGTCATGGGCTGTGACAAGCTGGTGAGGGCGGGCATGACCGGAGACGCGGAAACATTCCCCAAGACCACCGATGGCGCAGGCTGCACCTGGTTTTGCAGCAAACGCATGTAGCTGTAGCGATCCATGGCCAAGTCTTCACTGGCCCGGGCATCGCGCAGCACAACAGGGCGCAGGAACACCATCAGATTGCTCTTTTCACGCATGCGGTTTTCGGATTTGAACAAGTTGCCCAGCACAGGCACATCGCCCAGCAAGGGCACTTTGTCCATGCTGTTGCTGTAGCGGTCTTGCATCAGGCCACCGATCATGACAATGGAGCCATCGTCCACCAGCACGGTGGACTCAATCGAGCGCTTGCTGGTGGAAGGACCATTGGTATTGTTGAGCGTTGATGCATCAATGCTGGAGGCTTCCTGGCTGACGGTGAGCTTGACGGTGCCGTTTTCATTGATGGTGGGACGAATACGCAGCATCAAGCCCACGTCTTTGCGCTCCACGGTCGTAAAAGGGTTCACCGTACTGTTGCCACCACTGGTGGCGTAAGAGCCCGTCACAAAAGGCACATTGTTGCCGATGATGATGCGCGCTTCCTGGTTATCCAGCGTGAGCAGATTGGGCTTGCTCAGCACGTTGGAGCTGCCATCCTGGTGCAGAAAGTTGGCCAGCGCGCCCAAGTAGTACTGGCCCAGCGCCTTGGGTGCAATCGCCAGATTAAGTCCACCCCCTAAGCTATTGAGCGCGTTGGCCATGAGTGCCTTGTCACCCGAGGCAATGCCCGCTGCAATGCCCAAAATATTGCCACCCACCAGCCCGGAGTTGGTGCCAATCGCAGTACCTGTCTTGCCGTCGCCCCCCATGGCCGCTTGCCATTGCACGCCAAACTCTGACAGCTTGTTGTCGGAGACTTCCACAATCATGCTTTCGACCAGCACCTGCGCCCGGCGGCTGTCGAGCTTGTCGATCACGGCACGCAGTTGGCGATAAAGCGGCGCGGGCGCGGTAATGATCAAGGAGTTGGTGTTGGGGTCGGCCTGCACCAGCCCGCCCACACTGGGCATTTGGGTCTGCCCCAATGTCAAAGAGCCGCCACCGCCCAAACCGCCGCCGCTCCCACTGCCTGCATCTGTATTGGTAAGGCCGGACATGCCGGAAGCGGCGCCCGCTCTTGAAGAGGCAGCTTGTGCTGCTACGCTGCCAGAGTTGTTGGCCAGTTTGGCGCCTGGCGCTGCATCCTCCAGCGTGCGAATCGCTGCGCGCAAGGTCTCTGCCAAAGCGACAGCATCGGCATGCTTGAGATAGACCACATGGATGTTGCCCGAGGAAGTCGCGTTCTGAATGGACGGCTGATCCAGGCGTTTAACGAGCGACCGAATCTGCGCCAGCTTGGCAGGGTTGGCCGCACGCACGATCAAGGTGTTGCTGCGGCTGTCTGCCATTAACGATGACTCCAGCACTTGGTCAGCGGCCGCACGTGCTGGGCCGCCAGAGCTGCTGCCGTTGACCAACTGCTGCAATAGGGGCACCATTTCGGAAGCGATCGCGTGCTCCAGCGCAATGATTTCCAGGTCCGAAGCAGTCTCCTGATCCAACGATGCAATCACCTTGCCAATGCGTGCAATATTGTCTGCATAGTCCGTCACCACCAGCGCGTTATTGCCTGCGTTCACGTTGACTACATTGTTCGGCGTAACCAGGGGCTTGATAACGTTGAGTACCTGGCTGGCATTTTCATGCTGTAGCTTAAAAACACGCGTTTGCATCTCTGCACCTATCGCGGGCACATTCACCTTAGAGGCATGACTTTTGGCTTCCGCCTCTGGCACCACTTTGTAGATGGCGCCAGCATCCACCATGGCAAACCCATGCATGCGCAATGCACTTTGCAATTGCGCCAAGGCATTGGCTGGGGTAACGGGGCTATCACTCACCAAGGTCATATTGCCTTTGACTTTGGGGTCTACCACCACGTTCTTGCCAATCATGGCGCCTACCGAAGAAGCCACGGCATCGATACGTGCATCCGTAAAATTCAGCTCTACCAGCACCTGCGCATAGGAAGCCAAAGCCGCCCCCATGACGCAGGTAGAGAAGGCCACAGCACGCGCACTGGCAAATAACTTTTTCATCATCAACCCCATCGAATCATTGTTGTGTTGCCGCGCCGAGTTCCCAGCAGCGTCAGCAGATTAGCCAGCTCGGTGGCTTGCTCTGGCTGGGCATGAGCCTCGCCCTCAAAGCGAAATTTCGCGTTATTCCAATGTCCATGCCCTTGGAGCACCAGCGCTCCACGCAGCGTGCTCAGATCCACACGGGGCTGTGCACCACCACGCAAATGCAATTGGTAAGAGCCAACATCTGGCAGGGGGGACAATCGGCTGGCAACGCTGCGTGCCTGCATCTCCATCAGCCCCTCTATCGTGATGGCAGAAGACGCCCAGGACATTGCGAAGTTTTCCCATCGCAATTGCAAATCACCGCGCAATTCCAGCGTATTCCAAGGTGTTCCGAGCCCCTGCAAGAGCGACATCGGCATGTGTGCTGCTGCGGCTGCAATGCGCAGCGATTGCGGAGATATCTGTAGCTTGACCGGAGCCTGGGTGCAGCAGGCAGCGTCCAGTGCCACATGCAAACCTGACCCATTGGGCCTGATACGCCAAGCGACCCGTGAAGGCAGACTGAGAGAGGTGGAGCCACCCACTCCCGATGTCAGCACCCAGGCTGCAGAGCCATTCCAGATGGTTCCCGCAGGATTGACCAAACGCACCTGTCCAGCAGATGCACGTTCGACCGCAGTAGCCAGCCACGCCGCTGGCGCAAACACCAGGCAAGCCAGCAAAGCACCGCTCATACCACCCCACAGCGCATAACCTCGGTTGGAAGCCAATCGTGCGGGTACTGCGGGTACTGCGGGTACTTTGCGGGACATCTTTGCCTTCATGGCTGGCCAGCTGGCAATTGCAGCTCTAAGCGACCACTGATTTGCTCTGCCCGAATATCGAGCTTGGCCGAAGTAAAACGCGCTGCAGTGTTTTGCCGCATGACCTCCAGGCCGCGCGCCAAATTGGCAGGCTCCACCTGATTGAGCACCAGCGTTGCCGCGTCCCCTGCAAAAGTAACGGTCGCAGCCGTGCCCAGCGTGCTGGAAACGGCCATCTGCAACAACTCCACACCATTACCCAATGGGGCAGACTGCAGCGCTCGCAACTGCTGCGCCTGGGCGGCCATGGCTTGCACTTGCATCAGTTGCTGATCCAGCGCTGTATGTTTTGCAGGCAATGTTTGCAGGCGCTGCAGCGGCCAAATACAGGCCGCACCGAGCACCGCGACTCCGGCGAGTACCCAAACTTCTTTGGCAATTTTTGTTTTGGAAATAACGCTCATGGCAGCACTTTCAATCGAAGCGCATCGCCAGCCATTTCTGCGATATAGCGCGAGCCCCGGAGGTGTTCATTCACAGTGGTCACATGGCTTTGAGCAAGTCCCCGGAGCAGCAATTCCGTCCCGTTGTACTCCACAGAATTGACCGCTAGCCCGGACGCTTTCAGCGCGGCACCTGCTGCTGCGGCCATGGGCTCCAAGTCTGTTGCCGTCACTACGCCGCTGATTTGACGCAGCGTCTGTAATTCACGCTGCATTTGCAATGGCGCATCAATAACCACCCGCAGCTGCGGAAAAGTTTCTTGCACGGTGGCAAGTATCGCTTGCTGCTTAGCGGCCAAGGCTCGCTGCTGCTGCCACACTTTCACATTCAGCCCTGCTGCGCAGACCACCGCCAGCGTCACCACGGCTATGCGGCTGGCACGCCATTGCGGCGCACTTAATACATCTCGCACGCCAGCCAGCCACTTGCGGCGCATACGTTCCAGCGCGTTCGAGGCAAAACCGTGCTGCATGAGCTCCCACTGCGTCTGCAGCATGCGCTGCACCCAGCTTTGCTCGTCTGCAAGCTGCAGCCGGTCTCGGCCCAGTACCTTTTCAGCATCGCTATAAGTGGCGGGTAATGCGTGGTACACCGTGGCAGGCGGCCAAATCGCCGTGTCAGTGTGCAAGGGTAATGTCACCGGCACACCCTGCTGCAAAGTGGTCATCCAACCGCTGTGACTAAGACCGCTGCAAATGCCTTGTTCACCCAAAGCATCAGGTGCGATCTCGGGCACCAAACGATCCACCTTAATGCCTGCGCGTTCGAAAGTTTCCAGCCAGGCCGCCAGCCACGCCTTATCACATACCGACACGACGCAAGGCTGCCCAGGCAGGGCGCCCGGCATCAAGGCAATATGCACCTGGTCAGGTTCGTCCAAGAGCGCATCTTCCAACAAGCTCTGCAGCAAAGGCAGCAAGCGAGCATCGCCATGAAGTTTGACCGTAGCCGGCAGCACCACTTGGTGCCAGGAAAGGCAAGCAGCTGGCACCACGGCAATGGTCTGGACCAATTTGGCTTGCGCCAGCTCGCGGACCGTTTGCATCACTACCTGCGTGTGCCCATCACCGGCAACCTGCCAGCAATGCAAGCTGTCTTCGCTCTGCGGCCTGACGCTGGGAAGCAGCGCGATCAGCTTATTCATATACCCTCTCTTGCACGAATCACCTCTTTGATAGGCAGCATACGCATGCCCTGCGTGGCCATATTGAAAGTGAAAGGCGGCACCATTACGGTTGAATGCCAACAGGCAAAGCAATACCTACACTTTGCACCCGCTCTGTACTGACTTTGGCGTTCACTCGCTGCAAGTCAGCCTGCATGGCCAAAGCGATGCCCTCCATGCGCACTTGCCCACGGGCTGAGAAAAACTGGCTATTCACGGAAAACACCCCACTTGGGAATACAGCGCTGGGCACGATATCTTGTGCTTGCTGCAAGTTTTTAAAATGCTTTTGGGTGCGAGCAGATACCAAGGTTTGTGCTTGCGCCCATTCCAGCGTGGGCACCAAAGCCCATATCACCTGAGCAGTCGCAGTATTGATATTGACGGTAGACACTGTCGGATGCACGAACGCATAGGGCTCAAGGGCTTGCACGGTCTGGGGAGCAATGCCCAGCCAAACCAAGTCTTGCAAGGTTTGGGGGGGTAATGGCCGGGTGCTGCCCGCTTCCGTTTTGAGCGCTTGCCCCAAGGCTTGTTTGAGCACCTCATATTCACTCTGTGGCAATCCCAAACGTTGAAACAAACGCTGGACAGGATGATGAATAAGTGACTGCTCACCTTCACCCTTATTAGTAAAAAACGGCAAGAGATTCAATTTAGCCTGCATGTCCTGCATGGCGCCTGACAAATAAGCTTCCGACATATCGGAGCTGGCATCGACATCCTTCACACCGCCTTGGGCTGCTAAAAACGCGGACAGCTTGGTCTCTTGCAAGGGCACTGCCCAAGGTTCTGCCAGGTGATCTACTGCTCCTGAGCTTTGCGCATCTTGTCGCAGCAGCAGCCGGGACCAATCCATCGCGCCCCGTAGCAACCATTGTGCTTGTATCCGGCTGCGCTCAGCCGCCTCCACGTCCACTGCACTTGACTGCCGCGCAATGGCCGTCGCAGCCACGGTAGCCACCAGCGTAACGGTGATCATGGCAGTCAAGATGGCGGCCCCATGCTGCGCAGTACGCTGGCTCATGATTTGGGCTCGCTCCACGTCGGGGCGCTCCAATCCTTGGACAAATCACCATTTCGGGTATGCACCACCAGGCGAACGCCAACAGGCTGCTGGGGCAAACTGGCCGCAAGCCGCCCAAGCCCGCTTCTTTTTGTGGTGCTGCCCACTTGCGAGCTTTGTGCATTCACCCACGTGCCGCCGTGCCAGACATAAACGTCCACGCTGTCTGCGGGAATCAGCCTAGCTGCCGGTGTGTTGATACTTCCGCGCGCCCAATTCGCGGCCTCCTCCCATGCAGTTTGCCAATCGCCCACCGTAATCACAGGTCTTGATTGCCAGCGCATAAGGTCTGTACTGGCACCTTCGCTGCGCACCGCCCACGCCACCACCACCACCCCTTGCTCCAATTGCTGCGCACGCCGCGTTAAGCGAAATACTTTGCCATCCCAGCCCATGGGATCGGTGCTATCCGGCCTCCATGCTTGCTCGAGGTCGCTGGCCCACTGGCCCAAGGCAATTTGCAGTTGGGCGTTCTCAATCGATTTGCTTTCTGTGCGTTGTTTGGATTTGAGCAGCGCGTCCATACCCACCCAAGACATGCTGCCCATCAGCGCCATGATGGACAAGGCGACCAGCACTTCCACCAAGGTAAATCCGCGCTGCTGGCCCATTAGTAGCGCCCCATGACCGTGGCAATGGACAACACCGATTCATCACCTTGCAACACCTGCGCCTGGACACGGCGAAAGCTAGGGTTGGCTGTACCCGACACCCAAAGTTTTACGGTGAATGCGCGCCCTAGCTGCTCGCAAGGTTGATAGCTTTCACCCACTGACGGAAACTGCGCCGACAAGCGAGCACTCACCAAAGCGTTCTCCGCGCAGAGCTGGGCCAAAGTCACTTGCTCTTGCCGTGCAGCGGCATGGATCATGGAGCGCATAGCTTGCCCTGCCGCCAGCAAAGCAATGGCTGTAATGGCCAAGGCGATCAGCACTTCAACCATCGTCAGACCGCGCTGCGTGGTCACGGGGTGTTCCTTGCTACGAAAGGCCGCACACCATCAGTCACTATCCAACTGCTGGCCCCGTTCGTGCTAAACAGGTGCACGCTTTGCGGTGCAATGACAGGTTCAGGCCCTAAAACCAAATGGGTGCTTGCCGCTGAAGTGCCTTCATACAACCAGCCAGTGCTCAGTTTTTTATCCGTCTGGGCACCGCTAAAGCGCATGCCTTGTTCATTGACCAACACCTTCACCGCCTGACCGCTGGCCCTTGACTGGGCGCGGGCAGTTTCCAGCAGCGCAATCATTTTTTGCGCTTCCTGCTCCAAATGACGGTGCGCGCCAGAAGGCAACGCCAAACTGGCACCCACTACCAGCAGCGCAGCGATGCTGAGAACAACCAGCAATTCCAGCAGCGTGAATCCGTTTTGGCGCAGCATCCGCTATCGAGGCTTACTGCCAGCTTCCGATATCCGCATCAAAGCCTTCACCGCCGCTTTGACCATCCGCGCCAAAGCTCAGTACGTCAACCTCTCCCTTCACGCCAGGGTTCAGATACTGGTAAGGATGGCCCCACGGGTCATTGGGCAGCTTGTCCATATAAGCCTTCCAGTTGGCGGGCGCAGGCCCACTGGCGGGGCGTGCAATCAAAGCACCCAGACCTTGCTCTGCGGTGGGATAGCGGTGGTTGTCCAGCTTGTACAGTTTGAGCGCCTGCATCACGCTGGAGATGTCTGTTTTCGCAGCAGTCACGCGAGCTTCATTGGGGCGATCCATAAAATTGGGAATTATCAGTGCGCCCAGCACTCCAATAATGACCACGACCACCATCAATTCCAGCAAAGTGAATCCTCGCTGACTTTTATATTTCGACATCAGAACCTCTCGCTGTTCGATTAAATTCACGCGACCGCCTAAATACTTGATGAGCCAGCGTTCCCGCTTGCGTATATTCAGGCCTATATTTTCCATTGAATACGCCATGAAGTTCCCGCAAATCACCTGTTTTTCGCTGTGGAGTTTGACTGCTTTTGTCGCGGCTGGATTTTTACTGTCATTACGCACACCACCCATAGAAGCTTTAAATCATATTGGCAATATCGATTCAGCTACCTATACGCAGGCAGATATCGCCCATCTTTTTCAAAAACCAGCCACTACGCTCCAGCCGCAAACTGGCCCTTCGCAGAATGATTCCATGCGGCTGCAAGGTATTGTGTTTTCAAATATTCCATCGCAATCGCGGGCCCTGATTCAGATATCTGGCGACAACGCCAAAAACTTTGCGATTGGCAGCCGCCTGCCCAATGGTGGAAATCTGGTGGAAATATCCAAGCGCGAAATTAGCTATGAGATTGACGGCGTTCGCAAAAGCCTGGTGCTGCCCAAATCGTAAGCGTGCGCCACGACCCATACGACGAGCAGGCCATGTTGACACTGCATGACGCGCATGCAGCAATCGAGGAAAATAAGCCCCCTATGAAAGCCCCTGAACTGCTGCTTCCCGCCGGCTCGCTCGAGAAGATGCGCGCCGCCTATGACTTTGGCGCCGATGCTGTCTATGCCGGCCAGCCCCGCTACTCCCTGCGAGCGCGCAACAATGAATTCCGTGTGGAACAAATTGCGCAAGGCATCCAGGAAGCCTACCAGCGTGGTAAGAAGTTTTTTGTCACCAGCAACCTGATTGCGCACAACGACAAGATCCGCACTTACCTGCGCGACATCGAGCCCATCATTGAGCTCAAGCCCCACGCGCTGATCATGGCCGACCCTGGCTTGATCATGATGGTCAAGGAAAAGTGGCCCGAGCAAGAAATTCACCTCTCGGTACAGGCCAACACCACCAATTACGCCACCGTCAAGTTCTGGCAGAAGATGGGCGTCTCGCGCATCATCTTGTCGCGCGAGCTGTCCTTGGATGAGATCGAAAAGATCCGCCAGGAATGCCCCGACATGGAAATTGAAGTGTTTGTGCATGGCGCGCTGTGCATTGCCTACTCGGGCCGTTGTTTGCTGTCGGGCTACTTCAACCGCCGCGACCCCAACCAAGGCACTTGCACCAATGCCTGCCGCTGGGACTACAAGACGCACGATGCCAACGTCGACCCCAACACCGGCGAAGCATTGGGCCAGACCATGGAAAACGGCTTCAACTTTGAAGACGCCAAAAACGATCTGGACAACCAGTTCACCAGCACCTGTGGTGACCAAAAGCGCCACCCCAAGGCCGACGCCATCTACCTGCTGGAAGAAAAAGGTCGTCCCGGCGAAATGATGCCCATCATGGAAGATGAGCACGGCACCTACATCATGAACTCCAAGGACTTGCGCGCCGTTGAGCACGTCGAGCGCTTGGCCAAAATTGGTGTCGATTCGCTCAAGATTGAAGGCCGTACCAAAAGCCTGTACTACGTGGCCCGTACCGCGCAAACCTACCGCCGCGCGATTGACGACGCCGTGGCTGGCCGCCCGTTCAACCCCGCGCTGATCACCGAGCTGGAAGGCCTGGCCAACCGCGGCTACACCGGCGGCCTGCTGGAGCGCCGCCCCGCCAACGACTACCAGAATTACGAAACCGGTCACTCGGTGCTGCAACGCAGCCACTTTGTGGGCCAGGTGCGTGGCTACGAAAACGGTATGGCTGAAATCGAAACCATGAACCGCTTCTCGGTGGGCGACACCCTCGAAATCATCCACCCCACGGGCAACCGCACCGTCAAGCTGGAGCAGATGTTCAACCTGACAGGCGAACCTGTGCAAGTGGCCGCCGGCAACCCCGTGCGCGTGCGCATTCCGGTCGAAGGCCCCGTAGATGGCGCGTTGATCTCGCGCCTGCTGGTTCCCACCGAAGCTGCTTAAAGCTATTCATAGCACCAGGCCGTTGTACTTGCTTGTTTTCAGAGAGTTTTCATATTGAAATCAAGCATTGATAACGGCATGTAGCTATATTTTTTAACAGGCCTCTTCAGGCCTGATACGGAAGGCACCCTCGGGTGCCTTTTGACTTTGCAAGATTGGACTGTCATGAGCAACGAAGAAATTGTGGTTCTGCCTGAATTGAAGGCCTATATCGACCCGCTCACCACCGACGAATACGAATCGCTGGAGCGCAGCATCCTGGACGAAGGCTGCCGCGACGCGCTGGTGCTGTGGGGCAATATTTTGGTCGATGGCCACAACCGCTACGGCATCTGCCAAAAGCATGGCCTGCCGTTTAACACCATTCAGAATGAGCGTTTTCAGAACATGGAAGACATCCACCTGTGGATGATTGACCAGCACCTGGGCCGCCGCTCGGTCTCCGACTTCCAGCGCGGCGTGCTGGCCCTGCGCAAGCGCGAAATCATCGCTGAACGGCGCGCTGCAGCCGCCGCTGCCGTGAATGCAGCCAAAGCCGACTCCGCCAGCACCGAAGCCCCTTGGGAAGGCGATACCGACCCCGCTGTGGCCGCCGCGTTGGCCAACAGCCCCAAAGTGCCCGACGCAGCGCTGGACACCCGCGAAGCCTTGGCGCGCGCTGCCCGGCTTTCAGCCGGCCAAGTCAAGATGATTGAGACCATCCAGCAAAAAGCTGCGCCCGAAGTGGTGGCAGCTGTAAAAGCCGGCGAGTTGTCGCTCAATGCGGCCGCGGTTGTTGCGACCCTTTCTATGGAAGAACAACAAGCCGTGGCTGCCGAAGGTGGCGAAGGCCTCAAACAAGCCGCCAAACGCGTGCGTGATTCGAAGAAAAAACCTAAAACAGAAAAACTGCATATAGATAGCGATGAAACTATAGAAACTGCACCAGTAGCTTCTATTTCGGAGATGCAAGTCAAAATAACTGCTCTAGAAGCCGAGAACGAGCGTTTACGCTTGCAGGTAAAAACTCTGCAGCAACTACTTGCTGAGCAAAACTGACGATTCACGCAAAACCGTTAAAACAATTCCCCCCCGTATTACCCGACAATTTTTGGTGTATTTGAAAAAAATTTCAAACATATTGACTTTTATGAACTCCATATTATCAACACCGAACAAAAAAGCACGCACTTACTTACAAATATTTCACAAAAAACCAAATTTTACAGTCTCGGTTTCACATATATAAACGCCGTTGTTTAACTGGAGGCATTATGAAATCTCGCATTTTGAACTTATCTTTGATTGCTATAGCCGTGGCTGCTTTGACCGCATGTGGCGGTGGCGATGACAATACAACTACAAACCCTGCCGAGCCAACGGCCCCAATCACTCCTGCGGAGCCAACAACACCAATAACTCCTACTGAGCCAACAAATCCTACGGAGCCCACAACACCTACAGCGACTGTGGTGCAGTACAAGTTGTTCGGCCAGAACAACCAGACTTCGATCATTGATGTGCATGTAGACGGCGCGCTGGGCGCTGCAGGTTCAACGGCCTCTACGGTTATCAACGGCTCTCCGGTCAAAGCCACATTCACTGCCGATGGTGGCGCTACTTGGAGCGGCCTAAATGGCGGCGCAAGGTATTTTGGCAACGGTGCAGTGCTGCTTTTGTGCACAAACACTAGCAGTAGCAGCACCAATATCGCATTGCAAAATACTGCAGCCACCGCAACGTTAGCCGATTCGTTGGGCAAGACCTTCCGTGGTCATAACTGCCAGCAGGGCGGTCTAGACGGTATGGAAGACTTGCAAGTAAAGCAAGACGGCAGCATCTCTGTCGACGGCAACACACTGAGTGCTTCCCAATTCCAGCAAGCTTTCAATCCCAGCGGCGTGACTATTGATGGCTGGAATATGAAGGTAAGCGCTTACAAAATTGGTGCAATCACCTATTTAGTGACAGAAGAAAGTGAAGGCAGCGATAAGAGCCGCATTCTCTACATTCAAAAATAAGACTTCTTTTTCATAGAAGTGAAGAGGGCCTCACGCAAGGCCCTTTTTATTTTCAGAAAATAGAGCAATGAGCTAAGAAGGCATCTGAATGCAAAGATACATTCATGAATTTTTTTCGGATGTCATCTGCCGCAAAAAAGCCAAAAACAAAACCCGCCTTCCGGCGGGTTTTGTTTATTAGTTTGCCTTAGCCGTTCAGGCGCTAACGCCCTTTGCTACTTCAGCATACTCTTCGATCTGGTCGAAGTTCATGTAGCGATAGACGGATGCCTTGTCGGCATCAATCACGCCCATTTCCTTCAAATACTCTTCGCGGGTAGGCAGGTAGCCCAGGCGCGAGGCAATCGCCGCCAACTCGGCCGAGCCCAGGAACACATTGGTGTTCTTGCCCAGACGGTTGGGGAAATTGCGGGTCGAAGTCGAGATGACCGTTGCGCCTTCGCGCACCTGTGCCTGGTTACCCATGCACAGCGAGCAGCCCGGCATTTCAGTACGTGCACCGGCCGTCCCGAAAGCGGCGTAATGCCCTTCCTTGATCAGCTCGTCCTGGTCCATGCGGCTTGGAGGGGCCACCCACAGCTTGACGGGAATATCGCGCTGGCCGCCCAGCAGCTTGGCTGCAGCGCGGAAGTGGCCGATATTGGTCATGCACGAACCGATGAAGGCTTCATCGATCTTGGTGCCGGCCACGTCGGACAGGAACTTGGCGTCGTCCGGATCGTTAGGGCAGCAGACGATGGGCTCCTTGATGTCCGACATGTCGATTTCGATCACTTCGGCGTACTCGGCATCCTTGTCGGCTTCCAGCAAATCAGGCTGCGCCAACCAGGCTTCCACCTTTTCGATACGGCGCTGCAAGGTCTTGGCGTCGGCATACCCGTCAGCGATCATGTTCTTCATCAACACGATGTTCGATGTCAGGTATTCCTTGATCGGTGCAGGGTTCAGCTTGATCGTGCAACCAGCTGCAGAACGCTCAGCAGACGCATCAGACAATTCAAACGCTTGCTCGACCTTCAGGTCTGGCAGACCTTCGATTTCCAGGATACGACCCGAGAAAGCGTTGACCTTGCCAGCCTTGGCAACGGTCAGCAGACCTGCCTTGATGGCATACAGCGGAATGGCATGTACCAAATCACGCAGTGTGACGCCGGGCTGCATTTCGCCCTTGAAACGCACCAAGATGGATTCAGGCATGTCCAGCGGCATTACGCCGGTGGCGGCGCCAAACGCCACCAGACCGGAGCCCGCAGGGAAGGAAATACCGATAGGGAAACGTGTGTGCGAGTCACCACCGGTACCGACGGTGTCGGGCAACAGCAGGCGGTTGAGCCACGTATGGATCACGCCATCACCAGGACGCAGGGCCACACCGCCGCGGTTCGACATGAACGCAGGCAGTTCGCGGTGAGTTCTGACGTCCACGGTCTTAGGGTAAGCGGCGGTGTGGCAGAACGACTGCATCACCAAATCGGCCGAGAAGCCCAGGCAAGCCAGGTCTTTGAGCTCGTCACGGGTCATGGGGCCCGTGGTGTCTTGCGAACCCACTGTGGTCATGCGGGGCTCGCAGTACGTTCCGGGGCGCACGCCTTGGCCTTCTGGCAAGCCCACAGCGCGGCCCACCATCTTTTGCGCCAGCGTGAAACCAGCCTTGGTCTCGATAGGCGCGGTAGGCAGACGGAACGCGGTAGAGACAGGCAGACCCAAAAATTCGCGCGCCTTGGCAGTCAACGAGCGGCCAATGATCAGGTTGATACGGCCACCAGCGCGCACTTCGTCAAACAGCACATCGCTCTTGAGTTGGAACTCAGCAACGGTTTCGCCATTCTTGGTGATCTTGCCGTCATAGGGCAACACGTCGATGACATCGCCCATTTCCAGCTTGGACACGTCCACTTCGATAGGCAGCGAGCCCGAATCTTCTTGGGTGTTAAAGAAGATAGGAGCGATCTTCCCACCCAGCGTCACACCACCAAAGCGCTTGTTGGGTACAAATGGAATGTCTTGACCGGTGGCCCAGACGATGGAGTTGGTGGCCGACTTGCGCGAAGAACCGGTACCGACCACATCGCCCACATAGGCGACGAGGTGACCCTTTTTCTTCAGGTCGTCGATGAACTGCATGGGGCCGCGCTTGCCGTCTTCTTCGGGCTTGAACGCAGCGTCAGGACGCGTGTTCTTGAGCATGGCCAGATAGTGCAGCGGAATGTCGGGGCGGCTCCAGGCATCGGGTGCGGGCGACAGATCGTCAGTATTGGTTTCACCGGGCACCTTGAACACGGTGACGGTGATTTTCTTTTCCACTTCGGGGCGTGCAGTGAACCACTCGGCATCGGCCCAGCTTTGCATCACTTCCTTGGCCTTGGCGTTGCCGGCCTTGGCCTTGTCCGCCACATCGTTGAAGAAGTCAAACATCAGCAATGTCTTCTTCAGCGCTTCTGCAGCCACGCCAGCCACTTCGGCATCGTCGAGCAACTCGATCAGCGGATGCACGTTGTAGCCACCGATCATGGTGCCCAGCAACTCGGTGGCCTTGGCCTTGGAGATGAGCGCCACGCTCAGATCACCGTGCGCCACAGCGGCCAGGAACGAGGCCTTGACCTTGGCCGCATCATCCACCCCAGGTGGCACACGGTGGGTCAGCAACTCCAGCAGGAAAGCATCTTCACCATTTGGCGGATTCTTGATCAGCTCGATCAGCTCAGCAGTTTGCTTGGCATCAAGTGCCAGGGGCGGGATGCCCAATGCGGCACGTTCGGCCACATGGTCACGGTAAGCTTTCAACATGGTTCTCTCTCCATTGGTTTTCTAAGAGTGGGCAGATTTATTGCTTTATGCGTTGGAATTACTTTCCAGGCGCATCCAGCAAGCTCGGGGGCGGGGTCTTCTTGATAGCTTCTGCCACCTGAAGCTGTTCGGGACTCATACACTCATCAGCCAGACGCTTGCCTTGCTTTTGATTCATCAGCATGGACTTATTGGCAATTTGCAACCACACGGCCCCTGCTTGTGAATCTTCTAGGCGCACGACGCCCGTACTGGTTCCAATGGGCGACATATGGAAATTAAATCCATTGCCACTGACAATAAAATGGCCCGGATTTTTTTCATCTTTATTGACCGTCACATGCTGGCCAAGTTCGCAACCAATACGGCCTGTATGTACACGATCAGCCAATGCTAATTCGTCGGCATTCAATGTGCGGGTCGCCAATGCAGCAGAACCAGCTACCGTAGCAGCAGCGCCAGCTTTTATCGCTGAGCTTCGTGCTACAGGGCGTACTGCCGTCGTTTTTTTAACAGGTGAAGTCTTTTTAACTGCTGGCGTTTTCTTATTCACGGCCGTAGTGGTAGCCGCCTTGGGCTTAGAGGTTGCAGCTTTTTGTGCCGAAGCTGGGGCCGCAGCAAAAACAAAAGCGGGGGCGAGCAATAAAACGGAGGCAATCAGATTTTTCATGCGAACTCCTGCGAGTCAGTAAAGTTAATCGTTAAAACAGAAGCTACGCATCAAGCGGCCTCTTCAACGAACCATTGTCGTGCTTGTGGCGGTAGAGCTACACCAGTTCGATGACCCCGTTCCAGCAACTGCCAGTAATAACGGTAACTGGCACGATCATGCAATATCCCTTGGTGGCTAATTGGGGCCCACCTTGCTGCCTGCGCTGCTAAAACGATATCTGTAGCAGCCTGCATTTCAGAAGCGTCGGGCGCAAAGGCGGCCAAAATTGGACGGATCTGTGCCGGGTGAATACTCCACATTCTGGTGTAACCCAACTCCCCATAAGCGCGCCGCGCTGCGCCTCCAAGCGCTTGCTCGTCCTTGAACTCGGTAACTACGCAATGAGAGGGTTGCTTTCCATAGGCATGACAGGCTGCAGCGATTTCCAATTTGGCCCGGACCACCAATGGGTGCAAAAACTGTCCTTGCACTCCCATCGCAGAAGCGGGAATGGCACCACCGTGCGCCGAGACAAAGTCCATCAAACCAAAAGAAATACTCTGTACGCGAGGATGCGCAGCAATCTCGAAGGCATGCTGCACGGCATGCGGCGATTCAATCAATACGTGCAGCGGAATGTGCTGGCCTGAGGCTTTATCCACCGCAACTTCAGCACGTAGAACGTCATCAATGCTTTCCACCTTTGGAACCATGATGTGACAAATATGTGGCGCAGCCTCACCCACTATTGTTGCAACATCTTGCTCAAATGCTTGGTGGTCTACTGCGTGAACGCGTGCTGCCACTCGACTTCCGGCAGGCGCATTTTTCGCAAGCTGCGCAACCAGCCGCGCATGAGCAGCTTCTTGCCCTACGGCTGCGCCATCTTCGCAATCCAGCGTCACGTCAAAAATACAAGTTCCAAACTCCTGCAGCATTTCAGCTTGCAATTGCAAGCTTTTGCGCATGCGGTCTTCCACCCCACTGTAATGATCGCAAACAGGCAATGCAGCAACGGCTGCCTGCGCGCCCAGCAAAATGTCACGAGGGTGAGTAGCAGTGCGCATGGGTTATTAAGTCAAGAGTTACAGCCGAGTTTCAGTAGAGCTTAAAGATGGAGACCTATGCCGTACATATTGCCCATCCAAAAATACCTTTTGCCTAACTCCGCCACCTAGCAATGCAGTGCGTTAAGCAAAAAATATCTCTTTTGCCAACAGTGGGAGTAATTCCCTGCTGCAATAAATGCAGCAAGGAATTACCACTAACGTTTTACAGCAGGTGCTTTACGCCGTCTTGTTCGCCTTGCAACTCAGCCAAAGTCTTGTCGATGCATTCTTGAGAGAAAGCGTCAATTTCCAGGCCTTCAACGATCTTGTATTCGCCGTTCTCTGTGGTAACAGGGAATCCAAAAACGATACCAGCAGGAATGCCATATTCGCCATTGGATGGCACACCCATCGTCACCCATTCACCATTGGAGCCCAAAGCCCAGTCGCGCACATGGTCGATAGCAGCGTTGGCCGCAGAAGCAGCAGAGGATAAGCCGCGGGCTGCAATGATCGCCGCGCCACGCTTACCAACGGTAGGCAGGAACACATTCGCATTCCACTCCTGGTCGTTGATAGTTTCTTTCACTGATTTGCCATCTACCGTAGCGAAACGGTAATCTGCATACATCGTTGGCGAATGGTTACCCCACACCGTCAGGCCCTTGATATCACCCACCTTGAAGCCAGCCTTGGCAGCCAGTTGCGATGCAGCGCGGTTGTGATCCAAACGGAGCATGGCTGTGAAGTTTTTCGCTGGCAAATCAGGTGCCGACTTCATGGCGATATAAGCATTAGTGTTGGCGGGATTACCCACTACCAATACCTTGACATTGCGTGAAGCTACGGCATTCAGTGCCTTGCCCTGTGCTGTGAAAATTTGCGCATTGGCGGCCAGCAAGTCGGCGCGCTCCATACCCGGGCCGCGAGGACGCGCACCTACCAGCAAAGCGTAGTCTGTATCCTTGAAAGCCTGCAGAGGGTCACTGTGAGCTTCAATACCGGCCAGCAGAGGGAAGGCGCAATCTTCCAGCTCCATAATCACACCCTTCAGGGCGTTTTGCGCTTTCTCGTCAGGAATTTCAAGTAGCTGCAAAATAACAGGCTGGTCTTTGCCCAGCATTTCGCCGGATGCGATACGGAACAACAGGGCGTAACCGATTTGACCTGCAGCGCCGGTAACGGCAACACGGACGGGCTTCTTGCTCATGGTGAAAACTCCAATATTTGGAAAAAAACAGTTGTCGGCGAAAGGTCGCTCCAGCATCTGTAACCAGCAGCCCGTACTCCGCAAACAGCTCTGAAGTGTACCCCTGATTTCGACCCTCAGTCAATTTGTCTTATGTCTTATATAAGATATGATCTTGCACTTGTGAAAAACAAGAATGCCGGACTCCCACCCCACATTCAAAAGTTTCACGCACTTGCATACAACACATGTCCTCATCCCAATCTTCACCCACTGACACGCCCCCCCACTCCGCAAGCACTCTGGGTGTCTCATCGACTCCTGCTTTCAGCCCCCTCTATCAACAAATCAAAGGGCTGATCCTGCAAAGCTTGCAAATAGGGGAATGGCGCCCTGGTGAGTTGATTCCCAGCGAAATGGAATTGGCTGCAAGATTTAAGGTCAGCCAAGGCACTGTGCGCAAAGCGATTGATGAGTTAGCTGCCGAAAACCTGGTGATGCGCCGCCAAGGCAAGGGCACCTTTGTAGCCACCCACTCTGCGCAGCAAGTACAGTACCGTTTTCTCAAGCTTCACCCGGACGTGGGCGACTTAGCAGGTGAAGGTCGAGCCCAACGCAGTATTTTGGAATGCAAGCGCATTCGGGCGAGCGCGGAAATTGCACGCTTACTTTCACTACGCAGTGGAGATACCGTAGTGCATGTGCGCCGGGTTTTGGGTTTCGCAGGAATCCCTACCATTTTGGAAGACATCTGGCTACCTGGCCCGGCGTTCAAAGGTTTGACTGCCGAACAAATGGCGAATTACAAGGGGCCAACCTACGCAATGTTTGAAGGGGATTTCGGCGTACGCATGGTGCGTGCAGACGAAAAAATTCGCGCCGTGCTCCCAGACGAAGCGCAGGCAGCTTTGCTCGCAGTCCCTTCAGTGACACCATTGCTGAGCGTCGAGCGAATTGCCTATACCTACAACGATATGCCTATGGAGTTACGACGCGGTATCTACAGAACAGATACGCACCATTACAAGAACGCCTTGAGCTAATTGCCTACACTCTCGAGCGCATTACCGAAACAATCGCGTAGTTCTGATCTGATCTAGCGCCATTGCAATAGAATTTTGGATCGTCTGAGTCAGCGCGATTACCACGCAGTTACATCCACGAAAGCACCCCCGCCATGACAGAGCTTGAAAAGAAAAAGCGGCCCGAGTTCCGCAACATCAACGTACTAGAAGGATTGCCCCACAGCTTGCCAATAGGAGGCTATGTGTCGATTCTTCATCGCGTCAGCGGCATGCTGATGTTTGTTTTACTGCCGTTTGTAATTTGGATGTTAGACACTTCGTTGTCATCTGAATTTTCATTTGCGAAGTTCAAAGCGGTATTTAACGAGGGCTGTGGTTTCATTCCTGGCTGGTTCATTACCTTGGTGGCTTTGAGCATTATCTGGGCTTATTTGCACCATCTGTTGGCGGGTTTACGCCACCTTGGCATGGACATGAACCACAACTTGGTCAGCAAGTCTTTTGCTAAGTCGTCTGCCATTACCGTACTGGTTTTGAGCGTTGGCTTGACTGTGGTGTTGGGTGCCAAGCTGTTTGGCTTGTACTAAGAGTAAGAGGAATAAATCATGTCAGTGAATTACGGCTCCAAACGCACCGTAGTCGGCGGCCACTACGGTCTTCGCGACTGGTTGGTACAGCGTGTAACTGCTGTTTTGATGGTGGTTTTCACCGTTGTTGTATTGGCTCAACTGATCTTTGCGCAAGGCGAGATTGGCTATGAGTTATGGGCTGGCATCTTTGCTGCCCAGTGGATGAAGTTCCTGACCTTTGTCGTGATCATTGCCATGGTCTGGCACGTCTGGGTGGGTGCACGCAACGTCTGGATGGACTATGCAAAATCGGTAGCCCTTCGCCTGACTTTGCACGTTTTGTCCTTGATCTGGTTGTTCGGCTGCGCCGGCTGGGCTTTCCAAGTTCTGTGGCGTCTGTGATCAGCGCAAAGACTGCTTCCACGATTGAAAGTTAAGAATGAGCTACTCCAAAGCAAATATCACCAAGCGCAAGTTTGACGTTGTCATCGTCGGCGCGGGCGGCTCCGGTCTGCGTGCCGCTCTGGAACTGTCCCGCGCAGGTTTGAGCGTTGCCTCCCTGTCCAAGGTATTCCCTACACGCTCGCACACCGTAGCAGCCCAAGGCGGCGTGTCTGCGTCATTGGGCAACATGTCGGACGACAACTGGCACTACCACTTCTACGACACCATCAAGGGTTCGGACTGGCTGGGCGACCAAGACGCCATTGAATTCATGTGCCGCGAAGCACCCAACGTCGTGATCGAGTTGGAACACTTCGGCATGCCGTTTGACCGCAACCCTGACGGCACGATCTACCAGCGTCCGTTCGGTGGTCACACCGCCAACTACGGTGAAAAGCCGGTGCAACGCGCTTGCGCGGCGGCTGACCGTACCGGTCACGCCATGCTGCACACGCTGTACCAGCAGAACGTGGCCTCCAAAACCAACTTCTTCGTGGAGTGGATGGCACTGGACCTGATCCGCAACACCCAAGGTGATGTGGTCGGCGTGACTGCGCTGGAACTGGAAACCGGCGATCTGTACGAACTGCACGCCAAGGCTGTGTTGTTGGCAACCGGTGGTGCTGGCCGCATCTTCCAAGCCTCCACCAACGCCTTTATCAACACCGGCGACGGTTTGGGTATGGCAGCGCGCGCTGGCATTCCTTTGCAAGACATGGAGTTCTGGCAGTTCCACCCCACTGGCGTAGCCGGTGCCGGGGTTTTGCTGACCGAAGGCTGCCGTGGTGAAGGCGCGATTTTGCTGAACAGCGAAGGCGAGCGCTTTATGGAACGCTACGCACCTACCTTGAAAGACTTGGCTCCCCGTGACTTCGTGTCGCGATCGATGGACCAGGAAATCAAGGAAGGCCGTGGCTGCGGTCCTAACAAGGACTACATCCTGATGAAGTTGGACCACCTGGGCGCCGACACCATCCGTAAGCGCCTGCCTTCGGTGGAAGAAATTGGGCACAACTTTGCCAACGTGGACATCACCAAGGAACCCATTCCTGTGGTGCCTACCATCCACTACCAGATGGGCGGTATTCCCACTAATATCCACGGCCAAGTGGTCACGCATGACGGCGTGCAAAACCGTGTGGTCAATGGTTTGTACGCGGTCGGCGAATGCTCTTGCGTATCGGTGCACGGCGCCAACCGCTTGGGCACCAACTCGCTGCTGGACTTGCTGGTCTTCGGCAAGGCCGCTGGCAAGCACATCGTGGAATACGCACGCAACTTTGGCGACAACCTGACAGTGCCTGCCGATGGTGCCGACCGCACATTGGCACGCTTGAACCAGCTGGACGACTCCAAGGCTGGCACCTATGCCCAAGACCTGGCAGGCGACATCCGCTCCACCATGCAAACACACGCCGGTGTGTTCCGCACGCAAAAGAGCATGGACGAAGGCGTTCAGAAGGTCAACGCACTGCGCGAACGCGTGGGCGATGTGACCCTCAAGGACAAGTCCAAGGTCTGGAACACCGCGCGCATGGAAGCGCTGGAAGTGGACAACCTGATCGAAGTGGCGCAGGCCACCATGACCTCCGCCGCAGCCCGCAAGGAATGCCGTGGTGCACACACCGTGTACGACTACGAGCGCCCTGCCGACGATGCAGAGTTCCCGCTGGGCCGTAACGACAAGGAATGGCTCAAGCACACGCTGTGGGACAGCGCCACCAACTCCCTGTCGTACAAGCCTGTGAACCTCAAGCCCCTGACCGTGGACAGCGTGCCACCCAAGGTCCGCACGTTCTAATCCAGCAGCCCACGAGAGAATTCAAAAATGAAGCGTACATTCAAACTCTACCGCTACGATCCCGATAAAGACGCCAAGCCCTACATGCAGACCGTGGAGATCGAACTCGACGGCCATGAGCGCATGCTGCTGGACGCCCTGGTCAAGCTCAAGGAACAAGATCCCACGATCTCGTTCCGCCGCTCCTGCCGCGAAGGTGTGTGTGGTTCGGACGCCATGAACATCAATGGCAAGAACGGTCTGGCGTGCTTGACCAACATGAACACCCTCAAGGGTGACATCGTGTTGAAGCCGCTGCCCGGCCTGCCAGTGATCCGCGACATGATCGTGGACATGACGCAGTTCTTCAAGCAGTACCACTCCATCAAGCCGTACCTGCAAAGCGACATTTACGCTACAACGAACAAGGAGCGCCTGCAGTCGCCCGAAGAGCGCGAAGAGCTCAACGGCCTGTACGAATGCATCTTGTGCGCCAGCTGCTCGACCAGCTGCCCTTCGTTCTGGTGGAACCCTGACAAGTTCGTGGGCCCGGCTGGCCTGCTGCAGGCTTACCGCTTCATTGCGGACAGCCGCGACACAGCCACAGGCGAGCGTCTGGATAACCTGCAAGACCCTTACCGCTTGTTCCGTTGCCACACCATCATGAACTGCGTGGACGTCTGCCCTAAGCACTTGAACCCTACCAAGGCCATTGGCAAGATCAAGGAGCTGATGGTGCGTCGCGCCGTCTAATCCATGAGCGATCGAGACGCACTCCTCGACGAGAAGGAACGCGACTTGCTACGGTGGCGCAGCCGCCGTGGCTTGGTCGAAAACGACCTGTACCTCGAGCAATTTTTTGCCAACCATGGCAGCCAATTGACGCGGAGACACGCAATTGGTCTGGCTGCCCTGAACGATTTGGCAGACAACGATCTGATGGATCTCTTCTTGCGACGCAAGGAGCCCGAAGAGTCCTTAGACACCCCAGAAGTTAGAGAAGTGTTGCAAATGGTGCGCAAGCCCGTTTGACGACACAGCTTGCAAAAAAGGCCGGCCTTAGATGCTGGCCACTCCGAGAAGGAAGTTGGAAATGAAACTCGCTGATAACAAAGCAACCCTGTCATTTAGCAACGGCGCGCCCAGCGTTGATCTGCCGGTCTATCAAGGCAGCGTCGGCCCGGATGTGATTGACATCCGCAAGCTGTACGGCCAATCGGGCATGTTTACCTATGACCCGGGCTTCCTCTCTACGGCGGCTTGCCAGTCGGCCATCACCTATATTGATGGCGACAAAGGCGAGTTGTTGTACCGTGGCTACCCCATCGAACAACTGGCCAAGAACTGCAATTTCCTGGAAACCTGCTACCTGCTGTTGTACGGCGATCTGCCCAACGAGAGCCAAAAGGCTGACTTCGAAAACCGCGTGACCCAGCACACCATGGTCAACGAGCAGATGCAGTTCTTCCTGCGTGGCTTTCGCCGTGATGCGCACCCGATGGCGGTGTTGACAGGCTTGGTCGGCGGCATGTCGGCCTTCTACCACGACAGCACTGACATCACCAACCCCGAGCACCGCGAAATCGCCGCGATCCGCTTGATCGCCAAGATGCCTACGCTGGTGTCCATGGCTTACAAGTACGGCGTCGGCCAGCCTTACATGTACCCGAAGAATGACCTGTCTTATGCAGGCAACTTCATGCGCATGATGTTCGGCAACCCTTGTGAAGAATACAAGGTCAACCCTGTGGTCGAAAAGGCCCTGGATCGCATCTTTATCCTGCATGCGGACCACGAACAGAATGCGTCGACTTCCACCGTGCGCCTGTGCGGCTCGTCGGGCACCAACCCCTTCGCAGCGATTTCCGCCGGCGTTGCCTGCCTGTGGGGCCCTGCCCATGGCGGCGCCAACGAAGCGTGCTTGAACATGCTCGACGAAATCCAGCGCAATGGCGGCATTGCCAAGGTGGGCGAGTTCATGGAAAAAGCCAAGGACAAAAACAGCGGCGTCAAGCTGATGGGTTTTGGCCACCGCGTCTACAAGAACTACGATCCACGCGCGACCTTGATGCAAGAAACTTGCAACGAAATCCTGCAAGAACTGGGTCTGGAAAACGATCCATTGTTCGCGCTGGCCAAGCAAGTAGAAAAGATTGCACTGGAAGACGACTACTTCGTCTCGCGCAAGCTCTACCCCAATGTGGACTTTTACTCCGGCATCGTGCAGCGCGCCATCGGCATTCCAGTGAACCTGTTCACCGGCATCTTCGCACTGGCACGCACTGTAGGCTGGATTGCCCAGCTGAACGAGCAAATGGGTGACCCTGAGTACAAGATCGGCCGTCCTCGCCAGCTGTTCACCGGCTCGGTGGCCCGCGACGTCAAGCCTATGGCCCAGCGTTAATCACTTCGGCTGCCGTTACGGCAGCTCGGTGGCGACCAAGCCCGTTGGCTGCAAAGCTGGCGGGCTTTTATTTTGATAGCTACATGCCGTCACCAAACCTCGCTTTCAGCTACTTTAATAGCTGAAATCAAGCATTTATAAGGGCATGCAGCTCTTATTTTTAAATAACTACGCGCAGCCGCACGTGCTCGTTGTCCGGCAGGTAAACGCAAGCTCTTCATCAACACGCTACAGTGTGAGCGTTCAAATTTCCACCACCGCCAGCCTTGCGCTGACGCCAAGTACTTCATGGCCAAACGTCCTCTTCGCCGCCTGCCCCCCATTCACGACCCACTCGACATTGCCAAGTCCCGCGCAGCCGGACAACTGGCTGCCCGCGTGCTGGACATGCTCACGCCCCACGTGCAACCCGGCGTGAGTACCGAGCACCTGGACCAGCTGTGCCACGACTTCATCGTCGATGAATTGAAGTGCATCCCCGCCAACATCGGCTACCACGGCTTTCCCAAGACGGTGTGTACCTCGGTGAACCACGTCGTGTGCCACGGCATTCCTACCCCCAAGGAAATCCTCAAGGACGGTGACATCGTCAACGTGGACGTGGCCTTAATCAAAGACGGCTGGTTTGGCGACACCTCGCGCATGTACACCGTGGGCACGGTACAGCCCAAGGCACAAAAGCTGATCGACACTACTTATGAAGCCATGGTGGCGGGCATCCGCGCCGTCAAGCCCGGCGCGACGCTGGGCGACATCGGCCATGCCATCCAGACCGTGGCCCAGCGCGATGGTTTCTCCATCGTGCGCGATTACTGCGGTCACGGCATTGGCCAGACTTACCATGATGAGCCGCAAGTGCTGCACTACGGCTACCCCGGCCAGGGCATGACGCTGCAAGAAGGCATGATCTTCACCATCGAACCCATGCTCAACATGGGCAAGCACGACACCAAAGAGCTTGACGATGGCTGGACGGTGATTACCAAAGATAAATCGCTGTCCGCGCAGTGGGAGCACATGGTGGCCGTGACCGCCGATGGTTATGAAGTGCTGACGCCGTGGCCAGAAGGCACCGGCCAATACGCCAAGCCGTAAGCATCTGATCGGCCACAAAAAAAGCGCTTCCAAGGAAGCGCTTTTTGGTAGCTGGCTGCTGTTTAGAAGCCCTTGAGCTGCCCCCACTCTTCAAACTCTGCACGCGTGGCACGCATGGTGTTAATGGGGGCCGTCTTGTCTTCGTAGCCCAGCGCAATGCCAAAGGTCACCAGATAGCCTTCCGGCACTTCGATGTGTTGTTTGACCACGGTGTCATAACGGCGCCAGAAGCCTTGGGCGCAAGTGGCCAGGCCTTCTTCAGCGGCGCGCAGCATGAAGGACTGCAGGTAAATGCCCAAGTCCATCCACTGCACCGGGCCCATGCGCTCTTCCGTGAACATGATGATGCCCACGGGTGCGCCAAAGAATTGCGCATTCTTGGCCAGTTGCTTCAAGCGCCCTGCTTTGTCTTCGCGTGGCACGCCAATGCTCTTGTACAGATCTTCGCCATTGGCAAAGCGGCGTGTGCGGTACGGCTCCCACAGATTGGTGGGGTAGGACAGGTGGGCGGGGTTTTCTTCGCCCGGCGTCTGTGCCACATCGCCCAGCATGGCTTGCAGCGCGTCACCAGTGATGGCCGCTACGCGCCAAGGCTGCATGTTGCCGCCTGAAGCGGCCAGGGCTGCATCTTGCATCAACTGCTGCACCAGATCGGCAGAAGGCACTTGGTCGGTAAAGGCACGCACAGAACGGCGCGCACGCAAGGCTTGGGACACATCCATGGCAAATTTTTCCTGTCTCTAGAGGGTTGTTGATAAATAATCACCCGCAAGCGTACAAGACTGCGCCAGACAGCCAGGCCACCTTGGCGACGTTTTCAGGGTTGGCCCGGAGAAAAAAGAAAGAGGCCTGAACAGGCCTCTTTGTGATTGCGCAGTGCAAGCGTGCTCACTTGCCCAAAATCTGGTCAATCTTGGCTTTTTCAAAATGCCCGCCACGCTCGCTTTCACAAGGCAAGCAATCGTTCTGGAGCTGCGCGGACAGTTTCTCTACCGCTGCCCACAGCATTTTCAATTGCTGCTCGTGCGAAGCCGTGCCTTCGGCCAGACCCTTCATGGCCTGGCTGATGGGGTCATCTTCGGTCACGCCGTAAGCGCTGAAAGCATTGTTCTGTCCGGCACAAGGATCGGGTTGGGCCGTAGCTGCAGCTTCAGTGGCAGCCGTGTTGGCCGCATCCAGACTTGGAACCACCGCCGGGCTGGCCACCGCTTGCGCTCCCATCTCGGTCACATCGGCACTTTCCCCCTGCTTGGAAGGAATGATGCGGGCCGGAATGCCCACCGCAGTCGCACCGGCAGGCACGGGTTTGATCACTACAGCGTTGGAGCCAATCTTGGCGTCGTCTCCCACGTCAAAGCCGCCCAGCACCTTGGCTCCGGCCGACACCACCACGTTCTTGCCCAGCGTGGGATGGCGCTTGGTGCCCTTGTACAGCGAGGTGCCGCCCAGCGTCACGCCGTGGTAGATGGTGCAGCCATCGCCCACTACCGCCGTCTCGCCAATCACCACGCCCATGCCGTGGTCGATAAAGACACGCTCGCCAATCTTGGCGCCAGGGTGAATTTCAATGCCTGTAAGCCAACGCCCAATGTGCGAGGTAAAACGGCCCAGCCACTTGAGATTGTGCGTCCAGCACCAGTGGGCGGGAATGTGCCACCAGATCGCGTGCAGGCCGGGGTAACAAGTGATGACCTCCCACGTGCTGCGCGCCGCAGGATCGCGGTCAAGAATGCACTGGATGTCAGAACGCAGTCGGGAAAGCATCAATGGGCCGTCACTTGTTACAAAAGGGCTGCACAGTTTAGTGCTTTGGCGACTGGCTTTGGAGCATGGCTTTGGCGACACCGCGCAGGATGTGGATTTCCTCTTGCGTCAGTTGCGCGCGGTTAAACATCTGGTTGAGGCGCGGCATCAGTTTTTTAGGGGCTGCAGGGTCCAGGAAACCAAGGTGCGCCAGAGCCTGCTCCCAGTGCCCGAGCATGCCCGCCACTTGCTGCATGTCTGCGCGCTGCGCCGGCGGGGGGTGTGCCACTGCCGGAAAGCCGCCCAGCGCCTGGCGCCACTCATAGGCCAGCAGCTGAATGGCCCCCCCCAGGTTCAGCGAACCAAACTGCGGGTTCGATGGAATGCTCAGCGCCACATTGCAGCGGTACACATCCTCATTGGCCATACCAAAGCGCTCACAGCCAAACAGCAGCCCCACGCCAGTTTCACCATGGATGCTCTCAGGCAGCACTGAATTTTCAGCCAAATCAGCCTCTAACCCTTGTGGCACCTGGGCCTTTAGCTCTCCTTTGATGAGCATTTCAAAATGCTGACGGGGTGCACGTGTGGGCGGGCCAAAGTCACGCGGCGTCATGGCGGTGGCGCACAGGTGGGACAGGCCCTCGACGGCTTCATCGACGGTTTCCACGATGCGTGCGTTGTTCAGCACATCCAAAGCACCGCTGGCGCGCTGGATGGTTTCTTCCTTGCGCAGCACATTGGCCCAGCGCGGACGCACCAGTACCAAGTCGTCAAAGCCCATGGTTTTCATGGCGCGGGCAGCAGCACCCACGTTGCCAGCATGGCTGGTCTCAATCAGGATAAAACGGGTTTTCATTGGGGCATGGGCCCGCATTGAACATGCAGGCAGCAAAAATCGGGCAAGACGGTTAGAATTTGCGCCCTATTGTCGCTGTCCGTATCGCCGGGCGTGTGCGCACCCGTTCATCATCCGCGTTCAGCGGTGCACCATCCCAGGTTGTGAGAGTCAAGATTTGAAATTTGGGGGTGGTCCACTGGGCGCCAACATCACAATCTATGTCGTCTTCCTCCCTGCACCCCATGCTCAACGTGGCCATCAAGGCTGCACGCGCCGCCGGCGCCATCATCAACCGCGCCGCGCTGGACGTTGAATCGGTTCGTGTAGCGCAAAAGCAAGTCAATGACTTCGTCACCGAAGTCGACCAAGCGGCTGAGCGCATCATCATCGACACCCTGCTGGGTGCATACCCTGACCACGGTATCTTGGGCGAGGAAACCGGCAACGAGTTCGGCAACCCCAACTCGGACTTCGTCTGGATCATTGATCCGCTGGACGGCACCACCAACTTTATCCACGGCTTTCCTGTCTACGCAGTGAGCATTGCCTTGTCCTTCAAGGGCAAGATCGAACACGCCGTGGTGTACGACCCCAGCCGCAACGACTTGTTCACCGCCACCCGTGGCCGTGGCGCGTTCTTGAACGAACGCCGCATCCGCGTCTCCAAGCGCACCCAGCTCAAGGACTGCCTGATCTCCACCGGCTTCCCCTACCGTCCCGGCGACAACCTGCGCAGCTATATGCGCATGTTTGCCGACGTGACCCAGCGTGTGGCCGGTGTACGCCGCCCCGGCGCTGCAGCGCTGGACCTGGCCTACGTGGCCGCTGGCTTTACCGATGGTTTCTTTGAATCGGGCCTGAACATCTGGGACGTGGCCGCAGGCAGCTTGCTGATCACCGAAGCCGGTGGTCTGGTGGGCAACTTCACCGGCGAAGCCGACTTCCTGGAACAGGCCGAATGCCTGGCCGGCAACCCCCGCGCCTATGGCCAACTGGTGCCGGTGCTCACCAAGTACAGCAAGTTTGCCGGTGTGCAAGACAAGCTGGGCGTAGCTGCTGGCGTGGCCGCCGACAAAAAGGAAGAAGAAGCCAACGACTAAGCTTTTGCCGCGCTGCCCCAAGCAGCGCGCCCCAGCGCTTTACGATGGAACCGCCGCAGCCGGTCAGGCCCGGCGGTTTTTTCATGCCGTTGCTGTTGTCCCTAGCACCCACTCTCACAGAAGCCACCCCCATGCCCGCACTCACCAAAACCGCCAAAGCCCAGTTGCCCTACACTTTGCTGCTCGACCCCGAGACAGGTAAAGCCGCTGCTTACAACGCCACCAACCAGCTCATCACCGCCGATGCCAGCAAGGAGCTGATCGCTTATGTGCTGGACAACGTCAAGCAGGACGTGCCGTTTGACGTAGAAGGCCACGCTGCCACGCCCACGCGCCGCCCCCCTCCAGCCTGGGCCACGCCCGAAATCCAGGCGCGCATGCGTTTGATCTGGTTAGAGCGCCCGCACCAGGATGCGTATGACGAAGCCTGGCTGGCGATCCCTGCCAAGTAATCGCTCAATTGCGTTCAGCAAACAGCCGCAAGTGCCCCAAGCCTTGCGGCTGTTTGGTTTGCGCTGTACGGCCGCCCAGCGCATCCCGGATAATTTCGCCTTGATCTTGACGGGCCACCGCTTACCGTGCCCGCTCACCACAAGGAATTTGCGTTTTGTCCATCACCGAAGTTTCCACGCACAAGCAAAACAACGACCGCGTGCAGACCACCCCCGCCTCGCCTTTTGATGCGCCCTTGGAGAACCACACTCCCATGATGGCGCAATATATTCGTCTCAAAAAAGACCACCCTGAGACCCTGGTCCTCTACCGCATGGGCGACTTCTACGAAGTCTTCTGGGACGATGCCGAAAAAGCCGCGCGCCTGCTGGACATCACGCTGACCACGCGCGGGCAGTCGGCCGGTTTTCCGGTAGCGATGGCCGGTGTGCCCTTTCATGCGCTGGAAGGCTATCTGGCACGGCTCATCAAGATGGGCGAATCGGTAGCGATTTGCGAACAAGTCGGTGAAGTGGGCGCGAGCAAAGGCCCTGTCGAGCGCAAAGTGGTGCGCGTGGTGACGCCGGGCACCCTGACCGACACCGAGTTACTGAGTGACAAGGCCGAGGCCATGCTGGTGGCCCTGCATACAGCCGGCCGCCAGCGCTGCGGGCTGGCGTGGATGAGCGTGACGCAAGGGCGCATTCATCTGGCGGAATGCGGTCAGGACGAACTGGGTGAATGGTTGGCGCGCATTGGCCCCAGTGAAGTGATTTACAGCGCCGGAGTCACCGAGCGCTTTGAACAAGGCTTGTTTGCGCTCAAGCACAGCGGCACCATGGTCTGCCCGCTGTCGCCGCGCCCCGACTGGCAGTTTGACACCGGCTTGGGTGAGCGCAAGCTGCTCGAACTCTTGGGCGCGGCCAGCCTGAAGGCTTGGGAAGCCGAAGCACTGCCACTGGCCCACGCGGCCAGCGCCGCTCTGCTCAGCTACGCCGAGCACACGCAGGGCCGCAACCTCACCCACATTCACAGCCTGCAGGTGCAGCGCGATGACCAGCTCATCAACCTGCCGCCCACCACGCGCCGCAATCTGGAGCTGGTGAAAACCTTGCGCGGAGAAGACAGCCCCACGCTGTTTTCGCTCTTGGATACCTGCATGACTGGCATGGGCAGCCGCTTGCTGAAAAGCTGGTTGCTGGAGCCCCAACGTGACCGTGCCCAAGCCATGGCGCGCCTGGGCGCCACCGAGGTGCTGCGCGGCAACGATGCGCTGGGCGGCAGCATGCCCTGGCAAGCGCTGCGCGCCGAACTCAAAGGCGTGAGCGATGTAGAACGCATCACGGCCCGCACCGCTTTGCGCCAAGTACGCCCGCGCGAGCTGGTGGCGCTGGGCAAGACGCTACAAAAAGCGCAGCTGCTTGCCCAGACCCCGCCTGCCCCAGTGGCCTATTTGAACCAGATTTTTCAGGACTTGGTGCCGCCGGCAGATTGTGCGGATTTGCTGGCGGTGGCCATCATGGAAGAACCTGCCGCGCTGGTGCGTGATGGCGGTGTGATTGCCACCGGCTTTGATGCCGAGCTGGACGAGTTGCGCAGCATTCAAAACAACTGCGACGAGTTCCTGCTGGAGCTGGAAGCCAAAGAAAAGCTGCTCACCAACATTCCGAACCTGCGCGTGCAGTTCAACCGGGTGCATGGTTTCTATATTGAAATCACCAACAGCTACAAGGAGATGGTGCCTGCGCGCTACCAGCGCCGCCAGACGCTCAAAAACGCCGAGCGCTACATCACGCCCGAACTTAAAGCGTTTGAAGACAAGGCCTTAAGCGCGCAAGAGCGCGGCCTGCAGCGCGAAAAGCTGCTGTACGAACAAATCCTGGATCAGTTGCAGCCGCATGTACCGGGCCTGACCCGCGTAGCGCAAGCGATTGCGGCGCTGGACGTGCTGTGTACGCTGGCCGAGCGCTCGCTCACGCTGAACTGGAACAAGCCGGAGTTTGTCAGCCACCCGTGCATTGAGATTGAAGGCGGACGCCACCCGGTGGTGGAAGCGCGCATGGCGGAAACCTCCAGCGGCAGCTTTATCGCCAACCACACGCGCATGAATGTGAACACGCGCATGCAGATCATTACCGGCCCCAATATGGGCGGTAAATCGACCTACATGCGCCAGGTGGCGCTGATCGTGCTGCTGGCCAGCATCGGCAGCTATGTGCCCGCAGCCAGCTGCCGCGTGGGGCCGATTGACGCCATTCACACCCGCATTGGCGCGGCCGATGATCTGGCCAATGCCCAGTCCACCTTCATGATGGAGATGACAGAAGCCGCGCAAATTTTGCACGCTGCCACGCCGCACAGTCTAGTGCTGATGGACGAAATTGGCCGTGGCACCAGTACGTTTGATGGTCTGGCGCTGGCCAGCGGCATTGCCACGCAGCTGCACGACAAGACCAAGGCCTTCACGCTGTTTGCCACGCACTACTTCGAGCTGACCGAGCTGCCCGCCAAGGCCAAAGCTGCCGTCAACGTGCACGTGGGCGCAGCGGAGTCTGGCAGCGATATCGTGTTTTTGCACGAGATACAACCCGGCCCCGCCTCACGCAGCTATGGGGTGCAAGTGGCCAAACTGGCGGGCATGCCTGCTGCCGTACTGAACCACGCCCGCCATTCACTGCAAGCCTTGGAAGCGCGCGACTCTGCCGGTATTGACCAGGTGGATTTGTTTGCCGCACCGCCCTTGACGGAGTCGGCACCGCAGGCCACCCCGGTGGAAGATGCGCTGGACAAGATCAACCCTGACGCCCTGAGCCCGCGCGAGGCACTGGAAGCGCTCTACCAGCTCAAGAAGCTGGCGCAACGCAAGTAATATGCACTTCCAGCCTCCGCCCTATGCAGGCACCCCTTGGCTTGCTAAGGCCGCTTACTGAACGATGGACACCCATGACTTATTGCATCGCTATCAAGCTCGACGCCGGCCTGGTTTTTTTATCCGACTCGCGCACGAATGCGGGCCTCGATCAAATCAACTCTTTTCGCAAGATGATGATTTACGAAAAGACCGATGACCGCTTCATGACGCTGCTGTCAGCGGGGAATTTGTCCATCTCGCAATCGGTGCGTGAGCTGCTGCAGACCATGAGCATTCGCGACGATACCTCGGACAAGGTGCTCACCATCTGGAACGCCGAGAGCATGTTTGACGCGGCGCGTGTGCTGGGCGCTGCGGTGCGCCATATCTATGAACGCGATGGCGTGGCGCTCAAACGTGCGGGCGTGGACTTCAACGTTTCCATGCTGTTTGGCGGGCAGATCAGGGGCGAGAGCATGCGCCTGTTTCAGGTGTACTCGGCCGGCAACTTCATCGAATCGACGTGCGAAACCCCGTATTTCCAGATTGGTGAGTCCAAGTACGGCAAGCCCGTGCTGGACCGTGTGCTGATCCCTGGTCTGCCGCTGGATGAAGCGGCCAAGTGCGCGCTGGTGTCGATGGACAGCACGCTCAAATCCAACCTGTCCGTGGGCCTGCCGCTGGATTTGGCGGTGTACGCCGCAGACAGTTTTAACTGCGACAAGGTGGTGTGCATTGACGAAGGCAACCCCTACTTCAACATGCTGCGCAGCAACTGGGGCGAGCGCCTGCGCGCGGTGTTTGACAGCATTGAAGATCCGCAGTGGTTCGGGGGCAACAGCAGCGTCCCGCTGGTGATGGACAAGCCCAGTCCTATCAAGAAAATCACCTCTCCCAAAGAAAAGCTGATGTAGGCACTGCGGTTGCAGTGCCAGCCCTCACTACAACGCATGCAACCCTTGATTTTTTCGCACGCCAACAGCTTTCCTGCTGGCACTTACCGCCTGTTGTTTGCCTTGCTGCGTGAGCGCGGTTTTGAAGTGCATGCGCTCGATCGTTTCGGGCATGACGAGCGCTATGCCGTCACCAGCAACTGGCCCCATCTGGTGCAGCAGCTGGCAGACTTTGCCCAGCCGCTGGTGCAGCGCTGGGGGCAGCCGGCCTGGTTGGTGGGGCATTCGCTGGGAGGTTTTGTCAGCGTCATGCTGGCAGCGCAGCACCCGGACCTGGCACGCGGGGTGCTGATGCTCGACGCCCCACTGATCAGCGGCTGGCGCGCCAAATCGCTCGAAATGGCCAAGCGCGCCAAGTTGATCGGCAGTGTCTCGCCCGGCAAGATCAGCAGCAAACGCCGCAATAGCTGGGCCAGCCGTGAAGAGGCACTGGCCCTGTTCCAGAGCAAAAAAGCGTTTGCGCGCTGGCATCCGCAAATGCTGCAGGACTATGTGGAGCACGGCATGAGCACCTTGCCCGATGGCCGCGTGGGCCTGCACTTTGCGCGCGAAGAAGAAACCGCTATCTACAACACGCTGCCGCACAACCTCAACGCCTTGCTGCGCCGGCACCCGCTACGCTGCCCGGTGGCGTTCATCGGCGGCATGCTCTCCAAAGAGATGAAGCAAGTGGGCATGGACATGACACGGCGCATCACCCACGGCCGCACCATGATGGTCGATGGTGGCCACCTGTTCCCCATGGAGCAGCCCCACGTGACTGCCGCTGCCATGGAGGCCAGCTTGCTCAATCTGCAAGTGGCCGCGCACACCAAGTCAGTCCTGACCAAGTCCTGAAAAGAGAGCTGCTTGCCCTTGTAAAACCTTGTCTTGCAAGTGTTTTGATCGTCAAATGCTGATCAATCAAGGGCAACTAGCTATTCTTTTGCGCAATAACGGAGAGAACGTAATGGCCTTGGACTACCTTGATTTTGAATACAGCGAAGACGAAGACGGCAACGGCACCTGGGATGCCATGGCCAGTGTGGCCGAGAGCCGCTGGGCCGCTTTGCTCGATGAAGTGCGCCAAGTGCTGCACTGGGCCAGCCATGACTTTCGCGGCCATCGCGCCCCGCTGGACGAAGGTGGCGACTGGGATTTTGACCTGAGCGCCCAGGACGAAGACCACGGCAGCGCCCTGCGCATTCGCTGGGATGGTGCAGCGCGCGCCATCGATGCCCAAACGCCCCAGACCGGCGGCTACACCACGCTGACGCTGACGCTCACCGGCAACGCTGCCTTTGGCGACGCCCTGCGCGAGCGTTGGGAGCTGGAGTAAGCGCCCTGCGCGAAAAAAGCGAAAGCAGCATCGGTCGCGCCGCGAAGTAAGTACAAACCCTAGATTCTCCACGAAATCTCTGGATAAATCTGTGGATAACCCCCTGCAATCGAGCTGAATAGGGCGCTAAGTCATTGTTTTACCGAACCAAGTCTTAAGCTGCACAGAAAGCAGGCAAACACACAAAAATCATAGCTACTTGCCCTTATTACATAAAGGCTAGCGCTCTAAAAGCCCTGAAGTCGCACGTGCAACAACCCAAGCATTGCGAAAGCGCTGCGAATACCTAGACTGCACACCCATTGCTTTGATGGATGTTTTGTCATGCTGTATGCGCTTGCGGCCTTGTTCACCTTTCAACTGGTGGGCGAGGCTTTGGTTCGGTTCTTCCAACTCCCTTTTCCTGGCGCATTGCTGGGTGCGTTGCTGTTGCTGCTGGGTTTATTGATCTATGGCCGCCTGCCGCAGGCGCTGGAGCAGACCTCGCAAACCCTGTTGCAAAACATGATGCTGCTGTTCATTCCCACCATTGCCGGGGTGATGCTGCACTTTGACCGCATTGCCCGGGAGTGGCAGCCGTTTCTGGTGGCTGGTGTAGCCGGAGCCGCCATCACTTTTCTGGTGACGGGCTTTACATTCAAATGGATGCTGGCGCGCGAGAAGAACGCACCCAAGGATGCGTCATGAGCGCGTGGGAAAGCTTGCTCTCCGGCCTGTCCGCCACCCATTTGCCATGGCTGGTGCTGACCATGGGTGTGTACCTGGCCACCATGGCGCTGTACAAGCGCTCTCGCTGCCACCCGTTGCTGATTCCCGTGTTTCCCTCGGTCATCATCGTCGTGTGTGTGCTGCTGGCCACCGATACGCCTTACGCCACCTACAAGCAGGGTGTCGAGTGGCTGAACATTCTGATTGGCCCGGCCACCGTGGCGCTGGCCATTCCCTTGTACGCACAGCGTGCGCGCATTTACGCCCTGTGGCGGCCGATTGCGGTGGCGCTGCTGGTGGGCTGTGTGGTGGCGCTGTTTTCGGCCATGGGCATTGCCTGGGCGCTGGGCGGCAGCTGGGAGACCATCATTTCGCTGGCGCCCAAATCGGCCACCATTCCGATTGCCCTGCCCATGGCCGAGCGCTTTGGCGGCCTGCCGTCACTGGCGGCGGTGGCCGTGGCTGTGACCGGTATCAGCGGCTGCATGATGGCCCCACTGCTGCTGCGTGTGCTGGGCACCCAGGACCCGGCGGTAGAAGGCTTTGCCCAAGGCTTGACCGCGCACGCCATTGGCACGGCACGCTCTATTCAGATCAACCCTACCGCCGGGGCTTTTGCGGCCTTGGCCATGGGTTTGAATGGCGTGCTCACCGCACTACTGATGCCGCTGTGCGTGGCGCTGTTTCAGCGGTTTTGAGCTTCCACCGACTGCTGCGCGCTGCGCTGCAGCCAGCTTGAAAACGTGCGCAGCACGGTCGATGCCGGGGGCTGCGAAGGCGTGATGAAGTAGTAACTGCGCTCGCCCCTCAAGGGCTGGGCGCAGGCAATGACCAGCTCGCCCCGGGCGATCTCGGCCTCCACCAGCATGGGCGGAATCAGCGCCACCCCCATGCCGTGCGCAGCCGCAACCGCCAGCATGGAGAACAACTCATAGCGCGGCCCGTCCAGCGCGTGCGGTGCATCCACCTGGACCGACTGAAACCACTGCTGCCAGCCCTGCGGGCGCGTGCTTTGCTGCAGCAGCGGCAAATCGGCCAAAGCCTGCGGGTGCAGCGGCTGCCAGGCGCGGCCCGGCGCGCGTTGTGCCGCTTTGTCCAGCAACGCAGGGCTGCACATGGGCACGACGTCTTCGTCCATCAAACGCACGGCTTCAATACCGGGCCAGTTGCGCACCTGCTCGGGGGTGCCGGCATACAGCGCAGCGTCAAAACCGGTGTCGGCAAACAAAAACGGCCGCGTTTGCGTGTCGATGTGCACGGTAATGTCCGGGTGTGTCTTGCCCAGCAAAGGCAGGCGCGGCATCAGCCAGCGCGTGGCAAAAGTGGGCACTGCCGCCAGTTTGATGGTGCCGCCCGTGCCCTGGTGCGCCATCAAATCCAGCGTATCGCGCTCCATGCCCAGCAACCAGTTGCGCACCTTGCGGGCGTAAGCGTCACCTGCAGGCGTGAGCGCCACGCCGTGGCGCGTGCGGCGAAACAGCGCTACGCCCACAAACTCCTCCAGCGCCATCACTTGGCGCGAGACCGCGCCCTGCGTGAGCGCCAGCTCCTGCGCTGCACGCGTATAGCTTTCGTGGCGGGCAGCGGCCTCAAAACAGGCCAGCGCCTGGGTCGATGGAATAGAGCGGCGCATACAGGCAAACCCAGCAAAAGACAAACCAGCATGCTGCCGCAAAAACGTCAGGCATTCAAGCGAGAAATGAGGAACACGCATATCTGAATGCAAACAAATCGTTTGCGACAGAGACGCAGTGCTTCTACGATGCCAGTCATCGCTTGCGAGACATGCACAAAACAGCATGCCGCATACCTCATAAGGCATTTCAGGAGCACACCATGGCCAGCAATTTCCAGTGGAACGATCCCTTCCAGCTCGACCAGCAGTTGACATCTGACGAGCGCATGATCCGCGATGCGGCCTATGAGTACTGCCAAGGCAAGCTCATGCCGCGCGTGCAGGACATGTTCCGCCATGAAAAGACCGACACCACCATCTTTCGCGAAATGGGCGAGCTGGGCCTGCTGGGCCCCACCATTCCCACGGAATACGGCGGATCGGGTTTGAACTATGTGAGCTACGGCCTGGCGGCCCGTGAAATCGAGCGTGTCGATTCCGGCTACCGCTCCATGGCTTCCGTGCAGTCGTCGCTGGTCATGGTGCCCATCAACGAATTTGGCACCGAAGCACAAAAGCAAAAGTACCTGCCCAAGCTGGCTTCGGGCGAATACATCGGCTGCTTTGGCCTGACCGAGCCCGACCACGGCTCGGACCCCGGCTCCATGGCCACCCGCGCTTACAAGGTCGATGGCGGCTACAAGCTCAAGGGCGCCAAGATGTGGATCACCAACAGCCCTGTGGCGGATGTGTTTGTGGTTTGGGCCAAGGAAGTGTCTGAAGGCGGCAACGTCGGCCAGATTCGCGGCTTTATTCTGGACAAGGGCATGAAGGGCCTGAGCGCCCCGGCCATCCACGGCAAGGTGGGCCTGCGCGCCTCGATCACCGGTGAAATCGTGATGGACGACGTGTTTGTGCCCGAAGAAAACGCCTTCCCCGAAGTGCGTGGCTTGAAGGGCCCGTTCACCTGCCTGAACAGCGCACGCTTTGGCATTGCCTGGGGCGCCATGGGCGCAGCCGAGTTCTGCTGGCACACCTCGCGCCAGTACACGCTGGACCGCAAGCAGTTTGGCCGCCCTCTGGCTGCCAACCAGCTGATCCAGAAAAAACTGGCCGACATGCAGACCGAAATCACGCTGGGCCTGCAAGCTGCCCTGCGCGTGGGCCGCATGAAGGACGAGCACCAGAACGTGGTGGAAATCACCTCGCTGATTAAGCGCAACAACTGCGGCAAGGCACTGGACATTGCCCGCCTGGCACGCGACATGATGGGCGGCAACGGCATCAGCGACGAGTTCGGTGTGGCCCGCCACCTGGTGAACCTGGAAGTGGTGAACACCTACGAAGGCACGCACGATGTGCACGCGCTGATTCTGGGCCGCGCCCAGACTGGCATCGCCGCGTTTGCCAACTGATCTTTTTTACAAGTTGTCTCCTGGTGCGCGCTCTGCAGCGCTCCATGTTTGGAAGCTGCCTGCCCTTTAAACGCAACGGCATGCAGCTCCTTTTTTGTAAAAAAACATGGACATGCCCATCCCTGCAATCGCTGCTTTGCCAGCGCAGATCGTGATCTGACACTGCCTGCAGCGGTGCTGGCCTTGCCGCATTGAATGCCCGTTCATGGCGTTGTAGCGTCAGGGGACAGCACGCCTGCGATATGGGTGTTAACCCCTAGCGATTACCCTTGAATCGAGGGTTTCCTCTTGGGTAAAAACCGACACGCAGAACTGCCGCCTCTCTAGCATTACTCCCTTAATTTCAACAACACGGAGACTTTGCACATGATGCGTCGCACCCTCTTGGCTTTGGCAGCGCTGGCTACCGTCAGCGTGGCCCACGCCCAGGCCAGCTACCCCAACAAACCCATCAAGCTGCTGGTGCCCTTTGCCGCAGGCGGCACCACCGACCTGATTGCCCGCGTCGTGGCCGACCCGCTGGGCCGCGAGCTGGGCCAGCCCGTGATCGTAGAAAACAAGGGCGGCGGTGGCGGTGCGATTGGCGCAGCCGAAACCGCGCGCGCTCCTGCGGATGGCTATAACTTGGGGATTGCGACGGTCTCCACCACCGCGACCAATCCGGCCATTAACCCCAAGATTCCGTACAACGTGTTCACCGATTTCACGCCCATCGTGAACATTGCGGCCACGCCCAACATCATTGCGGCCAACCCCAAGTTTCCCGGCCAGGACTACGCCTCTTTCCTGAAAGAAATCAAAGCCAATCCCGGCAAGTATTCGTTCGGCTCGCCCGGCACCGGCTCCATCGGCCACTTAATGATGGAAATGTTCATGCTGGCGACCGGCACTCAGCTGCAGCACGTGCCCTATCGCGGCTCAGGCCCGGCGATCAACGATGCAGTGGCCGGCCAGATCCCGCTGTTGTTTGACAACTTCCCCTCGACCCTGCCGTTTGTGCAAAGCAATCGCCTGACACCGCTGGTTGTCGCCGCACCGCAGCGCCTGGCCGTGCTGCCCAATGTGCCCACGCTGGCGGAAGTCGGCGCTCCCGGCGTGAACCGCATGGCCTACTACGGCGTCATTGGCCCCAAGGACATGCCCAAGGACGTGGTGGACAAGATCAACAAGGCCGTGCACAAAGTGCTGCAAGACCCTGCCGTGCGCAAACGTATTGAAGACACAGGCTCGCTGATCGTGGCCGATACGCCCGCCAAGTTTGCCGAGGAAATCAGGGCCGAATACACGGCCTACAAAGAAGTCGTGGACAAGCAAAAGCTGACCATGGATTAACGCGGCCACCACACGCCCGCGCACCCGCGCCATCCAGCAACGCTGCCTGCAGCGTTGCTTTTTTTATGCCGGTGCGCTGCGTTACGCGACCGCCTTGGATTGCAGCAGGGCCACTACTTCGGCCGGCGTATAGCCCAAGCTGTGCAGCAGCTCCTGCGTGTGCTCTCCGGCCCTGGGTGGGTGCATGCGCACTGGCAGGCGCTCGCCATCCATGCGTACAGGCAACAACGTGGTTTTGGCCATGACTCCGGCGCGCTCGCCATCGCTCAGGCGCACATCGGCCAAACCACCCGAGGCCAGCAGGTGCGGATCATCGAGCAAATGCTCCGGGCGCGAGATCGGCGCATAGGGCAACTGGTGCGTCTCAAACACTTGCGCCAAGTGCGCAGCGGAAAATGCCGCCAGCCGCGCACGCAACTGCGGCAGCATGGTGTCGCGGGCACGCACACGGTCGTTGTTGGTTTGCAAGGCGGGGTCCGCCAGCATGTCTTCAAACCCCATGGCGGTGCAAAACGTGCGCCACTGCGCATCACTGACCGCAGACAGAAAAATCTGTTCCCCGTCTTTGACGTTGAACACGTCATACAGCCCCCAGGACGAAATCCGCTCGGGCATGGGCGCAGCCGCCTGCCCGGTCACGGCGTACTGCATCATGTGCTGACCGACGAGGAACACGTTGTTCTCAAACAGCGCCGAATCGATTTCCTGGCCTTTGCCCGTCTGACCGCGCTGCATCAAAGCCGCCAGTGCGCCAATAGCGCCAAACATGCCGCCCATGATGTCGTTCACGCTGGAGCCTGCGCGCAGTGGATCGCCGGGTCGCCCCGTCATATAGGCCAGGCCACCCATCATCTGCACCACTTCATCGAGCGCCGTGCGGTGCTCGTAAGGCCCGGGCAGAAAACCGGTGTGGTTCACGTAGATCAACCCTGCGTTCAGCTTGGAGAGCGCGGCATAGTCCAGCCCGTACTTGCGCATCACCCCGGGTTTGAAGTTCTGCAGCACCACATCGGCGGTGGATGCCAGCCGGATGGCGGCCTGCACACCCTCAGCGCTGCGCAAATCCAGTGCAATGCTTTTTTTGTTGCGGTTAAACATGGGGAAAAAACCCGCACCGGCACCCAGCAAGTGGCGCGTGCGGTCGCCCTCCACAGGTTCGACCTTGATGACTTCGGCCCCCAGATCTGCCAGCACCAAGCCACACGTCGGGCCCATGACCATGTGACTGAACTCCACCACCCGGATGCCTTGCAACGGCAGGGCACGCGGTGGCGAAGTGGGGGCCGAAGCTGCATCGGCAGGACGAGAGGCGCAGCGGAAATCTGTATTGGTCATAGCGGCATATCGGGCGCTTGCCATGCGCAAACGAACGGCACTGAGCAAGCGATATTTCCTTGGTTCATTCCATTCTAGAAAACACCTAGCGGGTCTTTGCCCCTGCTTTCGACACTCCCGCCATCCCGGAACGTGAGCGCGCCGCTTCTTTGTGTAACGGCGCGTGGCTGATCCACAACAATTGCCCTAAATTTCGGCCATTTGCGAAAGATTGCCCTAGCGGCGCACAGTGGCGAGCTACTAAACTTGTAGCAGACAAGATTAGTAGCTATAGTCAAACCAACTTGGCTCGATGCTGGCTTAAGGCACGAACCATCCCCCATCTCAGCGCAAGGAGAAGCGTCCATGAGCTCTAAGGAAAACGCCGCCATCAATCAGTTGCTCGAAAAGTTAGAGCGCCGCTACGCACTGCGGGTGCTCTGGGCACTGCGTGATGGACATCCGCAAACTTTTCGCCTGCTGCAAGACAGTGTCGGTGGCATTACCCCGAACACGCTCAACACCCGCATCAAGGAATTGCGCGAATCGGGCCTGATGGAGCACGGCAGCGACGGCTACACCGTCACGGTGCAAGGACAAGATCTGCTCAAGCGCCTGAGCGATCTACAGGCTTTCTCCACGCGCTGGGCAGCCGGACGCGCCAAGAAGTAATCTAGGCACCTGCCTGCCGCCCAATGTGCGGCCACCCCACTCACAAGGCACCCCGGTTCATACCGCCGGTGCCTTTGTTTTTTGAACCCTTTTTCCAGACAAGGAATTTTTCATGGCACTGACCACCACTGCCTCTGGCCTGCAATACGAAGACACCGTTGTCGGTGAAGGCGCCGAAGCCATCAGCGGTGCTGATGTCAAGGTGCACTACACCGGCTGGCTCTACCAGGACGGCGTGCAGGGCGCCAAGTTTGACTCCAGCAAAGACCGCCGTGAGCCGTTTGAGTTCACGCTGGACGACGGCATGGTCATTCGCGGCTGGGACGAAGGCGTGCAAGGCATGAAGGTGGGCGGCAAGCGCACCCTGATCATCCCTGCAGAGCTGGGCTACGGCGCGCAAGGAGCCGGCGGCGTGATTCCTCCCCACGCAACGCTGAAGTTTGACGTTGAACTGCTGGGCAGCAAGGCAGCGCCGGTACTGCAGATTGAAGATACCGTGGTCGGCGACGGCGAAGAAGCCAAGCGCGGCCAGCGCGTGACCGTGCACTACACCGGCTGGCTGTACAAGGACGGCGTGCAAGGTGCCAAGTTCGACTCCAGCAAAGACCGCAATGACCCGTTCGTGTTCCAGCTGGGCGCAGGCATGGTCATCAAGGGCTGGGACCAGGGCGTGCAAGGCATGAAAGTGGGCGGCAAGCGCACCCTCATCATCCCTTCCGAACTGGGCTACGGCGCACGTGGCGCAGGCGGCGTGATTCCGCCCAATGCCACTTTGAAGTTTGACGTAGAGCTGCTGGGCGTTTAAGCCGCAGCTGCCCCAGACGGCCACACTGAAAAGCCAACGGCCTGTGCATGCACAGGCCGTTTTTTATTGCGAATGCACCCTGCGCAGGTCTGCATTCCATGCGCCAGCTCTTTAATTTGATAGCGGCATGCCGTTATCTATCGATCACTTTGCACTGTTTTAGGTCTGAAAACTATATTTATCGAGGGCAGGCAGCTCTCATTTTTATTTTTTTGCGGGTGCCTGCTGCGTGGCAAAGCTGACGATGACCGTCATCAACAAGCCAATCGCCAGGCCAAATACACCCGCAGAGATCGGCTGAATGCCCCACCACAAGCCATCGGCCAGCAGCCAGCGAGGCAGCGCCTGCTGCACGGCGGGTGCGTGCGAAAGCATGTAGTACAAAGCCAGTGCCAGACCTGACACCATGCCCGTGATGGCCCCGGCGCGTGTGGCCCCGCGCCAAAAAATCCCCAGCACCATGGCCGGCACGAAAGCCGACGCTGCCAGCGAGAACGAGGCCGCCACCATCGGCAAAATGTCGGACGAACGCCGGCCCGCCACAAAGGCGGCGGACAAGGCCACGATCATGAGCACGAACTTAGAGGCAATCACCCGCAACTCTGAGGAGGCCTTGTGCTGGCCCGTCTGAAAATACAGATCGCGCACCAGCGCATTGCTGATGGTGAGCAACAAGCCATCTGCGGTAGACAAAGCTGCAGCCAGCCCGCCGGCTGCCACCAGGCCAGAGATGACATAAGGCAGCCCCCCGATCTCCGGCGTGGCCAGCATGATGAGGTCTGCGCCCAGCCGCAGCTCTCCAAACTGCAGCACCCCGTCGCCGTTGACGTCTTCGATGGAGAGCAAGGAAGCGTCCACCCGCGACCACTGCGCAATCCATGCTGGCAACTCATCAAAGCGCACACCCACCAAGTTGTTCATCACTTCCAGCTTGATGAGTGCCGCCAAAGCTGGGGCCGTGAGGTACAGCAGCCCAATGAAAAACAAGGTCCACGCCACCGAGGTGCGTGCGCCAGAGACCGACGGCACGGTGTAGTAACGCGTGAGCAAATGCGGCAGCCCCGCCGTGCCCACCATCAGGCACAGCATCAGCGCCAGAAAGTTGATGCGCTCATCGTGGAATTGCGCCTGCTCTTGCGGGCTGCCGTCAGGATCGCCGCCAAACGGCTGGCTGTGTCGTGGCAAACCTGACAGAGGCTGTGAGCGGTCGCGGTATTCCTGCAGTTGTTGGCGCCAGCGCTTTTCGGCCACTTCAGGCTGGCGCGGCAAATTGGCATATTCCCGGCTGGTTGCCATGATTTGCCCGACTTCGCCTTGCACAGAGCGCAGGTAGCGCAGGCGTTCGTGCAGCACCAGCCGGTCACGCTCCAGGGCCAGGGGCACATCCTTGAGCTTGACCTCCAGCGCATCGGCGCGCGCTCTGAACACCTCACGCACGGCAAGCTCTTGGGGCGACACCAGCAAGTGCGCTTCCAGCTCCGCAATTTTTTGCAGTTGTCCGGCGTATGCCATCGCCGCAACCGGGTTGCCCAGTTGCTTGTAAGCCAGCCACGACACTGGAATCAAAAACGCCAGCAAGATCACTACATATTGCGCGACCTGCGTCCAGGTGACTGCGCGCATGCCGCCCAGAAAGGAGCACAGCAGCACGCCCCCCAGCCCGAGCATGATGCCGATTTCAAACTGCACCCCCGTCAGGCGCGAAGCAATCAGCCCCACCCCATAAATCTGCGCCACCACATAGGTGAACGAGCACAGCACTGTCGCCAGCGCGGCAATGATGCGCGGCCATTTGCCGCCAAAACGCTGCTGAAAAAAGTCCGGCAAGGTATACAGATTCATCGACCGCAGATGCGGTGCTACGAGCATGGCCACCAGGCAAAAACCGCCCGTCCAGCCCAAGAGGTAGGCCAGGCCTCCAGGCTGGCCTTGCGTACCGCCAAACCCCTGCAAATACAGCGCGCCGGAGAGACTGATGAAAGAGGCCGCGCTCATCCAGTCGGCGGCAGCGGCCATGCCGTTGTACATGGGGGGAATCCGGCGTCCGGCGACGTAGTATTCGTCCGCGCTGCTGGTGCGGCCCAGCACACCCACAACGGCGTACACCATGACCGGAATAAACAGAAAAATCGGCCCGATCCAGTGGCGCGACAGGCCTCGCCCCTCTGCCCAGGTCATCAGCGCGAGAAATCCCACCACGCTCAAGGTATAGAGCGCAACCAAGCGATGAATGCGCCACTGATAGATGCGCGAATACTCGCGCTGGGCAGACGTAGGACTGGACGCGTTAGCGCCTGAAGTGCGGGGCATGTGGGGGAGTGGTTGGTGATCAACACCTACTGTTTGGATACAGCTTGGCGTTCAAAAAAATCCATCACCACACAGTAAATCACCACAATCGCAATGAACATCAGGACTGCCCCTTGGGCGGCCATCCAGTAGCCCAATTGCCAGCCTTGCGCCCATGCCTGCAAGTCACGGGCGAAAAAGCACACGCCAAATGAAAACACCACCCAGACCGCCAGCAAAACTGCTTTAAGCCACAGGTGGTGTGTATCGTGCAAGTCGGGGGGCATCTGCGCCCCGCTTGCCGGGGGCCCATCATGCATTTCATCGTTAGAAAAGTGCATCACAGGCCTTTCGTTACGTGTGAAGTATTAATCCGCCAGATTCTGCCAAGTATCGATCACGGTGTCAGGGTTCAGCGAGATGGAAACGATGCCCTTATCGGCCAACCACTTGGCAAAGTCAGGGTGGTCCGAAGGGCCTTGACCACAGATACCTACGTACTTGCCCTTGGCCAAGCAAGCGTCAATGGCCATCTCCAGCATCTTCTTGACCGCAGGATCGCGCTCGTCAAAGTCTTGCGCCAGCAATTCCAGACCGGAGTCACGATCCAGGCCCAGCGTCAGCTGCGTCAGGTCGTTGGAGCCAATCGAGAAGCCATCGAAGAATTCCAGGAACTCATCCGCAAGAATGGCGTTGGAAGGCACTTCGCACATCATGATGAGCTTGAGCTCGTTCTCACCGCGCTTCAGACCGTTTTCGCCCAGCATGGTGGTCACGCGCTCGGCTTGTTTCAAGGTACGCACAAACGGAATCATGATCTGCACATTCGTCAGGCCCATGTCTTCACGCACACGGCGCAAAGCTTCACATTCCATCTTGAAGGCTTCACCAAACTCTTCAGAGATGTAGCGTGCCGCGCCGCGGAAGCCCAGCATCGGGTTCTCTTCCTCAGGCTCGTAGCGGCTGCCACCAATCAGCTTGCGGTACTCGTTGGACTTGAAGTCCGACATGCGCACGATCACAGGCTTGGGCCAGAACGCTGCAGCAATGGTGGCTACGCCTTCGGCGACTTTGTCCACGTAGAAAGCACGCGGGGATGCATGGCCACGGGCCACGGATTCCACAGCCTTTTTCAGGTCGGGGTCCACCGCTGGGTAGTCCAGGATGGCCTTGGGGTGCACACCAATGTTGTTGTTGATGATGAACTCCAGGCGGGCCAGACCCACGCCCTGGTTGGGCAACTGGGCAAAGTCAAAGGCCAGCTGGGGGTTGCCCACGTTCATCATGATCTTGGTGCTGATCTCGGGCATCACGCCGCGCACCACTTCGGTCACTTCGGTTTCAATCAGGCCGTCGTAGATCTTGCCGGTATCGCCTTCAGAGCACGATACGGTCACCAATGTGCCGTCCTTCAAACGTGCGGTGGCGTCGCCACAACCAACCACGGCAGGAATGCCCAGCTCACGCGCAATGATTGCGGCGTGGCAGGTACGGCCACCACGGTTGGTCACAATGGCGCTGGCGCGCTTCATGACGGGTTCCCAGTTTGGGTCGGTCATGTCGGTGACCAGCACGTCGCCGGGCTGGACCTGGTCCATCTGCGAGATGTCAGACACCAAACGCACCGGGCCGGTACCAATTTTTTGGCCAATCGCGCGGCCTTCAGCCAGCACGTTGCCGGTGCCCTTGAGCTTGTAACGCAGCTCGGCCTGACCCTTGGACTGGCTCTTTACGGTTTCTGGACGTGCTTGCAGGATGTACAGATGGCCGTCGGTGCCATCTTTACCCCACTCAATGTCCATGGGACGACCGTAGTGCTCTTCGATCACCAAGGCGTACTTAGCGAGTTCCTGCACATCCGCGTCAGTCAGTGAGTAGCGGTTGCGCAACTCAGGCGCTACATCGGTAGTTTTAACCAGCTTGCCCGAAGCAGCCTTTTCTTCGGGCGTCGAAAACACCATCTGGATCAGCTTGGAACCCAAGTTGCGGCGAATCAGCGCTTTGTTGCCCGCCTTGAGCATGGGCTTGTGCACATAGAACTCATCGGGGTTTACAGCGCCTTGCACCACGGTCTCGCCCAGGCCATAGCTGGAGGTGATGAAGACCACTTCTTCAAAGCCCGATTCAGTGTCGATGGTGAACATCACACCGGCAGCGCCCAGGTCAGAGCGCACCATGCGTTGCACGCCAGCGGACAAGGCCACCACGTCGTGCTCAAAGCCCTTGTGCACGCGGTAGGAGATGGCGCGGTCGTTGTACAGCGATGCGAACACTTCTTTCATCTTGTGCAGCACGTCTTCGATGCCGACCACGTTCAGGAAAGTTTCTTGCTGGCCCGCAAACGAGGCATCGGGCAAGTCTTCGGCCGTCGCAGAAGAGCGCACGGCAAACGAAGCGGCTTCATTGCCACCGTGCAACGTGATGAAAGCAGCGCGGATGGCGGCTTCCAGATCGGCAGGAAAAGGCTGGGCTTCAACCATGGCACGGATTTGTGCGCCCACTACCGCCAGCTCGCGGACGTCTTCGACGTCCAAAGCCGCCAATTTGGCGGAAATCTTGCTAGCCAAGCCTTCAAACGCCAGGAATTCGCGGAAAGCGTGGGCCGTGGTCGCAAAGCCCGTGGGCACGCGCACGCCCTGGGGCAGTTGGGAAATCATCTCGCCGAGGGAGGCGTTTTTACCGCCGACCACCTCAACGTCGCTCATGCGCAGTTGCTCGAAAGGAACGACCAATGCGGTCGCTTCAAATCGGTTAGACATAGAAAGGCTCCAAAGTTAAAAACCGGTCATGCCCCAGAGCCCTGCCCAACTGGCAACGCTTCTGGCTGTCTCCCATGCATTCGTGATGACAACTTGGATGTTCTGGTTGTCGGTCATCACTCTGCATGCGAGCGAAATTGGGAATAATGGGCGCCATTCTAGTCCGGGCGAGGCAATGTCGCCGCCAGTCCGGGCCTTTGCCTTGAATGGAATTTCCTGCCCATGCACACCCGCACCGTATTCGTTATTTCGGATGGCACTGGTATTACCGCTGAAACCTTTGGCACGGCGTTGATGACCCAGTTCGACATCAAGCCGCGCATCATGCGCATTCCTTTTGTGGACACGGTGGACAAGGCCCACCAGGCTGTGCGCCAGATCAATCACACCGGCGAAGTCGAAGGCAAGAACCCGATTGTGTTCAGCACCTTGGTCAACCCAGAGGTGGTGGCCGTCATCAGTCAGCACTGCAATGGCTTGCTGATGGACATGTTTGGCACCTTTGTGCAGCCGCTGGAAGATGAGTTGGGCCTCAAAAGCCAGCACCGCGTGGGTCGCTTTAGCGATATCAGCCAGAGCAAGGAATATCTGGACCGCATGGAGGCCATCAACTACACCCTGGCGCACGATGACGGCCAGACCCACCATGACCTGACCGGCGCCGATGTGATTTTGGTGGGGGTCAGCCGCTCCGGCAAAACGCCGACCAGCTTGTACCTGGCCATGCAGTTTGGCCTCAAAGTAGCCAACTACCCACTGATTCCCGAAGACTTTGAGCGCAAAAAGCTGCCTCCGGCGCTGGAACCCATCAAGAAAAAGCTGTTTGGCTTGACGATTGACCCCGTGCGCCTGTCCAGCATCCGCAATGAGCGCCGCCCCAACTCCAGGTACGCCAGCCTGGTGAACTGCCGCAATGAGGTGCACGAAGCTGAAGCCATGATGCGGCGCGCGGGGGTGAGCTGGCTGTCCACCACCACCAAGTCCATCGAAGAAATCTCCACCACCATCCTGCAAGAGGTACTGCCCCACCGCTTGGGCATGGGCATGCACGGCTAGAACGCACTAGCGCCAACAAAAAAGCCAGTTCTCGATGAACTGGCTTTTTTGTTGGCCAACCCGTGTGTTTAAACCGGTGTTTGAGTTTGGCCCCAGCGGCGCTGGGCAAACACACACCAGATGCAAGCCACGGTGGCCAAGACACCGCCCACCCAGCCAATGTGCTGCATGCCCGCATGCAGACTCACCTGGCTGCCCAGCAGTGCCCCCGCGCCAATGCCGATATTGAAGATTCCCGAGAACAGCGACATGCCCACGTCCGTGGCGTCATGCGCCAAGCCCAGCACCTTGGCTTGCAGCGCCAGCACCATGCACATCATGGCAATCCCCCACACCACACACAGGGCATACAGCGACATTGCATGCGCGCTGGCTGGCAGCAGCAGCAACAGGCTGACCGCCATGGCCGCAATCGATAGGCGCGAAAAACCTGTGGGAAAGCGCGTGCTGTAGGTACTGAACAGCACGCTGCCCACAATGCCCATGCCGCCAAAAACCAGCAGCACGATGGTGGTGACATGGGCACTCAAGCCCGCGACCACCTGCACAAACGGCTCGATATAGCTGTAGACCGTAAATTGCGCCGTCACCACCACCACCAGCACGCCGTAGATCGCCATCAATGCGGGGCGGCGCAGCAACACCGGAATGCTGGACGCCGAGCCCGAATTCTCGCTGGGCAAACGCGGCAGCAGCTTGGCCAAAGCCAGCATCACGACCACCGCAATTGCGCCAATCGCCCAGAACGTGATGCGCCAGCCCAGCCAGTCGCCCACCACACGGCCCAGCGGAATGCCCATCACCATGGCCAGCGTGGTGCCCGTGGCCAGCAGGCCCAGCGCCTGGGCTTTTTTGTTGGCCGGGGCCACGCGCAAGGCCAGGGCCGCCGTGATCGACCAGAACACCGCATGCGCCAGCGCCACGCCAATGCGGCTGAGCATCAGCATGACAAAGCTGCTGGCCAAGCCCGAGATGACGTGGCTGATGATGAACACCGCAAACACGCCCATCAGCAATTTGCGCCGCTCAATCTTGCGCGTGAGCAGCATGAAGGGCAGCGAGGCCAGCGCCACCATCCAGGCGTAGATGGTCAGCATCAGCCCCACGTGCTCGGTCGGCATGCCAAAGCTGGCACCGATGTCGCTAAGCATGCCCACGGGCACAAACTCACTGGTGTTGAAAATAAAGGCGCCTAGCGCGAGTGCGCACACACTCAGCCATGCACGCAGATCAGAAGTAGAAGTAGTCACAGAAAGCACGATGCAGAAAAAAGTGCAGCCCCAAGGGCCGCGAGCTGGTCATTACACCGAAGTCTTTCCGCTTTCGTGAGGCCTTACGGCTACAGCCCTACGGCGCTTCATCCTTACTTGTGGGCGCGCGGATGGCGAGGGCAATTCACGTTTTCTGCTGGCGGCTGCGCCAGTGGCGCAATGGAGACTAAAAAGCCCAACCTGTCAGTGATTTTGGCTTTTTTGATAGCTGCTTGCCGTTGACTCTATTAGCTTTACGACACAAAAGTAGTCGAAATCGTTCAATAGCCAAGGCAAGTTGCTCTTATTTTTCAGTCTTTAGTTCCGTGCGCTCGCCGCGTTCATAGATCGCTGCGGCGCGGCCCACGATCAATGAATCGAGCTTGCCCACCTTGGTCATATCGCGGTTCTTGTAAGGCAACTTGGTCAGCACGTAGCGAATGGCGTTCAAACGTGCGCGCTTTTTACAATCGCTTTTCACCACCGTCCACGGGGCGTCGGCGGTGTCAGTTTCAAAGAACATGGCCTCTTTGGCGCGGGTGTAGTCGTCCCACTTGTCCAGCGATGCCTGGTCGATGGGCGAGAGCTTCCACTGCTTGAGCGGGTGCGATTCGCGCTCTTTGAACCGGCGGCGCTGCTCCTTGCGGCTGACGCTGAACCAGAACTTCACCACATGCACGCCGCTGTCCACCAGCATGCGCTCAAACTGCGGCGCATCCTGCATGAACTGCTGGTATTGCGCGTCCGTGCAAAAACCCATCACACGCTCCACGCCTGCGCGGTTGTACCAGCTGCGGTCAAACAGCACGATCTCGCCGGCCGTGGGCAAGTGCTGCACATAGCGCTGAAAGTACCACTGGCCTTGCTCCGTGGGCGAGGGCTTTTCCAGCGCCACCACGCGGGCACCGCGCGGGTTCAAATGCTCCATAAAGCGCTTGATGGTGCCGCCCTTGCCAGCTGCATCGCGCCCTTCAAAAATGATGGCAACGCGCTGGCCAGTTTCCTTGACCCACGCTTGCAGCTTGAGCAATTCCACCTGCAGTCGAAATTTTTCTTTCTCGTACACCGAGCGGCGCAGCAAATCCGAATATGGGTAGCCGCCTTCTTTCCAGTCTTTGTTCAGCGCCTCATCAGGATTGACTTTGCTGTCTCTGCCGCCACCCCCATCCACTTTATGAAGTGCCTTGAGCAAGGCCTTTTGGTCATCGGGGTCGGAACCTTCAATCAAGGCCCGCAGCCTTTTGGCACGTTCTTTGTCGCTTCCAGCGTCGTCAATGACGCTCAACACCGCAGCAATACGGCTCTTTTGAGCGGCCTGCGTGGCTTGCCCGGCCACAAAGTTTTCGATGGATTGGGCATCCCGGCCCACAGCCACATCTCCGGCCGATGCTTTGCGCGAGCCCGGGGTCTTCGCAGCAGTTCTGCTGCGTTTGGATGGGGGTTTGGGTTTGGAGGCAGTGGATGAAATAGGCTGGTCTGTCATACGCAAAAACTCCTGAACGCCTGCCGAGATGCGATACGGCGCTGGCGTGCGGCTATCGTCAAAAAGTCACATCAATGCCCGAAAGATACCACTTGCCGTGCAGGGTTATCGCGCTACTTTCTGACAACGCTTGGTGCGCATTCGGCTTGCCAAGCCACAACTGTCGGCCCACAGTACAGACTACAGGCCTCTACGGTGCTTTTCTCCAGCCCTTGCTATGAATTTGAACGTCTCGCGCCACTGGCTCGCCTTGCTTTGGCTGTCCCTGTGCATGTGCATGCTGCTGCCGGCATGGGCTCAGGTACAACGCTGCACAGATGCCAGCGGCCATGTCACCTACACCGATGGCCAGTGCGTGCAGGGCCAACGCGCTCAGGAAGTCGTGCCCGAACTCTCGCCCCAGGAACGCGCCCAGCAGCAAGCCCTTTACGCCCAAGCACTGGAGCGCAGGCGCGAAGAAAAAGCCCTGCAAATGCAGCGTGATGCCGTGCGCCAGGCCGAGCAACAAGCCAAGGCTGCAGCCTTGGCCGCACAGCGCCCGCCTGCACCCATTGTTGTAGAAGTGGCAGCGCCTGAATCCCCTCCCAGCGTGGTCTACAGCCCGATGTATCCACCACCACGCCCACCGCACCTACGGCCACCCGTGCCCCCACCCCATCCCCCAGCTACGGGCTACCACTGCAATGTGTTTCGCTGCTATGACGGCAAGGGCCATTCATGGAGTCACCCTTAGCGGGAACTAGCGCAGGCGCTGCGGTTGCTCTCGCTTTCCTGCAGCCCTTCTCGCACGGTCGGGTAGCGCAATTGCACACGCAGCTCCTGCTTGATCCGGTCATTGCGCAGGCGGCGTGACTCACTCATAAAACTGAGCATCACGGGGGGCAAAGTTTGCTCAGCGATAGCACGCGAAACCCGTGGTGGCCGAGGTAAGCCGTACAGGTCGGCGGCCAGATCAAAGTAATCACCCATGCGCAGTTGCGTATCGTCACTGGCGTGGTAGGTGCGCTGCGGCTTGCCGCGCCACAGCGCAGCCCAGCAAATGCGCGCCAGGTCATCCGCGTGGATGTGGTTGGTGAACACATCCTCCCCATGCGCCAGCACGGGCAGGCCTTTGAGCAAGCGCGTCCGTGGCGTCCCCCCTTTACGGTTAGGCGCGTAGATGCCGGGAATACGCAGCACATTCACCCGCACACCGCTGCGCAGCCCGTAAGCGCGCAGACGCGCCTGGGCATCGGCACGGCGCTGGCCTCTGGCCGTGGCGGGGGCCACAGGCCGCGTTTCATCCACCCATTCCCCCGCACAGTCGCCATATACGCCGGTGGTAGAGCCATAGACCAGCGATGGGGGCGTATGACCCTGCGCCAGTACCCGCAGCAAGTTGGCGGTGCGCGTGTCCTGGCTGCCTTGGGGCGCGGGAGGGGCAAGGTGCAACACGCGGTGCGCGACCCCCCGCAAGCGGCGCAGACTACGGACATCGTCCAGATTCCCGAGCAAAGGCTGCACACCCAGCGCGCGCAGTTCGGCCACTTTGTCGAGCGATGAGGTCAGGGCCAGCACACGCGGCCCACGGCCCAGCGGCCGCGCAGCAAGTGGCTGTACCAGCCGTGCAAAGCGCTGGCCTACGTCGCCACAGCCCACAATAAGCACGCGTGTGCGCCGAAAACGCGCCGGCAATGCGCGTGGTGGAATTGGGTTTGAAGGCAAAATCGGGCATCCCCCATTCAATACAGCCAAGCATAGGCCGCTTCAGTGGCTCCTTGCGTGCTTGCGCTGCGCGCAGCCATGCGGCTGCACCAGATAAGAACCACAAAGGATAGCCAGAAGATGACTGCCACCGCATTTCCGATCACCGTAGAGCCTAGTGGGCGCCAGTTTTCAGCCCATGACAGCGAAACCATTCTGGCCGCTGCCATCAGTGCTGGAGTGGGCCTGCCCTATGGCTGCAAAGACGGTGCTTGCGGCTCCTGCAAATGCAAAAAACTCAGTGGTGACGTGACGCACGCCAACTACTCCGACAACGCCTTGAGCAGCCAGGAACTGGCCGATGGTTATGTGCTGACGTGCCGGGCCACCGCACACAGCCCGGTTGTCCTGGTCTCCAAGCACGTCACGGATGCGCATACGCCACCGATCAAGAAGATGCCGGTGCGCGTGGCAGCGCTGGAAAAGCTCTCGCACGACGTCATGCGCGTGCAATTGCAGCTACCCGCCCATACCGTTTTGCAGTATTTCGCCGGCCAGTACATTGAATTTATCTTGCGCGATGGTTCACGCCGTGCTTACTCCATCGCCACAGCTCCGCACGTACAGCACAGCGCGCCGGGCATTGAGCTGCACATTCGCCACATGCCCGGCGGCCTGTTTACCGACCACGTATTCGGCGGCTTAAAAGAAAAAGAAATTCTGCGTGTGGAAGGCCCTTTTGGAAGCTTTTATCTGCGCGAGGATTCATCCAAGCCCCTGGTGTTCTTGGCCTCTGGCACGGGCTTTGCGCCGCTCAAAGGTTTGCTGACCCACATCCAGCACCACGGCATTACCCGCCCTGTCAGCCTGTACTGGGGGGGGCGCCGCCCGGAAGACCTGTACCAGGATGACTGGGTCAAAGCGCTCGCAGCCGCCATGCCCCACCTTACCTATGTGCCGGTGGTGTCTGACGCGCAGCCGCAAGACCACTGGACGGGCCGCAGCGGGTACGTGCACCAGGCTGTGCTGGACGACTTTGCCGATCTCTCCGGCCATGAGGTCTATGCCTGTGGCGCGCCCATCGTGGTGGATTCAGCACGTAGCAGCTACACCAGCCAGCGTGGCCTGCCAAAAGATGCATTCTTTGCCGATGCATTCACAAGCGCTGCCGACAAGTAAGCACCGCCTTCAGAACAGAAAAACCGCTTGCAGCGGTTTTCTTAACTTCTACTTACAAGTCCCTTGAATGGACACAAGAATGGGTTCGTAGTAGTGCGCATCAATAATGCAAAAAATCTCCCAGCACACACCATTCGTTCACAAAAATGCCAAAACGCGCAACAACGAAACAAAACACACTTGCCAGAAACGAACGCACACAAGAATCTTGCACAATGTCCTCCATGAACCGTCGAAACATTTTGCTGTCCTCCGTGGCGCTGGCTGCCGCCATGGCTTCTTCAATGGCTGCTGCTGATCAGCCGATCCGCTTGGTGGTGCCGTATGCACCCGGTGGCCCTCTGGATGTGACCGCGCGCATTCTGGCAGAGCGCGTGCGCGACACATTGGGCACTGTGATTGTGGAAAACAAGCCCGGTGCAGGTGGAAACATCGGAGTTGACGCCATTGCCAAGTCCGCACCGGATGGCAAGACCATCGGTCTGGCGGCAGTGGCAACGCATGCCATCAACCCCTGGTTGTTCAAAAAGCTGCCCTACGACGCAGCGAAAGATTTCTCCGCCATTACCCAGATGGTGCGTGTTCCCAACGTGTTGGTAATGAATGCCAGCAAAGCCGAAAAGCTCAACATTCGCAGCGTGGCGGACCTGGTGGCCTACGCCAAGAGCAACCCCGGCGCATTGAGCTACGGCAGCGGCGGTAACGGCAGCGCAGGCCATCTGGCAGGCGAGACGATCAACCAAGGCATGGGCATCATGACCGTGCACATCCCCTATCGTGGCGCAAGTCCTGCGCAGCTGGCTTTGCTGGCGGGCGAAGTCGATTTCAATATTGACAACCTGGCTGCAGCTTCGCCCAACATCAAGTCTGGCAAGCTCAAGGCCCTGGCCGTGACGACGGAGCAGGAAAGCGCGCTGCTGCCCGGCGTGCCTCCGCTGTCCAAGACGCTCAAGGGCTTTGCCATTGACACATGGTGGGGCCTGGTGGCACCTGCCGGCACCCCCGACGATGTGATCCAAAAGCTCAACCAGGCTTTCACTGCCGCGCTGAAAGACCCGGCGACCAAGGAGCGTTTCGCCACGTTGATGGCCGAACCCGTGCCGACCACCAGCCAGGCATTTACCAGTTTCATGGCGGCTGAGCGCAGCAAGTACGAAAGCATTGTCAAGGCTTCTGGCGCCAGCGTGGACTGACGCGGAAACCGCTTTACGGCACGAAGGCACCCTGTGGTGCCTTTTTTTGAGCCCTAAACGGAAATCGAATGCGTCTGCATCGCATTCGCTGAAACCCCCACACTTCAGCAGTCAGTACTTACCCTCACCCGTTACGTCTACGCTGCGATTGCGCTACAAACTAGCCCTACGTCGGCTTACATAGCACCTTGAATATTTAGTTTACCGGGAGGAGACGCCCATGTTTGTATCTAAAAACCGCTGCAGCTATCAGCTGCACATTCAGCTTCAAGATATCAAGCCCGCAATCTGGCGCCGCGTGGTGGTGGCAGACACCACCAGCTTGGCCCAGCTGCATCGCATCATTCAGGCCGCCATGGGCGGAGTGATGGGCCAGCGCTTTGCTTTTGAAGTCGCAGGCCAGCGCTACGGCGCGCCCAACCCCGACATGCCCGAAGACCCGACCATGGACGCACGCCGCTATACGCTGGCCCAGCTCATGCAAGGTCAGCCCTTGCCAATGCGCTATTCGGCTGGCATGGCGGGTGGACTGCACCACCGCATCAAGCTGGAAGCCTGCACCCCCGCAGACCCAGCACAGCTTGAGCAATTGCCCGAGTGCCTGGCAGGCCGCAGCCCTTGCCCGCCTTATGCCACCAGCCTGACCGGCAATTGCTTTGACCTAGCAGCAGCCCAGCAGCGCGTGCAGTCTTTGTCGGCAGCGGCCAACCCGGTTGCGCCGACCTCGTTCAGCGCAGCGATGGCACCCAGCACCAAGGCGCTGCCTAAAGCTGCTGCAGCCCCTTCGCGTGGCACAGAAGCCGCAATGGCTTGAGCGTGCAATTAAAAGAGTAGCTTCTCGCCCTTATTAATCAAGGCTTTGCGGCCTATAAGTAGCCGAAACCGTTGATTAATAAGGGCGAGCTGCTCTTTTAATCCATAGCCCCCAATTACCAGGGCTGCAGATTGCGCACATTTTCTTGATGCGCGTCATGGGTGAATGCAATAAGTTCTTTACCGCTGGGCAGAAACCCCTAATTTCACAAAAGTCTGAAATTTCAGGATCACAATACCAACCAACTGGACAGTTAGAACCGTTCTAAGGCTGTGACTGCCGAGCCCCTCTCACTTCACACAATGATTTCGTAAGGATTTGCGCTATGAAAAAGACTCTGATGACACTCGCTTTGTTGGCTGCTGGTGGCATGGCGGCTCCCGCAATGGCGGCAGACTGCGCCGTTACCGTGGAAGGTAACGACCAAATGCAATTCAATGTGAAGAACATCGAAGTGCCCAAAGCCTGCAAGAGCTACACCGTCACGCTCAAGCACGTCGGCAAGATGCCCAAGTCCGCCATGGGCCACAACATCGTGCTGACCACCACTGCTGACGCCACGGCAGCTGCTGCCGACGGCATGAAGGCTGGCGCTGCAGCTGATTACGTGAAGGCGGGCGACACCCGCGTGCTGGCACACAGCAAGGTGATCGGTGGCGGCGAATCGACTGACATGGTGATCGACGTGACCAAGCTCAAGGCTGGCACTGACTACACCTATTTCTGCTCCTTCCCTGGCCACTCCTTCATCATGAAGGGTGCCCTGAAGCTGGGCGCTTAAGCCTCGCTGCCTGCCAGCTCCTCAGAGCTGGCCCCACTCAAGCCCCGTTGCCCTGCGCCGGGGCTTTTGTTTTGGGTGAGCCCCTTTGGCGGCGCGGCGGCCGTGAAACACCTGTGACCTGCGCGCACGCAATCACCAGCACGCACCCCGCTAGCATGCGGCAACCATTGAAAAGCCCGCCCCAAGGAAGCGCATGACACCCCAACCACTGACCCAACACCCCGAAGAAGCTGCCGTGCGCCTGCCGCTGGAGCTGTACATGCGCGGCCATGCCGAAGACAACGCCGCGCACATGCGCGCGGCCTTCATGCCAACGGCACGGCTGGAAAGCGTGCGCGAAGGGCCGCTGACTTCGTGGGATCTGGACTTTTACTGCCAGCGCTTCAAAAACACCCCCGCCCCCGACGAATCGACGCGCCGACGCAGCATTGATGCGCTGGACATTACCGGCACCTCAGCCATGGCCAAAGTTACGCTGGAGCATGGCAGCGCCACATTTACGGACTACTTTTTGCTGCTCAAGACCGAGCAAGGCTGGAAGATTGCCAACAAGGCCTTCCACGCCCAGGTGCAATAAGCACCGCATCCGTGCAAAGACAAGCTGGCACGTCGCAAAATGCATTTTTTTTCCATAGCACGCAGAAAAAGCATGAGCCAGCAAAAATTTCAAGTCACGTTCTTTACCATCGGCGAGTTTGACGGCCTGAGCGGCGACGACATCACCCGCAACGCCCACATCGACATTCCCGCCGAGTGCCTGCCAGTGGCGGCCTCGTTGCAGTCCGCCCGCCAATGGCTGGTCGAGCAGCATGCCGACATCGACATGGAATGCGCCGCCGAACTGCCGGTGCGCAGCTACTTCACCTTCCATGGCGCAGCCAGCAATGAAGACTTTCACGTGGAAAGCGCGCAACTGGTAGCGCTCGATGAAGGCTTTGTGCTGCGCGCCCAGCTGGACAACGGCGTGAGCGTGGAAAGCGACCTGCTCGATATCCAGCTGCCCTAAGCCTTGCGCCTCGCGGGCAACGCTGCCGCAGCGCGCGCGTTCATGGCACATCAAAATAGCTGCCAGCCCTCACCCCACAGGGTCTGGCAACTCCACCAAAGCATCCCACGTCACATCCGACAACGCCTCCCAATGGGCCACCAGTACCCAGCGCGGCGGCACCTCGGCAGCGTCCTCTGCCTCTGCATCAGCCAATTGCGCGCCCAGTGCATCCAGGGCTTGCTGCAGATAGCGCAGTGCCGTGCCATCCAGCCCCGCGGTGGGCTCGTCAATCACTGTGAGCTTGGCCCCGCTGGCCAGCGCAGCAGCCATCCATAGCTTGCGTAGGCTGCCGGTAGATAAATGCCACAAAGGCTTGCCAAGCTGGGGCTTCAGCACAAAGCCTTGCACATGGCGCTGCCAAGCAGCTTCGTCCCACAGAGGCCAGCGCTGCGCGGTCTGCGCCACCCATTCGCTGACCAGTTGTTCGCGCCGCGCCAGGGGCTCGCGCGGGTTTTGCCAAAACACCTGCGCGGCATACGCCTGCAGATGGCGGCTGTCCACGCCGCCGCAGTGCAACTGCCCGGACAGCGCAGGCACACGCCCTGCCAGCACCGGCAGCCATGGCGCGGCAGCATCACCGCTGGCATCAAGCAGCAAGATCAGCCCCGGCGACAAGGTCTTGCTCCAACCCGGAGCTGTCGGTGCTGCACCGGCCAAGCGCAAGTCATGCCAATGCAGGCAAGGCTGCTGCACGGCAGCTTCGTGGTCGTCTAAAGCGCGCATGTCTGTCTTTCTGGCTGCGCGTCATGCAGCCGCGGTATGTAACCAGAATGTGGGGGCAACAGCCTGCGCTGCAAATGCGCCCACGCCAATAGCGATACATTCTGTATGCTATCAATTTATAAATTCAGGGAGAGAGATTTTGCGTTCTACAACAGCAATGATCGTGGCCGTGGCCGCTGCTTTGACACTCGCGGGCTGCGAGACCATGACCCCCACCCAGCGCAACACAGCCATTGGCTCTGCTGTGGGCGTTTTGGCGGGTGCTGGCATTGCCAAAGCCACCGGCGGCAAAGCCGGCCCGGGCGCGCTGATTGGTGCGGCCGTTGGCGGCGTGGGCACGTACATCTGGTCATCGAACATGGAGCGCCAGCGCCAGGAGTTGCAAGCCGCCACCCAAGGCACGGGTGTGACCGTCTCGCGCACGTCTGACAACCGTTTGCTGGTGGACATTCCGGCCGACGTTTCGTTTGACAGCAACAGCGCCTACATCAAGAGCCCTTTCCGCCCGGTGCTCAACAACTTTGCCACCAGCTTGCAAAACAACCCGAACACGCAGGTCATCATCGTCGGCCACACCGACAGCACCGGCGGCGCGCACATCAACGATCCCTTGTCGCTCAACCGTGCCAACGCCACGCGTGACTACATCTTCAGCCGTGGCGTGAATGCCCACATTCAGACGGAAGGCCGTGGTGCGCGCGAACCCGTCGCCACGAACGGCACTGCCGCTGGCCGCAGCAAGAACCGCCGCGTAGAAATTTTTGTGGCCCAGGCCCAGTAAATCGCATCCCGCATGCGGCATTACCGCTGCATGCCCTTGCCAAGCCGCTGTCACCTGTGTCAGCGGCTTTTTTCGTATGGGGCGGTAGCCTTTTGCCACAATGCACGCCAGCATTGCTTTACCTTGAACTACGAAGAGAGACTTCCACCATGATCGTTTTCATCACCGGCGCATCGGCAGGTTTCGGCGCAGCCATGGCACGCAGTTTTGTGCAGGCCGGCCACCATGTCATCGCCAGCGCCCGCCGCAAGGACAAACTCAACGCACTGGCTGCTGAGCTGGGCGAGCGCCTACTGCCCATTGAGCTCGATGTCAACGACCAAGCCGCCGTTGCGGCCCTGCCTACGCAACTGCCCCCAGCCTTTGCGCAAGTTGATGTGCTGATCAACAACGCCGGTCTGGCACTGGGGCTGGAGCCGGCCCAGCGCGCCGATATTGACCAGTGGCACACCATGATCGACACCAACTGCAAGGGCTTGGTCAACATGACGCGCGCCCTGCTGCCCGGCATGGTGGAGCGCAAGCGCGGCCATATCTTCAACCTGGGCTCGGTTGCCGGCAACTGGCCTTACCAGGGCGGCAACGTCTACGGTGCCACCAAAGCTTTTGTGCAGCAGTTCAGCCGCAACCTGCGTGCCGATTTGCTGGGCACGCCCGTGCGCGTAACCAATGTGGAGCCCGGCATGTGCGGCGGCACCGAGTTTTCCGACGTGCGCTTTGGGGACGCTGAAAGGGCCGCCAAGGTCTACGAGGGCGTGCAGTTCCTGACGCCCGAGGACATTGCCAGCACCGTGCTGTGGATTGCGCAGTCGCCCGCGCACATGAACATCAACGCCATCGAAATCATGCCCGTGCAGCAAAGCTTTGGCGGCTTGGCCATACACCGCGGCAGCTTCTGATTTTTAACTAATGCATAGCTGTCCGCCCTTTAGGGACAAGAGCTGACGGCACTTTTGATGCATGAATTTACGGCTTTACAGGCAACTGCTTACGCCCAGCACGGGAAACAGCGTGAGCAGCGTGCCGCCAAAACCAATCCAGCCACCCACGGCAATGACTTGCGCTTTCACGCCTTCGCCGCGTGGTACTTTCAGCAAGGCCAGCCAGGTGATGAGCAGCGCCACGCCATAAGCTGCAATCAACACCACATGGTGCAGGCTGCCGACGGGCGTTGCGACCGAGGGCCAGGCCTGCGCACAGCCTACGCCGTGCAGCGCATACACCACGGTAAATGCCACCGCCCAGAGGCAGGGGCCAATCAGAGCGCGGGCCACCCAGTTCATGATGCCCACTGCTGCAGTGCCACCACGCACAGCAAGACCAGTGCCGTGATGAAGGTGTAGTTTTGCCAGAGCAGCCACACGGGCTGCACACCGGCGCGGTGGGCTGTCAGGCGACCATCTTTGCTTTGCTGCCAGGCATGTGCCGCCAGCAAGCTGCCAATCAGCGTGTGGACGGCCACATACCCCAGCGCAAAGGCATAGAGCGCTGCGCGTGCATGGCGGGCAGGGTCATCCAATCCACTGGCCAACACGGCGATCAAACCCAGCGCCAGCGCGCCCAGCATGCTGCCCCGCAGCGCACGGCGGCCCGAAATTCCACGCGCCAGCACCGATATGCAGGCCAGTAGCACGATGACGGCCAGCGCCAGCGCGGCCTGCACCATGCCCAGCCCACTTGCTGGCGGCGGCCAGTTGGGCGCGATGACAGACAAGAAGCCGATGCCAAACAGAAAGCTGGCGTACATCGATCCATTGGCCACCAGCAAAGTCGCCATGCCGCTGTGCGCAATGTTCTTGGCAACGTCAAAGTGCAGGGGCAGTTGCACATGGGGCAGCACGGGCACCAAGCCCCAGTCTTTGGTGGGCAGCACGGGCGCGCCCCAGCGCCAGCCCATCACAAAAATGCCAGCCAGCGCCACCACCGACCACGCGTAATGCCCCATGAGCAGCAGCAATACAAAGCAGCCAATGACGAGTGCGGTGAACAGCGGCAGCAGCGTGCTGCCAGGCACCATCAGCACATAGCGCGGCGCACCGCTGACCGTATCGACCACCAGCAACTCCCGCTCTCCGCGCGGCGCGCCGGGCAATGCGCCTTCACCGCGCGCTGCGGCCAGACCGTCCTGCTGCACCAAGGGCAGCGAGGCAAAGTTGTACAGCGGCTGAAAGCGTGGCACTTGCCACTCGCGCCCTTCCGCGCCCCACGGGTTGCGTGTGCTGCGCGCCCCAAAGCGGTATTGCAGCACCAGGCTCAGCGCAAACAGGGCAAAACCCATGGTCATCACAAAACCAAAGAAAGAGCTGATAAGGTTCAGCCACTCCCACTCCGGGTTGAGGGGGTAGGCCGCAATGCGGCGCGGCATGCCAAGCAAGCCGGTCAAGTGCATCAAAAAGAAGGTGCCATGAAAGCCGACGAACAGTATCCAGAACGCCCATTTACCCAAATTCGCCACCGGTTGGCGGCCTGAGATCAGCGGCATCCAGTACACCACGCCGGCCAATAGGGGAAAGACAAAGCCGCCAATCAGCACATAGTGCAAATGCGCCGTCACAAACGCCGTATCGTGCGCCTGCCAGTTAAAGGGCACGATGGCCAGCATCACTCCCGTCAGCCCACCCATGACAAAGGTGGCAAAAAAGCCCATCAGGTACAGCATGGGCAAATGCATTTGCGGGTGGCCCCGCCACAGCGTGCCAATCCATAAAAAAATCTGCACCGCCGTGGGCACTGCCACCAGTGCCGAAGCCGCCGAGAAAAACGCCAGCGCCATGTGCGGTATGCCCACGGCAAACATGTGGTGAACCCACAGGCCAAAGCTCAGAAACACCAGCGCCAGAATGGCCGCCACAATCGCCCCGTAACCCACGATGCGCGTGCGTGCCATCACCGGCAGCACGGTGGAGATGATGCCCGCCGCAGGCAAAAAGATGATGTAGACCTCCGGGTGCCCAAACAGCCAGAACAGGTGCTGCCACAGCAGGGAATCGCCCCCGCGCAACGGGTCAAAAAACGGCCAGTCAAACGCCCGCTCCAGCTCCAGCAGCAGCGAGCCCAGAATCAACGGCGGAAAGCCCACCAGCATCATCACCGCCGTGCCCAGCAGGTACCACGCCATCAGCGGCATCTCGATCAACTTCATGCCCGGCGCACGCAGGCGCAAGATGCTCACGGTGATGTCAATGGCCGCCGCAATCGCCGAGACTTCGACAAACGTAATACCCAGCAGCCACACATCAGCATTCACCCCCGGTGAATACGCACGGCTGGACAGTGGCGTGTACATGAACCAGCCGCCATCCGGCGCCACACCGCCGAGCAAAGCGGCCAGCAAAATCAGGCCACCAAACAGGTAGCACCACCACCCCAGCGCAGACAGGCGCGGGTAGGCGGAATCACGCGTGCCCAGCATGCGCGGCAGAAAATACGACGCCATGCCGGTCAACATGGGCGTGGCAAACAGAAACATCATCAGCGTGCCGTGCATGGTGAAGATCTGGTTGTACTGATCGACACTCAAAAACGCCCCGTTGCGCGTAGCCAGTTGCGCCCGGATCAGCATGGACAGCAGGCCCGCCACCGCAAAAAAGAAAAATGCCGTGAGCATGAAGCGCATGCCCAGATGCAAATGGCTGCTGGATGACAACCAGCCCCGCCAGCCCGGTGGGTTGCGCCATACAGCATCCAGCTCGCGGTGCAGGGCCAGCGCATTCTGCGGCGGGTTGGGCTGCAAAGTTGGCTCCGCACTCATGGCTGTCCCTCGGTTTTTTTCATATCAGGCATTTGATCGGGTGGATACGCCACCACCACAAAGCGCATGTCGGCATAGCCCACCCCGGAGAATTCGGCCGACAGGCCTTCGTAGCGCCCCGGCGCATCGGCTTGGAGTCGCAGCAGATTGCGGTGACCCGGAATGGCGTCCATCTTGCCGCCCAGGCGCGGCACCCAGAAGCTGTGAATCACGTCCCGGCTGGTGAGCTGTATGTTCACTGGCTGGCCTGCGGGAATGAACAAGATGTTCTCTGTCTCCACCGCCTGCCCCTGCGGCCCCGGCTGCACAAAGCGCCATGCCCACTGCCGGGCATCGGCCTGCACTGTCACCACATCAGGGCCGGGGCGCGCCTGCATGCGCTCACCCATCCACAGCCCGGTGCCGACCAGCGCCGTCAACACAGCCAGCGGCATGGCCACCCCCATGCCCAGCGCCCAAAAGCGGGCGCTGACGGGCGGACGCGATGATTTTTTGAACCCGATAGCCACCAGGCCCAGCACCAGCGCCGTCAGCACGGCGGTGCCCGCCAGCATGGCCCACCACAAATTGGCCACCAGACTGGCCGCCGGCCCCGCAGGGTCCAGCGTGGAAAGCGCGCCCTCACAGCCCGCCAACGCGGCACAGGCTGACACACAGATGCCCGTGCGTGCATGACGATGGCCTGCACCCCACAACCACTGATGAAAGTTTTCGCGCCCATGTCCTCGACGCCCGACCGCCCGACACCCGGCCTCACCGATCCCATTGATGAGCTGCGCAAGTTCACCGAAACCGAAACCCGTGTGGCGATTGCCGGCCACCCCTTGCACGCCATGATGGTGGCCTTCCCCATTGCGCTGTGCTTTTGCACGCTGGGGGCTGATGGCATGTACTGGCTCACGGGCGATGCCTTCTGGCCGCGTGTGGCGCTGTGGTCGGTGGGTATTGCCTTTGGCATGGGGGTGCTGGCCGGCATTGTGGGCACGGCTGAGTTGCTGGTCGTGCCCGGCATTCGCCTGCGCTCGCCCAGCTGGAGCCACTTCATTTTGGCAGTGATGCTGATCTCGATTCTGGGTGCCAACTGGGCCTTGCGCTGGGGCAACGCCGAGGCGGCGGTGCTGCCCGCTGGCATCCTCACTTCGGCGCTGGCGGCTTTCATCACGGCCTTGACAGGCTGGCACGGCGGCAAGCTGGTGTTCGATTACGGTATTGGCGTGCATGACAGTCACGATGCGGGCTCCTGACGCCAGTTCAACCATTGCTGCACGGGGGCCAGCAACGCCTTGATATCCAGTTCCAGCGGTTCACGCATCCAAGTGGGCAGCCGTTGTACCCAGTCCGCCAGATCCGGTTTGACCAGCACCAGCCACAAGATGCCCAGCATGCACGGCACCGTCACCAGCAATGACAGCGCAGGCGGTGGCATGCGCCAGTGCACATCCTTTTCATATGACTGCACGATCATGTGACCCAGCCAGGCGTGGCCCAGTGCCATGCCCGCGACCAGCACCAGCTTGACCAGCAGCCAGACATCCATCACCTGCGCAGCAAAAATCAGCACCGTACCCGCAGCAATTGCAATCACCCCGGAAGGCGTGGCAACGCCGGTATACGCCATGTGCGTCACCCGCCGAAAGCGCGTGTACTTGTCCTGCATGGCGTGCGGCGCCGGGTCAGCGGCAATCAGGCGGTGCAGGCCCAGCAGCAAGGGCAAGGTCATCAAACTCGCGCACCAGATCACCAGCGCGGCAATGTGCAAAGTCTTCATGAGGGCAATCATGGGATTGCCACCTTGGCCCCTTGCCCAGCACTGCGCCACGCATGGCGCAATACGGCGCCAGCAATCACGGCCAGCGGCACAAAACCCGGCACCCACATCAGCAGACCACCGAGTTGCTGGTCTTGCAGCGGCTCCAGACCATAGGCCAGTGGCGCCATGCCATGTTCGGGGTACAGCACCTCGGGCGCAAAGGTCAGCACCGCACCGATCAGCCCCATCACCCCCGCCAGTGCCACGATCTGCGCCAATGCGCCGATAGATTCATTTGCCGTCAGCGTGTGGGGCTGCTGCAGTACCGCCAGAATGCGCGCCCAAAAAGCTACCGCAGGCAGCATCAGCGCACACTGCATCAGCCAGTACACATGGTGCGACTGCCAGGCCAGCGTATACACCGCAGGCACGTGCCACAGCGTCAGCGCCACCAGCGTGGCCAGCAATGACCAAGTGGACGCCACGCGCCGCCCCCATTGCGGCAAGGCTGCGCCCAGCAGCGGTGCCACAATAGTCAACAACAAAATATGGTGGGCTGAGCGGGCCGAGAACAGCGCCACCGTCAGCGCACACAAGGGCGACACAAAGGCCACCACCAGCGCCCCCCAGCCCAAGGCAAACAGACCGCGCCGCTGCGTCAGCGCCATGGCAGCGCCCAGCAGCAGCAGTGCCAACAGCAGCCGCCAGTCGCCATTCCACGCCATGGGCAAATCAGCGGGCGCAGGCGGCAGGCCGCAGTAAGGCGCATCAGTGGCGATCCAAACGTTCGCCCTACTCACAGCAGACGACCCAATTGAAAAGGCTGCGCATCAATCTTGGTGGGCGAACCCGTCACCAGATCGGCCATCAACTGCCCTGCGCCCAGGCCCTGCGTCAAACCAAAGCTGAATGCGCCCATGACAAACAGCCCCGGCATGGCAGGCACGGGTGAAATCACCGGAATCTGGTCACTGGCCACATCAATCGTGCCGGCCCAGCGCTCAATGGGCTGGGATTGCTGAAAAACCGGAAATTCCTCACGAATCCAGCCCAGACACTCATCAAGCGTGCCGTCGTTGTGTACGGGGGCCATGGTGCGCAAACTCTCAAACGGGCTGACCTCATTCATCGCCCAGCGCCGCTCGACTTCGAACGAATGATAGAAATCCTTGCCCAGCGTGAAGTCCAGCGGCGTCTCGCTGGCCAGCATGCCCACCAGTGAAGTGGCAAAGCCCGGCAGCAGCACCAGACTGTCACGCGTGACTGGCGCTGTCATGTAGCGCGGGCCATTGGAAAAGCTGCCGTCCACCTCCGTGCGCCACACCACCATGCCCGCAGCACCTACGGCGGGCGGAGCACCGTTCACCACACTCAGCCGCTGTTGCGACAAATACACCGGCAGCACCGGAAAGTTGATGTCCGCATTGCCCAATAACAGGCGCGACCAGGTGCCGCCTGCCACCACCACCTGCTTGGCCTTGATCAGCCCCTTCTCCGTCACTACGCCCGAGACCGCACCGGCCTCGGTTTCAAACCCGCGCACCGCGCATTGGGTGACGATTTTTACCCCCAGCTTTTGCGCACCACGCGCCACGGCAGGCGCAGCCAGCGCGGGCTCCATACCGCCGTCGTCGGGGATGTACAGCCCCTGCTTCCACGCACTTTGCGCGCCCGGAATCAACTGCGCCAGTTCCGCCCCTTCAACAAATCGCCCTGTCAGCGGAGCATGTGCAGGCGCTACAGCCTGCGCTTTCTGCAACCATTCACGCGCATCTTCAATGTCTTCGTCTTTCTCAAACGCCTGCACCCGGCCATAAGCGCGGTAACTGGTGTCGGCCCCCAGCTTTTCATTCATGCCACTCCACAGCAGCTTGCTTTGCTGGCCCAGCGCCGTCACTTCTTCTTTCTGGCCCCAATTGGTCACTTGCCCATAAGCGCGGCTCGATTGCTCTGCCGCCACCAGGCCTTTCTCGCACACCACCACAGACAGGCCCTTCTCCGCCAGGTAATAGGCGGTAGCGACACCCATGATGCCCGCTCCCACCACCACCACATCGGCCTGTGCTGGCAGCTCGGTATCACCTGCCACTGGCGATGCACGCGATACCGAGGGAGCCATGTGCCCCGGCCTGCGCAGCATCGGCACCGTCATGGCCACCCCACCTACTACGACGACAGCGCCTGTGCCCAGCAACATCTGTCTTCTCGTGATCGCCATACTCAAACCCCTTTGTGTCCGCCTCGGTGGAGTGCAGGGGGCAATGGTGTAGATCGAGTGAAACCCCCTGTGCTAGAGCAGCCTCGCAGTACGCGTAGCGCATGGGGCTGCTAAAAGTGTGTTGCCCGTTGCGCGCACAGAGCGGCGTGCGAAGCCGCATAGGCAAGTCGGACAACAGCCCTTACGACAAGGTGGAAGCTGGTTGGGTCTCGGCCCGACTGCCGAATTCTTTCCTTGTCGCGCAATAAAGGAATCAAAGAACGCATCTGCCGACGGCTGGTTGGCGCTTGACTGCGGCCTATCTCCGTTGCTGGAGGGGCAACAACTCAGCGCTACACCGCTTCTTTCTGGCGAATCTCACGCAGACCGGTTTTGCCGTGGTGGCGGTCGGCCACTTTGTAGCCCAGCGCATCTTCGGCAATCACCATCTTTTGCACATTCGCAGTCCCCTCGCCGGTGAAGAACAAGTCGGCATAGGCACGCAGCCACGAGATACGGTATTCCTCCGCCAGCCCGTAGCCTCCAAAAATCTGCGTGGCTTTGTCGGCGCACATTTTGGCCGTTTGCGATGCGTGGTACTTGGCAATGGCCGCCATGCGGTTGGAAGGCCCACCCATGTCCATGATTTGCGCCACTTTGTAGACCAACGCACGGCTGGCTTCAATCGCACAAGCCATCTCTGCAATGTCAGACTGAATCATCTGATAGCGCCCAATGGGCTGACCGCGCATCTCGCGCTCATTGGCGTAGCGCACGGCCTCTTCAAAACACGCACGCGCCACGCCCAGCGCCTTGGCTGCAATCGTCACCCGCCCTGGCTGCAAAGCACGCATCACAATCTTGAAGCCCTCGCCCTCCTCGCCCAAGCGATCCTCTACCGGCACCACGAAATCATCCAGAAACAGCACATTGGTGCGCATGGATTTGGACAAACCCAGCATCGGCACCGGCTGGGCATTCCAGCCCGGGAACTGCTTGGGCTTCACAATAAAAGCCGTCACCCCCTTGGCACCCGCATTGCGGTCGGTCTTCGCCAGCAACACCCCCACATCGGTCTGGTTGGCCATTGACGCCCACATCTTTTGCCCGCTGATGCGGTACACATCCCCATCGCGCTTGGCAAAAGTTTTCATATTGCCTTCAGGGTCTGAGCCGCCGCCGGGCTCGGTCAGCGACATCATCCCAATCGTCTTCCCCGCCAGCAGATTGGGCACGTAACGCTCAACCTGTTCAGCGGTGCCGCCCAAGTAAATACAGCTCGGGCAGGTGGAGCCCTGCTGGTTATTGCACGCCGCGAAGCGCACATCCAGACGGCCCATCTCTTCTTGAATGACTGCCGCCGCCAGGTAGCCCATATTGCTGCCGCCCACCGACTCAGGGAACACTGCGCCATACAAACCCGCCGCACCCGCCTTCGCCACCAGCTCCCGAGGAAACTCGGCGCGCTTTTCGTAGTCATCCATCACGGGGACGACTTCGGTCTGCATAAAGCGAATCACCAAATCGCGCACGGCTTCGATATCGGAAGAAAACGTCGGGTCCATGGAATGTCTCCTGTTTATTTATGAGCTTGCTCCAAAAATTCTAGGGATCTGATTGCTTTAATGAAAGTTGTTAATTAATTAGTTTCATTCAGAAAAACTTACCTCACTTGGTTGATTTTTGGTTTTGTTAAGAATGGCTTTGAGGCTGTACAGGTATTGATGATTTGATAGCTGTTAGCCCTTGCTGCTATTGGGCTGGAGGCGGTTTTTATTCATATTTTTTGTTTTTGGTGCTGCTGGTCAGGTCTCGGCCCGACTGCCGAGTAACTTTCTTGTCCGCGACAAGAAAGTCACCAAAGAAGCGCGTCTGCCGACGGCTGTCCGGCGGAACTCGCGGCGTTCCTGCGTCACTCTGCTCAAACAGCCGCCGGAAATATGAAGGACTTCCACGAGCAGACAGACCTGTCTCGCAACTGCGTTGCGGCAGGTCTGGTTGTGGCTTGCATGCTCTGCGCTTTATGGGCTTTGATTTTTATTGAATTGATAGCTGGCTGCCCTTACTGTTATTGGGCTGGAGGCAATTTTTGCTAAAAATTTTTAAACGCTGTTGGATTTAGGCGGTGAATGCAAGCACCTCTCCGGCGATTCCTTGCAAATACAACGCCCTACTTCGCAAGACGGGGCAAGGTTTCTAGACTGCAATGTAGGACATAACTTTCAAAGCAATCGGGACAGCATGGCCAAGTTTCTTAACACCTCTGCGACCAACTACTTCCTCGAAGAACTCATCAAAGGAGCGAAAGACAGGTTGGTGCTGATTAGCCCCTTCCTCAAGCTCAATGACCGCATGAAAGAGCTGCTGGAAGACAAGAACCGCTTAAAGATTGATGTGCGCATCGTTTACGGCAAAAGCGAATTGCAGCCGCAAGAGATTGAATGGCTCAAAGGGCAAAGCTATATCCGCACCAGCTTTTGCAAAAACCTGCACGCCAAGTGCTACCTGAATGAGTCGGATGCCATCGTCACCAGCCTGAACCTGTATGAGTTCAGCCAGATTAATAACAACGAAATGGGCATCCTCATCCGCCGCGAGGACGACGCCGAACTCTACAAAGACACCTACGAAGAAGCGCAACGCATCATCCGCATCAGCGATGAAGTACGCATCAGCATGGAGCGCGTGAGTACTGCGGACGAAGCAACCGCCGCCAGCGACAGCACCGATGCCACCGACGACGAAGCGCGCCCCAACGGCAACGGCCCGCAAAAACTCTCCACCTCCAAAATCGCCCAAAAGCATGGGATGAAAACTGCGGATTGGTTGGCGAAAGCGGTGGCCGTGCAATTGCTAACGGTTGAAGGGGATCGGCATTACCTCACCCTTGCGGCAAAACAAGCAGGGATTGAGTTTGTAGCGAAGTCACGGTTTGGGCCTTATTTTTTGTGGCCTGACGAATTCACATTTAATTAATCTTATTTATTTAAAATGCAAAAAAAATTATCAATAAAAATATATTTCTCCGATATATTCAATGTTTCACCAAATATTATTTCAGAATATGGTGCATTTAACATTTCTTTAATCAACGACTTACCATTATTCATTGATCCATTTCTTATATTTAATAGCGATGACGAAAAACTAAAAATTCTCCATAAAGAGATAATAAAATATGTTGTTTTCTTAAAATCAAAATCTAATGAGAAAATAACAGATGGATTAATAAAACATTGGTATTATTTTCCAGAAGTCAAACAAAATTGGTTTGGATTTTGTAAAAATGGTAACGGAGGAAATGGTCTTGCTGGAAAATTTGCTCAATCATTAAAGCACGGTCTTTCCGGAATATTTAAAGATTTTGGAGAAGAGAGCATAGGCGGATCTCATATTGGAAAACTAAGCCTAGTTAAAGAAGGGGTTGGAAAAGACAATATCAGCGATTTCACCTGCAACCTCATAAAAGGGTTTCTAGCTGAATACACTTCAGAGTTAGCAAGGCGTTGTTGCATAAATCAACCTGCCGCAAGCTGTAGGCTTGCTGCATGAGCCAG